>NZ_JBHIWJ010000273.1:0-502 GCF_041987595.1 Sphingobium sp. | reverse complement strand
TCGCGGCAGCCGCCCAGTAGTCAGACGGGTTCGCCGAGCGCCCGTCCGTAGAGCGTGGTGCGCTGGACGAGCGTGCGTCCGAGCGGCTCGACGATCGAGCGGAAGTCGTCGCCTTCCATCATCTGGCCGTGGCTGGCGCCGGCGGCCCGGCTGATGTTCTCGTCGATCAGCGTGCCGCCGAGGTCGTTGACGCCCGCCTGCAGGCACTGGGCGACCCCGGAGCGACCCATCTTCACCCACGAGACCTGGATGTTGTCGATGGCGCCCCGGTAGGCGATGCGTCCGACGGCGTGCATGAGCAGCGCCTCCCGGAAGGTGGGTCCGCGCCGGGCCTTGCGCTGCAGGTACATCGGTGCGGCCATGTGCACGAACGGCAGCGGCACGAACTCGGTGAAGCCCCCGGTCTCGTGCTGCAGGGCGCGGGTCCGCACGATGTGCCGGGCCCAGTGGACGGGGTTCTCGATGGCGCCGTACATGATCGTAACGTTCGAGCGCAGGCCGA
>NZ_JBHIWJ010000272.1:0-504 GCF_041987595.1 Sphingobium sp. | reverse complement strand
AGTGCCATACCGTCCGGCGCCTGCGTCTCCGCAATCCTCTTCATCCCCTCATCCTGAGCCTGTCGAAGGACGCACCGTCGTCTGTGCGACCCTCCACCTCAGAGGGCAAAGCAATCAGTCCTTCGCGCGCTCGACGTAGCTGCGGTCCTCGGTGTTGACCACGACGCGGGTGCCGGTCTCGATGTGCGGCGGCACCATGATGCGCACGCCGTTTTCCAGCACCGCCGGCTTGAACGAGGAGGAGGCGGTCTGGCCCTTGACCACGGCGTCGGCCTCGACGATCTCCATCACCACCTGCTGCGGCAGGGTCACGCCGATCGGCTCGCCTTCATAGCTCTCGACCATGACGTTCATGTTTTCCTGCAGGAAGGGCACGGCCTCCTCGCCGATCATCTCGGCGGTCATCGTCACCTGGTCGTAAGTCTCGTTGTCCATGAAGGTGAAGCTCTCGCCGTCGGCGTAGAGATACTGGTATTCCTTCTCGTCCAGCCGCGCGCGTTCCAC
>NZ_JBHIWJ010000271.1:0-504 GCF_041987595.1 Sphingobium sp. | reverse complement strand
ACCACGATAGGTCGGTTGATGAGGATCGGATGTTGGAGCATGAAGTCGATCAATTGCTCGTCGCTCCACTTCTGATCTCCCAGGCCGAGTTCCGCATACGGCGTGCCTTTCTCGCGCAGCACCGCGCGTACCGGGATGCCCATCGCGGCGATCAGCGCCTTCAGCATGTCGCGGTCGGGCGGTGTCTTCAGATATTCGATGACAGCCGGTTCCTCGCCGCTGTTGCGAATCAGGCTGAGGACGTTGCGTGACGTGCCGCAATCGGGATTGTGGTAGATCGTGATGTGGCTCATGTCGAGGTGCCTTCGTTCGAGAGAAGCATGGATTGCTGGCGCAGATGCCTGATCACATAGCCGAACAGGATCGCGCCCGCCGCGCTGATGCCGGTCAGGGCCAGCAGCGTGCCGGGATAGCCGTTGCCGGCGGAATACAGCAGCGAGGCCACGAAGGGGCCGGCGGCCACTGCGATCTGCACGGGTGTCGCCATCGCGCCGCTGATGGCGC
>NZ_JBHIWJ010000270.1:285-505 GCF_041987595.1 Sphingobium sp. | reverse complement strand
ATGCCGGCACGGTCGCCTATATCGGCGAGCGCAAGATCGAGGGCATCGAACTCGGCTTCAACGGCAATATCACGCCGGAATGGAACGTGTTCGGCGGCTATACCTATATGGACTCGGAGATCGTCGATGGCGGTTCGACGGTCACGACCGTCAACGGCGTGTCGATCGCCGCACCGAGCGTGAATACGGGCAAGCAATTCCCCAACACGCCCAAACACAG
>NZ_JBHIWJ010000270.1:0-275 GCF_041987595.1 Sphingobium sp. | reverse complement strand
ATCACCCCGGCCTTCACCATCGGCGGCGGCGCGATCTACATGGCGAAGGTCTATGGCGGCTATTCCGATACGCGCACCATCAGCAATGGCGCGGTCGTCATCACCAAGGAACTGGCCCGCATGGTGCCCAGCTATTGGCGCTTCGACGGCAATGCATCCTATGCGTTCAGCGATGCGGTGAGCCTGCAGGTCAACGTCAACAACGTCTTCAACAAGCGTTATTATGACAAGGCCTATGCCGCCCATTATGCCAATCAGGCCGCCGGCCGCACGGC
>NZ_JBHIWJ010000269.1:0-508 GCF_041987595.1 Sphingobium sp. | reverse complement strand
GCGCAAGAAGGGCATCTACCGCCGCGCCATGCGCCACGTCGCCGAGCGGCCGAACCTCCGCGTCACCGTCGCGTACTGCATCACCCGGGCGAACGCCGACTGCATCGAGCAGGCGGTGATCGACTGGGTGGGCGCCGGCGCCACGCACATGACCTTCGACTTCTACACGCCCATCGGCGACATGTGCGACCAGAACGACCGGCTGTTCGTGCCCCTCGACGAGCGCGACCGCGTCCTCGACGACCGTGCGCGGCAGCAGGCGGTGCAGGTTGAGCAGCGCCGAGACGCGCGTGTGGAACAGGTTCGACTCGCGCGTCGAGAACGCGTCCTCGTACGGGCCGAAGTGGGGCAGGCACTCCTCGCGCGCCCAGCGCCAGACCTTCAGCGCGTCGCGGTGCGTCGCGGGCAGCGTCGAGAGGTCGAGCTCGCCGGGGTGGTCGGCGAAGCGCGCCTCGACCAGCTCGCCGACCTCGCTCGTCACGGCGTCGGGGCGGAAGCCGGGGACGCG
>NZ_JBHIWJ010000268.1:0-508 GCF_041987595.1 Sphingobium sp. | reverse complement strand
TTTGCGCGTCAGCGTCAGCGGTCTGATTTGATTTTCGACGGGGTTAGTGTCCATCTCAACGCGGCCATCGTCGAGAAACAAAGTGAGGCCATCCCAATGGTTCAGCAGATAGGCGATCGCCTTGCCCATCTCGCTGCCCGGCGACAGGCGGGCAGCTTGCTCGCGCAGGAATCTCTCGAGTTCGGCGACGAGCGGCCGTGATCGCTCGTTGCGCGCCTTTTGTCGGATCGCGGCGTCGGCGCCACGGATCTCCTTCTCGATTGCGTAGAGCGCGGCGATGCGCGCGAGGACGGCTTCGGCGATGGGTGAGCCGGCCTTCGGAGTCGCGGCAATGATCTCGCGCCTGGAGTGGGACCAGCATGCGGCCAGCCGCAGCGGCGCGCCGCCTTGACGCTCGAGTCGTGCGAGCCTGTGATAGCCCTGGTATCCATCGACCTGAAGGATGCCGTCGAAGCCGTCGAGGATATGCTCGGCATGTTTGCCACTGCGTCCTGGCGCGTAGTGGTAG
>NZ_JBHIWJ010000267.1:0-510 GCF_041987595.1 Sphingobium sp. | reverse complement strand
TAGCAACAGGACGGTCAGACCGGTGATCGTCCGTTCCTCGACCGGCGAGGAAGCCAGGGAGGTCAACGCCGACCAGACATGCTCCTTCGCGGTCGGATCGATGGTGACGCCTTCCTAGGCGAGGATCGCCGTCACCCATTCCGCCGCCCAGGCGCGTTCCGCCGCGTCACCAATGCGTGCCAGCGGTTGAAGAGAGACGGAGTCCTCCGCGCTGTTCGACAGACTGCCGCCGAGGTCGTGCCAGTCGCCGCCCATCGCAAGCGCCGCGGTGCGGATCGAGCCGCCAAAATCGAAGGCGAAGATCTGGCTCTTCCGGTAGCGCCGGAACTGGATCGCCATCAGCGCCAGCAGCACTGATTTGCCGGCACCGGTCGGACCGACAATCAGGGTGTGGCCGACGTCGCCGACATGCAGCGAGAAGCGGAACGGCGTCGAGCCCTCGGTCTTGCCGAAGAATAGCGGCGCGCTGCGGAAATGCTCGTCGCGGTCCGGCCCGGCCCAGACCGCCGA
>NZ_JBHIWJ010000266.1:0-510 GCF_041987595.1 Sphingobium sp. | reverse complement strand
CCGGCAAGAGCATTCGCAGCGTGGTTGTGTTCTGACATTCATTTTTGATAGAGTCGGAGAATAAATATGGCAGTGATTTCGGGTGATGGCGTGTTTTCGCACGCCTGCGTCGGCGCAAGCGATCTGGCAGTTTCCACGGCGTTTTACGACGCCGCACTGGCGCCTTTGGGCGTGAAGAATTTGGGGCCCTTTGGTGACAGCGCCATTCTGTATGGCAAGGACAAGCCGGCCTTTCCGGTCCTGCGTCCGGGCAACGGTGAAGCGCCATCCGGCAACGGTGTGACCATCGGCTTTGCGACCTCCAGTCAAGCTGACGTCGATGCATTCCACGCCGCTGGCGTTTCGGCGGGTGGTGCGTGTGAAGGCGCAGCTGGCCCTCGCGGTCACTTGCCCGGCGCCTATGCCGCCTATCTGCGCGATCCGGCCGGGAACAAGGTCTGCGCCTATTTCTTCAGCGAGTGAATGATGGCCCTGGAAACCGTTTCAACCAACAAAAGCCATGGCGGGGTC
>NZ_JBHIWJ010000265.1:0-511 GCF_041987595.1 Sphingobium sp. | reverse complement strand
GGCATCGCCTATGTGTCGGCGCAGGCCGGCATGGAAGTCGTGCTCCTCGACACCGATCAGGCGAATGCCGAAAAGGGCAAGGCCTATTCCGAAAAGCTCCTGAAGAAAGCGCTCGAGCGCGGTAAGACCACTGAGGACAAGGCCGACAAGCTTCTCGGTCTCATCAAGCCGACGACGAATTACGACGACCTGAAGGGCGCCGATCTCGTCATCGAAGCCGTCTTCGAAAACCGCGACATCAAGGCGGAAGTGACGAAGAAGGCCGAGCCGCAGCTCGCCGAAGGTGGCATCTACGGCTCCAACACCTCGACGCTGCCGATCACCGGCCTCGCGGAAGCTTCCGCGAAGCCCGACAATTTCATCGGCATCCATTTCTTCTCGCCTGTCGACAAGATGCAACTTGTCGAGATCATCATGGGCAAGAAGACGAGCGACGAAACGCTCGCCAAGGCGATGGATTACGTGAAGCAGATCCGCAAGACGCCGATCGTGGTGAACGACAGCCGCGGAT
>NZ_JBHIWJ010000264.1:0-511 GCF_041987595.1 Sphingobium sp. | reverse complement strand
GCCCCGTGGACTGCATCTCCATGCCGGAGGTGACCACCGCCACCGGCTGGGCCGCGTGGAGCCAGGCGCAGGCCGACGAGGCGCGGGACCGCTACGCCTTCAAGCAGTTCCGCCGCCACCGCGAGGCCGAGGAGAACGATGCCCGGCTGATGGCCAAGGCCGAGGCCAAGCTCGCCGACGTGGCCGCGGCCTCCGTCATCACCGACCCGGCCACGCTGGACCGCAAGCGCGCCGTCATCGAGGCGGCCCTGGCCCGGGCCCGCGCCAAGCGCGGCGCCTGAAGTGCACGACACAATCGCGCCATGAACGGTGCCCAAGTCGAACGCTTCTTCGCCACCCTGAAGTCCGCCAACCCGTCGCCCCAGACCGAACTGCAGTACGCCAGCGTCTTCGAGCTGCTGACGGCGGTGCTGCTGTCGGCGCAGGCGACCGACGTCGGCGTCAACAAGGCCACGCGCCGGCTGTTCGCGGTGGCCAACACGCCCGCGCAGATCCTCGCGCTGGGCGTGGA
>NZ_JBHIWJ010000263.1:0-512 GCF_041987595.1 Sphingobium sp. | reverse complement strand
GCCGAACTGGAAATGGACCTGACCGCGCTGGAATTCACCGAACTGCGCACGCTGGCCGGCGAAGCCGCCGGGCGCGGTCCGGGGCCGGAATCGAGCGTGCTCAAGATCAAGGGTTCGGAAATCCAGCAGCGCATCACCGAACTCGCGCTGGAAGCGGCGGGGCACTATGGCGCGCCCTATTTCCGCGGCTTCGGCGAAGGGGACAACGAGCACCCGATCGGGCCGGACTGGGCGCACCACACGGCGCCGAGCTATTTCAACATGCGCAAGACCAGCATCTATGGCGGATCGAACGAGATCCAGCGCAACATCATCACCAAGATGATCCTCGGTCTGTAAGCACCTCGAGGACGGGAGAGAATTCGTGGATTTCAACTTCACCGAAGAACAGGACATGGTGCGTGACGGGCTGTCGCGGCTGGTTCGGGAACAATACGACTGGGAAACCCGCCGCAAGGCCATCGCCAGCAACGCAGGCTGGCGGCCCGAAGTGTGGGCGCAGCTGGCCGAGC
>NZ_JBHIWJ010000262.1:0-512 GCF_041987595.1 Sphingobium sp. | reverse complement strand
TTTTTCGTGGCCGGATCGGCGACGAGGTAGCTCACCGTGTTTGTCGGCTCGTCGAAGAACGATCGGATGATTGGCTGTGACATTCTGGAACTCCCTGATGCCATTGTTCGGTTGGTCTTGACGGATATATTAGCAATATCTAATTCAGCAATGACTGAAATAATGGGAACAGGGCGGTGGCCTCAGCAACGTTCGATCCGGAAACTTTCGAAAAGCAGGCGGTTGAGGTTGCCTCCATCCTGCGCGCTCTCGCCAATGAGCGTCGGCTGATGATCCTGTGCAGGCTCTTTGAATGCGGGGAGGACAGCGTGAGTTCCCTCGCCGAGGCCGTCGGCCTTTCGCAATCGGCGTTCTCGCAGCATCTCGCGAAGATGCGCGACGAGGGTCTCGTCACTTTCCGGCGGGAAAGCCAGACGCTCTGGTATCGCATCGCCGATCCGCGCATCGAGCAGCTCTATGCCACGCTGCACAAGCTGTTTTGCACGCCCGTCAAAGCCAAGAGCAGATAAGCC
>NZ_JBHIWJ010000261.1:0-513 GCF_041987595.1 Sphingobium sp. | reverse complement strand
CCGAAGCGCCGCTGCGCCTCGCTGAAGAAATGCTTGAGGTCGTCGGGCCGGCGGCACTCCAGTTCCAGCAGCGCCTCCCGCCGTTCCAGCAGGACCGGCGGAATGTCGATCATGCCGGCCTCGCCCCGCGCCTCCGCCGCGCGCAGGCGGCCGCCCAGCGAGGCGATGTCTGCACTGAACCGGGCGTCGGGATAGAGGAACAGGGTATTTTCCTCACCCTTGGCATAGAGATCGACCTGGATGCCGTTGCCGCGCTGCATCGCGGCAGCGCCGTAGCGATAGCCCGGAATGATGATCGGCATCCCGTCCTTCACGATGTCCGGACCCCGGTCCGGCCACCAGTCGCGGATGATGACCCCCGAATGGACGATGGTTTCACGCCACTGTTTCTTGGTGCGAGGGACGAAGCTCAGCTTGCCGGTGGTGCCGGACGTATGCTGTACGGTCAAGTCGGTTTGCGCGTCGAGCAGGTCGATCCAGTCGTCGATCGTCTCGATACCGCTGGCATCGACG
>NZ_JBHIWJ010000260.1:0-513 GCF_041987595.1 Sphingobium sp. | reverse complement strand
AACGATCAGGTGATCTGGCCCGGCGTCATGACGCGCCTGATGGCGTGCCCGCCGACCTGCGGCGGCGCAGCCGCCGTGCTGGTCTCCGAGCGGTTTGCCGACAAGCACGGCATCGGCAAGGAGGTTCGCATCGCGGCGCAGGCCATGACCACCGACACGCCCTCGACCTTCAAGGCCGGCGACATGATGCAGCTGGTCGGCTACGACATGGCAAAAGAGGCGGCAGGCCGGGTTTATGAAAGCGCCGGCATCGGGCCCGACGATCTCGACGTGGTCGAGCTGCACGACTGCTTTGCCCACAACGAGCTGATCACCTACGAGGCGCTCGGCCTTTGCGGCGAGGGCGAAGCCGGCAAGTTCATCAATGACGGCGACAACACCTATGGCGGCCGGATCGTGACCAATCCGTCCGGCGGATTGCTGTCGAAGGGACATCCGCTCGGCGCCACCGGACTTGCGCAGTGCTACGAGCTGACGCGGCAGCTGCGTGGCACGGCCGGCTCCACGCAGGTC
>NZ_JBHIWJ010000259.1:0-513 GCF_041987595.1 Sphingobium sp. | reverse complement strand
ACCACCTTTCGTAAGCTGAGTGCTAAACGCTTGTCAGCGGTTGCGCCGGGACCAGAATCCCTCAATTGTGCCGCCGATCAGGGCGTGTGGCCCGAAAACAAACACAAGTTAGAAAATAGCGCAAGCTCCCTACGTCACAGCTTGGCGATATTGACACTTCCCAAGGTTGGGATTTAAAATCTAACAAATGGTAGAAAATAGGCTGGCGGACCGATTAGGGTGGCCTGACCGAACTTGGGAGAGAGAGAAATGACAGACAAAGCCTATGTTGCAGGCGTTGGGATGGTCCCGTTCCAGAAGCCGGGAAAATCCGAAAGCTACGATGTGATGGCGACCGCTGCGACCCGGTCCGCTCTGGCAGACGCGGGGTTGGATTATGATAAAGTCCAACAGGCCTATGTTGGCTATGTCTATGGCGACAGCACCTGCGGTCAGCGCGCCCTGTACCATGTCGGAATGACAGGCATCCCGGTTCTGAATGTGAACAACAACTGCTCGACCGGATCCTCGGCG
>NZ_JBHIWJ010000258.1:0-513 GCF_041987595.1 Sphingobium sp. | reverse complement strand
CCGAAGCGCCGCTGCGCCTCGCTGAAGAAATGCTTGAGGTCGTCGGGCCGGCGGCGCTCCAGTTCCAGCAGAGCCTCCCGCCGTTCCAGCAGGACCGGCGGAATGTCGATCATGCCGGCCTCACCCCGCGCCTCCGCCGCGCGCAGGCGGCCGCCCAGCGAAGCGATGTCCGCGCTGAAGCGGGCGTCGGGGTAGAGAAACAGGGTGTTTTCCTCGCCCTTGGCATAAAGATCGACCTGGAGGCCGTTGCCGCGCTGCATCGCCGCGGCGCCATAGCGATAGCCCGGAATGATGATCGGCATCCCGTCCTTCAATATGTCCGGGCCGCGATCCGGCCACCAGTCGCGGATGATGACCGCCGAATGGACGATCGTCTCGCGCCACTGTTTCTTGGTGCGGGGGACGAAGCTCAGCTTGCCGGTCGTGCCCGACGTATGCTGGATAGTGAGGTCGGTTTCCGCGTCGAGCAGGTCGATCCAGTCGTCGATCGTCTCGATACCGCTGGCATCGACG
>NZ_JBHIWJ010000257.1:0-514 GCF_041987595.1 Sphingobium sp. | reverse complement strand
GACTTGCGCATTGCGGGATTACGACCCATCCTCCTTTTTCTGACGCGTTTTGCAGAAGGTATGACGATCATGATCATCGCATTGGCCACCGGTTCCGCCCTGTCCGCCATGCTGCTCGTGTTCCTCAATGCCAATCAGCCCAAGCCGAAACGCGTCCCCGTCCGCACTCGCGACACTCGACAAGGTCGCCGCTAGGACGCCGGACGGCGCCACTCTTTTCGACAATCTGAGCCTGACGTTCGGGCCTGAGCGCACCGGCGTCGTCGGTCGCAATGGCGCGGGCAAGACCACGCTGCTGCGCCTGATCTCGGGCGAAGCCGCGCCGGCTGAGGGGGCAGTCGCGCGAACCGGCACGATCGGCGTGCTGGACCAGCGCTATGAGCCGACACCAGATGAAACCGTCGCTCAAACCCTGGGCGTCGGCGCGGCGCTGGCTGTTTTGGCGAGGGTTTTGGAGGGGCAGGGAACGGCTGACGATCTGGCCGAGGCGGACTGGACGCTGGAGACGCGTCTG
>NZ_JBHIWJ010000256.1:0-517 GCF_041987595.1 Sphingobium sp. | reverse complement strand
TCCGGCAGCGGCAAGGACATCGTCGCCAGCCACTATTTACACCGTCTGACCGAACGCCACGCCAAACCGTTCCTGGCACTCAACTGTGCGGCCATCTCTCCCTCCCTGCTCGAACCAACCCTGTTCGGCTATGCCAAAGGTGCTTTTACCGGCGCCCAGACGGCCAAGGCAGGCTATTTTGAAGACGCCGACAGCGGCACGCTGTTCCTCGACGAAATCGGCGAACTTCCCCTGGATTTGCAACCGAAGCTGTTGCGCGTTCTTGAAAACGGCGAATACCAGCGGGTTGGCGAAACCCATACCCGCATTTCGACAGCGCGGATCATCACCGCCACCAACCGCGACTTGCGCCAGGAGATGAAGACCGGACGCTTTCGTCCCGACCTCTATCATCGCCTGTCGGTGTTCACGGTATCCGTCCCGCCGGTTCGCGAAACGGGGCTGGACCGCCTGCTGCTGCTCGAGTATTTCCGCAAGAACTGCGCTGCCACTGCTCGTGCCGAGCCCTTCACGCTGG
>NZ_JBHIWJ010000255.1:0-518 GCF_041987595.1 Sphingobium sp. | reverse complement strand
CAGCTCCACCGCATCGATCCGCGCGTTCCGGAGGACGAACAGTTCGATGTCGTAAAGTCCTTCATCGATGATGGCTTCATCCGTCACGCTGGCCTCAGTCAGGTCTCGGTCGAGCAGATCGAGGCGGCACGCAAGGTGTTTCCCGTCGCGACCGTGCAAAATCTCTACAATCTCGGCAACCGAGCCGATGAGGACGTGCTCGACTATTGTGAAGCGAACGGGATCGGATTCATCCCCTGGTATCCGCTCGCCGCCGGCAGCCTCGCGCGACCGGGTGGTCTTGTCGACAAGCTGGCGAAGGCGAAGGGCGTGACACCTGGTCAAATCGCAATCGCCTGGCTGCTCAAGCGAAGCCCGGTGATGCTACCGATCCCCGGGACCAGTCGGGTCAATCATCTTGATGAAAACGTCGCCGCCGCCAGCATCACGCTCAGCGAAGACGAGTTTGCCGAGCTCGACGCGGTAAGCCGCGCGTGAGTGGTTGCGAGCCGGACTCGGGAGCCCAATGAGAGGGCCCC
>NZ_JBHIWJ010000254.1:0-518 GCF_041987595.1 Sphingobium sp. | reverse complement strand
GCGTGGGCCCGGCGATCACGGTGGAGACCATCGCTGCGGGTGGATTGTGGAACACCTTCGTGGACATCGGCCAGCTGGAGAATGCCCTGCTGAACCTGTGCATCAATGCCCGTGACGCCATGCCGCACGGCGGGCGGCTGACCATCGAGACGGCCAACCGCTGGCTGGACGACATCGCCGCCATGCAGCGTGGCGTGCAACCAGGCCAGTACGTGTCGTTGTGCGTGAGTGATACCGGCACCGGCATGTCTTCGATCCTTTCTTCACCACCAAGCCGACCGGGCAGGGCACGGGGCTGGGACTATCCATGGTGTATGGTTTTGCCGGGCAGTCCGGCGGGGCCGTACGCATTTATTCAGAACTGGGGCAGGGGGCGACGCTCTGCATCTATCTGCCGCGTCACCTGGGTGAAGCCGGAGAAGACGCGTTGCCGCAGTCCGACGAGAACATGGTCGCGACCGCGCCGGGCAGCAAGACCATCCTGGTCGTCGATGACGAGCCGCTGGTGCGCATGGTCA
>NZ_JBHIWJ010000253.1:0-519 GCF_041987595.1 Sphingobium sp. | reverse complement strand
CAGCAGGCCGCCCATCACCGGGCCCAGGATGAAGCCCATGCCGAAGGCCGCGCCCAGCATGCCGAAGCGCTTGGCGCGCTCGGCCGGCGGGGTGATGTCGGCCACATAGGCATTGGCCACGGCCGCATTGGCCTGCATGGCGCCCGAGAACAGGCGCACCACGATCAGCATCCACAGCGCGGTGGCCGAGGCTGTGACCAGAAAGCTCAGGGCCAGGCCCGAGAAGCCGATCAGCAGCACCGGGCGGCGCCCGAAGCGGTCGGACAGCGCGCCCAGGATGGGCGAACCAAAGAAGTTGGCGATGCCGAAGGCAAAGCTCACCGCCAGATAGGCCAGGGTGTGCTCGGCCGGGGTGTTGGCAAAAGTGCCCACCAGCGGCGGCAGCACCGGGATGATCAGGCCGATCGAGATCATGTCGATCAGCACGGCGACCAGGATGAAGGACATGGCGGCCTTGCGGCCGCCATGCTTCGTTGCCGGGTCGGTGGGGGGCACCGGCTCAGTCAAGGGCCATCACTC
>NZ_JBHIWJ010000252.1:0-519 GCF_041987595.1 Sphingobium sp. | reverse complement strand
TCCGCGCCAGATAGGGTAGATTCGCTCGCCCTGCCATCCGCGATGGCTTGTGTTCGCCGTTGGAGCGCGAAGAAGCCGTTATTGGGATAAAAGCTATCGCCGCTGCAACGAACAGCACGAATCAAAACGGGGGGAGCGATGCCCGTATCGCTCAACCCCCGTCCCGATCGTCCGCCGGTGCCGGTCTTTCCGGCGGCTTCCACTCCCGATTATTGATTCGTCTTTATATTGGCTGACGACGTCTGCATTCCGTAGGGGAAATCAGGGCCAAAAAAAAGGCCGGTCTTGCGACCGGCCGGAAGTTTTTAGGAGAGGATGCCTGAAAGGCTCGTTCCTTTTGCGCCGCAGCAACGATTGATGCAATTGCAAGCTCGGCAAATGCACTTGCAGAAACTGCAATCACGTGCGTTCTCAGGGCGCAATCCGGCATGGCAGGGGAATGGCGGTGCTGTGCTTGATCTCTTCCATCGCAAACGCCGCGCTGACATCGACCAGTCGGACGCGGTCGATCAGCCGCTT
>NZ_JBHIWJ010000251.1:0-522 GCF_041987595.1 Sphingobium sp. | reverse complement strand
GTCGAGGAGTAGCGCGGGGGCCGCGGAACGGCGGGCTTCTCTTTCATCGTCACCCCGGACGCGATCCGGGGTCCATGACTTCAGCGCCGCCGTGGATCCCGGATCAAGTCCGGGATGACAAAGGTCTGGAAGCGACCGATCGTTGCCGTACCCCGGCGAAAGCCGGGGTCCAGAGCGGGATAAGCCAACGCCTGCTCCTGGGCGCCCTGGGCCCCGGCTTTCGCCGGGGTACAACAATAAGGCGAACGTCCGCTCCCCACCCCCACACCGGCCACAAAAAAGCTGTCCTACATGGCCCGGCTGCGCCAGCCTTCGTCCCGGCTCTTTCAAAATGTGGACAATGCGCTCGCCGCCCGGCGTGGGAACGGGAGCGTCAATCGCGCGACCTGCGCGCCGCGAGCAGCCAATCGGCCGCCGCACAAGGCTGACCTTTCCTGACCTTTGGACCGATTGCGCCGGGGCCGCGCCGACCGCTCCGCGCTCCGAAGCCGACCTCTTCCCACCACCACCCCCTTCCACGCC
>NZ_JBHIWJ010000250.1:0-533 GCF_041987595.1 Sphingobium sp. | reverse complement strand
CTCGACGACCAGCCCGCGCGACGGGTTCTTGCGCTCTTCGGCGGCGACCGCGATGATTGCCGAGTAATTTTCCTTGTCGCGACCCTGCACGAACAGATTGTTCGCAATCCGGCCGACCGACCCCGACGGCAGGTCGATCATATAGTTGGTCGCGGTTCCCTGCGTATCGTCGAAGCTGTTGTCGCTGACGTCGACCGCGATCGCACGCGTCTTCAGATAATGGCCGCCGCTGCCCTTTTCAAACCGTGTGCGGGTGACGGTCACGCGGCCATAGATGCCGGTGTAGACGCTGTGCGCGCAGCTCAAACCGCGGTCGCAGCGGCCGAGCCGCGAAAAGGTCGAACGGTCGATGGTCAGCGCGGCGTCCGCGTCGTCGGCAGTCAATATGCCTTCCTCGCTGTTGCGGAACAGGCTGTTCGCGACATCAAGGTCACTCCGTTCGAGCCGGATCCCCGCGCCATTGCCGTCGGGAACGCGCATATTCTGGAACACGAGACCATCGACACGCGCGCCAGCGCCGCGCAGCACCAGCG
>NZ_JBHIWJ010000249.1:0-533 GCF_041987595.1 Sphingobium sp. | reverse complement strand
TGCCGGTCCCCAGCTTGATGCGCTGCGTGGCCGGCGCGACGGCGGCCAGCGTCGTAAAGGGCGCGCCGAAAATCTGGGGCGCCCACACCCCTTCCACGCCCGCCGCTTCGTAGCTCTGCGCCAGCGCCGACAGATCGGCGCCCGGCATCGGGACGATCTGCGCCCAGACAGCCTTGCGATCGGTCATCCCCATCCCCCTCTAAAAGCCGCTTGTGTCGAAATAGTCGCGCCTGGCGACGATATGGGGGCCGTCCATTTCCAGCGCGCCCATCAGCCGCAGCAAAAGCATTTCCTGCCCGTCCGGTCCGTAGAAAATATCGCTGCGCTCGGTCAGGACCACATTGCCGGCGGCCGCCGCATGATGGACGACGACCGCGCAGCGTTCGAAAGGAATCCGGCCCAGAAAGCCCTCGACGAACTGCCGCGCCTGATCGATCCCGACAGTCGTCGCCGCGCCGACATTTTCCCAACGGGTATCCGCCGTAAACCAGCGCTCCATGGCGGACAGCATGTCGTCGCGCGAGCCGCTGCTT
>NZ_JBHIWJ010000248.1:0-540 GCF_041987595.1 Sphingobium sp. | reverse complement strand
TGAAGCCCTTCGTGCGCCCGTCGCGCGCGGCCGGACTGCTGCTTGCGCTGCTGCCGCTGGCGCTGTGGCTCGCGCCCGAAAGCGCGCTGGCGCAGTCGCTGCCGGGCATGACCAGCCGCCCTGCGGCAGGCGGCGGCCAGGTATGGTCGCTGTCGGTGCAGACGCTGGTGCTGCTGACGTCGCTGTCGTTCCTGCCGGCGGCCATGCTGATGATGACCGGCTTCACGCGCATCATCATCGTGCTGGGCCTGCTGCGCAATGCGCTCGGCACGGCATCGTCGCCGCCCAACCAGGTGCTGGTCGGCCTGTCGCTGTTCCTCACGTTCTTCGTCATGTCGCCGGTAGCCGACAAGGTCTACAACGACGCCTACAAGCCGCTGTCGGAAAACAAGATCAGCCTGGAGACGGCCGCGCAGCGCGCCGCCGTGCCGGTGCGCGCGTTCATGCTGCGCCAGACGCGCGAAAAGGACCTGGCGATGTTTGCCCAGATGGCCAAGACGCCGGAAATGCAGAGTGCCGACGACGTGCCGTTTGCGGTGC
>NZ_JBHIWJ010000247.1:277-545 GCF_041987595.1 Sphingobium sp. | reverse complement strand
ATCGGCGCAGAGCGACAGCCTACCTCTGACTGCCGCCAATCTTTGCAACAGAGCCGTATTACTTGCGTCTGTTGTGGATCGACGACGGTCAAACGCAAAAAGCCCTGAGCCGCCGCAACAACGTAGCCGAAAACACGACCACCGCGGTAATTGTCGCGATGGAACGGGCCGGCTTGGTCACCCGGAAGCGGGATCCCGCGGATCGACGAAGGTCTATCGTACGGCTCACTGGAAAGGGGCGCGCTTTGCGCCCAAAGCTCATCCCGTT
>NZ_JBHIWJ010000247.1:0-267 GCF_041987595.1 Sphingobium sp. | reverse complement strand
CTCTGACTGCCGCCAATCTTTGCAACAGAGCCGTTCGTGGAATTGATGTTCGATGACGATCGGCCAAGCCCGACCCAAAAGGCGCGCACAACCGATCTAATCGAGAAGTTCAAGCGAGACATCGTTAGCTTTGAAAGCCGGCTCGGTGCCGCGTTGAAGCTGACGCGCCTGAACGGTCATTCGGTGATGAATGAAGACGGCTCCTCCGTCACGCAATGCGACTTCCTGCGGTGGCTCCAGTTCTGCGCCACGGGCGTCAACCAACCT
>NZ_JBHIWJ010000246.1:0-546 GCF_041987595.1 Sphingobium sp. | reverse complement strand
CGGCCAGCCAGACGCCGGTCGCGGGCACCACCATCGCCCTGGTCACCGATGGCGCGACCGGGCGCTTCGACATCGAGAACCTGGTGGGCGGCGCGGGCAACGACACCTACGTCGTCGACAACGCGGCCGACGTCGTCACCGAGAACGCCGGCGAGGGCACGGACACCATCCGCTCGTCCGTCACGCTGGTGCTGCCGGCCAACGTCGAGAACCTGGTGCTGACGGGCAGCGCCAACATCGACGCGACCGGCAATGCGCTGGACAACGTCATCACCGGCAACGCCGGCAACAACACCATCGACGGCGGCGCGGGTGCCGACACGCTGGACGGCGGCCTGGGCGACGACGTGCTGCGCGGCGGTTCGGGGGCTGACGTGCTGCGCGGCGGCGCCGGGTTCGACACGATCGACTATGCGACGTCGGGCGCGGGCGTCACCATCGACCTGCAGGCCGGCACCGCGATCGGCGGTGATGCGACCGGCGACGTCATCTCCGACATCGAGCGTGCCGTCGGCTCGGCCTATGACGACCTGTTGCAGGCCGCGG
>NZ_JBHIWJ010000245.1:0-554 GCF_041987595.1 Sphingobium sp. | reverse complement strand
ACCACCTGACCGGGTTCGACATTGCGCTCGAGCACCAGGCCCGATTCGGGCGCGCGGATGCTCAGGCGGCCATTGCGCGCCTGCGCCTCGCGCAGCTGAGCCTTGGCCACCTCGACGCGCGCCACCGCAGCATCGCGCGTCGCGCGTCGGCGATCAACATCGGCCTTGGAGATGAATCCGCGACCCACCAGCTGCAGCGCACGGTCGAGCTCGTTCTGCGCGAGCACCGCATCGGCCTGGCTGACCTCGATCTGCGCCGCCAGCGAGCGGGCCTGCTGGGTCTGGACATCCTGATCGATGACCGCGAGCACTTGGCCCGTGCGCACCCAGTCGCCCGGCTGCACCAGCACGCGGATCACCTGGCCGCCTTCGCCTGCGATGCCGATCGGCATTTCACGCCGTGCAGCCAGCGTTCCTGTGGCGTTGATGACGCGCTCGACCGATCCCGATCCGGGAACGATCACGGTCACTGCCGGTGCCTGCGATTCGCTCTCGCCCGCGCCGGCCTTCGCGCCCTCGCCTGCAGCCGTCTCGGGCTTGCCGCCGAAGAAATA
>NZ_JBHIWJ010000244.1:0-557 GCF_041987595.1 Sphingobium sp. | reverse complement strand
AAAGAGCGATAGAAACCGCACCTAGGCCTGCGGCGAGGATGACAAAGCTGAACGGCGCCCGTCGCCGTGCGAACAAGAAGAGCGCGGCGGCCAGAAACAGGATCAGGACGGCGACGGGAATGAGGTTGAGCATGGTCCTGCCTCTCGGATGAGCCATCGTATGGGCTGGCGACCGCAGACGCCAGAGCTGCTGGTCAGGTGACGCGGATGGCGATCGTCTCGTCGTCGCCGTTATCGATTACGAGGACGGTGCGGCCATCGCGTGCGGCAGCTGCTGCCGCGTCCGCTGGCCAGTCGCCGTACTCGCGCAACGTCTTGGCCATGTGTGTCTCGGCGCTGGCACGATCCGGGTGATCCTTGATGACCGTATCGAACGATAGCGACTGGTGTAGGGTCTGAATGGGCATGGCGGTCTCCAACGGAGGCCGGCACAGGCGAAGCGTGGCAAGTGGGCGACCCGCAGGGGTCGCCACGATGCGAGCGAGCAGTGCCTGGCGAGCCATCAGGATCGACGGCGATCGACGCGCAATAGGACGAGGCGGTGCGACCTGACCGTG
>NZ_JBHIWJ010000243.1:0-557 GCF_041987595.1 Sphingobium sp. | reverse complement strand
AAACCGCCGATGGACCTGGCGACATTCGAGGCGAAGGCCGGGCAGGTCGCCGACACGCTGAAGGCGATCGGCAATGCTCGCCGGCTGATGCTGCTGTGCAAGCTGGTCGAGCATGGCGAGATGACGGTCGGCGATCTGGCCCGTGATGTCGGCTTGTCGCAGTCGGCCTGCTCGCAGCACCTGGCCAGGATGCGCGACGAGGGTCTCGTCACCTACCGGCGGGAGAGCCAGACGCTCTGGTACGCCATCGCGGATGCCCGCGTCGAAACGCTGCTCGGCACTCTCTACCAGCTCTACTGCAAGGATTGATGCGATGACGCTCGCGACCCTTTCTCCCGACGATACCCGTGCCGCGATCGATGCCGGTGCGCGCCTGATCGACATTCGCGGTGCCGACGAGCATGCGCGCGAACGCATTCCCGGCGCGATGAACGTGCCGCTCGACCGGATCGGCGATCTCCCGCGCGACGATCGTCCGGTCGTCTTTCACTGCAAGTCCGGGATGCGCACCGCCGCCAATGCGGCGCAGCTCGGCGCGGCAGCGGGTGGCGCGCCGG
>NZ_JBHIWJ010000242.1:0-558 GCF_041987595.1 Sphingobium sp. | reverse complement strand
GCCATATTTCTTGCGGAATTCCTCGTCGACCTTCTTGTTCGCGGCCGTGAGCGTGCGCGCGTGGTTCTTCAGGAACGCGCGATAGCGCACAAGAATGTTGGCGTGCTTGGGTTCGTTGCAGTTGAGCGCGGCCACGTTGTACGCCGAACGCAGGTTCCACAGCATCTGCGAAGGCGAGATGTTGCGGTTGACGGATTCGCGCAGCCCGTTGGCATCGGCTGCCGGGAAGGCAAGGTTGTTGCTGGCGCCGTTGGGCGGCATCGGCTTGGGCGGAATGATGACCACCTTCGGCGGCGGGGGCGGCGGAGGCGGCGGCGGGGGTTCGCAGTCCTCGTCGTCCTCGTCGCAGGGCGGCGGGACCGACGTCGTCGGCGGCGGAATGATCAGTGTCGGCGGCAGCGGGTCGAACCGGCCGGGCGGCAGGACGATTTCCCGCGCCGGCGGAAACACAGGCAGGTCGGCCGGCGGCGGGGCCGGAACGTTCAGCGGGGCTGCGGAGGGCGCCCGCCCGACTTCCAGAGGCGGCGCCGGTATGTAACCGGCGATCCGCGTGGGAGC
>NZ_JBHIWJ010000241.1:0-560 GCF_041987595.1 Sphingobium sp. | reverse complement strand
CCCGGCGAGAAATTGCGCGTCATCGGCGCCATCACGAACCGGTTGCGCAGGTGCAGCGAGCCCATCGTGAACGGTGTGTATAAAATCTCGGCCTGCCCCATCAAAGCGATCCTCTCCTCTGCCTGTCAAAAGACCGTGCATCAGGGGACGGGCGCCGAAAACCTATCCTGTGACAGGACATCCGCACCCAGGACCCGCGCATGTTCGGGTCGACTCAGGCGGCTTCGACGGCAAGGGCGGACTGCGGACAGGCCTCGGCGCCTTCCTGGGCCTGCTCCTCCAGTCCTTCGGGAACGATTTCGTCGTCAACATACACGATGCCATTGGCGTCAAGCTTGTACACTTGGGGGCAAATTTCGGCGCACACGCCATAACCGCAGCATGCCGCCTTATCGATCACCACTTTCATTTTCTGGCTCATCCAGCCTCTCCTTCTTCTTGGCTGCACATTACATCTTGAACAGATTTAGTTCAATATGTATAACACAACTCAATCAAGGAAATTCTCCAGGAGAGCAAGATGCTGCACAATGCCGGGCTGACGCTGAGCGACGGAACGA
>NZ_JBHIWJ010000240.1:0-562 GCF_041987595.1 Sphingobium sp. | reverse complement strand
ATCGTTCTGAACGCCAAGATGCGCCGCGTCTCGGTCTGCGGCGCGACCGAGACCCTGCTGGTGGACCGGGCGGCGGCCCAGCGTCTGCTGCCCCCCGTCGCCGCCGACCTGATCGCCGCCGGTTGCGAACTGCGCGGCGACGAAGCGGCCTGCGCCTTGGTCCCCGCCATGACGCCCGCGACCGAGGCCGACTGGACCACCGAATATCTGGCCCCGATCCTCGCCGTCCGCATCGTCGACGATCTGGACGCCGCCACCGACCACATCGCCCGCTACGGCTCGGGCCACACCGAGGCCATCGTCACCACCGACGCGGCCGCCGCCGAACGGTTCGCCGCCAAGGTCGACAGCGCCATCGTCCTGATCAACGCCTCGACCCAGTTCGCCGACGGCGGCGAGTTCGGCTTCGGCGGCGAAATCGGCATCTCCACCAACCGCCTGCACGCGCGGGGGCCGGTGGGGGCGGAGCAGCTGACCACCTACAAATACGTCGTGCGCGGCCAAGGCCAGATCAGGCACTGACTTGAAGGCGGCGAGATTTTTCCGCACCCTCAACGCATGA
>NZ_JBHIWJ010000239.1:0-563 GCF_041987595.1 Sphingobium sp. | reverse complement strand
GCACGGCTCGCTGGCGGGCGTGGCGATGCCGTCGCATCGCCGACGCTGCCGCTGCGCATCGCGCCGTGCCAATACCCCCCGCGGGCCCGGCATCGCACGCTCGCTCGCTTCGGTCCGGCCCTTCGGCCTCCCCTTGCTACGCCTCGACCGGACAAGCGCCGCAGCGGGCATCGAGCCCGCCACGGCGCTGCTGCCGCGGAAAAACTTTGTCTCTCTGAAGTCCTATGATGGCGGCCGGGACGACAGGCCTCAAGGACGGCGGGGCCCCACCATTTTGCTTCGCAAAATCGTGACCCCCACCGCCGCTGGCGCGGCCGCTGCGCGGTCCCTGACCCCTGCCGTCCCGACCACCGCGACATCTTCGTCATCGACGAAGGAGGTTCACATGCACAGCATCTTGGAAATGTACGGCTACGACCCCGATCCGTTCGGTATCGACGGAAAGGACGACGCCGAATTGAGCAGCCGCGCGCGGTGCCTCACGACGGAGATCGGATCGCTGAAGCGCCGGCTCGCACGCTTCGAAGACTTCTTCAACCGGGTCGATCGGGAGGCGCTCGGCC
>NZ_JBHIWJ010000238.1:0-565 GCF_041987595.1 Sphingobium sp. | reverse complement strand
CCAAACGTCCGCCCTCCTGCACGGAGGCCGCCGGCCGCTTCCTCGGCCTGTCCTTCGCCGGCTGGAACGTCATCGCATCGCTGGCACTGGCGCTGGTCGCCTTTCGCGCCGCCTGGAAGAAATAGGCTTTCCTGGGGTCCCAGCCCTAGGTTTCCAGCCCTACGGCTCCAGTTCGGTATCCCAGTAGAGAAAGTCCATCCAGCTTTCGTGCAGATAGTTGGGCGGGAATTTCCGCCCGTTACGATGCAGGTCCTCGATGGTCGGCACGAAGGGCGCCTGGTGGGGCCACATCTCGGCATCGCGCGGCAACTTGTTGCCCTTGGTCAGATTGCAGGTCGAGCACGCCGCGCAGACATTCTCCCAGGTCGTCTGGCCGCCCTTCGAGCGCGGCACCACGTGATCGAAGGTTAGATCGTCGCCCGTGCCGCAATACTGGCACTCGAAACGATCGCGCAGGAAAACGTTGAACCGGGTGAAGGCAGGGTGGCGATTGGGCCGCACGAAGGTCTTGAGCGAAACGACGCTCGGCAATTTCATCGCGAACGAAGGGCTTCGCACCGCCGAA
>NZ_JBHIWJ010000237.1:0-569 GCF_041987595.1 Sphingobium sp. | reverse complement strand
AACACCAAGCTCCATGCCGTCGCCGACGCGAACGGCCGCCCCTTGAGCTTCTTCATGACCGCCGGGCAGGTCAGCGACTACACTGACGCGGCAGCGCTGCTGGACGACCTGCCAAAGGCGCAGTGGCTCCTCGGCGACCGCGGCTACGACGCTGATTGGTTCAGGGACGCTCTCCAGGCCAAGGGCATCCAGCCCTGCATTCCGGGTCGCAGATCGCGCAACGACCCAGTCAGATACGACAAACGCCGCTACCGGCGCCGCAGCCGCATCGAGATCATGTTCGGCCGCCTCAAGGACTGGCGGCGCGTTGCTACCCGCTACGATCGCTGCCCCACGGCGTTCTTCTCTGCCGTCGCTCTCGCAGCCACAGTCATCTTCTGGCTATGACCAATGAGTCCTGACCCTATGGCAGTTGCAGACTGGCATGCGCAGCGGGCGGCTGCGTGTATAGCGATCACCAAACCGAAGAATCGAGGTCGAAGAGTCGCGTCAGTTCTCGGCTCCCGGCCGACGTGACCTTGACGGCCCGAGAACCATCGACTCTTCGCAGCCATGCCTTGTCGAGCATG
>NZ_JBHIWJ010000236.1:0-574 GCF_041987595.1 Sphingobium sp. | reverse complement strand
CAACCGCACGGCCAAGGAGTACAGCCGCTACGGTTCGGCCGTGCACAAGCAGGTGTACTTGTACGGCCACCTGGACACGCGGCCCACCGAAGTGCACCGCACCTTTGGCATGGCCTGGGGCATGGGCGGGTGGCTGCTGTTTCCGTTTCTGCAGAAGATTGGCAATGAGGCGACCCAGGCGCTGCGCGCGCGCGTGGCCGCCGAGCTGAAGACCACGTTTGCCAGCCACTATGCGCGCACGGTGTCGCTGGCGGGGGCGCTGAGCGCGGAGGCGATTGCCTTTTATGGCCCGCGCAATACCGGGGCCAAGGTGCTGATTGATCCGTCGATGGAGTGAGGCTGCGCGGGCGTTTTCCTACGGACTCGCGTTCAGCCATCCCAACCGTTCGGGCTGAGCTTGTCGAAGCCCTGCACCGCGCTTCGACAAGCTCAGCGTGAACGGTTTTGGTGTTGTTTCAAAGCCGCGCACTTCCGCCGCGTTCAATCCGCAGCCGCCGCCCGCACCAGCGCCAGCAATTGCTCGCGCGGCCCCAGCAGCGCATTGCCGCCCAGCAACCGCAGCGCCCCACCCTGC
>NZ_JBHIWJ010000235.1:0-586 GCF_041987595.1 Sphingobium sp. | reverse complement strand
GGCAGCGCCGAGTTGGGCAAGCAGCCGGATTTTGCCGTTGATGGTGCGCCGGTTGCGCTTGAGTGTCGTGTCCGCGCTGTTCTGTTCGCGCCGGAACATCTGCCCAAGCAGGCGATCGAACATCAGCACCGCATCGTCGGTGAGGGTAACGATGGTTTCGAGGATGGTCGCCACCAATGTGGCGCGACGCCGCGTCGCTTGCAGCGTCCGAACATGTTGCGCGGTCAGCCGCACGCCTTCCTGGCACAGGCGTCGGAGGCGCTCGGGATGGACGCCTACGGCGATATCCGGATCGATCCCGATGGCCCGAAGCAGTGTCAGTCGCTCGATGATGGCGGCGAATGTCTTTCGGCCGGGCTTGCCGGGTGACTGCCGCACCCAGGCCAGATCGCTCAAGTTCGTGCCTGTGTGGGGCAGGAGAAGCGCATCGAGCAGCCGGCGCTGTCGAGCATCGAGTCCTCGGGTCAGATGCTCGGCGACATGGCGTTCGGCATCGAGCAACGCCTGTGCGACCATCCGCTCGACCGAACTGATGCCCGGCACAATGATGCGCCGTCGCCGGCACTCATCCAGCATCACGCGCGCC
>NZ_JBHIWJ010000234.1:0-591 GCF_041987595.1 Sphingobium sp. | reverse complement strand
CCGTTGCGGCGACCGGGAAGACCAGGCCGATGTCGGCCGGATAGACGTTCTGTCGTCGCGAAAGCCCCACTGCCCAGAGCAGACCGCGCTCGCTCAACGCCTGACGGAAAGGGCCGCTCGATCCATATCCCGCGTCGGCGAGCACGCAGCCGAACCGCACGCCCGAGGCAATGGCGCGGTCGATTTCTTCGATCGCAATCTCGGGCTTGGTCAGAGCCTTCTGTCGATCCAGCGGGACACGCGCCCGCGTCATACGCTCGACATTCCCCGTCCAGCTCTCGGGCAGAAAGAGCCGCAGACCTACCATCACCGGGACCTCGCGGGAGGCGAGCGTTACCGACACCAGCGACTGGCAGTTGGAGGTCTTGCCGAGCGAGGAGGCATATTGTGGCGCGACCCCGACAGAGTGCTGCCCCTTCTTCGGCAACGCCGTGTCATCGATGACGAGAAAGCCAGCCGGATCACCCACCAGGCGGTCCGCCTCCTTCAACAAGGCCGTCTCGAGCGGAACCCTGTCCCATACGCCGGCAGCAACGAAATGATGAAGCTGGTCGTAGCCGACATCGCCAGTACGGGCGGCCATCGGCTGCA
>NZ_JBHIWJ010000233.1:0-592 GCF_041987595.1 Sphingobium sp. | reverse complement strand
CGCATGTCCATGCGACCAATATGGGGCATGACGTGCCGCCCCTGCCGATGTTTCGCACGCGGCAGGGGGCTTTGCGGGCGCTGTGCAAGACCGGCCACCGGACGCTGGAATCCCTGATGGACAGCCTGTTCCCGCGCATCGCCCCGGCGCAGATGCTGGTGGGCGATATCGGGATGTTGCCGGGAGAGGATCGGCGCCTGCGCGCGCTGGTGATTTACGACGGCCACAAGTCGGTGGCGGGCTGGCACGAGGCGGACCCTTCGTCGCTCGTCTGGATCAAGAACATGCAAAGCGACCTGATCGCAGCCTGGAGGCTCTGAATGTCCAAGGTGCTCAGGATCGTTGGCACCATTGCCAGCGTTGCGGCAGTGGTCGTTACACCCTTCAATCCGGCGGCAGGTGCTGCCCTGGCGGCGGTCGGTACGGTTGCCAGCATAGGTGCCCAGATCACGGCCAAGCCGCCGCGCAGCCGTGTGCAGGGCACGCTGAACGAAACCGTGGTCGGTGCCAACCAGCCCATGCCCTATCTGATGGGAGAGACCTATTCTGGCGGTGTCATGCTGCACGAGGCGGGCTGGGGTGACACGCTGAA
>NZ_JBHIWJ010000232.1:0-603 GCF_041987595.1 Sphingobium sp. | reverse complement strand
TGTTAGTCAATGATTCGTGATTGACCGCTGATTCTGCTGCGGCCAGCCAGCCCGGCTGGCGGGCGACCCACCAGCCAGCCGCGGCCGAGGCCCTCAGCCCCTTGCTCGGGCTGATCATCCCCCGCGACGTTGCTCCCGCCGTTTGTTTCGCCCTCCCCGCTCTGTTAAGTCACGGCGTAAAAACATTCTGGCCGGCACAGCCCCCCTCGGGTCGCCCGCCTACCTTGCTGGAGCCCTCAGATGATCCCCCGCTATACCCGCCCGGAAATGGCCTCGATCTGGGAGCCGCAGACCCGGTTCAAGATCTGGTTCGAGATCGAGGCGCATGCGGCGGATGCCCTGGCCGAGCTCGGGACCATCCCGAAGGAGGCCGCCAGGACGGTCTGGGCCAAGGCCAAGGACGCCGTGTTCGACGTCGCCCGCATCGACGAGATCCCGAAGGCTCGGCGCACCCAACACGGCGTTCGCATCGCCGCCGTCGACCAGCGCATCGAGTGTGTAGTGACCCCCGCCCACGCAGCCCGGCAGGTGTTTGCCCAGGTGCACGCGGCGCACCGCTGAGACTTCGTCCGGCAGCCCCGCCACGACGGCCTCGAGATCGGC
>NZ_JBHIWJ010000231.1:0-604 GCF_041987595.1 Sphingobium sp. | reverse complement strand
GGCTCAGCGCAAAGCTTGGCAAACGGGCGGGGTTCGTACGCAACGAGCAGATGGTCGGATTACGTCCCGTCGAAGCGCTGGTCTGCGAAGGATCGGGATTGCAATCGCACCTTGCGCGGCTGGTCAGAGAGAAGCGTATCCCGGCACGGTTCGTCAGGCTCAGCGATCAGGAATGGGAGGCGCAGTGACACGTCAGGAGGATCGGTCCGCTTTGCCGGGCCGGTTCTCATTTCTTTTTCGAGCGCAGCACTCGCCCCCGCTCAGGGACCCGCAAGCGGGCCCGTCGCAGGCGCGATGCGGAACCGCCAGCGCGGTCCCGGCCTCCTGCGCGCGGCTTCGCCGTGCTCGTCGCAGGGACACCCTTCGGGTGCGGTTTGGAAGGGCGGGGCGTCGCGAAAACGTTCAGCGTGACCATCAAAGGAGGGGAGGGCCATAGCGCGGAATGCCTCCTATGGCTTTATCATCTAAAATGATCGGAGCAGGGGAAGTCTCGCCGATATCCGTCGATGTGCAGAACGGGGATGCTTCGTCCCTATCTGGTTTGCCCGGAAGACCGCATCGTCATCCTGCGCTCTGATACCGACAGGAATGGGCTTCTTATGCT
>NZ_JBHIWJ010000230.1:0-612 GCF_041987595.1 Sphingobium sp. | reverse complement strand
CAGCAGATGTTGAAAAAATAATCACTCTGGCTGAATTTTTTTCCGCCGCACCGGTGCACTGCCATCGTCGCCGCCCTGAAAGAAACGTTTGGCTGTTGCAGTTGGGCTGGTTTCAGGTTTTGCCACTACCCGTGTTGCCTTGCCAGCACCTGGCTTAGTCAGCTTAGTTTGTGCGGCTTTCTTCGGCGCCATCTTAACTACCGGCTGACCATTAAAGCGCGCTGTAAGCCCCTCCAGGGTACTGAATTCTGCCGGCCGTCGTAAGAAGGCTTCGATTTTTTGCAGTGCCTGCCAATCCTTCGGCCCCACCAGCGAGATTGCGGTACCCTTGGCACCGGCCCGGCCGGTACGGCCGATGCGGTGTACATATTCTTCCGGATGTTTCGGCAGGTCAAAATTGATTACATGTGATACTTGCAACAGATCCAGACCGCGCGAGGCCAAATCAGTCGTTACCAACACCTGATACTTGCCGCTGGCGAAATCCTGCATCACTTTATTACGCTGTGCCTGATTCAGCCGCGCACTTAAGCCAATAGCGGGCAAACCGGCTTGCTGACAAAACTCGGCCAGCCGGCTAGCGTCATCGCGGGTTGCGGTAAAAATAATCAG
>NZ_JBHIWJ010000229.1:0-612 GCF_041987595.1 Sphingobium sp. | reverse complement strand
GAAGTTCGATATCGACGAGAGCTTCCGTGCGATCGATCGTTCCGGGCTGCTGGTAGCCGATTGCGCGCATGATAAATCCTATTGTCAGGGGCTGTATAGCGAACTTTGTCGCGTACGGGATACGCACAAGCGACATCGCGGTTCGACATCGTCGTCAGGCTGGCGACGGCGTGATTGCCGCTGCCGTCTTCCCCGTGAGGTCGGTGATGATCGCGCCGATCAGCGTCCGTAACCAGCGGTGTGCGGGATCATGCCGATAGCGGACGTGCCAAGCCATTTCCACGGGAAAGCTGCCAAGGTCGACCGGAGCCGGCAGGATCTTCAGCCGGGGGTCGTGCATCAACCGCCTGCAAATGAGCGAGGGCAAGGTGGCGCAATAGTCGGTCACCGCCACCATCTCGGCTACCGCGAAGAAGTTTGTCACGGAGATTGCGACGTCGCGCTTCAGCTGCTGCTGCGCCAGCGCCTGGAACAGCCCGGCGCGCATCCGTCCGGGCGGCACGATGTTGACATGCTTCATCGTCTCGAACTGCTCGCGCGTCATGACATCGCCGACGCCCGGATGGTCGGCACGGACGGCGCAGGCGAGCCCTTCGTCCATCAGGTGCTGGA
>NZ_JBHIWJ010000228.1:0-619 GCF_041987595.1 Sphingobium sp. | reverse complement strand
AAAGCACCTTCTGCTGTTCGAACAGCTTGGTGAACAGGATGAAGAACGAACCGAACGACATGATACCCAGGATAACGACGGTGGCGTAAGCGATTACACCGCCCTGCTCGAGAGCTTCCGCGAAACCGAAAGCGTTTTTCGGCGCTTCACCTGCAGCCGCAGCCAGCATTTCAATCAACATCAAAACTTCCTCTCAGAAAATAGATAGAGCGCCGCGTGAAAAATCGGTGCGTCTAGAACCAAAACCCAATCCGCCGCAGCGGCATCCAGTCCAAATGTTACTTCGGAATTTCCCAGCGAACCGCGTTCGAATAGGTATCCGAAATCGCGTTTCCGGCAGCGTCGAGAGCCGGCTTGAAGCGCGCCCTGCGGGTCACGTTCTTGCAGGTCGCCTCGTCGAGGTCGGCATGGCCGCTCGATCCGGTGATCTCGCAGTTCGTCACACGGCCGTCGGGACCGATGGTGACGCGGAAACGAGTGGTACCAGCACGCTCTTCACGCAGTGCGCGAGCGGGGTAATCGTTGGGGGTTGCCCAGCTGCCCGGGTTGCCACGCGGCGATGCACCCGAAGCCTTGGAAGGCGGCGGCGGCGGTGCCGGAGGCGCAGGCGGCGGCGCAG
>NZ_JBHIWJ010000227.1:0-628 GCF_041987595.1 Sphingobium sp. | reverse complement strand
ATCCGTCCGCCTTCCCCCTCTACAAGGACAGGTTCGCGCCGAGGCGGCAGGGCGTAGGAAGTTCCCGAGAGGATGGCCATGAAGCTCGGCATATGCAGCATGTGGGGGTACAGGCTGGACGGATTTCGCGAAGAAGTCCGTCTTGCTGCCGATCTCGGTTTCGAGCTGATCACTGTGGGCGATTCGCCAGCGGGTTGGCACGAACTCTATGTGTCGCTTACCCTCGCTGCACTGGACGCCCCGAAAGCGACTTTGGCGCCGCTTGTCACATCGCCCTTCATGCGGCATCCGCTGGTAACGGCTTCCGCGCTCAGCACGATCGACGATCTTTCCGGCGGGCGCGTGGCATTGGGCCTGGCGACGGGCGGCAGCACGGTTCTGGCCATCGGGCGGCCGCCCGCCACGCAAAAGGAAATACGGGCGGAACTGGCGGCGCTTCGGGACCTGTTTGCCGGACGGCCGGCGGAGCTGAACGGAGCGGAGATCAAGCCGCTCCGTTTTGCCCGGCCGATTCCGATCTATTATTCCGCCTTCGGTCCCAAGGCGCTGGCTCTGGCGGGCGAGCAAGCCGATGGCGTCATATTGTTCGCGGGTGAACGCCATCTCGACGCGCTGAAGGACCGGATCG
>NZ_JBHIWJ010000226.1:0-629 GCF_041987595.1 Sphingobium sp. | reverse complement strand
AGACCGTCTTGCCAGTGAGATCGACCGAATGATCCCAGCGCGCCGAGTGGAAGGACGGGCCCTGAAAACTATCCTTGCCTTTGAAATCCGGAATGGAAGGAATGTTCAGCTGGCCAAGACCCGAGATGAGCACGTCTGCGGTGTGGGTGCCCCCATCCGCCTTTGTCAGCGTCCAGGTACGGCTCGCCTCGTCATAACTGCAGTCCGTGATTTCAGAATTGAAGTGGCAGTGCGGGCGTACGCCGAACTTGTCTGCGAAGTCCTCGAAATACTGAAGGATTTGAGGCTGCAGGGACCATTTATAGTCCCAGTCCGGATTGAGATCGAAGGAATAGGAATAGAGATGGCTTGGTACATCGCAGCCACACCCCGGATATGTGTTGTCGCGCCACGTGCCGCCAACACCATCTGACTTTTCGAACAAGTCGATGTCTGTGTAGCCGGCTTCCTTGAGTTTCGCGACGGCAGCCAGTCCGCTCATACCCGCGCCAAGCACGGCGATCCGCAGCGACTGATCATCCTTCCCTGATGGCATTCCCTTTTCCTCCGCCTGATCGACTTTTCATCGATACTGGCATGCGGAAGAGGCCGGTCAACCTGTCTCGCAAGGGGAAGTGGATCAGCTGGCA
>NZ_JBHIWJ010000225.1:0-629 GCF_041987595.1 Sphingobium sp. | reverse complement strand
GCCATCCAGACCCTGATCAGCCTCATCGTCGGCACGGTGTCGACCGTAGTTTGGGCGCTGTTCGGCACTGCACTACGGCCGGTGCTGACCTCCGAGCGGCTGGTGCGCGGCTTCAATATCCTGATGGCGATCCTGCTGCTCGCTTCTCTCTACCCCGTTTTCATGGATGCATGATGTCGCGGATTTCCATGCAGAAACGGGTTTCCCTCAAGGCTGAAAATGCTCTAGACAGCCTCCGAAATCCGCAAATTTCACCCTTCGGACACTGACCATCGGCCGATTACGGCCCTGAACGAGGAAACGACCATGCGTGTTTACTACGATCGCGACGCCGACCTGAACCTGATCAAGGGCAAGAAGGTCGCCATCGTCGGCTACGGCAGCCAGGGCCACGCCCATGCGCTCAACCTGAAAGATTCCGGCGTCAAGGAAGTCGCTATCGCGCTGCGCAAGGGCTCGGCCTCGGCCAAGAAAGCGGAGAACGCCGGCTTCAAGGTGATGGAAGTCGCCGAAGCCGCCAAATGGGCCGACCTCGTCATGATGCTCACGCCCGACGAGCTTCAGGGCGACATCTATCGCGAGCACCTGCACGACAACATGAAGAAGGGCGCCGCCCTCGTGTTCGCGCA
>NZ_JBHIWJ010000224.1:394-632 GCF_041987595.1 Sphingobium sp. | reverse complement strand
ACCGGTACGGCCGCCTCGCGGTCGGGCACCGGCACCGTCGACCACGATTACGGCTATGACGTCGATGGCGTCATCGGCTACGATTTCGGCGCGTTCCGCCTCGAAACCGAAGTCGGCTATCGTTCGGCGACCGTCGATGGCTACCGTAACACCGGCCAGACGCCGAACAGCGGCACGACCCAGCTCGCTGCCGGCACCTATGACTATTTCGGTGGCCGTACCTCGGCGCTGAGCTTCA
>NZ_JBHIWJ010000224.1:0-384 GCF_041987595.1 Sphingobium sp. | reverse complement strand
GGCCTGCTCGACTTCGGTGCGGACGATGGTCTGCAGGGCTTCGTCGGCGGTGGTGCCGGTGTCGCCCGCGTCAAGGCGACGCTGGATCCGCGTCAGTCGTATCGTCTGATCGACGATTCGGACACCGTGTTCGCGTGGCAGGCCCTGGCGGGCATCCGCGCGCCGCTGAGCGACCATGTCGACGTCTCGCTGAAGTATCGCTTCTTCAACGCGGACAACGTCAACCTGTTCGACCAGCGCGGCAGCGCGTACGATGGTCGCTTCCGCTCGCACTCGCTGCTGGGTGGCGTGACCTACAACTTCGGCGCACCGGAAGCGGCTCCGCCGCCCCCGCCGCCGCCCCCGCCGCCTCCGCCTCCCCCCCCCCCCCCGCCGCCGCCGCCG
>NZ_JBHIWJ010000223.1:0-642 GCF_041987595.1 Sphingobium sp. | reverse complement strand
CGGCGCAGAGCGACAGCCTACCTCTGACTGCCGCCAATCTTTGCAACAGAGCCATTTATCGCCCGAGTATCGTGATGCAGGCGACCGCCTCCTCGATCCCGAAAAGGCCGCCGCCATTCTCGGCGAGCGCCACCCGCGCGCCACCGACCTGTCGCTTGCCAGCCTGGCCGCGCAGTTGAAGAACGAGCTCGTGCAATTGGCCGAGCCCGGTCGCAGCGATCGGATGGCCCTTCGATTCGAGACCTCCCGATGGATTGACCGGGATCCTGCCACCGATCGCCGTATCCCCGCGCTCGGCAAGCGCTCCACCTTCGCCAAATGCGCAGAAGCCGAGATTCTCCGTCTGGATAACCTCGCCGACGGCGGTCGCATCATGCACTTCGGCGACGCTCACATCATTTGGCCCGAGACCCGCCTCTCCATAAGCGCGCTGCGCCGCCAGGGCGGTGAGATGCTTATCCGACGCCAAGGGATCGCGCGTGCTTCCTGTCTGGATCACCGATGCCAGCACGCGAATGCCGCGATCCTCAACGATACCCAGGCGCCTCAGCCCTTGCCTGGACGCAACGATCACCGCAGCGGCGCCATCGGAAATCGGCGAACACATGGGAAGAGTGAGCGGGTAGGTGATCGGGGCGGCGG
>NZ_JBHIWJ010000222.1:0-648 GCF_041987595.1 Sphingobium sp. | reverse complement strand
GTCCAGCCCAACGCGTTCGCGACCGGCCGTAACCCCGAGAACGCCGCAGTCGCCGTCACCACCGGCCTGATGAACCAGCTGAGCCGCGAGGAGCTTGCCGGGGTGATCGCGCACGAGCTCGCCCACATCAAGAACCACGACACGCTGCTGATGACGATCACCGCGACCATCGCTGGCGCGATCTCCATGCTCGCGCAGTTCGGGATGTTCTTCGGCGGCAACCGCGAGAACAACAATGGTCTCGGCATCGTCGGCTCGATCCTGATGATGATCCTCGCCCCGCTCGGCGCCATGCTGGTGCAGATGGCGATCAGCCGCACCCGCGAATATGCCGCGGATAATCTCGGTGCGCGCATCGTGGGACAGCCGATGTGGCTGGCTTCCGCGCTGGTGAGGATCGAGGGCGCGGCACATCAGGTGCCGAACTACGAGGCGGAGCGAAATCCAGCGACCGCGCACATGTTCATCATCAATCCGCTGTCGGGCCATGGTGTGGACAACCTTTTCGCCACCCATCCTTCGACGCAGAACCGTGTTTCCGCCCTCCAGCAACTCGCGGCCGAGCTCGGCGCGCGGGCGATGCCATCGGTCGGCGCCAACGAGAACTATCCGCCGCGCAGCCCTTGGGGCCGCTCCTCCTCGCGCGGT
>NZ_JBHIWJ010000221.1:0-654 GCF_041987595.1 Sphingobium sp. | reverse complement strand
CCAGGCCGACCACCGACACGCCGCCGAACAGCAGACCGTAGGCCAGGATCATGAACACCACGATGATGACGAAACCGACCGCCGTGGACAGGGCGCCGGCGGCGACCGCGTCCGCACCCAGTTCAGCCGTCACGGTGCGGCGCTCCTCGACGTTCAGCGGCGCCGGCAGGGCACCCCCGTTCAGCAGGTTCACCAGGGTCGCCGCTTCCTGGATCGAGAAGTTGCCGGTGATCTGACCCGAGCCCGAGGTGATCGCGCTCTGGATCGTCGGGGCCGAGATGACCTTGCCGTCCAGGATGATGGCGAAGGGCTTTTGAAGGTTGGCGGCGGTGGCTTCGCCAAAGCGCCGAGCGCCGGCGCCGTCGAAGCGGAAGTCGATGGCCGGGCGGCCGCTCTGGTCCGAACCGACGCCGGCGCGGGTCAGGTTTTCACCCGACACCAGCACGCGCTTCTTGACCAGATAGGGCGTGCCGTCCTCGCCTTGCAGCAGTTCGGAATCGGGCGGCACACGGCCGGCCAGGGCGTCCTGGACCGAGTTCTCGACATCGACCATCTGGAAGGTCAGCTGCGCCGTCTGGCCGATCACTTCTTCCAGCTTGCTCGGATCGCTCTCGCCCGGCGCCTGGACCACGATCCGGTCGGCGCCCTGGCGGG
>NZ_JBHIWJ010000220.1:0-671 GCF_041987595.1 Sphingobium sp. | reverse complement strand
GATCGCCCGCGCATTGGAGGCGGGCAGATAAAGGACGCTGCGGACCCGGTCGCTGCGCATCAGACGCGGCCTGTCACCGGCACCAGGGCGCCGGTCATGGCCCGGCTCTCGGGCGACGCCAGGAACAGGATCACCGCGGCCAGATCGGCCGGCGCGACCCAGGTCGCCGGGTCGGCGTCGGGCATGTCCTTGCGGTTCGCCGGCGTGTCGATGATCGACGGCAGGACGGCGTTGACCGTCACCTTTGTCGTCTTCAACTCCTCGGCCAGCGCCTGGGTCAGGGCGTGGACTCCGGCCTTGGCCGCGCCGTATGCCCCCATGCCGGCCCCGGCCTTCAACGCGGCGGCCGAGCCGACATTGACGATCCGACCCTCGGGCGAGGCCTTCAGCGCATCCAGCGCCTCTTCGACCGTGCGGGTCATCGCCGCCTCCACCGCCGCCCGCGCCTCGGGATCGTCCGCCTCTTCGGGCGCCTCGATCACGCCGCGCAAGGCCAGCAGGCCGTCGGCCGACGGCGGCGTTGCGCCGTCCTCGGCCAGTTCGTTCGCCAGCGTCAGATAGCGCGCCAGCACGGCGGCGTTGATCGTGACCGCCGCCTCGCCGGCTTCGGCCCGCTTGGCCTGAACGCCGATGGTGACCTGGCCCCGCGCGAACCGCGCCTGGCCGGCCGC
>NZ_JBHIWJ010000219.1:0-679 GCF_041987595.1 Sphingobium sp. | reverse complement strand
GCCTCGGCATAGATCTGCGCCGCTGCCGCCGCGTCGCCCTCGGCGAGCACCGCTTCGGCCTCCTGCACGATCTCGGCGACGTTGACCTCGCCCGGCGCGGTGACGCCCTTGGTCAGCCGCTCGATGAAGGCATTGACCTGGCTCTCCGGCACCGCACCCATGAAGCCGTCGGCCGGCTGGCCGTTGACGAAGGCGATCACGGCGGGGATCGACTGGATGCCCATCTGGCCCGGGATCGCCGGATGGTGGTCGATGTTCATCTTGACCAGCTTGACCTTGCCCTTGGCCGCCTTCACCGCCTTTTCCAGCACGGGGGTGAGCTGCTTGCAGGGGCCGCACCACTCCGCCCAGAAATCGATCAGCACCGGCTGGCGCTTCGATTCCTCGATCACGTCCTTCACGAAGGCTTGGGTGGTGGTGTCCTTGATCAGGTCGGCCGCAACCGGGCCCGCCGCTCCGTTACCCTGGTCGATGATCGTCACGGGATCCCCTCGTCATGTCTGGAATGGCGGCTCTTAGCACGCCGCCATATCATATGCTTGCTGTTGGCTCCTAAATTGGGCCGAATGGGCCGAATTTCAATCCAGGCGACCCGATTCGCCGGTTCCGGGGCACTTTCGCGCGGTTTGGCCGCATCCGGGGTCCATATAGGGCCTCCGATTGCGCATTGATGCCGCCG
>NZ_JBHIWJ010000218.1:0-680 GCF_041987595.1 Sphingobium sp. | reverse complement strand
CCAGCGCACCGCCCCGCTTTCCGCGTCGAGCGCCAGCACGGCGCTGGAATAGCGATCGTCATTCGCGGTGCGATGTCCCCCGAAATAGTCCGGCGTAGCGTTCCCCGTGGGCACATAGACGAGGCCCAGCCTGTCGTCCGAACTCATTGGCGCCCAGCTATTGGGTGTGCCCGGCGTGAAGGTGCCGCCGGGCGGCGGCGGGCCGTGATCGTCGGGGCGGCCGATGTCGAAGGCCCAGGCAAAATCGCCCGTGACGGCATCGAACGCCCGGATCACACCGGAAGGCTCCCGGATTTTCTGACCATCCATCACCCAGCCGCCCAGGACGAGGCGGCCGCGCACGAGGGCGGGGGGCGAGGTGACGAAATAATAGCCCTTGTCGATCGTGCCCAGTCCCGTTTTCAGATCGACCTGTCCGCCCTGCCCGAAGCCGGGGCATAGCCTGCCGGTGGCGGCATCGAGTGCGATCAGCCGGGCGTCGAGTGTCGCGGTGTAGATGCGTTCGGCGCAATCGCCCTGGGCTTGCGGGATGCGATAATAGGTGACGCCGCGGCAGACGAGGCCATAGACGCCGGCGAGATCGGCCTTGGGCTGGTGTCGCCATAATTGTCGGCCCGTTTCGGGGTCGAGCGCGATCACATCATTATTGCCCGCGCACAGGAAAAGGCGATTGCCCACCT
>NZ_JBHIWJ010000217.1:0-682 GCF_041987595.1 Sphingobium sp. | reverse complement strand
TACATCGGTCACTCCGAACGCGTCTCCGGCCCGGCGACCAGCCAGCTTCAGACCGCCGGCCTGACCACCTATCGCCTGGGTGGCGCATGAGCCCTGTCCGCGTCCTCGTCGTCGACGACAGCCTGACCATGCGCGGGCTGATCTCGGCCGCCCTGAAGTCGGATCCTGAGATCGAGGTCGTCGGCACCGCCGCCGATCCCATCGAGGCCCGCGCCGCGATCAAGGCCCTGAACCCCGACGTCATTACGCTCGACGTCGAAATGCCCAACATGAACGGGCTGGAGTTCCTGGAAAAGATCATGCGGCTGCGGCCGATGCCGGTGGTCATGGTCTCGACCCTGACGGCGGCGGGCACGGACGTCACCCTGGCCGCGCTGGAGATCGGCGCCGTGGATGCGGTGGCCAAGCCGGCGGTGGCCAGCGTCGACGCCTTCCACGACCTGATCGGCAAGGTGAAGACGGCCGCCCGTTCGCGCGTCCGCGCCCGCGGCGATACGCCCGCCGCCGCCGAGGCGCCGCGCGCCTATCACGCCGATCCCAATCAGATCCTCGCCATCGGCTCGTCCACCGGCGGGGTCGAGGCCCTGCTGACGGTGTTGAGCGGCTTTCCCGCCGACTGCCCGGCGACGGTCATCACCCAGCATATGCCGGCCGCCTTCACCGCCAGCTTCGCCGCGCGTCT
>NZ_JBHIWJ010000216.1:0-683 GCF_041987595.1 Sphingobium sp. | reverse complement strand
AGTCCGACGCTTCAACGCCGGATGATTCGAGGTTGATCACCCCGGAGACTACGCCAACCTCAATTCCTACCAACTCCGCGACGGCACCGCGGCTGCTGGCGCTGCCGTCGGAGACGCGGCTGTTCATGTGTCACGACTACAAGGCCCCAGGCCGTGATACGTTCGCGTGGGAGACCACGGTACGCGAGCAGCGCGAGAACAACGTCCACGTCAGGGACGGCGTTTCGGAAGACGAATTCGTGGCTTTGCGGCAGGCGCGTGACACCAAGCTTTCGGCGCCCAGGCTGCTGCTGCCTTCCATTCAGGTCAATATCCGCGCCGGCAAATTCCCGCCGGCCGAAGCCAACGGGGTGCGCTACCTCACGATCCCCGTGAAGCTGAAGGGCGGCGCGCAGACCTGCGTATAGGCCCGAAACAATCGCATCTCGTGCCGCGGCGCCGGACCCTGATCATACATCGAACGTCAGCTCCGATCTGGTGCCGCTGCGATCTTCGGGATTCAATCTGGCGAGCTGCGCTCCGACCCTGGCGAGGGCGGCCTTGAGAATTGCATGGCTCAGCCCGCATCCGACTCTTGGATCGTCCGCGGCCAGAGGAGGACATGACAAGCGTCACTCCTTCGGCAAAGCGTATGCGATCACCGCGTCGCCCGTCTTGGTGCCGAGCGAACCATGCCCACCCGC
>NZ_JBHIWJ010000215.1:0-684 GCF_041987595.1 Sphingobium sp. | reverse complement strand
AGCAGTGCAGCGAAACTACGCAGACCGATTACTTGCATCTTTCCCACTACAAAGCTTGCGGGATTATCAATCGCGTCAATTCGATTTATGGCGAACCATTTGCCCATGAAATCTCGGATTTTCGGTGATGGGGCCAAAGGAAAACGCTATCACTTCAAGACACAGCTTGGTTTTATCCTGTATGTCAATTATACTGCCGCTGACTTCGGTTAAAATCCGTTGTCAACAGATCGCGCCGGTGCCCGAGAGGGTTTAATTCGGGAACACGGTGAGGAGCGGCTTTTGCTGATCCGAGTCCGAGGCTGTCCCTGCAACTGTAAGCGGCGAGCGCGATGCACATCGCTTCCACCTTCGGGCGGAAGCAGCCACTGGGCCTTACGCTTGTCCAAGCGCGGCCTGGGAAGCTTGGTCGCTCTTGCTGCGGTCCAGGGGATGGCCATGGCACGGTAAACCTCCGTCTGAGCGACGAATCGATGTGACTGGGTCTTTCAGCGGCCCCGGCGCTGCGGGCGCGCGCCAGGAGAAAGCTGCTGACCACCTCACGTGGCGACTTGGTCTTGGTTCGTGGCGTCCGGACCGGAGACACCTGCAATGCAAATGTCATATAGTGCCTGACGTTATGGCAATCCGCCGCTTGGTCACCCTCAAGAAAGACAATGACCATTTGGTCGTAGAGGTAGACCT
>NZ_JBHIWJ010000214.1:0-685 GCF_041987595.1 Sphingobium sp. | reverse complement strand
TCAATAGCCCAGCGTCAGGCCGACGGCATAATATTTCGGCCCAACATTGGCCTTGTGCTGCGTTATTGATCGCAGTTGATACGAACGCGAAAGAAGGCCGCGGCTTGATCGGATTGAACAAAGGGCGCGACGGCGGCGAAGGGGAAGTCGCAGAGATCATCTATTTGCCGCAAATCGGCGTAGTAAAACAGCCGGAAATGGGCGCCGGGGCTGCGGACGTGTTCGAGTTTTAGATCGTTTGGAATTTACCGGATGATATTGTCAACAATTACATCTAAATTTTTGAATAGTTTCGACAAATTGCGACTGTAATTTTCGTAACAATGTCGTAATATAATTTACAAGTCTCGAAAGGAAGTGTCTCGAATTGCCGATATTAAATTTGGGTGGACGTTCTGTAGACGTCGACATTCGGTATGAACTCGAACAATTCGACTGGACCCGGCCGACGTGGGGCGGCCGCGTCTCGATGATGTTCGTGGACATCCTGACCGGTCTGCCGCACGTCAACGGCAACGCCTTGCGCGCGCTTGCCGTCACCACCAAGGACCGCTCGCCGCTGGCGCCGCACCTGCCCTCGATGCAGGAAGCTGGCGTGCCGGATTTCGACATCTCGTCCTGGCAGGGCTATTTCGGCCCTGCCGGCATGCCGAAGGAGATCGTGACGCGGCTCAACACCGAGATC
>NZ_JBHIWJ010000213.1:0-689 GCF_041987595.1 Sphingobium sp. | reverse complement strand
GAGCACCAGAAAATCGCGGCTCAGCCCCTGCAGGCGATGGATGTCGCGCCAGGCGCCGGCCACCAGTAGGGTGTCGGAGGCCTTGAGCTTTTCGTCCACCAGCACGCCTTCCAGCGCCTGCCCCTGGCGGCGCAGGCCGACCACGTTGAGCTTGTGCCGCGAGCGAAAGCCCAGTTCCTGAATGGTCTTGCCGGGCAGTTGCGACTCCGGTGGCAGCGCCACCTCGGCCAGGCCCAGCTCATGGGCGTGCAGGCTGAAGTACGAGTGCGCCAGCGGCATGGGCTCCAGCCCCAGCGCCTGGTAGCTGCCGAGCAGGCCGATGGCGGGGCTGGCGATGTCCACCAGCAGCACGTCGCCCGGCTCCAGCTGGGTGTTGCCGCTGGCCATCAGCAGCAGGGTGCGCAGGCGCTGGCGGCGCTCGACGGCGATGACGTTGATGCCGTGATCACGACGCAGCTGCAACTCGTTGAGCACCTGATTGGCCAGGGGCGAGTCGGCGCGCACCTGCAGGCGTCGCTCGCGCTCGTTCAGGCGATAGCGCTCGGCCAGGTTCAGGCGCGGCGGCTCGGCAGCGTCACCGGCGCCCTTGCGCACCAGCCAGCGCCGCGCCAGCAGCATGTAGCCGATACCCAGCCCAAGGATGGCCAGGCCGATGGGGGTGAAGGCGAAGAAGCCGAAACCCTCCAGCC
>NZ_JBHIWJ010000212.1:0-727 GCF_041987595.1 Sphingobium sp. | reverse complement strand
GGGCCCCTGCAAGGTCGCAAAGCCGGCGGCGATCTCCAGTCTGGCGTCGGTCATGGGCGGAAATGTCGTCGAAAGACGGCCCGCTGAACAGAGGTCTCAGAGCGCCAGGATCGCCCGCACCGCGACATAGGCGGCGACCACCAGGATCAGGCCCGCAAACAGGATGCGCCCAAGCCGGGCGTTCGACCCCAGCCGGCGCGCCAGCGGCAGACCCGCCGCCGTCCCGGCGACCCCGCCGACCGCCATGGCGGCGACCAGGCCCGGATCGACCCAGCCCGACAGCGCATAGTTGCCCGCCGTCGTCGCCCCGAACGCGGCGACGCTGAGCAAAGACGTCGCCTGGGCGGTCGCCAGGCTCATGCCCGTCGACGCCATCAGGCCGGGCACGATCAGAAAGCCGCCGCCGATGCCGAAGAAGCCTGCGGCCGAGCCGACGCCGGCGCCCGCCATGCCGACGCGCGGCGACATCGACCAGTTCAGCCGGGGCTCGACCCGCGCGACCGCCGCCTTGGGACGCAGCATCGACGCGCCCACGGCCGCCATGGCCACGGCGAAGATCAGCAGCAGCTGATGGCCGTCGATCATCTTGGCCAGGGACGATCCGAACCAGGCCCCGGCCGCGCCGGTGATGGCGAACAGGGCCGCGCAGGGCCAGCGCACCCGCCCTGCCCTGGCGTGACCGGCCAGAGCCGTCAGGGCGTTTAGCGCCACACCTGCCGCCGACACG
>NZ_JBHIWJ010000211.1:0-738 GCF_041987595.1 Sphingobium sp. | reverse complement strand
AATGACCGGTTCGATGAAAATAGCGGATCGTCAGCCGGCCATCGGCGACCTTGTAGGTTTCGAGGCTGGGCAGCGTAACAGCGCCATCCTTAGTTTGCAGGCGGTTGACGACATAGGCGGCGCCCTCGGATCCGTTGACGATCACCTCCAGTGGTTCTGTCATGCATTTTCCGCCATATTCCGCCCACATGCCAGCCATCGCGGCGTCGCCGTCCACGGCGGGCGATCCGACATATTCGATCGTAAACCCTTCTGGCCCCAACGCCCGGAAAAGGCGATCGAGTTCGTCGCGCTTCCCTTCGTTCCACAGCCGGTAATTGTCCCGGATCGCCTGTTCCAGATCCAGCACGTCTGCCTCACTCATGTGCATCGCCTCCTGTCATTGCGGATCGTCCGCATGCTCACCAGTCTCAGACGGACGCCCACGATCGCACCTGTCTTTGGCAGGGGTGGAATTTATCTCTTTTTGCTTCGGAGACTATGATGACCCAAGTCGCACAACAGCCCCTGCCGGATCACGTGCCGCCCGAACTGGCGATGGCGCTGCCGCTCTTTTCGCGGACGGTGATCTATGACAACCCGCAGGAAGTGCTGATCCCCGCGATGCATGCGGAGTTGCCGCCGATCACCTATGTCACCAACATCTTCCCGGGCGATCAACCTGGCTGGCTGCTCAAAAATGCCGAGGATGTACAGGCGATGCTGCGCGATGCCGACAATTTCACCAAGAATGGCATG
>NZ_JBHIWJ010000210.1:0-740 GCF_041987595.1 Sphingobium sp. | reverse complement strand
CTGAAATGTATTGATAAAGTCGCTGTTTAGCTCGGTTGTTTAATGCCGATCGGACGTTTGCCGTTATACCATCTTGAATGTTCACTAAAATATCATTCAGGTTAGCGGTGCCACCTTTAAGTTTTTGGAACCCGGAACTAGCCGCACCTTTACCACCAGCAAGCTGATCACGGATGCGGTTGAAAGGTACATAGTCCTTGTTCATTGATTGCATCGTCTTACGGCCTTCAGGCGTAACCATTCCGGCTTCTTCGTAAAAGTCCATCATGCGATCATTGAACTGTTGATACTCTTTCTGAATAGACTCAAACACCGGGTAGTCTTTACCAAGTCGAGCCCATTCCTTAGCGGTTTCTTTAGGGATCAGGTTTTCACGCTTCTGGCGGTGAAGCTCTAACGCCCGGCGGCCAGCAAAGTGACGCATTAACAAATCAATCTTCTGATCACCTTCATGTTCAGGTTTTAATTTGATTGTTTTAACTGGCTCCATCACTTCATGTAAGCTTTTACCGCTACGCTTCAGATCGCCTTTTTCGTCAAACTGAACGGTGCCATAGTTTAGAATGTAATCAGAGATACCTTCCGCACCACCATTGGCAATTCTAAATTGCTTCCAAGCTGACTCTTCAACGGTACCAATTTTACGGGTTAGCTCTTGCTCAACCTTTCTTGCTGCATGGAAACGCACGACCGCCACATTCCCGGCCAGCCCTTCGGCAAAGACGGTCTTGAGCATCGAC
>NZ_JBHIWJ010000209.1:0-751 GCF_041987595.1 Sphingobium sp. | reverse complement strand
CCCAATATCTGCGCTATTTCGAGGAAATCGGTTTCGGCCGCGAGGCATCGGCGATTCAGGCCGCCTTCGCGCAGGGGGACATGGCGGGGATGGCGGCTGCCTGCACCGACGCCATGGTGGAAAGCATCGCCGTGGTCGGAACGGCCGATGAAGTGCGGGTCCGGGTTGCGCGGCGCGCCGCGCTGGCCGACGCGATTACGCCGGTCATCCCTCATTATGGCCTGTCGCCCGAAAAAAGCGCGATCTACACGCAGCGTATAGCGGAGACATTTTATGGCTGATTCCACCGCTGTCGCGGCCATGGCGGGGGGCGGGCTTTACAACCGGCATTCGGGCCTGCAACAGGCCAATCTGCAATCCGCGCTCCCCCTGCTGGAGGAGGCGGCGCGGGCCATTGGCGATGCCTCCGCCGGTCCTGTCACTATTGTCGACTATGGCGCATCGCAGGGACGTAATTCGATGGCGCCGATGGCGACGGCCATCGATCTGGTTCGTGCGAAAAATGCGCAGCGGCCGGTTCAGATCGTGCATACGGACCTGCCCTCCAACGATTTCACGTCGCTGTTCGGCTTGCTGGATCAGGACCCGGCCAGCTATCTTAACGGCCGGCAGGGCGTCTTTCCTTCCGCCATAGGCCGATCCTATTTCGATGCGATTCTGCCACCCGGCAGCGTGGATCTGAGTTGGTCTTCCAATGCGCTGCACTGGATGAGCCGCAATCCGGTCGACGTCGCGGATCATGGCTGGGCGA
>NZ_JBHIWJ010000208.1:0-754 GCF_041987595.1 Sphingobium sp. | reverse complement strand
GCGACGTGGTCGGCATGCCCCTGCGCGACGGACTTCCCGAGATTGCCGGCCAAGGCTTCATCGAGCTTCTGGACGGGGTGTATCAGACCGGCGAGCCCTTTGTGGGCCGCAATCTCGAAGCCCATCTGCAGCGCACGCCGGACGGACCGCTCGAGATCCGCTTCGTGAACCTCATTTATCAACCCATTGTCGAGCCCGATGGCAGCGTCTCGGGTATATTCGTCGACGGCTATGATGTGACGCATCAGAAGCGGGCGGAAGATCAGCTTCACGATCTTAACGAGACGCTCGAGCACCGGGTCGAGCAGCGCACCGAAGAGCTGGGCACGGCGCTGGGCCGGCTACAGCAGGAAACGCTGGACCGGGAGGCCGCCGAAGCGGCGCTACGCCAGTCGCAGAAGCTCGAAGCGCTCGGCAAGCTGACGGGCGGCGTGGCGCATGATTTCAACAATCTGCTGCAGGTGGTGAGTGGGAACCTCCAACTGCTCTCGCGCGACCTTGCAGGAAACGAGCGCGCCGAGCAGCGGGTGCAGAACGCCATGGCAGGCGTATCGCGCGGCGCGAAGCTCGCCTCGCAGCTCCTGGCATTCGGTCGCAGGCAGCCGCTTGAGCCCAAGGTCGTCAACCTCGGCCGGCTCATCAACAATATGGACGATCTTCTGCGCCGGGTGATCGGCGAGGATGTCGAGATCGAGACCATCCTGAGCGGCGGCCTCTGGAACTGTCTCGTCGATCCGGGGCAGATCGAGAACGC
>NZ_JBHIWJ010000207.1:0-766 GCF_041987595.1 Sphingobium sp. | reverse complement strand
CGGGTGTACTGTCATGAGCTGGCTTGACGTGATGTCCGGGGAGGCGCCGCTGGTCAAGCTGGGCCTCGACGGCTCGACCAGCCTGACCATCGGCTATTATCATCTTCACACCGAAGAGCTGCCGGATTCGGGTATTCCCTATCTCTACACCATCGGCAATGCCCCGGCCGGCGTGACGGAGACCGGCCCGGCACAGGATTTCACCACGATCGGTGGCAAGGAAATCAGCGTCCCGCGCGGCGCTTATTATGGCCTCAAGGATCGTGATTTCCGCGACACCAATGTCGACAATTTCACCATCCGCGCCGAACATGATTTCGGCGGCGTGACGCTGCGCAACACCACCCGCTACGGTCGCAGCACCCAGGGTTATGTCTGGACCCAGCCCGACGACCAGCAGGGCAATGTCTATGGCACCAACGCCGCCAATGCGGCGACCGCGGGCGGTCTGGTCTGGCGTCGCACCAACACCCGCTATTCCAAGACCGACGGCCTGCTGAACCAGACCGACCTGTCCGGTGAGTTCAGCATCGGCGGGATCAAGAACAGCTTCTCGGCATCGGTGGAGTTCAGTCAGGAAAAGGCGGCGAACGGCACCTATGTGTCCAACGCCGCGACCGGTGCCGCGATCGCCAGCGGTTCGAGTGTCAGCCCGCGCTGCTCGACCGCGATGCTGGCCCGCTATAATTGCACGACCGTCGACAATCCCAATCCCAGCGATCCCTGGATCAGCTATGCCAGCGACAGCTCGACCGTAACGGCCGAT
>NZ_JBHIWJ010000206.1:0-767 GCF_041987595.1 Sphingobium sp. | reverse complement strand
TTTTCAACCGGCAGCCCCGCCTTGCGCCAGGCGTCGATCCCGCCTTCCACGATGAAGGCTTCGCAGCTTCCGTCCAGTTTCGACGCGAGCCGCGACGCATTGATCTGCGTGCGAGCGCCGCTCTTGCAGTGGAAAATGACCTGCTTGCCCTGATGCGCCGCAAGATCGGCCTCGTCGAGCTTGGACAAAGGCAAGTTTCGGGCGCCCACGATCCTTTCGCGGGCATGCTCATTCGCCTCGCGGATGTCGATGAGGATAGCACCTTTCGCCAGGAGATTGCGAGCTTGTGCGGGATTGATAGTGGGTAGCGACATTATCGGCTCCTATGTTGGCTTATCTGCTCCTAGTTCTGACAGGCGCGCAAAACAGCCTGTAGAACGTTGCGAAGAGTTGTTCGATCCGCGGATCGGCAATGCGATACCAGAGCGTCTGGCTCTCCCTCCGGAACGCGACGAGACCCTCGTCGCGCATTTTCGCCAGGTGCTGGGACAGGGCCGACTGCGACAGGCCCACGGCTTGAGCCAGGGAACCGACGTTGTCCTCGCCGCATTCAACCAGCCTGCACAGGATCATCAACCGGCGCTCGTTCGCGAGCGCCCGCAAGATGGCGGCGACCTCGACGGCCTGCTTCTCGAAGGTTTCCGGATCAAATGTTGAGGACGCCATCGGGCCTTCTCTTTTATTTTAGATATTGCTTATTTAGTTTATGCTAATATATCCGTCAAGACCAACCGGACGATGACATCAGGAGGTTCCAGACATGTCAC
>NZ_JBHIWJ010000205.1:0-768 GCF_041987595.1 Sphingobium sp. | reverse complement strand
GCCGGCGGAGGATCGAGCAAGACGACGTCGAAGTCCTTGATGATACTGTCGATGCCAATTCGGAGACGCTGAAGTCCCTCGCGCACTGCTTGTCCGCCCTCCGTCAACGTTGCCGTGAGGTCCCACTCTGCATCCTGCAGGCCAAGGCTTGACGGCACTATTTTGATTGTAGGCCAAGCGGTTTCTCGGATTGCCTTCCTGAAATCATCGAATGTACTGCGAGGCGACAGGAAGTTTCCTAAAGTCTCCTCTTCATCGATAAGTGCTTCGGGCTGGATGTCGAACATAGTTGTCGTTGACGCCTGCGGATCGCAGTCGATCACGAGAACGCTATATCCGTTCAGTGCGAGAAAATCGGCGAAATGCTTGGTAATCGTACTCTTGCCGACGCCGCCCTTGAAATTCTGCACGGCTACTACGACCGCATTCTCATGGGCTAGCTTGCCCGGATGAATGTTCAGCGCCTTGCGAATATGAGTAAGGTCTTCGAGCGTGTAATAGCGGCGGCCATTGTTAAGCTGCTTCGGAGGCGCGAGACGTCCCTCCTTCTCTGCCTTGGCAAGCGCTTCAGGCGTTCTTCCGACCAATTCCGCTGCCGCCGTAGGCCCAAAGGTGATATTGAGGACCTTGCGTTCATCAGGTTTGAACACCACAGCTTTGACCCGATCGCGCATCATTTCGCAGGATCTGGTCATATTTCGCAGTGTGTTCACGGTGTAGGACATGCGTCTGCCTTTCGATGAATCGCAGCTCTGCGACCCAGTTTGT
>NZ_JBHIWJ010000204.1:0-805 GCF_041987595.1 Sphingobium sp. | reverse complement strand
TGATACGCCGCCCACGTGCTCTTGAACTGAGGCCCGCAGGCCATGCGATTCTCGCCTAGCGGACGGACCGCACTTGGGCATCGGAAATTGGCAGCTGAGAGTCTTCAAAGGGTCGAATGTGATGGGCGGGACCTGGGACAGTGCTGCCGTTCCAAATTGATAGATCGGATGGCAGCTCCTGTCTGGAGCCGACATACATCGTTTGCCTGACTGGCATCACAGATCGGCAGAAAGTGGGCCGATTGTTGACCGTCCTCTTTTGGGGAGAAATCGGCTAAAGCTGCCGTCAAGCAGCTGACTCTTAATCAGCGGGTCCTAGGTTCGAGCCCTAGTGCGTCCACCACATTTCCCTTTTTCGTAAATCAGATACTGAGCTTGCGAGATCGGGCTATTGAGAGCATTTTTTTTGCTAAGCATCTCTAGGTAGCAGAGCGCTAATTCGGCGCTGCAGTGCAGTGAACGGTTCATGGCCTGCGCTCTGTCGAACTGAGCTTGAGCGAGTAATCGGCTCACCTTCCCGCCAGCGGCGCACGCTGGGATGGCAGCTCGGAAACTCAGGCAGCGCGGTGTCGTGCTGACAGCTAGGCCGCCCGAGCGCCCGATGGACAAGAATGACGCCCTTGGCTGGATGCCCTGCCAGCTCGGATGCGCCCCATAGACGGTAAGAACGGTCAGACGGTTATTCGTGGAGGCTAAGAGCAGATTGGGGCCAGGGGCGCGATAGGCCTGGTGCTCGAACCGTCAGTCGCGCAGCACCCGCTCGATAGCGGTGTCGACACTGGTCCGATCACCGCACCGCTGAGCG
>NZ_JBHIWJ010000203.1:0-836 GCF_041987595.1 Sphingobium sp. | reverse complement strand
ACAACGACGGCTTGGCTCATGACCGGCAATGATCCTCTCTGTTTCCCATCGCGAAGAATGTTTGACGAGTGGTAAAATAAATATGCCAGTAGTCAATTGAGTTTTCATCGCTGATGCATCGCGCCAAGCCTGTCGTGCTGTCGAAACGGTTCGGCCCCGGCCCGGCGTGCATGGAGGCCGGGGTCGAACAGCGCGGTCAGAAACCGATCCTGAGCGAAACGCGGGCGTTGAGCGCGAGATTGCCGAACTGCTCTTCGGCGCCGACTTCCCCGGCCATCGCAAAGCCCTGCTGCCCGCCGACCAGCCGCAGCCAGCCGATCCAGCCATCGCTGCGTGCGTCGGACAGCAGCGTGAAGGCCGCACCGTCCTTGAAGCGGGCGGTGGTCTCGCCGAGCGAACCGCCGATGATCTGGCGGCGACCGCCTTCGATCTCTGCACGGATCCAGACATCGTCAGGGCGCAGGCTGCCGAACTCGTATCCCGCCACCAGCGTGCCGTTGACGGCCAGCTCGTCGCTGCTGCGCTTGTCCACGATCAGGTTGAAGGCATTGCCGCCGCCGGTCTCCGCATAGCCATTCTCGTCCAGCTTGTAATAGTCGATCACCGCCGTCGGACGCAGGATCAGGCGCTTACCGATACGTGCTTCATAGCCGAGCCCAGCCGAAGCGCTGTAGAGATCGCCCGACCAGTCGCCCTTGGCGCTTCGCTCGACCAGCTTGCCATTCAGCATCTGCGCGAAGCGGCGCGTTCCGCCGAAATCGATTTTCGCCGCCGATCCGCGCACGAATGCGCGCACCGGACCCCATTGCCCGCGCCAGTGTGCCGCGAGCTCATAC
>NZ_JBHIWJ010000202.1:0-836 GCF_041987595.1 Sphingobium sp. | reverse complement strand
CGCGGCTGATGATGTCCAGAATGCGCGTCGCCAGCGTCGACACCGGCAGCCCGCGTTGGCTGGCGATCGGCAGCAGCCGGTCGGACAGCGCCCGGTCCAGCGCGATCGTGCGCGTGACGGGCGAAAGCGGCGTGTCGAGCTCGTCGAGGCAGGTCGGGCAGACGAACAGCTGGTGCCATTTCGTCAGCGCCTCGCGCGTCTGCCGCTGGCAACGGCCGCACACCATCGGAACGATCGGGGGCTTCACGCGGCGACTCCGAACTTGTCGGTCTGGTTGCCCCAGCATTCCCAGCCTGGCCGCTTCTGCCTTGCGAACAATTCGATGCGTGGCCCGGCCACTAGCGCCTCGATCCGCTCATATTGCGCATCGGGCTTGCGGCTGTGTTCGCGGCGCGGCTCGACGATCGCCTGACGCACACCCTTGGCTTGCCGCGCCGGGTTGCCCCGCGTGAACAGCAGGCACGGCTCCACCTGCTTGCGCGTCCAATATCCAAAGCCCATGCGCAGCTCGGCAATGTCACCGGTGAAAAGGTCTATCTGATTGGCGCCGATCAGCTTCTGCTTGAGCCAGTAGAACGCGTCGGTCTTGAACGTGAATCCCCAGGCACGCGCCAGGGCGAACGATTCCTCCAGGTGGCTGCCGACCACCCACATGAACAGCGCGCAGTCCTTCGCCGCGATGTCGCCCACCGGCAGCGCCGCCATCTGCTCCAGCGTCATGGTCTGGTAATGGTCTTCGGCACATCGATGCGGGGTCATCGTCTCGCCGCTGTGCGTCTCAAACGCCCAGGGCGGATCCGCGAGGATGCAGCCGAAGCGACCGGTCATGTCTTCGC
>NZ_JBHIWJ010000201.1:0-892 GCF_041987595.1 Sphingobium sp. | reverse complement strand
GGCGTTCGTCGAAACCGCCTGCGCCATCGCCAGCCAGTTCAGGATCGGCGATCCTGCCGATCCCGGCGTGGCGATGGGGCCGCTGATCCGCGAGTCCCAGCGGGAAAAGGTCGAAAGGCTGATCGCCATCGGCCGCGACGAGGGGGCGCGGATCGTGCATGGCGGCGGGCGTCCGGTGGGCCTCGACAAGGGTTTCTTCACGGACATCACGATCTTCGATGATGTCGACAACAGCATGACGATTGCCCAGGAAGAGGTGTTCGGTCCGGTCGGCTGTGTCATCGGTTTCGATAGCGACGAAGAGGCGATCCGCATCGCCAACGATTCCCGCTATGGCCTGAATGGCGGCATCGAAACCGCCGACGCCGCCAAGGGCTATGAGATGGCGATGCAAATCCGTGCGGGCAGCGTCATGCTCAATGGCGGGACCGGGCGGATGACCTATGCACCGATCGGCGGCTACAAGCGCTCCGGCGTCGGACGGGAATATGGCCCGGACTGGCTGCACGAATATCAAAATCAAAAGTCGGTCTTCTATCCCATCGGCGGATAGAGCCGCTGCCTAGAGCAGATTCCGATCCGATTGCATCGGCTCGATTGCTCTAGTCTTTTGATTTGACGCGTTTTCCGAGCCAGCAGGTGATTGGCTTCGCCGCACTGGCGTTTCCACCCGCTTCGAAAACGCTCTAGCCGGCGGTAATGCCGCCGTCGACCGCCCAGCAGGCGCCATGCACATGACGCGCGCGATCGGACGCAAGGAACAGAAGCGGCTCGGCCACCTCCTCGGGCGGACAGGGCGGGCGCATGCCCGTGTAGCGGGCCAGCAGCCGGGGATCAGCGAAATCGGGGAAGGACATGCCCTGCGTCATTTCCGTCCGCATCGGGCCGGGCG
>NZ_JBHIWJ010000200.1:0-1109 GCF_041987595.1 Sphingobium sp. | reverse complement strand
CCATGTCCGTGCGCATCTATCACAATATCATCGTCGCCCCGGACCTGCCCAAGGAGGAGGAGGAGGCCGTCGTCGGCGGCCGCGCCATCACTTATTTCGAACTGCCCGGCTTTGGCGACCTGATCGTCGACATCAATGGATGGGACAAGAAGGTGCTGGAGGATATCCGCGCCCATCCCAAAATCGCCGGCCTCAACGGCAAGCCGGCGGATCAGGCCTATACACGGCAGGAACTGGTCGATGTGAGTCGCCTCATTCCGCAGCAATGGCTGGATGAAGGCGCCGCGGTGGGGACCGCAGCCCAGTGCGCCGACCAGTTAATGGCCTTTCTGGACGCCGGCGCCGATGAAATTCTGCTCCATGGTTCGTCGCCCAAGGATATGGGGCCGCTCACCATCGAACTGAAGCGCGCCCTGGCAGCGAAGGGGCTGTAATCATGGAATTGCTGACCCCCGATCGAATCACCGTCCAGCTGCAGGACTGGCTGGCGGGCGAAAAGCCCGAATGGCGCGACATCCGCGTTCGCCCGCTCGATGTGACGCTGGGCGCTGGCTTTTCGGCCGACATCTTCTTCGTCGACGTCGACTATGTCGATCCGGCTGGTCCCCAGAGCCAGACGCTCGTGGTCCGCCGTCAGCCGATGGATCTGGAAGTGGTGTTCGGCAGCAGCCTGGCGCTGCAGGGCAAGATGATGGCGGCGCTCGATGCGCGCGGCGACCTGCCCGTGCCGCCCTGGATCGGCATGCATCTCGATCCGGATATTCTCGGCCTGCCTTTCCTCGTGATGGGTAAGGTCGATGGGGAATGCGCCAAGCAGAAGCCCAACTATAATCTGGAAGGCTGGCTGGTCGAGATGAGCCCCGCGCAGCGACGGCAAAGCTTCACGAACGCCATCAACGCCTTTGCCAGCCTGGCGAAGATCGACTGGCGCGATGGCTTTGAATTTCTCGCCCAGCCTGAAAATGGGCAGCCAGGGCTTGATCAATATGTCGGTGCCCTCGAAGCGTGGCACAAGGCGGCCGGTCGGGGCCGCGCCATGCCCATCGTGGATGCAGCCATGGCCTATGTGCGCGCCAACATGCCGGCCGATGCGGGGGTGAATGTGTTGT
>NZ_JBHIWJ010000199.1:0-1238 GCF_041987595.1 Sphingobium sp. | reverse complement strand
CCTGAAGTCAGAACCGGAGTGCAAACCATGATAGACGTATCAGTAGTTAGACGTATACAAGCGAAGAGGGCTGATGAACTGCATATGCAGTTATGTGCTAAAATTCAGCAGGCCATAGTAAACGCTGCTATGGATAGCCGTACTGAGGTACTCGTGCAATTACCTAATGCAATGCAGTTAGCTCCTGGTGCACATCCAGCAGCAATTCGCTTGGAAGCTTACGCTTATGATATTGAGCGTTTGCAATTTGGTCTGAAACTTGCTGGGTATGTCGTTGATAACGCGGTGTACACAAACAGTTTTATTATTAAATGGTGAAGGAGAATCAAATGAAACATATCAAAATAACAAAAGGAGCCTATTTAGATGGTTATGATGGCGCTTTTTACCGATTTAACGATGAGAAAGGCGACGAGCTTTCAACAGGGCTTTGGGATTATTGGTACGAAGCCCGCGCCAAAGATGAGGACGGCGAAGAATATACGGTCATCTGGAAAATCACAAACCAAGAAGCCTTTGAAGATGGTGAGGAAGTATACGCCTGCGAATGGAGCGACCCTACCTACATTGAGGACAATAATGGCTTCCGAGTAACCGATGATGTTATTTTAGACTGGTGATACCAAGCCCTATCAAATTTGAAATATAATTCAATTGTGGCAGTAAGACAGACAAACAAACCTAATATTAAATACTAAAGGAGCTACAACATGAAACACGATTTTATGGACAGAACTGCAAAGATTATTGCGGAAGTTCGTACCAGAACTTGTATTGACAAACTTGATACAGAAGTTCTCGAAGAGATTTTACAAGAGGAGCTCATTGAATACTACAACGAAGTATTAACGTATGCTCGTAGTTTAGAGGAAGCCGTTGATAGTGCGTACGATGAGGGTTATGAATCTGGTTACATAGCTGGGTGTGAGAGTGCGTACGATGAGGGCTACGAGTTTGGTTATTCTGATGGTGTAATTGCAGGTCGAACTTAACGATGAGGTAGAACATGAGCGATTACAGCATTAAGCTTGGTGATTCCGTGGGTTCAGGTGTGCATGTGCACTCGCAGGGTGAAATTTATCCCGTGATACAGATGTATATCGGACAGGAGAAAGTGTTTACATACGCTAACAAGGTAGTACCGTATAGCATGAAGCAGCAAGTCCTAGATGCTGTTGCTGATGGTACACCAGCTATCCGTGAACTCTTTAGTACCAGCACACGGGAATTGTGTACTT
>NZ_JBHIWJ010000198.1:0-1312 GCF_041987595.1 Sphingobium sp. | reverse complement strand
GGCACCGGTTGATAAAGTGTCGTGCGCTGGCGGACAGGCCGTCCCACCGAGGCCGCCAGAGCCTGCATTTCCTTAGGCCCGAATTCCTGCCCATTGACGCCACCGGCAGCCCGGGTAATCGATTCATCCATCAGCGTGCCACCCATGTCATTGGCGCCTGCATTCAGGATCGCCGCGGCCCCTTCCGGTCCCATCTTCACCCAGGACACCTGGATATTGGGGATCACCGGATGCAGCACGATGCGCGCCACCGCGTGCATCAACACGGCCTCCCGATAGCTTGGCCCGGACCGTGCCAGCCCCTTGCGCCAGATCGGCGATTCCATATGCACGAACGGCAGCGGCACGAATTCGGTGAAGCCGCCCGTCTCCTCCTGCAACCCGCGGATGCGGAGCAGATGGCGCGCCCAATGGCGATATTCCTCGACATGGCCGAACATGATCGTCGCCGTGCTGCGCAGGCCCACCCCATGCGCCACGCGCATCACCTCGATCCACTCATCCGCCGTCACCTTGTCAGGGCAGATGATGGCGCGAACTTCGGGATCCAGTATCTCCGCCGCCGTGCCGGGTAGCGTGGACAGCCCCGCTTCCCTCAGCCGTGCCAGATAATCCTCCAGCGGCAGACCGAGCGTGCGCGCACCGTGCGTCACCTCCAGCGGCGAAAAGGCATGGATATGAATATCGGGCGCGGCCTCACGCACTGCCTTCAGGACATCAAGATAGGTGTGACCGTCATAATCGGGATGAATCCCGCCCTGAAGGCAGACTTCGGTCGCGCCGCGATCCCAGGCTTCGGCCGCGCGGCGTCCGATCTCCTCCATGTCGAGCCTGTAGGCCGGACCGCGCATGGCCTTGGTGCTGCTCTTCGAGAAGGCGCAGAAACCACATTTGTAGAGGCAGATATTGGTATAGTTGATGTTGCGGTTGACCGCATAGGTCAGCATGTCGCCCACGGCCTGCCGCCTCAACCGATCGGCCTGGTTGACGATGGCGGTGAAATCATCCTGCTCGGCATCGAACAGGGTGACAATGTCCGCTTCGCTCAGCCGCTCACCCTCCTCCGCCGCGGCAAGGATGGAGAGGACCGATCGGGAGGCCAGAACGGGCTCCACGGCCATGATGTCGGGCGCGGGATCGCCATGCCCTGCGGACCAGTCGTCGACCTTGGGCAATCCCCGCCCGTCGATGGCACGCAGGATCTGGGTGGCGATGGCTGGCGCTACCCAATCCCGCGCGGCGAGCGCATGACGCGGACCGATGGCGAGCCGCTGCATCAATATGCGGCCCGCGGCTTTGGTGGCGTCCTCCA
>NZ_JBHIWJ010000197.1:0-1315 GCF_041987595.1 Sphingobium sp. | reverse complement strand
CAGCGGCGAGGATATTGCCGAAGCCGTAGCCTTCCTGGCTTCGGCCAAGGCGCAATATATGACTGGCCAGACCCTGATCGTCGATGGCGGCTTCAGTCTCTGAAGCCGACGGCTGCGCTCAACCCAGCCCCCGCTGCGCCGCGACGCCATCGCCCCAATTGTGAATGCGCTCCCAGAAGCGGACGCGGGTCGGCGCGAAATTATGCATGTGCGCCATGCGGGGACATATGAAGAGCTGGACGTCTTCCGCGCTCTTATAGGCCCGGGGCTCGCCCAAGGGATCGGGGACAACGTCGCGCTCGCCCATCGCGATCAGCACGGGGACGCGTACCACCGCTGCTTCGAGCGCCACTGCGCCCGGCGCGACCATATATACGCCGCAAGGCGGCGTGGTCGCCGAACGCCATTCGGGCAGCGGATCGACCAGCCCGGCAGACGCCTTCATGTCGAGCGTGACGATATCCGCAGGCTCGTCATCATGATGGAAGGACCATTGGAAAGGATGCTCGCCTGCCCTTGCCGCCGCCTGGAGCGCTTCGGCGTCGCCCAGCGTCACGCCCGGCGCCTGCGCCAGCGCCGCCGCATTCAGCACATGCGGCGCATCGAGCGACGAACGGCGCGAAATCCAGGGCCACGCGGCGGGCGGCTGTCCCGGCCGGGTCGGCACGACAGTATGGACGCCGCTATAGCCCAGCACGCCGATGCCGTGGAATGTCTGGTGATTGCCCTGCGCGACGACCGTGAAGCATCCGCCCATCGACTGGCCTATGCCAAGGCATGTGGCGTCGACGATCGGGTCCAGTCCATCGACGAGCGTGCCCGCTTCCAGCCGGGCCATGACCTGGCGCACCATCGCGTCGTTGGCCGCCGCCACGTTATCGAGATTGAGGGCATTGCCTTCCGGGATGGTGGACTCGCCAAATCCCAGATGATCGCAGGCGACAAAAATCCATCCGCGCTCGCAATGGAAACCCGCTTCCCCGCCGCCCGACCCATCCGGCATGTCGAAGCTGTAATAGCGCCGGCAATAGCCCCCGCCGGGAAAAGCGAAACAGACGGTCTTGGGATTGGCCAATGCCGTCATATCCGGAAGATGAACCGTGATCGCCACATGGGCGGCCATGCCGAGGGCCGCCGCTTCGCTGACATCGATCTTCAGTTCGACTGAGCGCTTCATGCCCTTGCTCATCCTTCCATTCCAAACACCGACGCCCTCCTTCGCCGGACCGGCGCGCTCTCGCCGCGCCGGTCCGGCCTGTCGGTCACTTATAGGGATCGACGGGCTGGGGAACGTCGATGACTTCCAGATCCTTCA
>NZ_JBHIWJ010000196.1:0-1583 GCF_041987595.1 Sphingobium sp. | reverse complement strand
GGACGGATCGCTCACCCTCCCCCCTCACAGGCGTTTTAGAATGTATATTTGGCCGTGACGCCCCAGGTCCGCGGATCGCCCGCATAGACCGAACTGGTGGGGAAGGACGGCAGAAGAACGCTGGAGGCCGAGAAATATTTCTCGTTGAAGAGGTTCTTCACATAGACGCCCAGATCAAGGCCCGTGCCCCCGATCCCGCGCCAGTCCAGCCGTGCATTGGCCAACTGGTAACCCGGCAGCTTTTCGCCGTTCTGACCGCCGAAATCGTCGGTCATGAACAGGTCGGCGTTGAGCACGACATCGCCGTCAGCCGGACGGATCGGCAGGGTCCAACTGACGCTGGCCGTGCCGGAAAAGCTGGGCGAATATTTGTTGATCTGGCCCTCGCCCAGCACGATCGTCGAAGGCAGCCCCGCTGGAACGGTCAGGCTTTCCACCTTCACATTGGTATAGGCGGCGTTGAAACCGACGGTGAGGCTCCGCACGGGGCTGATCGATGCTTCCAGTTCCACGCCCCAAATCCGCAGATCCGCGACATTGGCGGCCAAAGACCCGTTGGTCGGCGAATCCGGGGTGCCATTCGGAACGGTCGTCTGCGTGTTCAGGAACTGAAGGGCATTTTTATATTTGCTGTAATAGGCGGCGATATTGAGGCGCCCGCGTGCCGATCCGACATGATAATCATATTTGGAACCGATCTCGACGTCGGTGATCTTTTCCTCTCCCGTTTTCTGGAAAGGACGAAGATCCGCGCACACGCCTCCGGTCGCGACGCAGGCCGGGTTTGTGCCGCCCGTGGTAAAGGGCGTTTCGAACAGCGGCGTGTTCACATTGGCGCCCCGATAGCCGCGCCGCGACACGATATAGAGTAGCCAGTCCGGCGTCGCCTTGTAATCGAGCCCGATGGTCCAGCTCGGCTCCTGCCCCTTGTTGGATACCGTGCCGACGCCGTCGGCCAGACCTAGGGCGGCGGTGTTGAGGCAAGTGGCTTCATCGACATAATTCGTGCCGATGGTGCCACCGCAGGCCGATACCTTGTCCCAGCTGTAACGCGCGCCCAGATTGAGCTTCAGCTTGTCGGTAAATTCATAACCGATCTGGCCATAGACCGCCCAGTTCTTGTTGCGAACATGCGCCGTCACCGCCGGAGCAGGGACGCCACCAACGGAAAATGCCGTGAACTGCGACCCGCTGGGACCGTCCGGCTTGTCATTATTGTAAAATGCGCCAACGATGAAATTGAACGAACCAAAGTCGCCCAGCAACTGGGTTTCATTCGTCAGATACTGCCGATCCAGCACGGATGACGCTGTGAACAGGGTGAACGGCACGGCCGAAGGCGCGGGAGACGGTAGACCCGTGGGTATCTGCAGCAGCGGCAGGCCGCCGGTGTTGATCAGCTGATAACTGTAATTCTTGCGATAGCCGAAAATGTTGCGCAGCGTCAGATCGCCAAAGCTGAAAGACGTATCATTGGTGATAGACGTGGTCTTGCGATAGGCCGCACCGCCGTTGATGCCGCCATCGAACGATCCGCGACGATTGGCCTTCTGCGCCTGCAGCGCCGCCTGCACCTGCGGCTC
>NZ_JBHIWJ010000195.1:0-1652 GCF_041987595.1 Sphingobium sp. | reverse complement strand
GCCCGGCGCGGGCTGTTGGATCGGCGCATGCCCGATCGCGAAATTTTCCGCCTGCGCGATTCCCGCCGGACGCGACGTCAACAGGACCTGACGGTTGAGATCAGTCATCCAGCCCTGCCTTGACCATGGTGAACTTTCGACGGGAAATCTTCCAGCCGTCCGATGTGCGGACCAGGCAATCGTCATAATAGCCGGCCGCGCGATGGGTGACGCCCCCTTGGGCCGCCTCCGGCAGGATTGCGTCGACATAGCTGCGCGCGTGCACCTGGTCGTCGCGCTTCTCTATCACGATATTAGTGATGCGGTGCAGCGTCGGCCCCATGTGGCGGTGCGCATCGGCCATATATTCGGCGATTTCGCGCGGTCCGCGCCAATGTCCGAAGCTGCCGTAATCGGTCTCGCAATCCTGGGCGAAGCAGGTCCGGAAAAGCGGCCAGTCCCGCGTGTCGATACTGGTGGCGTAACGCAGCAGCACATGTTTGATCTCGCGTTCATCGTCGGCGCCGACGGGCAAGCGTCTCACCAGACCGCCATGTGCAGACATGTTTTCCTCCCCTTGTTTCCCGAAGAAACATAAAGCCCCTTAGGCCAATCTTGCCCGCCAAAGGATAGGATTGGGCGGCATCTTCCCGCGATTCGTCGCGTTTACTTGGCTAGTGTTGAGGCGCCCGTTTCTCGCTTCCCGCTATTTCTTGGGCAGGGCATAGGCGATCAACGCATCGCTCGCACCTGACAGCATGGCGCCGTGTCCGCCCGAGGCGATCACCACGAACTGGCGTCCGCTGGCATTCGACCAATAGGTGGTGGGGGAGGCGTTGCCACCCGCCGGCAAGCGCGCCTTCCACAGCAACCGGCCGGTCGTGGTTTCATAGGCGCGGAACATATGCTCCTGGGTCGCACCGATGAAGGTGAGGCCGCTCGCGGTCGCCACCGACCCGCCGATATTGGGCACACCCATGGGAATCGGCACGAAGGTCGGCAGGGCCAGCGGGCCGCTGTCGCGCGAGGTGCCGAACAGTTGGCTCCACACCAGCTTGCCGGTCTTCAGGTCTACCGCGTTGATTCGGCCATAGGGGGGCTGCTGGCACGGAATGGCGAGCGGGGAGAGGAAGGGCGCGATATGGGCGGCATAGGCCACGCCCATCTGGGCGACGGGGCCACCGACATCGCTCATATGGGCGGCGGTCATCGGCCTGATGCCCTGCCGGTCCGCAACGGCGCGGGGAATCAGGCGGTTATAGTTGCCGACCTGATTGTTGTTAACGATCATCAGGCCGCGCCGGGGGTCGACCGATACGCCGCCCCAGTCGATGCCGCCCAGGTAGCCGGGCCAGGTGAGGGTTGGATGCTCCGTCGACAGCGGGGTCATGTCCCCGTCGAAGCGGGCCTGGCGGAAGCGGATGCGGCACATCGCCTGGTCGATCGGCGTCAGGCCCCACATGCCCTTTTCCGTCGGACGCGGACCGCCGAAACTGGGCATGCCGACCGAATAGGGCTGGGTTTTCGAAAGGCGTTCGCCGGGAACGGCGCCCTGCGGGACGGGGCGTTCCTCCACCGGCAGAATGGGCTTGCCAGTCGCCCGGTCGAGGAAGAAAATCTCCCCACGCTTGGTCGGCTGGAGCAGGCCGCGCACGCCGCCGGGCAGGTCGACC
>NZ_JBHIWJ010000194.1:0-1677 GCF_041987595.1 Sphingobium sp. | reverse complement strand
AGGCGGCCGCGCACGAGGGCGGGGGGCGAGGTGACGAAATAATAGCCCTTGTCGACCGTTCCCAGTCCCGCCTTCAGATCCACCTGACCGCCCTGTCCGAATCCGGGGCAAAGTCCGCCGGTCGCAGCATCGAGCGCGATCAGCCGGGCGTCGAGCGTCGCGGTGTAGATGCGCTCGGCGCAATAGCCATGGGCCTGCGGGATGCGATAATAGGTGACGCCGCGGCAGACGAGGCCATAGACACCCGCGAGATCGGTCTTGGGCCGGTGCCGCCATAATTGTCGCCCCGTTTCCGGATCGAGCGCGATCACATCATTATTGCCCGCGCACAGGAACAGGCGATTGCCCACCTTGAGCGGATTGACCTGAAAGGCCGTGCCTTGCTTGCCATCGGTGAGTTTGCCGGTGTGGTACGTCCATGCCCTTTCCAGATGGCCGACATTGGCGGGCGTGATCTGCGCCAGCGGCGAGTAGCGCGATCCGCCCCGGTCGTTGCCATAGGCCACCCAGTCGCCATCGGCGGCTCGTGCAGGTCCGGCGCCCCACAGAGCGCTGCCCGCCGGCGGCGAACGATCCGCCCAGAAGGCGCCGCCGCTCGCGCCGACGAGGAGCAGCAGAAGACCGGGCCACAGCATGCGTGCGCCGGGCAGGGGGCGGTCAAGCCCGACACGCCGCCGAAAATAGGGGGTGAACATGTAGAGGCCCATGGCGACCGGCATGGCCAGCCGGGGCGCAAGAGCCCAGCCGTCCAGTCCGACCTCCCAAAGCGACCAGCAGAGATTGGCCGCGAGAAAGGCCCAATAGAGGGTGACCGAGAGGGGCGAACGGCGCCAGCCGAGACAGGCCGCACTCACCATGATGAGGCCGGACACACAATACCAGCTTGACCCGCCGAGCAGGGCGAGCCGTCCCCCCAGCCACAGCAGCGACAGGCCGGCAAGAAGCATCGACAGGATGAAAATCATGTTCAGAAAGCGGCGCATCAGGCTCCCCCCTTGGAATCCGGCAAAAGCTGTGAGGGGAGAATCAGGCAGGCAATTGTGCCGCAAGCCAGTCCGGTACATTGATCCGGTAGCACTTCTGCTCATAGAGTCGGCTGATCTTCCAGCCTTGCCCGGTGCGGACGAAATCATGATGGTACCAGAGGCCGAAGACCAGCGTATCGGCCGTTTCGCCGTTGCTGACCGTCATCGGATTATAGCAGGCGGTTTTGGTCTTCGCCCGGTCGCCCGCGATCTGATATTGGGTGGTGGACACGGCATGCTGAAAGGCGAGGATCGGCGTCAGACTTTCCGCCAGGAAGGACTTTATCTCCGCAAGGCCCCCGACGACGCCCACCATTTCCGAATAGTCGATCACGGCGTCTTCGGTGAAATAGCGGTCCAGTGCGTCCCAGTCGCGTGTATCCACCGCGTAGCAATAGCCCACGATCAGATCCTGAATCTCGAACCTGTCCGACATTTCCTGCAGGGTCAGTGTCATGGCCTCTCCTTCCTCATTCTATAGAATGGCTGCTGACACAGTGCGGAAGGCGCGCCGCCTTCCATTGGGTAGGTGCCGAGCGCGGCGGCTAAGGGGAATGAAACGTCACTCCCGGGATCGATCCCGTGGACCGTTTTTTAATCAAGGAGACTATTATGGGCCTCGCCCCGTTCACGGAAGCCGATTTCGTCCTGT
>NZ_JBHIWJ010000193.1:0-2075 GCF_041987595.1 Sphingobium sp. | reverse complement strand
CAGGTTGCCAATGCTCCTCCCAACGGCAATGCAGTGGCATATATTTGAGAGGACATGGGAATGACGGAAGCGGTGGAACCCGGCGCGCAGGCACTTTTCGACAAGTTCGGCACCTATATCCTCCCCGGGCGGGTCAATGATCCGCGCCGCGGCATCGACGAAGCGAAAGAGGCGGAGCGCATCGGCCTTGGCTGCGTGTGGATATCCGAACGCTATGCGCTGAAGGAACCGGCGGTGCTGGCGGGCGCGGTGGCCGAGGCCACGTCGAAGATCCGCATCACCGGCACCCTATATGCGACGATGCGCCATCCGCTCGTCACCGCCAGCGTCGCCGACATGATGCAGGCGATGAGCGGCGAGCGGTTCCGCCTGATGTTCGCGCGGGCGGTTCCGGCCTATATGAAGATGCTGGGTTCGCCGCCGATCACCATGGAGCGGCTGGCCGATCTGATCTCGATCTGCCGGCGCCTCTGGGCGGGTGAGAAGATCGATTATGAGGGTGTGCTGGGCAAATTCCCCGCCATCAATCTGACCGATCGCCATTGCGGCACGCCCCCGCCGATCATCTTCACTGCGATCGGGCCCAAAAGCCTGGAATTCGCTGGCGAACATTGCGACGGCGTGCTGCTGCATCCCTTCGTGTCGGCGCAGGGGGTGAAGAACAGCGCCAAGATCGTCCGCGACGCGGCGGAGAAGGCCGGCCGCGATCCCATGTCCGTGCGCATCTATCACAATATCATCGTCGCCCCGGACCTGCCCAAGGACGAGGAAGAGGCCGTCGTCGGCGGCCGCGCCATCACCTATTTCGAACTGCCCGGCTTTGGCGACCTGATCGTCGACATCAACGGCTGGGACAAGAAGGTGCTGGAGGATATCCGCGCCCATCCCAAGATTGCAGGCCTCAACGGCAAGCCGGCGGATCAGGCCTATACGCGGCAGGAGCTGGTCGACGTCAGTCGGCTCATTCCGCAGCAATGGCTGGACGAGGGCGCTGCGGTGGGGACCGCGGCCCAATGCGCCGATCAGCTCATGGGGTTCCTGGATGCTGGCGCCGATGAAATTCTGCTCCACGGCTCGTCGCCCAAGGATATGGGGCCGCTCACCACCGAACTGAAGCGCGCGCTGGCGGCGAAGGGGCTGTAATCATGGAATTGCTGACTCCCGATCGTATCACCGTCCAGTTGCAGGACTGGCTGGCGAGCGAAAAGCCCGAGTGGCGCGACATCCGCGTTCGCCCGCTCAATGTGACGCTGGGCGCGGGCTTTTCGGCGGACATCTTCTTTGTCGACGTCGACTATGTCGATCCGGCTGGTGCCCAGAGCCAGACGCTTGTGGTCCGCCGTCAGCCGATGGATCTGGAAGTGGTGTTCGGCAGCAGCCTCGCGCTTCAGGGCAGGATGATGGCGGCGCTCGATGCGCGCGGCGATCTGCCCGTGCCGCCCTGGATCGGCATGCATCTCGACCCCGATATTCTCGGCCTGCCTTTCCTGGTGATGGGCAAGGTGGAAGGGGAATGCGCCAAGCAAAAGCCCAATTATAATCTGGAAGGCTGGCTGGTCGAGATGACCCCGGAACAGCGGCGGCAAACATTCACCAATGCCATCAACGCTTTTGCCAGCCTGGCGACGATCGACTGGCGCGACGGCTTTGAATTTCTCGCCCAGCCGGAAAATGGGCGGCCGGGTCTCGATCAATATGTCGGTGCGCTGGAGGCGTGGCACAAGGCTGCGGGGCGCGGCCGGACGATGCCCATCGTCGATGCCGCCATGGCCTATGTGCGCGCCAACATGCCTGCCGATGCGGGGGTGAATGTGTTGTGGGGCGATCCCACGCCGTCGAACGTCATGTTCGCGGCCGACGGTAGCGTCAACGCGCTGATCGACTGGGAACTCGCGGCACTGGGGCCGGCGGAGCTTGACCTCGCCTGGTGGCTCTATTTCGACGATCTGTTCGGCCGCCGCTTTGGTATCACCCGGCTGGAAGGCCTGCCGAGCAAGGACGAGACGATTGCCATCTGGGAAGCGGCAAGCGGACAGAAGGCCGGGCATCTCAATTATTATGACATCGTCGCGGCG
>NZ_JBHIWJ010000192.1:0-2911 GCF_041987595.1 Sphingobium sp. | reverse complement strand
TACGACCGGCGGCGCGATCAACATCGTCACCAACGACCCCAACGACCAGCTCAGCGGCACCTTCAAGGCGGAGTTTGGCAATTACAGTACGCTAGGTGCGCAGGCCAATATCAATGTACCGCTCGCAGAGGGGCTCGCGATCCGCCTGAGCGGCGCGATCAACGAGCGGGACGGCTATGGCGACAATCTCGCCACCAATCGCGACTTTTCCGATAACAACAGCAAGTTCCTGCGCGGCAAGCTCAAATATGAAGGCAATGGCTGGGATCTGACACTGTCGGGCGACTGGAATCGCCAGTATAACCACGGCCAGCAGATCGCGCTCTGGACCTTCAACCCGGCGATCGTCCCCGCTCCCTTCCAGCCCGGCCTCACGGCAGGCCTGCTGACCTAGGGTCATTGGGGGGGCAATACCGCGACCGGCACATCGACCCCGGCCACCATCGGCGTACTGACCCCGCAAGCGCAGGCCCTCTACGGCGTGCAGCCATTCAATACGCTCGAAGTATATGGCTTTTCCGGCACGCTCAACGTCGATCTGGGCGGCTTGAACTTCAAGTCGATCACCGGCTATCGCCATTCGAAGAACTACGGAGAGAGCGACACGGATGGCACCGCCGTGCCGCTGCTGGCGACCTTTGCCGGGTCCGGCTCCTATTATGTTTCCCAGGAATTCCAGCTTTCCGGCAACATCACTGATAGCCTTAGCTTCATCACCGGCGCCTATGCCGGCAAGGAAAGCGGTTATGAATTCAGCCGCTCCCAGATTTTTGGCGGACTCATCCGCGATTCCAACGCCGACGTGACCAACAAGACCTTCGGTCTGTTCGCGCAGGCCTATTATGAACTGACCCCGACGCTTCGCGCGGTCGGCGGCTTCCGCTACACATGGGATACGCGCGACAGCGTGTTGCACAACGCCCAGATCTACGGCCGGCCCTATGACGTCGCCGTGGCGGGCACGCCGACCGGCATCAACTGCACGGTGACGCCCACCGAGCCCGTGACGGCGACGACCTGCAACCAGGAGCAGAATGCCAAGTTCAATTATCCAGCATGGAACCTGGGCCTTGACTGGCAGGCGAGTGACAATCTCTTCCTCTATGTCGCAACGCGCGGCGCGGCCAAGGCCGGCGGCTGGAACCTGCGCGCCGGCGGTCTGCCTGCCTTTTCTCCTGAAAAGGTCAAGGACGTAGAGGCCGGTCTGAAGGTCGATCTCTTCGACCGCCGCCTGCGCTTCAACTCGGCCGTCTTCCACACCTGGAAGAGCGACAACCAGGCGATCGTCAACAGCTTCGTCCCCGGGATCGGCGTCACCCAATATATCCAGAACAACGGCAAGGTCCGGATCTGGGGCATCGAAAATGAAATCACGGCCGTCCCCTGGGAGGGCATGACGGTCAGCGTCAACGGCTCGCTGCAGAACGGCAAATATGTCAAGGGCAGCTTCAGTGAGATCCAGGTCGTGGCCGGCAGCGGCTGCACCAACAGCGCCGGGGTGGCCAACGGCTGCGTCGTCGATCTGAGCGGCCTGCCGCTGCTGCAGCTGCCTAAAAAGCAACTCAATGTCAGCGCCACGCAGAAGATTCCTGTCGGCGACGGCACGCTCGCCGTCACTGGCGCCTATTCCTATGTCGGGGGTCAGCATTTCGATGCGGTCCGGGCGGCGGATCAGGCGTCGGCGGCGACAAAGGCGGCCTACGAGACGGAAAACCGCCTCGGCTTCGTACCTGGCTATGGCATTTTCAACGGGCGTATCGCGTTCCAGCTTGAAAATCCCAATGTCGAAGTGGCGGTCTATGGCCGCAACATCACGAACAAGAAATATCTGCTGCGCCGCTTCCCCGATCTCTATCGGACATTGGGAATTGTAGCCGCCTATGTTGGCCAGCCGGCTACCTATGGCGTTGAAACAACGTTTAAATTCTGATCGATAAGCGGCTGGCGGGACAATCTGCAATCCATGCAGCTTTTTCTCGCCAGCCATCACCGGGGACGGGCGCATGATGACGAGGTTGGTAGACAGGGTAGCGATCGTCACGGGCGGCGGCGGCGGTATCGGCACCGCGGTCGCCCGACGTCTGGTCGCGGAGGGCGCGCGCGTCGTGATCGCCGACCTGTTCGAGGCTGCCGCCGTTCGCGCGGCGGAACCGCTGGGCGACAAGGCGCTGCCGATCCAGTTCGATGCTGCCGATCCGCAATCGGTAAAGGCGATGGTCGATCGCACCGTAGACCATTTCGGCAGGCTGGACATATTGCACAACAACGCGGCAATGACCGATCCGGACAAGAGCCCGCAGGATACCACAGCCGTCGATATCCCGATCGGCATCTGGCGCGAAATTCTCGACGTCAATCTCACCGGCTATCTTCTCGGATGCAAATATGCCATCCCGCATATGGTCGCGGGCGGCGGCGGTTCGATCATCAACACCGCATCCAATTCGGGCAGTGCGGGAGATCTGGCGCGCATCGCCTATGGTTCGTCGAAGGCAGCGATCATCGGGCTCACCAAATATGTGGCGACCCAGCATGGACAGCAGAATATCCGCTGCAACAGCATCGCGCCGGGTGTCGTGCTGACCGAAGCCCTCGAAAAGACCGTGCCGGGGTTGAAGGAAATCATCCAGCGTCATATACTGACGCCGGAATTCGGAACGCCGGATGATATCGCGGCGTTGGTCGCGTTCCTGGCTTCGGACGAAGCGCGCTACATCACGGGCGAGAATATCTCGATTTCGGGCGGCGGCCTCGTCCACCAACCCCATTATGCCGACCTGCTGGCCTTCATGCAGGCGAAGGACTGAGCCGTGTCCAGCGCCTGCACGTCGGAACATGGAAGGTTAATGACCGGTTCGATGAAAATAGCGGATCGTCAGCCGGCCATCGGCGACCTTGTAGGTTTCGAGGC
>NZ_JBHIWJ010000191.1:0-3027 GCF_041987595.1 Sphingobium sp. | reverse complement strand
TTCTTGGGACACAGCCCCAGGCACTTGGTCTCCACCACCCCGACCGACGCCTTGCGCCCCTTGCCGAAAATCCGCCTGAGCGCCTTCGCCAAGGGCGTCTTGCCCTTGGGACCGAAACCGCCGCCGACCTTTTTGGAGCATTTGCCGCAGACCAGGACCGTCGCTTCCCAATCCGCCTTGGCACGGCGGATCACTCGGGCTTCCAGCTACGCCGCTCCTCGGCGGCACGCAGGACTTCATAGGCCGCCTGCACCTCTTGGAATTTCTGCGCCGCCTCCGGATCATTGGGGCGGATATCGGGATGGTTCGCCTTGGCGAGCCCGCGCCACGTCGCACGGATCAGGTCGAACTCGGCATCCGGCTCCAGCCCTAGGGCATCGAGCGCGCGCATCTCGTCGCGCGAACGGCTGCCATCGCCCGGCCCGGCCCAGGCCTGATGCTTGGACTGGGCATAGCCGGCGCTGGTGCGTCGTTCCGAGGCTTCCCGCGCGGCGGCCTCCTCGGCGCTCAGGCCCTGGAAATAGTCCCAGCCGCGATTATACTCGGCGGCATGCGCCTCGCAGAAATACCAGCGGTCAGGGCTGTTGGGGGATTTGGGTGCGGGACAGTTGCCGGGCTGGTCGCAGCCATGCCGGTCGCAGATACGCACGGGCTTGGCCTCGCGCGCCGCACCATAGCTGCGCCACCGCGGAAAGCCCCAGTCATTGGATCGTGTAGAAGATCGCGCCACGTGGCCGATTTAAGCGACTTGGCCACGGGCGCAAGCACCGCCCGCACGCTTTCGCGACACCGGCATCGGAATAGCGTGATCTGAAAGGCTTGACCGACCGCCAGCGGCTCATTCATGACATGAGCGTCATCATATGTTCACGTCCGAATCGGGCATATGGCGACCCTACTCATGTCATGGAGCCTGCGTGGCCAACAGCCGTTCCTTCCTGGCCACCGCGAGAGCGGATGTGCCGGCGTCGATCGTGGTGGCGCTTGTCGCCCTGCCGCTATGTCTGGGTATCGCGGTCGCCTCCGGCGCGCCGCCCTTTGCGGGGATGATCGCGGGCATCGTCGGCGGGCTCGTCGTCGGCTTCCTGTCCAAGTCGCCGCTTTCGGTATCGGGCCCCGCGGCCGGGCTGACCGTGATCGTGTTCGAAGCGATCGAGCGATTGCCCAGTTTCCAGGTGTTCCTGCTGGCGGTCGTGCTGGCCGGCGTGCTTCAGCTCGCCTTCTCCTTCACCCGCGCGGGCGTCTTGGCGGAGTTCGTCCCCTCCTCGGTCATCACCGGCATGCTCGCCGCGATCGGGCTGATCCTGATCCTGAAGCAGGTGCCCCACGCGATCGGCTATGACGGCGATTTCGAGGGTAGCTTTGAATATGCCAGCCGCGCCGGCGGCAACACCTTCACCGACCTATGGGCCAGTGTCAGCCAGGATATCGCGCCCGGCGCGGTCCTGATCGGTGGCGTGTCGCTCGCCTTCCTGTTCTGGAGGGATCATGCCAAGCCCAAGCAAGGCCCGTTGCGTCTGCTGCCGGGGCCGCTGGTCGTCGTCGTCATCGGCGTGGTCGGCAACATGCTGCTCGGTGCGCTGCGCCCCGAATGGCAGCTGGGCGGCGCCCATCTCGTCCGCGTCCCCGTCGCGGGCGGCGCGCGCGAGTTTCTCGGCCAGTTCCAATTGCCCGACTTCGCCGCGATCGGGACCAGCGCGGTCTGGACCACGGCGATCACCCTGGCGATCGTCGCCAGCCTGGAATCGCTGCTGAGCGTCAAGGCGGTCGACGAACTTGATCCCCGGCGCCGCACCACCGACAAGAATTGGGAGCTTATGGCGCAGGGCGGCGGCAATATCGTGTCGGGCCTGCTCGGCGGTCTTCCGGTCACCTCGGTGATCGTCCGCTCCTCCGCCAATGTCGATGCGGGTGCGGAGAGCAAATTGTCGGCGATGCTGCATGCGACCTGGCTGCTCCTGTCGGTCGCGCTGATCCCCGCGCTGCTCAACCTCATCCCGCTGTCCGCGCTGGCCGCCGTGCTGATCGCGACCGGTTACAAGCTGTGCAAGCCCAAGCTGTTCACCGAGCGGTTCAAACAGGGTTGGAGCCAGTTCATCCCCTTCATCGTCACCATTCTGGCGATCCTGCGCACCGACCTGCTGATCGGCATCCTGGTCGGGTTGGTCGTGGGCTTCGTCTTCGTCGTAGCGCGCAACTTCCGCCCCGCGCTGACCTTCGCCTGCGATGACGAGGATTGCCTGATCCGCGCGCGGCGCAACCTCTATTTCATCCACAAATATGAGCTGCAGAAGTCGCTGGCCAAGGTGCCGGACGGCGCCAATCTGCTGATCGACCTGTCCTCGACTTCCTATGTCGATCTAGACAATGTCGACATCATCAACGCCTTCATCAAGGGCGCGGACTATCGCGGGATCAGCGTAGTCGTGCGCAGCGACGTCGCCGAGCGGACCGCGCCGATGATCCAGGCCCCATCGACGGGAGTGCGCTACGCATGAGGGAATATAAGCAACTCCTGCTCGCCAATAAGGCATGGGCCGCCGAACTGCTGGAGGAGAAGACCGACTTCTTTCAGCGCCAGACGGTGGGGCAGAAGCCCGACTTCCTCTGGATCGGCTGTTCCGACAGCCGGGTGACGCCCGAGCAGATGACCATGACGCCGCCGGGCGGCATGTTCCTCCACCGCAACATTGCCAATCTGGTCCATGACGACGATCTCAACCTGTTGTCGGTCGTCCAATATGCGGTCGATGTGCTGAAGGTCCGCCATGTCATCCTGTGCGGCCATCATGGCTGTGGCGGGGTGCTGGCGACGCTGGAGGGCGGAACGCAGGGGCCGGTCGACCAGTGGCTGGGCAATGCCCGCGACGTGCTGCACCGCCACCGCGACGAGATCGACGCCCAGCCGGACAAGGGCGCAAAGGTCAACCGGCTGGTCGAGGTGAACGTGATGGAGCAGCTCCGCCACCTCGCCCGGCTGGACACGATCCAAAAGGCCTTTGCCGAAGGCCGCGAGCTATGGCTGCA
>NZ_JBHIWJ010000190.1:0-3076 GCF_041987595.1 Sphingobium sp. | reverse complement strand
CGGCCAGCGCGATCACGTCGATCCGCTGCTCATCGGCCTGACGCAGCCGCACCACATAGGTCTCCTCGCCCCCGTCTGCAGCAAAATGGATTATGCCGTCCTGCTCGCCCGCCTCGACCAGCTTCCACTGGTCAGCATAGAAGGCACGCTCGGCCTCCAGATCGGGAACGCCGTAGCCCACAAAACGGATTTCGGTGACGCGGCTCATGCTGTTTGCTCCGGGACAGAAAGGAAAAGATTGAAGGCGGTGTCGGTCGCAGACCGGCCCGCGAAAAGTTGAGGATCGGCTATATCCTGCCAACCGTCCGACCAGATCTGGAGACGACGGCGGGGAATTCCGATTGTGACTTCGCGCTTTTCATGGGGGGCGAGATGAACCTTGGCGAAACCGGCCAGTGCAAGCTCCGGCGCGCGGCGGTAAATCTGGATGACTTCGCTGCCGGGACGGCTGGAACGGTTTTCAACCATTACGGTGATGGTGACGCCGCCGTCGGTCTGCCAATTGGCGTGGGCATCCGTGAAACCAATCTCGGCATAGCCAAAGCCCGCGCCCAGCGTGTGGCGAGGACCGATCATGCCACGATAGCCCAAGCGGGTGCCCTCGCTGTAGTGCAGGTCGCCATTGGGATCCGGATTCAGCGAATAGGCCGGATAGTCTGCCTCCTGATATGCTATCGATACCGGCATGCGTCCGCCCGGCTCACGGTCTCCGGCAAGCACCTGCGCTATTGCATGGCCAAAGCCTTCCCCAGGATACCAGGCGACCAGCAGCGCGGCAGCCTCATCCTCCCAACGGGTATCGAAAGCGTGGCCGACATTGGCGATAATGGCGGTGCGCGGATTGGCGGCGGTGATGGCCTCAATCAACGCAATCTGCTCGGTGGGCAGATGAGTGTCCGCACGATCCTTGCTTTCGACGCTGGCGTCGGAGGTTTCGCCGACGATCAGAATGACCGCGTCGGCTTCACTTGCCAGGGCGACGGCGCGGGCGAGCATCGCTTCGGGCGTATCGGGCCGACGGATGCCGTACCAAAGACCGTGGACGCGAGCAGGGTCATAGGTGAAATCGACCTCAACCAGATGTTCTTCACCCGCCTTGAGCGCGATCTCGACATGGCGGGCGTCGCCGCTCTTGAGCTTGCCCATCACGTCAGAGGAGGGGACAGGCTCCTTCTGGGCGAGAATTTCCTGCCCGTCGAGCTGCATGACAACCGGGCCGGTGGCGCCCAGATAAAAGAGATGCGCACCGTCTTCTTCGGCACGGAAAATCCCCCTCGCCACGATGCGCGCCGGCCGGTTCAGGGTAGCTGAATCGTCATGAACGCCCGCAAACCAGACCAGCGAATTGGTATCGCGGGTTTCGCTGGCGCGAGGCGCGGCGGCAGGATCCTGACCGTCATAATAATCGATGGTCATGCCGCTGACGGCGTTATCCCCCAGATCGCGCACCGGTTTGACCGGCATCGCGGGCAGGCGGGGCTGAGGATCAACGCCCGGCTCATAATCGATGCGGCAATGGGGCTCGTAACGGGCGCGGATTGCATCCAGAGGACGGGCCGCGTCAGGCGCGACCGCGATTTTCGCAAATGTTCCCCCTTGATAGCAGGGTGCAGCGGCATTTGGGCCGATGATCGCGACATGCTTGTCCCGACCGGGAACGAGGGGCAGCAGGCCGCCCTCATTCTTCAGCATCACGAACCCCGCTGCGGCGGCTTCGACGAGCAGTGCATCAGCTGCGGCGCCGGTGATGGGGCTGCGCTTTTCACCCTTGAAGCGGCGGGCCGCGATGGCGACGCGGTCAGCTGCATCGGTGATGCGTTCAGCGGCAATTTGCCCTTGAGCCCAGGCCTCTGCGGCTTTTGAGCCCAGAAAACGGGCCGGGCCGGGCATCTCCAGGTCAAGCCCGGCGTTGAACGTGGCGACCGTCGAATGGGTGCCGAACCAGTCGCTCATCATGACGCCGGGGAACTTCCATTCGCCCTTGACGATGGTGGTGATGACATGATGCTGCTCGGCGCACCAGTCTCCGTTAAGGCGGTTGTAGGCGGTCAACATCCCCCCGACGCCTGCCTGCGCACAGAGTTCGAACGGCAGAAGATAGACTTCACGCAACGTCCGTTCATCGACGACAGCGTTCATCTGGTCACGGTCGGTCTCGCTGTCGTTGCAGACGAGATGCTTGACGACCGACGCCGTCCCCGTCGACTGCAGACCGATAGCCCATGCCGCACCCAAAACGCCCGCAAGCAGCGGCTCTTCGGAAAAATATTCAAAGGCGCGGCCCGCAAGCGGGCTGCGGGCAAGGTTCACATTGGGGGCAAGGACCATGTCCACACCCATCCGGATCGCCTCGCCGCCGACAAGTGCGCCGATGCGTTCGTTCAGCTCCACATCCCAGCTTGCCCCCAAGGCGGTGGGGCAGGGGGTAAGCAGGGCGATGTCGCGTTCATCGACGCGACCGCTGGCGACGCCCATCGGCCCATCGGCCATGGCGAGCGAGGGAATATCCGCTTCCGGATAGCCTACGGTGGTCCACATGGTTGCGCCCGCGCTCATCGCGAGGCGCTGGTCGAGCGTCAGATTATCGGTCATGCGGCATGTTCCGCCATGGCATACTCCTCAAAAACGGCGCGACCTTCTGCTGGACCGCGCTCATTTCACTTTCACTCGGCCGGGACGGTCGCCTTGAAGGCCGGCATCACCTTTTCGGAGAGAAGCTTCAGCGTCTGATCGCCCAGCGCGAGGCGTTCTTCGGTCAGCGGGCCTGTGGTGGTGCCGCACAGGATGTTGCCGATACCCAGTTCCTCATAAGGCTTCAGATGCTCGATGATGGTTTCGGGCGAGCCATAAAGACACCATGTGCCAATCCAGTCCTCGGTCAGCGCGTTGGGCGTGCGGTCCGTCTTCCTGTTGGCATCGTCCGATTCCGCGCGGGCGTTGAATTCGGCCTCGCGTTCGATCGCGCTCTGATAGGAGCGCAGAATGATTTCCAGTTCTTCGCGCGCTTTCTCATCGGTTTCAGCGACATGCACGACCTGATAGGTGTGGGTGGTCCAATCGAGCGCTCGGGCGATGG
>NZ_JBHIWJ010000189.1:0-3120 GCF_041987595.1 Sphingobium sp. | reverse complement strand
GCAGGACGTGCGCGGCTATGTCGACCGCTGCCCGCATATGGGGCTGCCGCTGGCGATGCGGGGCGTGCGTTGCACCGGCTTCCACTCCGCGCCAGCCTGCTCGCCGACCCGCGCCATGCTGCTGACCGGCACCGACCCGCACATTGCCGGCATCGGCACCATGCTGGAGGTCGCGGACCCGTCCTTTACCGGCGCGCCGGGATATGAGGGCTATCTGAACGGGCGGGTGGTGACGGTCAGCGAAACGCTTCAGGCGGCGGGCTGGCACACGATGATGTCGGGCAAATGGCATCTGGGGGATACTGACGGCAGCCGACCGCATGCGCGCGGTTTCGATCGGTCCTTTGCGATGATGCCCGCAGGCGGCAGCCATTATGCCGGAGCCGGGGTGAACAGCTTCTCGACGGTCGACGCCGTCTACAGGGAGGACGGGGCGCTGGTGACCAGCCTGCCGGAAGATTATTATTCTTCGGACTATTTTGCGACGCGGCTGATCGATTTCCTGGGGGATCGGCCACGCGACAGACCGTTCTTTGCCTATCTGCCGTTCAGCGCTCCCCATTGGCCGCTGCATGCGCCGCGCGGCGATGTCGATCGCTATCGCGGCCGCTATGACGCCGGGCCGGAAGCGCTGCGCGCGGAGCGGCTCGCAGCCATGCGGGCGAACGGCCTTTGCCCCGCCGACGCCCCCGTGCATCCCTTCGCCGGGGGCACGCCCTGGGAGGAGATACCGGAAGAAGACCGGGCCTGGTCGGCGCGGACGATGGAGGTTTATGCCGCCATGGTGTCGCGCATGGACCATGCCGTCGGCCGGGTGATCGATCATCTGCGGGCATCGGGCGATCTTGACGACACGATCATCCTGTTCCTGTCGGATAATGGAGCGGAAGGCGCCATGGTCGAGGCGATGCCGATCGTCGGCCCGATCATCGCCGCGCAGATCGACCGCCATTTCGACAACAGCATCGACAATCTCGGCACGCCGACAAGCTGCTGCTGGTATGGTCCGCGCTGGGCGCAGGCGGCGACCGCGCCCTGCCGCCTGCACAAATCCTTCACGACCGAAGGCGGCATTCGCGTCCCCTTCTTCGCCTGCGGGCCGGGTGTCGCAGGCGACGGAAGGATCAGCCACGCCTTCGCCACGGCCATGGACATTCCGGCGACGCTGCTGGACTGGGCGGGGGTCGCTCATCCCGCGCGCCGGCACGGACGGGACGTCGAGCCTATGCGCGGGGCATCGCTGGCGCGGCATCTGCGCGGCGAGGCGGACGCCGTCCACGGACCGCATGTCGAAACCGGATGGGAATTGTTCGGCCGCCGGGCGATCCGCAGGGGGCCATGGAAGGCGCTGTGGATTCGAGAACCCGAAGGCGCCGGCAGGTGGCAGCTTTATGACGTCGAGCGCGATCCGGGAGAGACGCAGGACCGTGCAGATGACGAACCGCAACTGCTGCGCGAACTGATCGGCGCCTGGGACCGTTATGCGGCATCCTGCGGCGTGGTTGACGGGCCGGTCAGTCTGTTCGAAACCCACGGTCCATGATCGACGACACCGACCGCGCACCGAGGGCGCAATTGACCCGCCAGCACGTCATGCTGATCCTGCTGCTGGCGGGGGTCGTCATGTTCGAAGGCTTCGACATCAGCGCGACCAGCGTGGTCCTTCCCTATGTCGCCAGGGATTTCGGCATATCCAACAGCGGCCTGGGCAATGCGCTGGCCGTGATCGCGCTGGGGTCCATCGCGGCATGGCTGCTGCTGCGTCTGGCCGATCGGTTCGGCCGCCGTCCACTGCTGCTGCTGGCAGCGGCCGGCTTTTCGCTGGGGTCGCTCGCCACCGTCGCGGCGACCGGGATCAATTCCTATACCGGCATCCAGTTCGTGACGCGGGCGCTGCTGGTGACGCAGATCGCCATGGCCTATCTGGTGCTGAGCGAAACCCTGCCGCCGCATCTGCGAGGCCGGGCCAACGGCCTGCTCGGCGCGATGGGCAGTTTCGGCGCGGCATTGCCCTTCGTGGCGATCGGCCCGGCGCTGGAAACGCCGCTGGGCTGGCGGCTGCTGTTCGTCCTTGGGGCGGCGCCCCTGCTGCTGATGCCGCTGCTGCTGTGGAAACTCCGCGAAACCCCCGTCTGGCTCGCCACGCGGCAGCAGGGGAACGTGGAGCGCAGTTCAGCGATGGGGGAATTACGGCAGCTGTGGCATCCCCGGCTGCGGCGCTCCTTCGTCGCAATGAGCGCATTGTGGCTCATCATCAACTTCACCAGTTCGGTCAGCAGCCTGTTTTTCACCCTATACGTCGTCAAGGAACGGGGTTGGCCTGCGGCGGATTTCGGCCGCATCGCGCCGTTCGGACTGGCGGGGGCCTTTCTGGGCTATATTCTGGCCGGGCTGCTGGCGGACGCGATCGGACGGCGCAGGACCATGTGCCTGTTCATGGCGCTGCTGGGAGCCTTCACGCTTGGCTGCTATTCCTCGACCGGCTGGATCGCGATCGCCGCGAGTTTCATCGGTCTGCAAGCGATGCTGGGCGTGTGGGTGGTCGCCTACACGATCAACAGCGAGCTTTTCCCCACCCACCTGCGCGGCGCGGCCAATGGGTGGTGCCATAACCTGATCGGCCGCTGGGGGGTGGTGGTGGCGCCCGCGCTGCTGGGCGCGTTGAGCAGCCGACTGGGCAGCATCGGCGCAGCGGCGGCTCTGTTGGGCATCGGCGCCTGGATCGCGATCCCGCTGATCTGGTTCCTGATCCCGGAAACCCGCGCCCGCAATCTGGACGAAATGCGCGCCTGAGCCGACGGCGCGATCAGTGCCGCGTGGCATTCCTGCTGCGCCATTCCCGCGGCGACAGGCCGAACCGCCGCGCAAAGGCGCTCGCGAAACTGCCGGGATGGCTGTAGCCCAGCAGCGCGGAGACCTGCTTGATCGAAACCCCCTCCTGTTCCAGCAGGCGGGTGGCGCGATCGAACATGGCCCGTTCGACCCATTCCATGACCGTCAGCCCCGTCCGCACCTTGAAGGCCCGCATGAAATGCCGCCGCCCGAGGCCGCAGAGCGCCGCCAGTTCCGGGACGCCCGGCGACGGCAATGCTTCATCGGCAAGCCGGTCGGCGATCTGCC
>NZ_JBHIWJ010000188.1:272-3288 GCF_041987595.1 Sphingobium sp. | reverse complement strand
CTGTTCGACGCGATCCTCGATGCGTTGAAGCTGGGTTCGGGACATGCCGCCTCCTCCCGTTCCGCCATCGCGCGCCGAACCACGCAGATAGCGCTGCAATTCGATCGCAGCCTGAAGCCATATCGCCTGCGTTAGCATCTCGCTGCAAAAGCCGGGTTGCGCAATCTCGCCGGCGATACGCCGCAGCGCCTCGCGCACAGTCGGACTGCGCACGTCGAGCGAAGCCTGCAATGCGTCGCTCGACAGGTCCGGCCCGTCATGATCGAAGCCCATCCCGTCGAAGCCGCAGCATATGGATGTCTGCTCACCCTCGCCCCACTCGGTATGCAGTTCGCTTCGCGCCGGAACGAACAGCACGTCGCCCAGGGCGCTGGCCCTGCCCTGTTCCATCCCGCCATAACCGCCGCAAGGACGACCCGGGCGAGGGGATAGCGCAAGATCGAGAAAGCTGCGCGGCGACGAAAAGACCCCGCCCTGCTGGCCGCGGAAGCGATAATGATGCAATTCCATCACCACGCCGGGCAGCGCGATCCGACCCCGGACCGTGCATTCCATGGCCGGCGTGACGGGCAGATCATAGACGTGGGAAACAGCGTGCATCCAACCTCTCCGAACAGTTTCGCCTGCCGCGACGCCATCGCTGCCTAGCATGGCGCTTTTGCGGAGTATTTGGCGCGGCGGCGATGGCTGCGCACCTTGCGGAAGAAAGGGTCCGCGCTTTTAGATGGCGCATCGAAAAGAGGAGAGCGACATGGGCAGTGCCGGGCAGGAAGAGGCCGCGCGCCGGAACATCATCGACATTACCGACCTGCATCACCCCGTGCTGACCGATGTCCAGAAGCAGGTGATCGCCGGGGCCGAGGCGGCGGCGGACCAGATCGTCCTGAAGCCAGAGGTCATCCTGGCCGCAGCGCAGGCGCAGACCGGGCTGTCGGATTTCGGCGCGGAGGATTTTCGCGAACGGCTGGCCGTCTGGTGCCAGGCGGTGGACGAGGATGCCAACGCCTCTGCGGTCACGCGCGCCAATCTGTTCCAGATGATGATCCGCTTTGCCGCGACGCGCCTGCGAATCGAGGACATAGTGAAGCGCCACCCGGAGATATTGGACATTCAGATCGACCGGCCGATCATCGTCGCGGGCCTTCCCCGATCGGGCACGACGCATCTGCTCGGCCTGCTGTCGGCAGACCGCCGCTTCCGCTCGTTGCCCTGGTGGGAAGCGATCGCGCCGGTTCCCGCCCCGGACGAAACCCCGACGGAAGAGGATAGCAATCCGCGCTGGACCAAGGCCGAACAGGGCTGGCGGATGATGGAATCCATCCTGCCCTATATGGCGATCATGCACGAATTTTCGCCCGATCATATCAGCGAGGATATCGAGCTTCAGGCGGTCGATTTCTCCTCCTATCTGATCGAGTGGCTGGCGCGTGTGCCGCGCTGGCGGGACTATTATCTGAGCCACGACCAGTCGGGCACCTATGCCTATCTGAAGAAGGGCCTCCAGGTCCTGACCTTCCTGAACGGACCGAACCGCTGGGTCATCAAATGCCCCCAGCATATGGAGCAGTTGCCCGCCCTCTATAAGACCTTTCCCGACGCCACCTTCGTCCTGACCCATCGCGATCCGGTCGGGTCGATCCGGTCCCAGCTCACCATGTACAGCTATGCGGCGCGCATGTTCCGCAAGACGATCGATATTCAGGAGCCGCTCGGCTACTGGCCCGACCGCTATGAAAAGCTGCTCCGCGCCTGCGTGCGGGATCGCGACATCCTGCCCCCCGACCAGACGATCGACGTCTATTTTCATGACTGGATCAAAAATCCCGATCCGATTCTGAAAGAGATTTATCGCATTGCCGACATCCCGCTGACCGATGAGGCTCTAGCCAACCTGCACGACTATCTGGCCGAACATGGCGAGCAGGCCAAGGGCAAGATCGTTTACGATTTGGAGCGCGATTTCCGTGTGACCGGCGAGGAGTTGCGCCGCCCTTTCGCTTTCTATTTCGATCGGTTCCCGGTGCAGGTCGAGGTGAAATAGCCCATCTCACAACCTGCCTTTCGACAGGATGGAAATCCGCGCGCGCTGATTAGCAGGGGCATTACTTTCGATTCCACCGGAGGAATGCCATGCCCGAATTGAATGTCATCACCCGTGACGGCGCACAGCAGACGATCAATGCATCCGCGGATAGCTCGGTAATGGAAGCCATAAGAGATTCCGGTTTCGATGAGTTGCTGGCGCTGTGTGGCGGCTGCTGTTCCTGCGCGACATGCCATGTCTATGTCGACCCGGCCTTCGCTCAATCCCTGCCCCCGGTATCGGACGACGAAAGCGATCTGCTGGATGGATCGCCGCACCGCAACGACTATTCACGCCTGTCCTGTCAGGTCATGATGACGGAAGCCCTGTCGGGTCTTACGATCACCATCGCTCCTGAAGACTGAGCACAACACCAATCCTGAATGTATGAGAGAGGACTATCGTGGCCTGGAAAGAAGATATTCGTGAACAGCTGGACGTGTCGGATTCGACCGTACTGACCGACAAGCAGAAGCAGATGGTCAAGCATTGGACCGACCTGCAGGAAACCCTGAACGCCGGCGATTTTGACGGCATGGATCGGTTTTTCCATCCCGATTTCCGGTACGGCAACCCCAACCGGCCGGATCTGGGCACCTATGAAGAGTGGAAGACCTCGCCGGTCGCGCTCTACAAGACCTTCTTCCCCGCCGCCTACAAGACCATCGACGCGGTCGGCAAGGGCGACGACGAGATCTGGATCTACGCCACCCACTACTGCAAGCATGTGGGCGGACCCTATATGGGCGTGCAGCCGACCGGCAATGAGTTTCAGGTCAACTGGTTCTCGATCGTCAAGTTCAAGGACGACAAGATCGTCAGCATCTTCAGCATTTCCGACGTGCTGACCATGCTGAAAGACATCGGCGTGGTGGAAGTCCCCCAGCCGGTCGACCCCTACAAATAAGCAGATGCGCTGCTGTTCTTCTTCCG
>NZ_JBHIWJ010000188.1:0-262 GCF_041987595.1 Sphingobium sp. | reverse complement strand
CCAGCCTGTCCGCATGTTCGGCGGCATGGACATCATCCACTTCCCGCCCAGCCCCCAGCCGTTCCTGCATCGGCACGGCGCAGAAATAATAGCCAACCCCCTGCACCAGCAACGCCATCAATGCGGCCGTGGACAAGCCATGAACCGGCCGCTGGAGCCGCACCGCGTCGAGCAGGCCATCGAGCCGTTTCTGGAACGGCAGCACGAAATGTTCGACGATATGATCCAGCCGCCAAGTCGAACGGCAACCTTCCACATTGGT
>NZ_JBHIWJ010000187.1:0-3452 GCF_041987595.1 Sphingobium sp. | reverse complement strand
CGTGACGGAGGAGTGCCTGCACATCACCGAGGACGTCCTGCACCAGAAGTACCACTACCACTTCCACAAGCTGCCGGACGCCGACCGCGCGGAGATCATCAACATGATCAACAACTACACGCGCGAGGCGATCCTGCCGCCGGTCGCGGTCGGCCCCTGCTTCGCGATCCGCAAGCCGGCATCCCGGCCCTACAGCATGGACGATTATGTCAGCGATGGCATCATCAGCCATACCGCTGCGGCGCTTTTGCGTCGCGCGGTACATGAGCGGTGGAACATCCTTGTCGCCGGCGGCACTAGTTCAGGAAAGACGACCCTCGCCAATGCCCTGCTGGGTGAGATCGGGGCGAGCGAGGAACGGCTGATCCTCATCGAAGACACGCGCGAATTGCAAAGCCCCTCGGTCGATACCGTGGCGCTGCGCACGCGGGCGGGCATCGTCACCATGACTGACCTAGTGCGTTCCACGCTCCGGTTGCGGCCCGACCGGATCATCGTTGGGGAAGTAAGGGGAGCCGAAGCCCTCGATATGCTCAAGGCCTGGAATACAGGTCACCCCGGCGGGATTGCGACTGTCCATGCCAATGGGTCTGCCGCTGCGCTCGGCCGCATCGAGAGCCTGGTGCAGGAAGCCGTGGCGACGGTTCCGCGCGCCCTTATCGCCGATGCCATCGACCTCATCGTCTTTCTGTCCGGGCGCGGCGCGTCGCGGCGCGTCACCAGCCTTGCGCGCGTCGATGGTCTCGACACGCAGGGCGGCTATCGGCTCACCGAACTCCTCGTCCCTCCAACCCCCGCAGGATTAGCTTTATGACCAGAATATCATTCCCCCAACCAGCCGTCCTTCGCGGCGCCGGGTCCGTCGCCATCATGCTTGCCGCTGGCCTTGCCATGGCTTCGGCCGCCGCACACGCCGCCGGCTCCGGCATGCCCTGGGAGCAGCCGCTCGAACAGGTGCTGGAGTCGGTGCAGGGACCAGTGGCGAAGATCGTCGCCGTGATCATCATCATCACGACCGGGCTCACGCTTGCCTTTGGTGAGACCTCAGGCGGTTTTCGCCGCCTGATCCAGATCGTCTTCGGCCTTTCCATCGCTTTTGGCGCATCCTCCTTCTTCCTTTCCTTCTTCAGCTTCGGCGGCGGGGCGCTCGTGGCATGAGCGCGATCGAAGGCTTCGAGGTCCCCATCCATGCGAGCCTCGCCTCGCCCATTTTGCTGGGCGGGGCGCCTCGTGGCCTGTCGATCGTCAACGGGACGCTGGCCGCTGCGATCGCCCTTGGCCTTCAGATATGGCTGGTCGGGATTGCGGCATGGGCCATCGGGCACAGCATCGCGGTCATAGCGACCCGCCGCGATCCTGATTTTGCGCCCGTCCTGCTTCGCCATCTACGCCAGAAGGGATATTGGGCATGCTGAACCTGTCTGAATATCGGTCCCGCGCCGATCGCATTGCCGACCATCTGCCCTGGGCCGCGCTCGTCGCGCCTGGCGTGGTCCTCAACAAGGATGGCAGTTTCCAGCGCACATTCCGCTTCCGTGGGCCAGACCTTGAGAGCGCGACGGAAGCGGAACTGGTTGCCACCTGCGCGCGCGCGAATAATGTTTTGAAAAGGCTCGGTTCGGGCTGGGCGATTTTCTTCGAGGCCCACCGACGGGAAGCGCAGGGTTATCCTGAAGGCAAGTTCGGCGATCCTGCTTCCTGGCTCGTGGATCAGGAACGGCGTGCGCAATTTGCGTCTCACGAGCAGCATTTCGAAAGCGTATATCACGCAACCCTCCTCTGGCTGCCTCCTGCTGACACCAGCGACGCGGCGGGACGACATCTTGTCGAACGCGAAGGGAAGGTCAGGCAGCGTGATTGGCGTCAGGCGCTCGGTGGCTTCATGGCCGAGACAGGGCGGATCATCGATCTGTTCAGCACTTTCATGCCTGAAATCCAGCCGCTGGATGATGCCGCAACCCTGACCTTTCTGCATGCGGCCGTGTCAGACCGGGATCATGGCGTGCATGTCCCCGAGACGCCCTTCTATCTCGACGGCCTGCTGGCGGACACGCCGCTTGTCGGCGGTCTCGAACCGCGCCTTGGCGGGCAGCACATCCGTACGCTGACGCTGCTCGCTTTCCCCAATATGAGCAGACCCGGCCTGCTCGACGCCCTCAATCACCAGAATTTCGGCTATCGCTGGGTCACGCGCTACATCGCGCTCGACAAGAGCGATGCCGCCCGCTCGCTGACAAAGCTCCGGCGGCAATGGTTTAACAAGCGCAAATCGGTCGCGGCGCTGCTGCGCGAGGTGATGTACAATCAGCCGGCCCAGCTGCTCGACAGCGACGCCGACAACAAGGTGATCGACGCAGACCTCGCCCTGCAGGCGCTCGGCGGCGATCATGTCGCCTTCGGATATCTGACCACCACGATCACGGTGATGGATCGCGATGCCACTGCCGTCGATGCCAAGGTCCGGGCCGTCGAGCGGGTTGTGAACGGGCTTGGCTTCACCTGCATCCGCGAAACCGTCAATGCGGTCGAGGCGTGGCTGTCGGGCCTGCCGGGGCAGGTCTACGCCAATGTAAGGCAGCCGCTGGTGCACAGCCTCAACCTCGCCCATCTGATGCCGCTTTCCGCGGTCTGGGCCGGACCGCATGGCAATCGCCACCTCGCCGGGCCGCCGCTCTTCCAGGCAAAAACCAGCGGATCGACGCCGTTTCGCCTGTCGAACCATGTCGGCGACGTTGGGCATATGATGGTCGTGGGCCCGACCGGCGCAGGAAAGTCGGTTCTCCTTTCCTTCATCGCCTTCCAGTTTCGCCGTTATGCCGGTGCCCGTGTCATCATGTTCGACATGGGCCGCTCGGCGCGCGCGGCGGTGCTCGCCATGGGAGGCAGCCACCATGCGCTGGGCGCCGGCGATGGGGAAGGCGATCTGCTTTCCTTCCAGCCATTGCGCAACATCGACAGGGAAAGCGAGCGCAGTTGGGCGGCCGAGTGGCTGGGCGGCATTTTCGCCCAGGAAGGCGTGCTGCTGACCCCCGAGATCAAGGACGCGCTCTGGTCGGCGCTCTCCAGCCTGGCAACGGCCCCGGTCGAACAGCGGACGCTGACCGGCCTGTCGCTTCTTCTCCAGTCCAATGCCCTTCGGCTGGCGCTCGCGCCCTATATGCTGGATGGCAGCCATGGCGGATATCTGGACGCCGCGGAGGAGCGCCTCGCGCAGCGCGATGTCCAATGTTTCGAAACCGAGGCGTTGATGGGGCGCAAAGGGCTGGCCGCTCCGGTCCTCACCTATCTTTTCCATCGGATCGAGCAGCGCTTTGACGGCCGGCCGACGCTGATGATCCTGGATGAGGCCTGGAGCCTGTTTGACGATCCGCTCTTCGCCGCGCGCATCCGGGAATGGCTGAAGACGCTCCGAAAGAAGAATGTGGCGGTGCTGTTCGCGACACAGAGCCTTG
>NZ_JBHIWJ010000186.1:0-3540 GCF_041987595.1 Sphingobium sp. | reverse complement strand
TCGGCGTCCATCTCAACATGCCGCTCGTCTTTCCGGTGGAAAGCGACTTTGCTGATCTGACCCCCGCCGAGGCCAAAACGGTCGAGCGGATGCAATATTATCAGGATCATGATTCCGGCTACGCCAAATTGCAGGGCACCCGCCCGCAGACGATCGGCTATGGCCTTGCCGATTCACCCGTCGCGCAGGCCGCCTGGATCTACGAGAAGTTCCAGGCGTGGACCGACAATCAGGGTGTGCCGGAGGATGCCCTGACGCAGGACGAAATGCTGGACGTGATCAGCCTCTACTGGTTCACCAACAGCGGCGCCTCATCGGCGCGGCTTTATTGGGAAAGCGCCAGTGCGTTTCAGGCCCGAAAACTGGACCTTCCGGTGGGCGTGAGCATCTTTGCGCAGGAAATCTTCCGTCCATCGCGTCGCTGGGCGGAACGCAGCTACCCGCGTCTGATTCACTGGAACGAACTGGATGCCGGCGGCCATTTCGCGGCCTTCGAGCAGCCGGCGCTTTTCGTCGAAGAATTGCGGACCTGTTTCGGCGCGATGCAAGGCTGACGCCCCCACGCAACGGCGGCTCCAATCGACCTACCGCCCGGCAGGCTCGATTTCCGTTCGGGCGACCAAAATCGCCTCTGCACCAGGATCATGCCGGATGACTGCATCGATGCAGAGCTGCGGCACGGTCCCCAAGAGAGAGGACATTGCATGAGCGAGCCTGCCGTCGCCCCCGTTGCCGTCATCGACCGGCATCTTGTCCCCCGTCCCTATCCCGCCCGCGCCGCCGCCCTGCCCCGCGGCCGGTTCACGCCGGACGCCGCGTGGCTGGGATCGTTGCTGGCCAACAAATATCCGGGAGTCGTCGCGCAATCGATGGAGGTCGTGCAACTGTTCGACAGCCACACCACGAAATTGCGCGTTGCCGTGGACTGGAACGAGGCCGGGCAGGCCGCCGGATTGCCGCGCAATCTGTGCATCAAGTCGAACTGGTCGGGCATGTTCGATGATGTCGACATCCATGCGCTTGAAGCGCGCTTCTATCATTTCCTGACGGACAAACTCACCGCCAACACGGCCAGCTGCTATTATGCCGACTGGGATGACGACGGGTCGGCGCAGGGCGTCATCGTGCTGGAGGATCTCACCGATCGGGGCGGGAAGTTCGGCCATTCGACCCAGCATGCCGGTGTCGAAGGGGTCGCGACCGCGCTGGCGGATCTAGCAAAACTGCATGCGGGTCTGTGGGACAGCCCATTGATCACCCCTCAAGCGGCGCCCTGGCTGCCGACATCCATGGCGGTTCCGGTCGATTATAATCAGGTTCGCATCATGTGGCACTGGATCGGCGAGAATCTGAAAGACCCCAATTTCCGCGCCATCGCGCCCAGACATTATCTGGACGACGCACGCCGGGTCGAGCGCGCCTATGACCGGCTGGTGGAATTCGAACGCGCCTTCGATGCCCCCTATTGCATCATCCTGGGCGACTGCCATCAGGGCAACACCTATATCCTGCCCAATGGCGAGCGCATGTGGGTCGACTGGCAATTGGGCCGGCGCGGGCGGCCATGGCGCGACCTCACCTATTTCACCGTCGGATCGCTGACGATCGAGGAGCGCCGCCAAAATCATCGCGACCTGATCGCCCATTATCGCGACTGCCTGATCAGGGAAGGCGCGACCAACGTCATCGATCTCGACACCATCTGGAATGAACAGGTACCGCGCTGGGTGATGTACGGTATTCAGGCTTGGGTGGCGAACATGGACCATTGGGGCCAGAACGGCCTGCCGATGAACGAGCGGTTCTTCGCCGCGGGCGAGGATCTGGGCAGCTGGAAACTGCTGGGCGAATGACGGTCATGGCCCCCTGCCGCGCACGGGCCGCGGCTGGGGGCCATCGATTCTAACGCCGCCGCCCCGCCTCGACCGGCGCGATCATGCGCTGCGCGGCGCCATGAAGGACGCGATGCGCGGCTGGACACGCAAGTCGGCGGGCACCCGGTCCGGCCCGATGCGCCGATCGATTTCTTCCTCGAACCAGTAAAGCGCGCGCTCCTGATAGCCCGCCCAGATTGACGGGATCGTCCCGTTCCTCAGCGATTGCTGGATATTTTCGAACAGGCACAGATCTTCGGACAGGATATGTTCGGTCGCCTCGCGCATGCCCTGCCAATAAAGCCTGTCATCCTCACTCTCGGTTGCCCACCCCATCTGACGCACTTCCATGATCGACCGATCGGAACCCACCGGCCAGAAGCATTGCAGGTTGAACCCCACCGGATCGAGCGAGAAAAACGTGTTGGGGAAGGTCGGCAGCGCAACCGTATTTTCCAGAAAAACCGGCGCGATGTCGTCCGGTTTGATCGGCGGGGTCTTGAACAGCGACTCCCCGCCCTTTTTGCGCGTGCCGAACCGCATATGACCGCCTTCATAGAGGGCAATCACGAAACTGCGGGAATCCAGATGCGGTGCCAGTGTTTTAGGATGAACCGTATTGACGTGATAGATCTCAAGGAAATTATGATAGGCGATTTTCCAGTTGCACGCCATTTCGATGAAGAAATGATCCTTCACCACCATTCGATCCAGCGGATATCCTTCGGTCAGCGCGACGAATTCACCCAGAAACTCCTGTAACGGTTCCGCGTCATCATCGAAATTGATGAAGATGAAACCGCGATAGGTGTCGCATCGCACTTCGATCAGGCCGTTCTCCGCCTTGTTGAGACAGGCGAAATCATGCTGGCTTGGCACCGATTTGAGTGTTCCTTCCAGATCGTAACCCCAGGCATGATAGGGGCAGATAAAGCGCATGGCCCGCCCCTGCGGTTCGAGCAGAAGCGGCGCCCCCCGGTGACGGCAGGCATTATGGAACGCCCGTATCCGGCCATCCTTGCCGTGCGAGAGAATGACCGAGCGGTCCAGATGCTGGAACAGACGATAGGAACCCGGCTCCGGCAGGTCGGACGCAATGCCGGCCAGCAGCCAGGTCCGATTCCAAAGCCCGTCTTTTTCCAGCGCCTCGAAACGCGGGTCGGTGTACCGGCCGGCGGGAATCGGGGGAAGGGCCGGAAAATCGCTGGGATGCTCGGATCGCTTCAACTGCTCGTCCATCGTCCGGTTGAGCAGTTCCAACGCAGCTTCACGCATAGCTCTCTCCTGTACCAAAAGCCCGCAGGCTCCGTTTCGGTCAGACTGGCCACGTCGTCGATCAAGGAACCTGCAATTGGATAGGGTCGCTGTTGTCACGCCCTCGGCAAGCTGAACCGCCCTCTGTTCCGATGAGTATCCTTATGGCCTTGAAACATCCCACATCCACGGACGGGATCACCGTCGATTATATCAACCAGCTGCTGGCCACGACCGTAGCGGGCGCAACCGCCGTCGGCCTGCGCATCATCGATGCCAAGACCTATGGCGAGCAGATGGTGTCGACCGCCGGGCGCGTGTCGATCGAGGTCGATTATACCGATGACACACCCCCTGACCTGCCCAACCGCCTGGTGCTCAAGCTGACCCGGGCGGTCGATGAGATCATGGC
>NZ_JBHIWJ010000185.1:0-3651 GCF_041987595.1 Sphingobium sp. | reverse complement strand
GAAGCTGAGCGCAATCCAGTCGCAGCCCTGCTCGACCGCAAAGCTCAGATCGCGCCGGTCCTTCTCCGTCAGCGCCGGCACCGGCACCACCACGTCGGGCACGTTGACGCCCTTGCGGTTGGACAATGTGCCGCCGACCTCGACGACGGTATCGATCCGGTCGGCCGCCACCTTCTTGACCCGCAGCACCATCTTGCCGTCGTCCAGCAAAAGCCGGGTTTCCGGCACCAGCGCCGCGTAGATCTCCGGATGCGGGAGGTTCACGCGGGTCGCGTCGCCCGGCGTCGCATCGCTGTCGAGCACGAAGGCCGCGCCGGTTTCCAGCACGGCCAGCCCGCGCTCGAACGTGCCGACGCGCAGCTTCGGCCCCTGAAGATCGCCCAGGATCGTCGTGGGACGACCAAATTCCTTCTCCAGCGCCCGGATCGAAGCGATGCGCGCGGCGTGGTCCTCGTGCGATCCGTGGCTCATGTTGATCCGGAAGGCGTCAGCCCCGGCGACGAACAGCGCCCGGATCATTTCCGGACTGTCGCTCGCAGGACCAAGGGTCGCGAGGATGCGAACCTTGCGCGAACGGGGCGGTAATCTAGTCATTCTTCTCTGGCTCCTGACCGTCATGATCGCCACTGGCTTGCCAGGGCGCACTTTTCGATTATCCGTGCTGCACGACAGGATGATGTAGAACAGCGAAAGGTTTCGCCGTGAGCGATAACATACTCACAGATGCCGTTGCCGCAACCGCCTTCCGGCGGCTGGTGGCGCATTTGCAGCACCGCACCGACGTCCAGAATATCGATCTGATGGGAATGGCGGGCTTTTGCCGCAATTGCCTGGCCGACTGGATTGCGGAGGCCGACGGCGCGCTCAGCAGGGACGAGGCTCGCGAGATCATCCACGGCATGCCCTTTCCCGAGTGGAAGGCCCGCTATCAGGGGGAAGCGACCCCGGAACAGATCGCCCGGATGCAGGAGAGTGTGGCGAAGAACGCCGACAATCATTAGGAGCCTGTCCCGACTGATTCACACTGACTGGAGATTCTCATGAGCGATGGCAATGTCGCCGCCGAACAGCTACGCCTTTTCATCGAGCGCATCGAGCGTCTGGAAGAGGAAAAGAAGGGCATCGCCGACGACATCAAGGACGTCTATCTGGAGGCCAAGGCCAACGGCTATGATGTGAAGACGATGCGGTCGATCGTGCGTCTGCGCAAGATGGAGCGCAACGCCCGCATGGAAGCCGAAGCGCTGCTGGAAACCTATAAAAACGCATTGGGTCTGGAATAGGCCCTTCATCCGAGGAGAGCGCTCATGACCGGGATCATCGTCAGCACCACCCCCGCATTGGAGGGTCGGCCCGCAAAGGAATATCTCGGCATCGTCACCGGCGAGGTGATCGTGGGCGCCAACCTGTTCCGCGACCTGTTCGCCAGCGTGCGCGACATCGTCGGCGGGCGTTCGGGCGCTTATGAGGACGTGCTTCAGCGCGCCCGCGAGCAGGCCATCAGCGAAATGCAAACCCGCGCCGCGGCCCTGGGCGCCAACGCCGTGGTCGGCGTCGATCTCGATTATGAGACGGTCGGCTCCAGCGGATCAATGCTGATGGTGACAGCGTCCGGCACGGCGATCCTCGTCTGAGTTGCGCTTGGCTGGTGCGCCCGCTAGAGAGCGCGCTTCGGACAAACAGACAAGTTTAGGAGCAGGCCGTGGCCGGCCATAGCAAATTCAAGAACATCATGCATCGCAAGGGCGCGCAGGACAAGAAGCGCTCCTCGATGTTCTCCAAACTGAGCCGCGAAATCACCGTCGCGGCCAAGATGGGCATGCCCGACCCGGACATGAACCCGCGTCTCCGCCTCGCGGTCAACGCCGCCAAGGCGCAGTCCATGCCCAAGGACAATATCCAGCGCGCCATCGACAAGGCGATCGGCGGCGACACGGAGAATTACGAGGAAATCCGCTATGAGGGCTATGGCCCCGGCGGCGTCGCCATCATCGTCGAGGCCCTGACCGACAACCGCAACCGCACCGCGACCAACGTGCGCACGGCCTTCTCCAAGAATGGCGGCAATCTGGGCGCGTCCGGCGCGGTGAGCCACGGTTTCGACCGGCTTGGCCTCATTACCTATCCGGCGAGCGCGGGCGATGCGGACGCGATCTTCGAAGCGGCTCTGGAAGCGGGCGCCGACGATGTGTCCTCGAACGAGGACGAGCATGAAATCTGGACCGCCATGGACGCGCTGCACGAAGTCGCCAAGGCGCTGGAAGCCAAGCTCGGCCCGGCGGAAGGCGCCAAGCTCGCCTGGAAGCCGCAAACCACCGTCGAAGTCGACGAAAGCAACGCCGCAACGCTGATGAAGCTGGTCGACACGCTGGAAGACGACGACGACGTGCAGACCGTCTGGGGCAATTATGAAGTCTCCGACGAGGTCATGGAAAAGCTGGGCTAAGTGAATTTCCCGCAAAGGCGCGGAGACGCGGAGAAAAATCGATCGGTCTTTTGCCTCGCGGGCGGCCGATCATCATCTTTCCTCTCCGCGTCTCCGCACCTTCATTTCCTCACTCTGTCATGATCATCCTCGGTCTGGACCCCGGCCTGGGCACCACCGGCTGGGGCCTGATCGCCGCTGACGGCAACCGCCTGACCCATATCGCCAACGGCCAGATCAAGACCGACAGCGATATGGCGCTGGCCAGCCGGCTGCTGGTGCTCGACCTCGCGCTCACCGACCTCATCCTCGAACATCAGCCCAACGGCGCGGCGGTCGAGGAAGTGTTCGTCAACGTGAACCCGCAATCGACGCTGAAACTGGGTCAGGCCCGCGGCGTGGTGCTGCTGGCCGCTTCCCGATCGGGCATGGAGGTCGGCGAATATGCCGCCCGGCTGGTCAAGAAATCGGTGGTCGGCGTCGGCAACGCGTCAAAGGATCAGGTTCACGCCATGGTCGCCCGGCTTCTGCCCGGCGCAAAGGTCGCCGGGCCTGACGCATCGGACGCGCTGGCCGTCGCCATCACCCACGCCCATCATCTCGCCAGCGCCCGCCGCATTCCGCGCAAATAACGCGTCACCGACGGCCCATTACAGGGGCCGCGCCTCGCGCACCAGCAGCACAGGCACGCCGTCGCGCACCGGAAAGGCCAGTCCCGCCGCTTCCGATACCAGTTCGCTGCGCTCCGCATCCCAGCGCAGCGGCGCCCGCGTCAGCGGGCACACCAGCTTGGCCAGCAATGGTGGATCAGGCTCGCTCATTGCATCGTCGCTCCGCCATCGCGCTCGACGCGACCGACGATCTGCATCAGCTGAATGATCCGGTCGGTCCGCTCGCTCAGCGTATCGGCTTCCAGCAGCGTCTGCTTGGCGGCGGGATCGAAGGGGACGATCTGGGCTATGCCGTTGACCAGCGCCATGTCATCGAGCCGCGATACCGCCGTCCAATCCACCACATAGCCCAGCGCCTCGGCAAAGCGCCGCGATTCCTGCTCCAGCGCTGCGCGTTCGACGGCGGAGAGGATTTCATCCTCCTGCCCCACCGGCTCCACATCCGCCTCGATCTGGCGGAACGCGGTCGCCACCTGCAGTTCCCGCACCACGCGAAAGCGCGCCAGCCCCTGGAGGATGATATTGAACCGCCCATCCTCCAGCGCCTCGATATGG
>NZ_JBHIWJ010000184.1:0-3751 GCF_041987595.1 Sphingobium sp. | reverse complement strand
TGCGAGCATCAGCACCGACAGCGGATAATAGATCATCGGCTTGTCATAGATCGGCAGGAGCTGCTTCGAGATGCTCTCGGTCAGCGGATACAGGCGCGTACCCGATCCTCCGGCCAGGATGATGCCTTTGGTGCCTGATTGATTCGACATGGGTGTCTCCACACGGGAAAGGGTTGGTCTGCCCCGGTTGTGCCGACGCAAGGCGGGACCGGGGGCGAGATCGCAGGGACGGCGCGGGTGCGGCCTGGATGGCTTACAGAAACTGGTCCTGCTTTTCCTGGCGCGCGCAGATCATCGCCACCCAGTCATCGTTGTCCAGATACCATTGCACGGTCTGGCGCAGGCCGGTCGAGAAGGTTTCGCGCGGCTCCCAGCCAAGCTCGCTGCCGATCTTGCTGCAGTCGATGGCATATCGGCGGTCGTGGCCGGGCCGGTCGGTGACGAACGTGATCAGCGAGCGATAGTCATGACCGGCCACCGGGCGCAGCTCGTTCAGAAGATCGCAGATCTGGTGGACCACCTCGATGTTCTTCTTCTCGTTCTTGCCGCCGATATTGTAGGTCGAGCCTAGCTCGCCCCGGGTCAGCACGAGATGGAGCGCGCGCGCGTGATCCTCGACATACAGCCAGTCGCGGATCTGCGATCCGTCCCCATAGACCGGCAGCGGGCGGCCTTCCAGGGCGTTGCGGATGATGCGGGGGATCAGCTTTTCCGGAAACTGGTACGGCCCGTAATTGTTCGAGCAGTTGGTGACGACAATCGGCAGGCCATAGGTGCGGCCCCATGCGCGGACCAGATGATCGGATCCGGCCTTGGTCGCCGAATAGGGCGAGCTCGGATGATAGGGCGTTTCCTCGGTGAACGGATGCGCATCGGGTTCCAGATCGCCGAACACCTCGTCGGTCGAGATATGGTGGAACCGGAAACCCTGCTTGCGGTCATCGGGCAGCGCGTTGAAATAGGCGCGCGCTACCTCGAGCAGGACGAAGGTGCCGACAAGGTTGGTCTGGACGAAATCGGCCGCGCCATGGATCGACCGGTCGACATGGCTTTCGGCTGCCAGGTGCATGATGGCATCGGGCTGGTGCTCGCTGAAGATCCGCTCCATGGCGGCGCGATCGGCAATATCGGCCTTCTCGAAAATGTAGCGGTTGTTGCCCGCGACCGGTTCGAGCGTCTCGAGACAGCCCGCATAGGTCAGCTTGTCGACATTGATGACGGTATCGCTGGTCTCTGCCAGGATCAGCTTGATCAGCGCCGAGCCGATAAAGCCCGCGCCTCCGGTCACTATGATTTTCATTCAGGGATATCCAACAAGATTGACGAAAAGGCGGCGATTGAGGCGGGAGGAGAAAGCCTGCGGTGCGATCAGGGTTGCCGCAGCCAGGCCGTTTGCCTGCTCGCGTGAATTGGTGATTCGCTATTTGCTCAAGGGTTTGGCGGGGTTTCCAACGACGGTTGTGTGCGGCGGTACATCCTTTGTCACCACGGCCCCCATGCCTATAATAGCCCCTTCGCCGATTCGGCGCGGTTGATCGCGCGTGCCCTGCTTGATGATGGCCCCCGCGCCGATATAGGCATGGCGCTCGATGTGCACATTGCCCAGGCATTGAACGGCTGGAGCGAATGTAACATAATCCGCGATGCGGCAGTCATGTGCGATATAGCATCCGAAATTGCAGTGGAAATGGTGGCCGATCACGACATTCGTACTCACGATCGAATTCGAGCATATGATTGCGCCCTCTCCGATCTCGCTCATTTCGTATAGTGTCGTGTTGGAGAAAATGACGGATAAAGGGCTGCCGCCAGCGTGCACAAGCTCGCTCACCAATCGCTCGCGAGATGGAGAGTCGGCAACTGCCACGTTGAAATATTTGTCCGGAGCAGAATGGGCCGCATAGTCTTCGAGAGAGATGACCTTGCAGCCATTGACGGCTGGCTTGCTGGGGACGGTCTCGACAAACACCAGCTCAAACCGGGGATGCCATGCCTGGTACGCGAAGGGCATGACTTCCCGGCCGAAACCACCGGCGCCAAAAATCCCTACCAGCGGTTTCTCGGACTGCTCAATCATCATTCTGCGACTTGGGCCAGTGCGGTTGCTGCCAGTGCCATGCAGACATCGCGAATGACATCGATCGTGCCCACCGGCAGGCCCGTGCCCGTCGGCAGGACGATGACGCGATCTGCCACCAGTTCGGACCGGGGCAGCGATAGCCCTGCATAAGGCGCGCTTTCGCTATAGGCCTTCATGCGGTGGCAGCTGGGCCAGAAATATTTCCGCGCCATGATGTTCTCGGCCTGCAGCGCCTGGACGATCGTGTCGCGCGTGCAGGGGAAGCTGCTGTCGACCTCCGCCACGATATACTGGTAATTGAAGGGCTCTTCGCTTGGGTCGATCACACTGATACCGTCGATGCCGTCAAACGCGGCGCGATAGGCATGGTAATTGGCGCGGTTGGCTTCCACCACCTTGCCGACATTGTCGAGATTGACCAGCCCCATGGCGGCGCAGATCTCCGACATCTTGCCGTTGGTGCCGTGCATCACGGAATTGTCGAGCGCGGCAAAGCCGAAATTGCGCATCAGCCGCATCCGTTCGGCAAGGGCATCGTCGTTGGTGGTGATGGCGCCACCCTCGAACGAGTTGAAGAACTTGGTGGCATGAAAGCTGAACACCTCGGCGCGGCCGAAGCCGCCGATCATCCGGCCGCCATGGCTGCACAGAAAGGCATGGGCGGCATCGAACATCAGGCTGAGCCCATGCTCGTCGGCAATGTGCCTGCAGGCGTTCGACATCGCAGGGGCGGCCCCACAAATGGGTCGCCAGGATACCGCTGGTGCGCGGCGTGATCAGATGGGCGATCGCGTCCGGGTCCAGATTGTGCGTGTCGGGATCGACCTCGGCAAAGACCGGGGTCAGGCCCAGCCAGGACAGCGCATGCGCGGTGGCGATGAAGGTATAGGACGGGACGATGACCTCGCCGGTCAGGCCCAGCGCCCGGATCGCGATTTCCAGCCCGATCGTGCCGTTGCACACCGTGATGCAGTGCTTCACGCCGAGTTCCTGCGCGACCCGCTGTTCGAACTGTTCGACCATCGGCCCGTTGTTCGACAGCCAGCCGCGATCGAAGATGCCGTCGACCAGGGCCATGAAGGCTGCGCGATCGCCGATATTGGGCTTGCCGACGGGAATGGGCGCGGCAAAGGCTGGCGGCGCGCCATGGAGCGCGAGATCCGAAGCAGACCGAATGGTTTTCTGAAGGGTCATGATCGCTGATTTCTTCCGAAAGGATGGTGAGAGTCGGGCTGGGGTAAACAGGATGTCCGATGTCAGGCGTGCGCGCCGGGCTCAGCTGCGGTCATTGTCGAGCTCCGCCGCCAATTCCTCGAGCTCGGCGCGCAGCGCGGCATATTCCAGGCGCTTGCGCGCCAGGAACCGGGCGGTGATCGCCGCCTTTTCCGCAAGGCCCTTGGGGGTGAGCACATAGGCATAGCCGCGCTTGCTTTCGGCATGGGAAAACCGGTCCCATTTCACGAGGCCGCGCTCTGCGAGCGCGCGTACCATGTAATGGACCGCGCCCAGGCTGATTCCCAGCTTCTCCGCCATCTCCCGCTGGGTGATTTCCGGATTGGTGGCGATCAGGCGCAGCACGCGGAGCCTGGCATCTTCGCGGCGCTGACTGGCGGGGCTGGAAACAAATTCGGATGTGTGCATATAGCTACCGCACGGCGCGACCCGAAGGGT
>NZ_JBHIWJ010000183.1:0-3773 GCF_041987595.1 Sphingobium sp. | reverse complement strand
CTTGAACAGCTGCGGGATCAATTCCTTGGTGATGCCCGGCGGCGGCAGCAGATGGAGCCGTTCCTCCGTCGTTTTTCCTTCGAAGCTGACGTCGGCGAACATCTTGAAGGTCTGCGCCGCCTCCAGGCAACGCAGCGTGTGACCCTGCGGCACCGAAAGGTCGACGCCATACATGCCCGGCGCGGTGTCATAGATCGACTCGGCCGTGCCTCCCATGATGCCGCCTTCCATCAGCGAGCGATGGAGGGTCAGGGTATGGAAGCCGTCCGATCCGGACTGTTCGCCGGGGATCTTCCAGTTGCACGGCAGCACGAAACGCTGCGGCGGGCCAAGCATCTCAAGGCCATTGTCTGTCCGGCAGAAAAGCTGATCGAGATAGAATTTGGCGTCGCCCAGATAATCCTCGAACGACAGATCCTTGTTCCAGGTGGCGAAGATCAGGCCGCCATAGAGGTGGACGCGGGCCTTCTTCAGCCCCAGTTCGTCCTTGGAGCGCTTGTTGCCGTGCATCTGCTCCTTTTCGATTGGGGCGCCGATGAAGCTGCCGTCCGCGCGGAAGGCCCAGCCATGGTAGATGCAGCGATGAGCGTGGGCATTGCCCGCTTCGGCCGTGCAGACCTTCATGCCGCGATGGGGGCAGACGTTCAGCATGACGTGGATTTCGCCGCTGCGGTCGCGCGAGACGATCACATTGTCTTCGGCCATGTCGCGCATGACATAGTCGCCGGCCTTGGGAATTTCCGACTCATGGCCAAGGAGGAGCCAGGTTCGGGCGAACACGCGCTCCATCTCCAGCTCATACAGCTCCTTGTCATTCATCACGCGCAGCGACACCTCGTTCATGTCGCGGTTGATGAGATCGTCAAGCGTCGTTCCGTCGCTCAGCGTCAGCCCGGCATTGTGCAGCATCTTGCTCTCCTGGAGGATTTCCTTGATTGAGTCGTGTTATACATATTGAACTAAATCTGTTCAAGGTGTAATGTGTCTTTAATAGGAAGGAGAGGCTGGATGAGCCAGAAACTGAAAGTTGTGATCGATAAGGCGGCCTGTTGCGGCTATGGCGTTTGCGCCGAGATATGCCCCCAAATTTACAAGCTCGACGCCAATGGTATCGTGTATGTGGACGACGAGATCGTCCCCGAAGGACTGGAGGAACTGGCCCGGGAAGGGGCCGAAGCCTGTCCGCAGTCCGCCCTTGCCATCGAAGAAGTCTGAAGTCGGCGTGACCATGCGCGGGTCCGGGGGGGCGGATATCCTGTCGCTCGATAGGTTTTTGGCGCTCGTTCCCTGCGGCACGGTCGTTTGACAGGCAGATGAGAGGATCGCGTTGATGGGGCAGGCCGAGATTTTATATACACCGTTCACGATCGGCTCGCTTCACCTGCGCAATCGGTTCGTGATGGCGCCGATGACGCGGAATTTCTCGCCGGGCGGCATCCCCTCGGAAGGGGTGGCCGGCTATTATCGGCGGCGTGCCGAAGCCGATGTGGGGCTGATCATCACCGAAGGGGTGGGGGTCGATCATCCCGCCGCAGTGGGACGCGAAACCATGGGCGGCGGCGCTTCGCCCGTCCTGCATGGCGAGGAAGCGCTGGCGCGCTGGCGCGACATCGTGGCCGGCGTGCATGACGCGGGCGGCCTCATCATCCCCCAGCTATGGCATCAGGGCGTCATTCGCGTGCCGGGCACGGGCTATCATCCCGATGCGCCGTCAGCCCGTCCGTCCGGCATCTGGGGCCCGACCGACAAAGCGATCGTGCCGCCCGATTATCTGGAACAGGTGCGCGCGCCCACCGCGCCGCTGACCGACAGCGAAATCGGCGACCTGATCGCCGCCTTCGCCCGCAGCGCGGCCAATGCGAAGGCGGTGGGTTTCGACGGCGTGGCCCTGCATGGGGCGCATGGCTATCTGATCGACAGTTTTCTGTGGCGCCACACCAATATGCGGGAAGATCGCTGGGGCGGCGGGATTGCCGAGCGGGCGCGCTTCGCGGTCGAGCTGGTGCGGGCGATCCGGGCCGCGACCGCGCCCGATTTTCCGGTCATCTTCCGCTTCTCCCAGTGGAAGCTGCAGGATTATGACGCGCGCAATGCGGAGACGCCGGCGGAACTGGAAGCGATGCTCGCTCCGCTCGTTGAGGCGGGGGTGGATATATTCGACGCCAGCACCCGCATTTTCACGACGCCGGCCTTCGAGGGTTCCGACATGGGGCTGGCGGGTTGGATCAGGAAGCTGACTGGCAAGCCGACCATAGCGGTCGGCGGCGTGGGCCTCAGCAAGGATCTGCAATCCTCCTTCGCGCAGCCGACCGTCATGACCGACAATCTGGCGCTGGTGGCCGACAGGATGGCGCGGGGCGAATTCGACCTGATCGCGGTCGGCCGCGCCCTCCTGATGGACGCGCAATGGGTGGCGAAGATGCGCGATGGCGGCGCGGTCAATCCGTTCCGGCTGGACGCCTACGCCACGCTTGACTGATGACAGGACGCTCCGGCACGGGCCGGGGCGTCAATGACTGTCCGCTGCGGCATAGACCTGGATGCGGGCGATGTTGGTGCGTTCGGACTGTTGCGCGATGACGGCGACGGCTTCCGCAATGTCGCGGGGTTGCATCGGCGGGATGAAGCTGTCCCAGGACGGTTGCCCCCTGGCCTTCATATCCTCGAAAATCTCGGTGCTGGTCGTGCCCGGCGCGACGATCCCTACCTTGACGCCCGATCCGGCAAGCTCAACGCGAAGACAGTCTGTAAAGGCCTCCAGCGCGCGCTTGAGGCCGCCATAGACGCCCACGCCGGGGGCGGTGATGTTCGCGCCGATGCTGGATATGTTGATGATCTGCCCTTTGCCGGCCGCCTTCATTGTCCGCGCGAAGAGGGTGCTGGCGCGCACCACTGCCTCATAGTTGATCGCGATCATAGGGCGGAGTTGGTCGAGGTCGAATGCGTCGATCGGCGCGGCATGCAGCATACCGGCATTGTTGACCAATATGTCGGCCCGGCCGAAGCGACCCAAGACGAAATCATGCAGCTTTTGCGGCGCGTCAGGATCCGCCATATCGGCTACGTAGGCCGTGCTGCCACGGCCCAGTTCATCGGCCAGTGCGGTGAGGCGGTCGGCGCGGCGGGCGACCAGCACCAGGGTTGCGCCCGCTTCAGCAAGCGCACGGGCGCTGGCCGCGCCGATGCCCGACGATGCGCCGGTAACGATGGCGATTTGCCCTTCCAGAGACTCCATGAGTTGTGTCCTCTTCCCAGATCAGACGAGACGGATGAGCCGCTTGCCGTCATTTTCGCCGCGATAAAGACCGGCGAGCGCGTCGGGGCAGACCTCGATCCCCTCCAGTATGTCCTCGCGCCATGTGAGGTGACCCTGCGCGATCCATGTCCGCAATTGCGCCGTGGCTTCGGCATAGCGATCGAGATGGTCGAAGATGACGAAGCCCTCCATGCGGGCGCGCTTGACCAGCAGATGCCGTTCGACGCGCGGCCCCATCGGCCATGGATCCCAGCGGTCGATTGATGCCGTTCCGCACACTATGACACGCCCGCGTTGGGCCAGATGCGGCAGGACCGAATCGCTGATGGCCCCTGCGACATTGTCGAAATAGATGTCGATGCCCTCGGGCGCGTGCTCGGCGATCGCTGCCCCCACATTCCCGGCATGATAATCGACGATGTGGTCATAGCCATATTCCTCCACGCAGCGTCGCACCTTGGTCGGCCCGCCCGCGATGCCGATCGTGCGGCAACCAAGGATGCGGGCGATCTGGCCG
>NZ_JBHIWJ010000182.1:0-3817 GCF_041987595.1 Sphingobium sp. | reverse complement strand
AGGTCTGGATGAACAGCGGCGCCTTGACGAGGCCGCGATCGAGAAAATATTTCAGGTTATAGAGATGGCTGGTGTCATAGCATTCGAATTCGAAGCGCGTGCCTTGCGGCGACAAGGTGGTCAGTAGATGTTCGATGTCGGCATAGGTGTTCTTGAACACCAGGTCGCGCGATGCTTCGAGCGCGGCGGGTTCCCAGTCATGCTTGAACGACTTGTAGCGATCCAGCATCGGGAACAGACCGAAGCCCATAGTCCCCATATTGAGGCTGGCCACTTCCGGGGCGAAAGTCTGGGCGGGACGGATCCGTTCCTGCACCGTCATGGAGGGGTGTCCCCCCGTGGTCAGGTTCAATACGGCGTCGGTACGCTGCTTGATGACTTTAAGGAAGGGTTCGAACAGGTCGGGATTCTGGTCCGGCCGCCCATCGACGGGATTGCGCGCATGCAGGTGGATGATGGCGGCGCCCGCCTCCGCCGCACCGACCGCCGATGCCGCGATCTCCTCCGCCGTCACGGGCAGATAGGGCGACATGGAAGGCGTGTGAATTGCGCCTGTAATCGCGCAGCTGATGATGACCTTGCGTTTTGCCATGATATTTCCTTTCGCGCAGATTGCGCCGGTCGCAGGTTGCGCGAACGGTGCAATCTATCCTTCGATAGGATATGGCGTGCGCTTCAGGGCAGGATGCCGAGCTGCCGCGCCCGCAGAACCGCCTGCGGCCGACGGCGCACGCCCAGCTTGTCGTAGATTTGCTGCATATACCATTTGACGGTGCCTTCGGTCAGGCCGAGACGGTCGCCGATTTCCCGGTTGCGCAGGCCTCCGCTCACCATCGTTAAAATGTCGACTTCCCGGTTGGCGAGGCGCCCGGTCAGGCCGAAATCATCCTCCTCTTCTTCGTCCGCTTCGAGCTGCGGTCCCCGCCTCAACATCGACACAAGGCGGACGGCGAAGCGATCAGCGGGCGTTTCCAGTTCCGGCCCCTGCGAATAGGCTTCGATGATGAGAGATGCGATGACTTCTCCCTCATCGACGAAGACCCGCACCCAGCCGGCCGGTTCGGCCATCTCAACGGCAGCGCGAACGGCCCTGCGCGCCTCGGACCGGTTGCCCTGAAGCACCGCGATTTCCGCCAGCAGCAATTCGAAGATCACGGCGGACCGGACCGCTCCCGCGCGTTTGACGAATTCCAGCCACCGATAGGCGACCTTGCGCGCTCGGCCCAGCCGATGGCGCTGCATCTCGATCCTGAGCCAGGCGATCGCGATATTCTCATTGCGCCGCGTCGGGTGCAGGGTGGGAATGGGTTCGCCGTCCAGTTGCGGATCGCCCGCCAGGAAATGCTGCTCCGCCTCGTCGATCTGCCCCGCCTTGATCAAAAGCCGCACCTCTTCGGCCACGATGAAGGAGCGCAGACGATCAAGCCCACATTCGATCGCCACGAGATGGGCATCGTTAAGCGTTGAAAGCGCGCTGGGCAGATCGCCCCTTGCCGCCCGCAGGCGCGCGCTGACCAGATAGCCCGACGCCATCTGATCGGAAAATCCCCATTGCCGCACGACTGGCAGATACTGGTCCGCCAGTTCCGCCGCCTGTTCAAGGTCGCCTGCATCGTAAAGCAACTCGGCCAACGGCAAGGCAGGAAGCGCAGCCAGGCCGGAACCCGGACCATGGATCTCAACCGCAAGCGCAAAGGCTTCTTCCAGAAACCGTTGGGCAAAGGGGGTCTTGCCCTGCGCCATAATGGTCGGCGCGACCGAGGCCTTCAGGGCGATGGATGCGAAGGCCGAGCCGGGACGCGACAGCGCGCGGCTGGTTTCCGCCTCCAGCTTGAGCATGTCCTGAAAATGATAAAGTTCGCGCCGCGCCGACATGAGCTGCGCCAGCAAGGTGCAGCTGAGATAGGCATGGCTGTCGGCCAGTTCGGCGAGCAGCGGCTCCGAATCGGCCTCGACCCTGACCATGTCGTCTCGCGCCGCTGCAAGCATGACGAAGCGATGGCGGATCAGCAGGTCCAGTTGCTCGATTTCGTGCGCGGGCAGGGACTGGGCCTCGCGCTTCGCTTCACAGGCCTGCCGCGCGGCGGAAATCAGCCTGTCAGCCGAGGAAAAGGCCAGTTGGCGGATGCGTCTCCAGGCCAGCGCGAGGAGCAGATTAGGCCGTTCGGCCAGGATCGGCCAGGGCAGTTCCGCGCCGAGTTCGTCGATGCGGTAGAGATAGCCCGAATAGGTCAGTCCCTCGGCCAAGCGATCCAACCGGTCGGCGAGAAAAGCCTTGTCCCCGCTCAGCCGCGCATGTTCGATCGCCAAGGCAAGCTGGCCGGCTTCGGCAAAATATTCGCTCGCCCGTCGATGCATGACAGCAGCGCGGTCCGGTGCCCGATCGATCAGCCGGCCCAACACCATTTCGCGGAACAACCGGTGATAGGCATAGCGGCTATGTTCCTGATCAATCGCGTTCAGAAACAGGCCTTCACGAAAGACATGGTCCAGCATCGCACGCGCATTTTCGTCGCCGGTTACCGCAGCGCAAGCGGAGGGCGTCAATTCATCGAGGATCGAGGTGTCGACGAGGAAGCGGCGGACGTCGTCCGGCTGCAAACTTAACACTTCATCATGGAAATACTCGGCAAATTCTGGGCGCAGGCCAGTCAGCCGGAGCTTGGCCGCGCAGTCGCTGGCGCGGCGATAGAGATCGCAGGCAATAACGATACCGGAAACCCAGCCTTGGGTATCGCCCACAATGTCCTGAAGTTCGCGCGAATCCACCGGCGTCCCGATAGACCGCGTGACCAGTTCCGTCGCTTCCGCCAAGGTGAAGGACAGATCGGCGACGCCCACTTCGACCAGAAATCCGAGCGCACGCATACGCGCCAGCGACAGGCCGACCGTACCGCGTGCGGCGATGATGATGGTCAATGCGTCGCGCGCGCTCGACGATAGTTGCGCCAGAAACTCCAGAATCGGCTTCGCCAGAAACTGCGCGTCATCCACAATGATAACCGGCTTTACGCTGCCCATCGTCGCGAGGGCGGATAGCCAGCTTTCGTCGGCAGCGTCACTGTCCAGTGCATCCCACGGCATACCCGCGGCAATACCTGCGGCCTTGAGCGCTTGGAGAAAGGACCGCTTACTTTCTATGCCTGCCCTTGCCGCGAGCCACAAAACGGGGCGCCCCTGCGCCCTGAGTTCATCCGCCCAGAACAGCATTGCGGTGGTTTTTCCGCTCCCAGCCGGCGCAGACACCACGGTCATGCGCGACTGCGCCACTCTTTCCGTCAGCGCCACCAATGCAGCACGCCGGATCGGCATATGAGTTGAACGCGGCGGCAAGATAGCTGTGGGAACAACGGTCATGCTCTTCTCTCCTAGCGCGGTTGGCGCGATTCGTTTGTTATGCGAAATATATTCTGCGCGATGAATCTATAACGCAATCCCTTTTTCCTATCGGCAGATAGGTTCCCAATGAGATGGAAAAATGTCCAGCTTTCCACCCAGGAAGCCAAGGTCGTTATGCAGCCAGCGTTGCCATACAGACCGCGGCGCGAGCAGGATATTAGGAAAGGTTGACCATGAAGGCCCTTTATCTCGAACGGATCGACGGCCCTGAATCCGTCGTGGTGGCGGAAGTCGACACGCCAGTGCCCGGTCCGGGAGAGGTGCGTATCGCGCTGCGGGCCGCATCCATAAACCATCGTGAACTGTTCATCACCCACGGGCAATATCCCGGCATGACGGTGCCGATCACGCTGGGCTGTGATGGTGCGGGCGTCGTCGACATGATCGGCGAGGGCGTCACCGGCGTCCGCGAGGGCGA
>NZ_JBHIWJ010000181.1:0-3877 GCF_041987595.1 Sphingobium sp. | reverse complement strand
CCTGACCGAACGCGCCTACCGGCAATTGCGCGACGAACTCCTGACCTGTCGGCTGGTGCCCGGCGCCAAAATCAACATCAAGGATATCACGGAAACGCAGGGCTTCAGTCTCGGGGCGGTGCGCGAAGCCCTGTCGCGGCTCACGTCCGAGGGCTTTGTGACGCAGGACGATGCGCGGGGATTTCGGGTGACGCCGATATCGATCGGCGATCTGACGGATCTGGTTAGGGTCCGCAGCGATCTTGAGGGGCAATGTCTCCGGCGCGCCATCGAGAAGGGAAGCCTGGACTGGGAAGCCTCGATCGTCAGCGCAGCCCATAGGTTGAGCAAGACCCCGACCCGCGACCCGCGAGAGGCGGCCCGTCTGAACGAGGATTATGCCGACGCCCATGCGGCCTTCCATCACGCCCTGGTCGCCGCGTGCGACAGTCCATGGTTGCTCAAGATGCGCGACTGGCTCTATGCCCAGTCGGAACGCTATCGCTATCTCACCGTGCCTTTGGCCCATGGCGACCGGGATCTGGTTCATGAACATGCGCAGATCGTCGACGCGGCGCTCGCGCGGGACGCCGACCGCGCCGAGGCGCTGCTGACGGACCATTTGATGGCGACGGCGCGGCTGCTGATCGACCCGCAGAATGCGCGGGGCGGGACCGATATCGAATGGGCGGCTGGCGCGGATCGGGCCCTCTGATCCCATATCAGCTCTGCCGGTTCTGACCGGTGCCACCGCCGCTGGCGGGCATCAGCATGTTGCTCATACCGCCATCGACCAGCAGGTCGACACCGCTGATGTGGCTTGCATGAGGGCCGATCAGAAACAGGATCGCCTGCGCGACATCCTCGGCCACGCCGAGTTTGCGCAGGGGAATATTGGCTTCCCGCTGGTCGCGCCGCGACGGATCTTCATATCCCGCAGCGGTCATCGGCGTGTAGGTGGGGCCGGGCGACACCGTATTGCATCGGATACCGTCCGGACCCCATTCGATGCTGAGCTGGCGTATCATCATCAACAAGGCGGCCTTGCTGGAGGAATAAAAGCCAAGCGCGGGCGTAGGCTGGGTGGCCGACATGGACGCGGTCGCGACGAAGGCGCCCTTGCTCTCTTTCAGGTGAAGATGGGCCGCCTTGCCCAACAGCCAGGACGAGCGGGTGTTGATGGCGAAGATGCGATCGAAATCGCTGATCGGCAGTTCAACCAGCGCGCCGCCCATGATGATGCCGGCATTGCTGATGACGGCGTCGATCCCATCCATATGCGCGAGCGCCGCCGCGACAATCCGGTCGCCGCAATCCGGTTCGGCCAGATCGACCACGCAGGTCGCGGCGGCGGGGCCGACCGCATCGGCCACCACCTGCAGATTGGCGGCATCCCGATCCGCGAGCAGCATCCGGTGTTCACCCGGAATCATCGACCCGGCCGCCAGCAGTTCGGCGCAGGCTCTGCCGATGCCGCTTGCAGCACCCGTGATGATCACCCGCATGTCACTCTCCCTACACTTTCATGGCGTCGATGCGCCGTGTTTCAGTCCTTCAGGCCCAGTTCGTCCATCAACGCGCCGCGCAGCTTGAACTTCTGGATTTTCGATGCCGACATCGGCCATTCGTCGATGAAACGGATATGCCGCGGAACCTTGAAGGAAGCGAGGCGCTGCCGGGTATAGGCGATGAGTTCCTCCGCCTCGACCTCCACATCGCCTTCGCGTTCGATGTAGGCGGCGGGGATTTCCGCCAGCCGCTCGTCCGGCAGCCCGACGACTTGCGCGAGACGAACCGCCGGATGGGTGGCCAGCACCGCTTCGACCTCGGCCGCCGCGACATTTTCCCCGCCCACTTTCAGCATATCCTTGAACCGGCCGTGGAACATGACGTGGCCATGTTCGTCGATCGAGCCGATATCGGCGCTATGATACCAGCCATCGGCATCGAGCGCCTCTGCGGTCTTCTCAGGGTCCTTGTAATAGCCGTCGAACAGATTGTAGCCGCGAATGAGGATTTCGCCGCGTTCGTCCACGCCCATTTCCGCACCTGTCTCGGGATCGACGATCTTCATCTCTATGCCCGCAAGGGGGAAACCAAGTTTCTTGAAGCCCATTTCCGGTTCCATCGCATAGCCGCCCGTGGTGACGATGCCGGTCGCCTCGGTCATGCCCATGGTGCCCACTTGGAGCATGTTTGGGGCTTTCTCCCGATAGGCCTGGCCTACGCGATCAGGCATGAAGGCGAAGCAGCTATTTTGCAGGCGCACCGACGACATGTCGGTCTTGGCCCAGTCGGGATGGGTGATCATGGCCTGATGGAAAGTGACGAAGGGCAGGAACATCATCGTCACCCGTTCATCCTCGATCTGCCGCAGACTCTCCCCGGCATCGAAATGCGGCTGGCCGATGAAGGTGCCGCCCACGTCGATCGCGCCCAGCATGCAGAGCATCGCAGCGATATGGAATAAAGGCAGCGGCGACCAGGCGCGCTCGTCGGGCTGGAAGGACCAGCGATAGCGAGCGAGATTCGATGCCTCCCGAGTGACGGCCTCATGGCTGAGCAGGCACCCTTTGGGGTTGGCCGATGTCCCTGACGTATACAGGATCATCGCGGTGTCGCGGACCCTGACGGTCAGACGGGATGCATGTACCTCTGCTTCCTCCACTTCCTGCACCGCCGCATCGAAGGTTGCCTGATCGACGAAACCGGGGACCGAACGGCCACCCAGCATCACGATCCGCTTGAGCAGAGGCGCGCCCGCAAGCGTGAGTGAGGAGGAGTCCGCGGCATCGGGCAGGTCGGGGAAAGCCTCAACCAGCCGTCGACCGAAATCGATATGCTCACTGATCATATCACTGGTGATGATCGCTGCCAGATCGGCATTTTGCGCGACATAGGTCATTTCGGGCGCCTTGTACCGCGCGTTCATCAGCACCGACACGGCGCCGCACATCGCATTGGCGAACAGGGTTTCGACAAATTCGATGCTGGACGGCAACAGGATGCCGACATGGTCGCCGCGCCCGATGCCCAGCGCCTTCAGGCCGCGCGCGCGCTTCAGGACGCTCTGTACGACATCGTCATATGTCTTGCGTTCTCCCGGGAATACCAATGCTTCCTTGTCGGATGCCTTGTCCCACCCTTTGAGAAGCAGATCGCCCAGAGTGGTTGCAGAAATACGGAATGGGGCGCAATCTTCGCCTTGTGTGACCACGGATGTCCGCTCCTAAAATGCCGGTCAGCTATCGATGATGATCAGATTGCAGCCATCGCCTCGGTCTGCGCCTTTCGTTGGATAGGTGCAGCTTTGCCTTCCGGGTCCAAGAGCAAGGGCAGAGATTTTGTATTACTGGTCGGGAATTCACGATGGAAGCCTATGTCTACGATCATGTTCGGACGCCGCGCGGGAAGGGCCGCCCCGATGGCGCGCTGCACGAGATCACCTCAGTCGAAATGGCGACGCAGCTGTTGAAGGCGCTGCAGAGCCGCAATGATCTCGACACGGGACTGCTCGACGATGTGATCATCGGCATGGCTCAGCCCGTCGGTGAACAGGGCGGCGTGCTGGCGCGCGCGGCGGTGTTGCAGGCCGGCTATGCCCAGACGGTCGCGGGTCAGCAGATCCATCGCTTCTGCGCCACCGGCCTGGACGCGGTCAGCCTGATCGCGGCGCAGGTCCATTCCGGCATGATCCAGGCCGGCATCGGCGGTGGCGTCGAGTCGATGAGCCGCACGGTAATGGGTTATGACTCGGGCGCCTGGACGTCCGATCCGTCGGTCGCCTTCAGCAATTATTACGCCCCGCAGGGCATCGGCGCCGACCTGATCGCTACCCTGGACGGCTACACGCGCGAGGATGTCGACAATTTCGCCGTCGAGAGCCAGCGCAAGGCCG
>NZ_JBHIWJ010000180.1:0-3963 GCF_041987595.1 Sphingobium sp. | reverse complement strand
GCCGCCGCCCGGAACAGCGGTTTTCACGCGGCTGGATGACATGGTCGAACCGCTACGCCCCGCGCTTGCCCGCTATGGGCTGGAACGGATCGAGCTGCTTTGACAGGGTGGACCTTTGGTCCAATCGCAAGTCTTTCTATCGCTATGATAGGTATTTCTCCCTAAGGCTGCGAGCGGTTATCACTGGTATTAGGCCCGCGCAGCAGGTAAATGCCCTCGTAAAGAGGGGATGCGGGAATAGGGATAGGGCTTTACGTGAACTACAAGCACATCTTTACGCAGGCGATCGACCGGCTCCATAGCGAGGGCCGCTACCGGGTTTTCATCGACATACTGCGCAACAAGGGCGCCTTCCCCAACGCCCGATGCTTCCACGGCCATAACGGACCAAAGCCCATCACCGTCTGGTGTTCCAACGATTATCTGGCCATGGGGCAGCATCCCAAGGTCGTCGCCGCCATGGAAGAGGCGCTGCACGACGTCGGCGCAGGCTCCGGCGGAACCCGCAATATCGGCGGCAACACCCATTATCATGTCGATCTGGAAGCAGAGCTGGCCGATCTGCACGGCAAGGAAGGCGCACTGCTTTTCACGTCGGGCTATGTCTCGAACGAAGCGACGCTGTCGACGCTGGCCAAGATCCTGCCCGGTTGCATCATCTTCTCGGACGAGTTGAACCACGCCTCGATGATCGCGGGCATACGCAATTCGGGCTGCGAAAAGCGGGTGTTCCGGCACAATGACGTCGATCATCTGCGCGAACTGCTCGCCGCCGAAGACCCCGAAGTGCCCAAGCTGATTGCTTTCGAAAGCGTCTATTCGATGGACGGCGACGTCGCCCCCATTGCCGCGATCTGCGATCTGGCGGACGAGTTCAACGCGCTCACCTATCTGGACGAGGTCCATGCGGTCGGCATGTATGGCCCTCATGGAGGCGGCATTTCCGAACGCGATGAGGTTGCGGATCGCGTGACCATCATTGAAGGCACGCTGGGTAAGGCGTTCGGCGTCATGGGCGGCTATATCGCCGCCGACCAGATGATCGTCGACGTGATCCGCAGCTACGCGCCGGGCTTCATTTTCACCACTTCGCTGTCGCCGGTTCTGGTTGCGGGCGTTCTCGCCAGCGTGCGTCATCTCAAGCAGTCGAATGAAGAGCGCGAAGGGCAGCAGGCGTCTGCCGCCACCCTCAAGCGCCTGATGGCCGAGGCTGGGCTGCCGGTGATGCCGTCTGTCACGCATATCGTGCCGCTGATGGTGGGCGACCCGGTCAAGGCCAAGCGGATCAGCGACATTCTGCTCGCCGAATATGGCGCCTATGTGCAGCCGATCAATTACCCGACCGTTCCGCGCGGAACGGAACGCCTGCGCTTCACGCCCGGCCCGGCCCACACCGAAGAGATGATGAAGGACCTCGTCTCGGCGCTGGTGGAAATCTGGGACCGGCTGGAACTTGAACTCAGGAAGGCAGCCTGATCCAAAGGCGGGAGGCGGTCTCAGGCCGCCTCCCTTCCATGGCAGTTCAAATCCGGATCAATCCGCCCCGCACCGCATAGCCGCGATACAGGGGCTTGCTATGTGAGAACCCGCCCAGATCGAGGGCCAATCCCTCAAGGGTTCGCTTGAGATCAGCGCGCGGTGCCACATGGAACCGCGCGAGCCAGCCGAAAAGCGCCCGCTTCCAGAACGCAGGCAGGCCGTCCTGCTGCCCGAAATCCACGATTTCCAGCTTGCCGGCATCCGCAACACAGCGCGCCGCCTGCTTCAGCGCGCTCCGCCAGTCCGGGATCATCGACAGGGCGTAACTGATGAACACCCGCTCAAACTCGGCTCGCCCGAAGAGAGCGGCGGCATCGAACGCACAGGCATCTCCCTGAGCCAGCACCACACGATCGGCCATGCCCGCCCTGGCCACCGCCTTGCGCGCCGTTTCCAACATCGCCTCGCTGATATCGACGCCATACAGCCGCGCTTCGGGCCAGGCCTTGCCCGCCGCAACGAGGTTGCGCCCCGTTCCACAGCCGATCTCCAGCACCGCACCGCCCGGAGGCGGCGCCAGATCGGCGATCAGCCCGTCCCGCCCCAGCAGATAATATTTCCGCGACAGGTCGTAGAAGTGCCGCTGACGCCGATAGACGCTGTCCATCAACCCGCCATGGCCCCTGTTTTCCGGTCCGGCGCTCATCACGCCTCCTTCAACACATAGAGATGCACGCCGCCGTAAATCGCCGACCGGTCCCGCGCCGTATAGTCCAGCGACTCTTCGGCCCGATAATCCCAGCGGGCGAGCAGCGCCCCATCGACCCGTCCGGGCAATATGCTCGGCACTCCGGCCGTCCGGAACAGCACCCGCGCGCCCGGTTTCGCGGTCCGGGTGATCTGCGCCCAGAGGGCATTCAACTGCGCGTCGTCCATCCAGTCCTGCGCATCGAGCAAGACATAGCGATCCGCCGACCGGGCTTCCTGCGCGCCCAGAAACTCGACGAAGTTCACATGCCGCACATCCACACGCCCGGCGCGTTCGACCACCGCCCGATGGTTCGCCGCCTGCAGATAGGGCGGCAACGGTCCCTCGCCTCCGGCATAACCGCGCCCAAAGGCCTGCACCGCGAAATAATTGTCCTTAAGATCGAAGTCGCAGGCCAGCTTCTCCAGCCGCGCCTTAAGGACGCTGTCCATCCGCTCATCGCCGGCCAGCGCCTCATATTGCGCGGGCGGTATCCCCAGGCCGAACAGCGAAGCAGGCTGGCTGGTAAGCCACCGCATGAAGGCGCTGTCGAACACCGGCGCCAGTTCGGCCTCGAAGATCGCCCGCTGTTCTTCCCGGCTGGTGGCATCCAGCATCCGTCGGGGGTTCACCCCATGCAGCCGCGCCAGCAGATGCGCGGCCCCGATGAAGCGCCCCAGCAACCCATGCCTGTATATTCCCCGCGCAAAGCCGCCGATGCGCCGACGTCCGATAAAATCGCGCCCTTCCCAATAGCGCCGCGTGGCATCGTCCAGCGCAGGCGCCACAAAGGCGCGGTAGGCCGCCACATTCTCCCTGCAATCCGCCTTGGCGAAAAAGCGATGGAAGGCCTCGTGATCCGGCAACATCCGCGCCGCCGCCAGCTTCAGCCGGTTGAGCGCGATATGCGCGGTATTGAGGTCGACCGCCGTGATCTTCGCCGGATCGGCCGTCAGATAGCTCAGGACATTGCATCCGCCCGAGGCGATCGTCACGACATGGCAATCCGGCGTCATCGCCAGCGCCTCCATGTCCACCTCCGGATCTTCCCAGATCTGGGCGTAGACCAGTCCCCGAAATGCAAAGGTGAAAGCCCGCTCCAGCAATCCCTGCCGGGAAAGGTGCCGATGCCGATGCACCGCGCGGGTAACATTCTGGTGTGCCGTTGATGCCATATGCCGCGCCTCCTCGCTGCCGGGTCGTCCGCCGTCGCTTAGGGCAAGGGCATGTAGCTCGCGTGACATTGAGGTTACGGCAATGTGAAGCCTCTTGCGGAACCAAGCCGCGCGATCCACCTTTTCCATGAAAGCCATGCCTCACTGGATCGAACCCCACCCGACCGGCATCTATGTCTGCCCCGCCGACGCGTGGATCGATCCCTCCGTCCCTCGACAACGCGCGCTCGTCACCCATGGCCATGCCGATCATGCAAGGGGCGGCCACGGGCATGTCTGGGCGACGCGGGAAACGCTGGCCATCATGGCGCTGCGCTACGGCACCGCATCCGGAACAGCCGTTCCCTATGGCGAGGAAATCCGCATGGGCGGCGTCACGATCAGCTATGTTCCCGCCGGTCATGTGCTGGGTTCCGCCCAGATCGTTCTGACCCACGCCGGGGAGCGAGTGGTCGTAACCGGCGACTATAAACGCCGCCCTGATCCAACCTGCAAAGCGTTCGAGCCGGTCCCCTGCGACATCTTCGTCACGGAAGCGACCTTCGGCCTCCCCGTATTCCA
>NZ_JBHIWJ010000179.1:0-4091 GCF_041987595.1 Sphingobium sp. | reverse complement strand
ACCTGCCCAACCGCCTGGTGCTCAAGCTGACCCGGGCGGTCGATGAGATCATGGCCCCCTTCTACGCCAATGAAGTGGCCTTCTACCGGAGTATCCGGCCGGAACTCGCGATCGAGGCGCCGCGCTGTTTCGGTGGCGACTTCAATGCCTCCACCACGCATTTCGGGCTGTTGCTCGAAGATCTGGGCGTGCGGGGCGCGACCTTCCCCAATACGACCATGCGGACCGGGCCGGACGATGTGCGGGCCTTGCTGGATCAGCTGGCCCGGCTGCACGCGCGCTTCTGGGAGTCGCCCCGCTTCGGCGCGGATCTTGCCTGGGTCGAAACCCATGTCGAAGGCGCGGTCGCAACGATGATGAACGAACTCGCGCCCGCCTATATCGCGCATGAGGTCGAGACCGAAAATTTCAAACGGGAAATGGTGCAGCGGCTCCGCACCACGCCGGACAAACTGCTTGCGGGGGTGCAAGCGGTTCAGCGACATCAGTCAACCCTGCCCCAGACGCTGTTGCATGGCGACACGCATCTCGGCAACAGCTACCGCCTGCCCGACGGAACGGCAGGCCTGCTCGACTGGCAGCTCATGGTGCGCGGTTACGCGATGCACGACATCAACTATATCGTGACCACCGGCCTTTCCATTGCGGACCGGCGGACGCATGAGCGCGATCTTCTGGGCTATTATCTGGATCGCCTGGAGCGGGAAGGCGTCGCACGCCCTCCTGCCTTCGACGATGCCTGGGCCGAATATCGGCGAACCCTGATATGGGGCGTCTATATCGGCTGGCTGACGACCCCTGTCGTCAATTATGGCTGGGAGATCAACGTCATGAACCATCTGCGGCTGACCACCGCCTATGAGGATCTCGAAACCGCGAGGCTCGTCGACGCGCTGTTTTGACGGCGCGCTGACCGACTATAACTGATTGCTCCCCGATGCGGCGAACAGCCGCTGGAAATCGACCATCGTGGGCTGATGCGCGGTAAAACCGCCGTCCACCGGGATCATCGCGCCGTTGATGAAGCGAGACTCGTCCGACGCCAGGAAGGCGACGACATGGGCAATGTCGCGCGGGCTGCCCAGCTCCGGGTTGAGATGATGGTCGAGCAGTACATCCTTGACCGCTTGCGGCGTTGTTTCGACGGCCGTCTCGCTGAGGACGAAGCCGATGGCGATGACATTGGAGCGGATGCCCTGTTTGCCATATTGGGTCGCAAGGAAGCGGCTGAGGTTGATGAGCGCCGCCTTGGACGCGCCATAGGCCGTCAGCGTCATTTCCCCCAGCAGGCCGAAACCGGACGCGGAATGAATGAGCGACCCGCCGCCCCCGGCGATCATAACCGGCAGCGCATGTTTGCACAGCAGCATCGGCCCTCGCGCATTGACAGCAAAGGCCTTGTCCCAGGCGCCGGTGTCGAGATGGACGACATCGCGATCGAGCCCGCGCTGCTCGGTCGTCTGATAGGCGGCATTATTGTGGAGGATGTCGATCCGCCCGTGCCGGCCGGCGATCCGCGCAACCGCAGCGGAAACGCTGTCCTCGTCGGTCAGGTCGAACGTCTCCGCTTCGGCACGGAGATTCTTGCCGCGCAGCGAATCCGCCGCCGCCTCCACCCGATCCGCCAATATGTCGGAAAGGATCACGGTCGCCCCCCTCTCGGCCAGCACGGTCGCCACCTCCAGGCCGATGCCCTGCGCCGCGCCCGTCACGATCGCTACGCGACCGTCCAATGATCCCACCATTTCGCCTCCTTCTATCCACGTGACAAACGCTGAGCGCCAACCGGCGATACCTAACCGCCTAGGGCGGATCGAAACAATAGGCGCAGATCTTGTTGCCGTCGGGGTCCAGCAGATAGGCGCCATAGGCGTGGGGCACGGCGCCGCGGGGCCCCGGCGGCCCGGCATCCTCGCCGCCCGCAGCCAGACCCGCGCGATGAAAATCATCGACCGCGCGGCGATCCGGCGCCTTCAATCCCAAGGTCGCACCATTGCCGTATGTCGCCGGGCCCTGAAGCGGGTGCAGGATCAGCAATTCGGGCACCCGTCGCCCATAGCCGACGCCCTGATCCAGAAACGGACCGAGATTGACGATCCCCAGCGGCGCAAGCACCGCTTCGTAGAAACGGGCGGACCTTTCCAGGTCGTTGCTGCCAAGGCAGACATGCGTGAAGATGCCCATCGCGCCCTCTATCCGCTCACTGTGCCCGGCTCATGCCTTCCAGCATATCGGCGACATAGGGCGTATGATGAACGATCCCGCCATCCACGCCGATCACCTGCCCGGTTATGAAGGCCGCGCCATCCGACGCCAGAAACAGCACCGCACCGGCAATATCCTCCGGCACACTCTCGCGCGGGAGCAGGACATGCCGCTGGATCATGGCGATCTGATCAGGGGTCATCATGTCCCGGGCAAGCGGGGAGAGCACGAGGCCCGGCGCGACCGCGTTGACACGGATGTTGAACCGGCCGAACTGCACCGCCGCATTGCGGGTCAGCGCGTTCACGGCCGCCTTGGACGCGGAATAGGACGGATTGTTGATGTCGCCAGTCAGCGCCACCCCGGTCGAGGTGTTGATGATGGAGCCGCCGCCGCCCGCAATCATGTGCGGCGCGACCGCCTTGATCATCAGCATCGTGCCCCGCGCATTGACATGAAAGGCGCGATCCCAGATCGCGGCGTCGAGATCGAGAAGCGAGCCATCGGCGGCCATCTGCTCCAGCCGCGTGTCGGCCGCATTGTTGTGGAGGATGTCGATGCGCTGATGCTGCCGCATCACATCTGCGACCAGCGCCGTGATGCTGTCCTCCTGCGCGAGGTCGAGCGCCATCCCCTGCGCCCGCCCGCCCGACGCCTGAATAGACCGGGCGACGGCTTCTGCCCGTTCAGCCGCAATATCCGCCAGGATCACCGTCGCACCGGCCTTTGCCAGAGCCCTTGCGCAGGCCTCCCCGATATTGGCCCCCGATCCGGTGACGATAGCGACCCGTCCCGATAAATCCGTCATGGGCATCTTCTCTCCTGTCTGTCATGGGCGCGGCACCGTCGGGCTTCCGCCGTGGCGGGACGCTGCCACGGCAGGCGTCCGGCGATACCTAGACAAAGATAGGTTTGGCGGAATTGATAAGCAGCACATCTATGGCGCTCCTCAAGCGGAGAGCCCTTCATGAGCGTCACCATCTTTCAACTCGACCGGTCCCGCTCTGAACGGGCGGTCTGGCTGATGGAGGAAGTGGAGTGTCCCTACGACATTCGCTTCTTTGCGCGGCTGGAAACGCTCGCGGCGGAGCCGGCCTACAAGGCTTTGCATCCGCTGGGTTCTTCGCCAGTGATCGAGGCCGACGGACAACGCATCGCCGAAAGCGGGGCGGTCATGGACTATCTCGCCACGACGCAGGGGAACGGTGCGCTCCGCGCCAATCCCGGCGACCCGGACTATGCCGATTATCTTTTCTGGTTCCATTTCGCCGAATCCTCCCTGATGCCCGCGCTGGTGACGGAGATCATGGCCGAACGGGCAGGCATCGCGCAGGATCATCCCTCCCGCGCCGCAGGTCGGGCTCATTCAGCGCGCCTGTTGAAACTTGTCGACGACCGGTTGACGCATGCCCCCTATATGGCGGGCGACCGGTTCACGGCGGCCGACATCATGATGACCTTTCCCTTCACCACCACGCGATTGTTCATGTCCGTCGACGTGGAAGGACATAAGAACATCGCGGACTATGTCGGGCGGATGACGGCGCGTGCGGCCTATTGCCGGATGCGCGCCATTGTCGACCATCCGCCGATCACCTGACGGATCAGCGCATCGCCAGCTTTTCCGCGCCGCCCGTGCGTACCCGGTCGCCCATATGCGCGCGGGCGCGCTCCTCCTCCGCCAGACCGACGGCGGTCGGATGCTGAACATCGTCCTTGGTAAGGCGGGGTGTCGCACGATCCCATTGAGTGATGCGTATCCCATCAGGCTGGAGCAGGCCGCTGGTCGCCAGCAGGGTGTCGGCGCCTCGCCACGCTTCCAGGGCCGCCGCCGGATCGTTGATCCTGTAGATCGCGACATAGCGATGGTCGGGCGTCATCGGGAT
>NZ_JBHIWJ010000178.1:0-4092 GCF_041987595.1 Sphingobium sp. | reverse complement strand
ATCCCGATGACGCCCGACTATCGCTATGTCGCGATCTACAGGATCAACGATCCGGACGCTGCCCATCAAGCATGGAGAGGCGCGGACGCCCTGCTGGCGAACAGCGGCCTGCTCCGGCCCGAGGGGATACGCATCACGCGGTGGGACCGTGCGACACCCCGTCTCACCAAGGACGATGTCCAGCATCCGACCGCCGTCGGCCTGGCGGAAGAAGAACGCGCCCGGGCGCAAATGGGCGACCGGGTACGCACCGGCGGCACGGAAAAGCTGGCGATGAGCTGATCCGTCAGGCGGTCGGGGGGCGATCGACGATGGTGCGCATCCGGCGATAGGCCGGGCGCGCCGCCATCCGCTCGACATAGGCGGCGATGTTCGGATGTCCCTCCACGTCGACGGACATGAACAGCCGCGTGGTAGTGAAAGGAAAAGTCATCATGATGTCGGCTGCCGTGAACCGGTCGCCCGCCATATATGGTTTATGCGAAAGCCGGTCGTCGACAAGTGTCAGCAGGCGCGCCGCATGGGTCCGTCCCGCGACACGGGAGGGGTGATCCTGCGCGATGCCTGCGCGTTCGGCCATGATCTCGGTCACCAGCGCCGGCATCAGGGATGATTCGGCGAAATGGAACCAGAAAAGATAATCAGCATAGTCCGGATCGCCGGGATTGGCGCGGAGCGTGCCCTTCCCTTGCGTCGTGGCGAGATATTCCATGACCGCCCCGCTCTCGGCGATCCGACGCCCATCGGCCTCGATCACGGGTGAAGAACCCAGCGGATGCAATGCCTTATAGGCGGGCTCCGCCGCGAGCGTTTCCAGCCGCGCATAGAAGCGGATGTCATAGGGCCACTCCACTTCCTCCATCAGCCAAACCGCGCGTTCGGAGCGGGACCTGTTAAGTTGAAAGATGGTGATGCTCATGAAGGGCTCTCCGCTTGAGGGGCGCCATAGATGCGCCGCTTATCAATTCCGCCAAACCTATCTTTATCTAGGTATCGCGGAGCGTCCGCCGTGGCAGCGTCCCGCTGCGGCGGAAGCCCAGCGGTCCCGCATCCATGAGAGACAGGAGAGAAGATGCCCATGACGGATTTATCGGGACGCGTCGCTATCGTCACCGGATCGGGCGCCAATATCGGGGAAGCCTGCGCACGAGCCCTGGCAAAGGCCGGCGCGGCAGTTATCCTGGCGGATATCGCGGTCGAGCGGGCAGAGGTCGTCGCCCGATCTATCCAGGCTTCGGGCGGACAGGCGACGGGGATGTTCCTCGATCTTGCGCAAGAGGACAGTATCACGGCGCTGGTCGAGGATGTGATGCGGCAGCACCAGCGCATCGACATCCTTCACAACAATGCCGCCGATACGCGGCTGGAGCAGATGGCGGCAGATGGCTCGCTTCTCGATCTCGATGCCGCGACCTGGGATCGCGCCTTCCACATCAATGCCAGGGGCACGATGCTGATGATCAAGGCGGTCGCTCCGCACATGATTTCAGGCGGCGGCGGTTCCATCATCAACACTTCGACGGGTGTGGCATTGACCGGCGACATCAACAATCCTTCCTATTCCGCGTCCAAGGCGGCTGTGAACGCCCTGACCCGCAATGCCGCCGTGCAGTTCGGCCGGTTCAATATCCGGGTCAATGCGGTCGCGCCGGGCCTCGTGCTCTCCCCCCTTGCCCGGGAGATGATGACCGCCGATCAGATCGCCATGGTCCAGCGGCATGTCCTTCTGCCGCGCGAGAGCGTGCCGGAGGATATTGCCGGCGCGGTGCTGTTCCTGGCATCGGATGGCGCGGCCTTCATCACCGGGCAGGTGATCGGGGTAGACGGCGGTATCGTTAACCACACGCCCTATGTCGCAGATATGCTGGAAAGCATGAACCGGGCGCACTGACCGGAAAGAGGGCGGGATGGGCATATTCACGCATGTCTGCCTTGGCAGCAACGATCTGGGACGGTCCGCCCGTTTCTACGATGCGGTGCTTGCGCCGTTGGGGATCGTCAATCTTGGCCCGTTTCTGGATCAGGGCATCGGCTATGGGAGACGGGTGCCCGAATTGCTTATCCTGCGCCCGCTCCACGGTCGGGCGACATGCGCCAACGGTGCGACTTTGGGATTGAAGGCGCCGGATCGCCGCGCGGTCGATCATTTTCATCGCGCGGGTCTGGCCGCGGGCGGCAAGGATGCCGGGCCGCCCGGTCCGCGCGGAGCGGTGCCCCATGCCTATGGCGCCTATCTGCTGGACCCCGATGACAACAAGATCTGCGCCTACTGCTTCGACCCGCCATAGGCGCACAGCTATCGATAGTCGGGCGCCCGGCGCTCATCAGGGAAACAGGAGGATATGGAATGGTGGGATCATTGGAGGGGCGCGTGGCGATCGTGACGGGCGCGGCGCAGGGCATCGGACGGGAGGTGGCGACAGTGCTGTCGGAGCGCGGCGCGACCGTGATTCTGGCGGACATATTGGCAGATCGGGTGGAGGCGGCGGCGGATTCGCTGCGCGGCAAGGGTCTTCGTGCCGAGGCGGAGACGTTCGACCTGACCGATGAGGACAGCGTCTGCGCTGCGGTCGCGCGGATCGCTGGCCGGCACGGGCGGATCGACATCATCCACAATAACGCCGCCTATCAGACGATCGAGCAGCGCGCCCTCGACCGCGATGTCGTCCATCTCGACACCGGCGCCTGGGACAAGGCCTTTGCCGTCAATGCGCGGGGGCCTATGCTGCTGTGCAAACATGCGCTGCCGGCCATGATCGCGGGGGGCGGTGGTTCGCTCATCCATTCCGCATCCGGTTTCGGCCTGCTGGGTGAAATGACGCTGACGGCCTATGGCGCGTCCAAGGCGGCGCTTATTAATCTCAGCCGCTTTCTCGCGACCCAATATGGCAAGCAGGGAATCCGGTCCAATGTGATCGCCATCGGCTTCGTCCTCAGTGATACGGCCGTCGAAACCACACCGCAGGCGGTCAAGGACGTACTGCGCGACCATCATCTCAATCCCGACCTCGGCAGCCCTCGCGATATCGCCCATGTCGTTGCCTTTCTGGCCTCGGACGAGTCCCGCTTCATCAACGGCGCGATGATCCCGGTGGACGGCGGCTTTACCGCGCATCAGCCCACAATGGTCGATTTCCAACGCCTGTTCGAGGCATCGGGGAGCAATCAGTTGTAGCCGACCAGCGCGCCGTCATAGCAGCGCGTCGACAAGCTTCGCGGTTTCGAGATCTTCATAGGCGGTGGTCAGCCGCAGATGATTCATGACGTTGATCTCCCAGCCATAATTGACGACGGGCGTCGTCAGCCAGCCGATATAGACGCCCCATATCAGGGTCCGCCGATATTCTTCCCAGGCACTGTCGAAGGCGGGAGGGCGCGCCACGCCTTCCTGTCCCAGGCGGTCCAGATAATAGCCCAGAAGATCGCGCTCATGCGCCCGCCGGTCCGCGATGGAAAGGCCGGTGGTCACGATATAGTTGACGTCGTGCATCGCGTAACCGCGCACCATGAGCTGCCAGTCGAGCAGGCCCGCTGTTCCGTCGGGCAGGCGGTAGCTGTTGCCGAGATGAGTGTCGCCATGCAGCAGCGTCTGGGGCAGGGTCGATTGATGCCGCTGGACCGCCTGCACGCCGGCAAGCAGCCGGTCCGGCGTCGTGCGCAGCCGCTGCACCATCTCCCGTTTGAAATTTTCGGTCTCGACCTCATGCGCGATATAGGCGGGCGCCAGTTCATTCATCATCGTTGCGACCGCGCCTTCGACATGCGTTTCGACCCAGGCCAGATCCGCGCTGAAGCGGGGCGACTCCCAGAAGCGGGCGTGCAGCCGGGCCAGTTGATCCAGCAGGGAGCGCACATCATCCGGCCCGGTCCGCACGGTCGTATTCGGGAAGGTCGCGCCCCGCACGCTCAGCTCTTCGAGCAACAGGCCGAAATGCGTGGTGGACGGATTGAAGTCGCCACCGAAACAGCGCGGCGCTTCCATCGCGAGTTCCGGCCGGATTCCCCGGTAGAAGGCCACTTCATTGGCGTAGAAGGGCGCCATGATCTCATCGACCGCCCGGGTCAGCTTGAGCACCAGGCGGTTGGGCAGGT
>NZ_JBHIWJ010000177.1:0-4240 GCF_041987595.1 Sphingobium sp. | reverse complement strand
GATATCGAATTCGGCGCCGGACCGACCCAGATCCGTCGTTATAACCAGATCCGCCGGATCGTCGTCGGCGCCGATCTGGCCCCCGGCGTCGTCAACAGCCAGGCGATGGAGAAGATCAACGCACTGCCAACGATGAAGGCGGTGCTGGATGGCAAAATCATGGGCGTGCAGAAGATCAACATCGGCGACAGCAAACTTCAGGGCGAGATGATCCAGAATTTCATCATCGCCGTGATTTCCGGCATCCTGCTGGTTCTGGCCGTGCTGACGCTGCTCTACAAGAGGCTGATGCCTCCCTTCGTCAATCTCGGCTCGCTGCTGCTGGCGCCGCTGGGCGGGGCGCTGGCGCTGCATCTGGCGGGGCAGCCGCTGTCCATGCCGGTCTTCATCGGCCTTCTGATGCTGCTCGGCATCGTCGCCAAAAACTCTATCCTGGTCATCGACTTCGCGCTGGAGGAGATCGGCAAGGGCGTGCCCCGCCTGGAGGCGATCATCGACGCCGGGCACAAGCGCGCCCAGCCGATCGTCATGACCACCGTGGCGATGGTTGCGGGTATGGTGCCGACCGCCTTGTCGCTGGGCGGCGACGGCGCCTGGCGCGCGCCCATGGGCATCACGGTGATCGGCGGCCTGCTGCTCTCCACCCTGCTGACGCTGGTGATCGTGCCCGCGACCTTCAGCCTGGCGCTGGGCATAGAGGAATGGATCGGTCCCCGCCTTGGCCGCCGCCTGCTGACCTACAGGCCAGGCGACGGACACGCACCGCAAGCCGCCGAGTGAGGCGACATAAGGAAGGGGCGGGAAAAGAAGCGCTTGCCTGAACGAAACGGCGGCGTAACCGTTGGGCGGTCATGAAGCTGCTTCCCCTCCGCCGCCCCGTCGCCGACAGTCCCATCCATCCGGCGCGGCGCATGCAGCTCGTGGCGACGGGCATGCTGCTGGTCATGGCCGCGCTGTTCCTGGCGGCACGCGCAACGGTTGACCTGCATCCCGCCATCGGCTTCATTCAGGCCTTTGCCGAAGCGGCCATGGTCGGCGGCCTTGCCGACTGGTTTGCGGTGACGGCGCTGTTCCGCCATCCGCTGGGCCTGCCGATTCCGCATACTGCCATCATCCCGCGCAACAAGGACCGGATCGGCGACACGCTGGCCCTGTTCCTGCGGGACAATTTTCTGACTCCCGCTGTGGTGGCGCGGCGGATGCAGCGGCTGGATGTGGCGGGCGCAGCGGGCCGGTTCCTTGCCAGTCCGTCTGGCGGCGACGGACGGCTGAGGGAGGGCGCGTCCCGCCTCGTTGCAGACATATTGGAGGCGCTGGATCAGGAACGGCTGGGCGGCATGGTGAAGGGCGCCATCGCCCAGCGCCTGCGGGCGATGAACCTCGCCCCCCTGATCGGCCAGTCGCTGGAAGCGGCGATGCGCGATGGCCGTCACGCCCCGGTGATGGATGGCATCATCCATTGGGCCGACCGCACGCTGGAGGCCAATGACCATCTGATCCGCCAGATGGTGCATGACCGTTCGGGCAAGATATTGCGCTGGACGGGTTTGGACGAAAATCTTGCCAATGCGATCATTGACGGGCTGCGCAGGCTGCTGAACGACATGGCGCAGGACCCCGGCCACAGCCTGCGGCTGAAGGCGGAGGAGGGACTGGGCAAGCTCGCCGCCGACCTGCAATATGATCTGGAGATGCAGGCGCGGGTGGCGAAGATCCGCGACGAGATCGTCGACAATCCGGCGATGCAGCGCTGGATCGACGGTCTGTGGGAACAGGCCCGCACCGGCCTGCTGCGGGCGGTGCGCGATCCGGGCAAGGCAATGGCCGGGCGGTTGGGCGAAGCGCTGCATCAGCTGGGCAATACGATGCAGGGCGATGCCAGGCTGCGGTTCCTGATCAACCGCTTCATGCGCCGCGCCGCCGTCGGCGCGACCGCAACCTATGGCGATTCGATCGTCACGCTGGTCAGCGAAACCGTGCGCGGCTGGGACGCGGGCACGGTCACCAGCCGGCTGGAACATGCGGTCGGGCGCGACCTGCAATATATCCGAATCAACGGCACGCTGGTTGGCGGGCTGGTCGGCCTCGCCATCCACGCAGTCGACACGCTGCTTTAACTATTCGTCGGGTTCCTCGCCCCGGCGCGGCGGCGGGGAAGGCAGTTCATCCGCAGTCAGCACGCCGTCGCCATTGGCGTCGAGCTGGTCGAACATGGCCATGGCGGGCGCGACGAATTCCTGCAAATCGATCCTGCCGTCGTCATTGCTGTCCTCAGGATAGGGCATGGCCGCTCCCGGAGGCCCCGGCGGCGGTGCTTCGCCGCCCCTATTGCCGGAAGGCCGATCCCCCGGCGGAGGACCGCCCGGACCGCCATGTTCCCCGGAACCGCGATGATCACTGCCCGGGCCGCCCCTACCCGGCCCCCGCGCCTCGCGCTTCTGCGCCGGAGAAGACTCACCCTCCTGCCGCTCATGGCCCAGCATACGCTGCATCGCCTCGACCGGCACCTGTCCGTCGCCATCGGGGTCCATCAGGTGGAAGCGCTGCTCCATCCATGCCAGCATCTCTTCACGCGTGATGCGGCCGTCGCCATCGGCGTCGGCGGCCCAGGGACCTCCCCTATGCCCAGCGGCGGGGGGTGCCGCCTGCGCCAGCAGGGGCGTGGGCAGAAGCAGCGAACTCAACAACAGAAAGGATCGTAAACGCATCATCACTCCAGACGTCGAAGGGCTGACCAAGCCGTGGCATCGCTTCTTTGCCGCCTTATGTCGGCAGGCGACGGGAATATTGCGGCGCGCCCGAAAATTGATGTTGCAACATATCATATAATTATGTTGTAACGTTACATGGCGGTCCTTTCAGGATCGCCGAAATACAGGAGGATGCACGATGCAGCTGATGACATTGCGCACGACGGAGGGGATTTCGGGCTATCGGGGCGGACGCCGTTCCCCCATCGGCATAGGCGGTGCGGTTGCGGTCCACGCGCTGGTCGCCGGAATTTTCCTGATGATGCCGAAGGAAATGATCCGGCAGTTCACCGAGACGCCGCTGGAGACTTATCAAATCCCGGAAACCGTGCCGCCTCCGCCCGAAAAACCCGCCCCGCAAACCGACAGCAAGGTCCCGTCCAGGCCCACCGCTCAACCCACCGCGACCGAGCCGCTCGTCAAAACGCCCGATCCCGGCTTCACTATCAGGACCGACCCCATCCTCGAACCGGGCAGCGGAACCGGCGCCGTCACCCCGCCCTACACCCCGCCCGCGCCCGACCCGGTGCTGGTCGATGCGAGCATCGATCCGCGCGCTCTGGCGATGTTCCAGCCCGATTATCCCGGCGCGATGGTCCGGCAGGGGATGGAAGGCAGGGTCACCGTCCGCGTCACCATCGGCGCAGATGGGCGGGTGATCGACCTTGAACGGCTTGCCGCCACCGACGAGGCCTTCTGGCTCGCCACCCAGCGCCACGCGTTGCGCAAATGGCGCTTCCGCCCCGCGACTCGGGACGGGGTCGCGGTCAGCAGCAGCAAGGTGCTGACCGTCCATTTCCGCCTTGCAGACGTTTGAAATCAGGGAAAAGGGGCCGGTCATGATCGCTTGCGGCAACAGCGCTTTTGCATCCGGCCCCGCCTTACCCTATATCGGCGCCATGGCGATCTTTCCCCGTCCGGTGTCCCCCAAGAGCGCGCTCAGCGATCTGTGGAGCTATTTTGGCAAGGACCGGCCTCATAAATGGCCGTTGCTCGGCCTGTCCGTCGCGTTCACCTGGGTCATCATCTGGGCCTTCATCGTCGACGCCAACACCAACACCATGCCGACGCGCAACAAGATCATCTACGTCCAGAGCTGGGACGCGAACCGATCCGACGCGGCGATCATCCTCCAGCAGAAGATCGACTTCGCCAAGAGCGAGGCGGCACTGGCCAGGCAGCAGAAGCGGATGCAGGGCTTCGCCGATGCCTTCGGCATTGAATGGAAGGATGAGGCCGCCCGCAACGGCGCCCGCCGTCAGGAGGCGGTGAAGGCGATCAACGCTCAGCTCGACGACCGCCTCGTCCGGGCGGAGGCCGAGGAAAAGCCTGAAGCCGGAGCGCGCCAGCCCTGATCGCCCGCAGCAAAACCGTCATTCCCCCCGCCGATCCTGCGCAGGACCGGCGTTTCATGGCCGCCGCGATCGCCCTGTCGGAGCGGGGGCGCGGTCTGTCCACGCCCAATCCCAATGTCGGCTGCCTGATCGTGC
>NZ_JBHIWJ010000176.1:0-4290 GCF_041987595.1 Sphingobium sp. | reverse complement strand
AATTGCCCAATGATCCGGCCGCCGCGCTGGCGGCGGTGGCTGATCTCAGAGGCCTGAAAGGGCGGGACGAGGCCGCCGACATGATGCTGGCCGACGCACTGGCGGCGCTGCCCAAGGCGGAGCGAAGGACGATGCTGCTCGCCTATCTCGGCTTCCCCTTTTACGACATTGCCACCTTGCCGCTGTTGCAGGGGCATGCGATGGACGAATATGACCCTATCAAGGTCGATCGCATCTCTCCCGAAGATTGCAGCGCTATTCGGTCCGGCGGCGCTGAGGCGACGCTAAAAGGCATTGAATTCAATAATTTCGGCGCCTTTTTCAGCCGCGCCTATCGGGAAAATGATTATCTCTGGGGGCGGCTCCATGGGGTGGAGCGGCTGCTGGATATCGTAATTTCAGCATATCCCGCGGCAAACCGGCTTCCGCAGGAGGTCGTGCATCAGTATAGGCGGACCGCTTTCATGGCGATCCTTGATGAGGAAGAGAAACGGCTTGGCCATGTCGCTGATTTGATTGCCAGTTTGCGAGAGGAGATTGGGTGAGCGTAGGGGCGAAGCTGTTTCCGATGGCGTTGCTGGCACTGGTCGTAGGCTGTTCGCCTGCCCCTGACGGCCATGTCAGTGCCAGGAAGGAGGAACCGTCGGCGCAGGTCGCCGCCAGGGTGCCGATGGCGCCGCCTCGCAACCGTTCCCCGATCCTGCCGGAAACCGATCCCGCCGCGAGGGATCGTCCTGCGTCGCCGGCTGCCGCGCAACCGAGGGATGCGCAGGCTGCCGCCGACGCGGCGGACGCGATCAAGCCCGGCCCGAGGCTGCTGCCGATGAAGCCGTCGGTGGTCAACATTCCTCCACCAGCCTATGTGCCCGACCTGCCTCCAGCGGACGGCACGGCCGATCCGGCGCCTTTCCCGAACGAGGTCACGCGCTACATGGTCGACCGCGACGGTTGCGATCATTTCCGCGGCGAGGAAGCCTATGATGCGGAGCGGCTCGCCTATTTGCAGGAAAATATCGCGGAACTGTGCACCGGAACCGATGCGCGACTGGCGCTGCTGCGGCAGCGATACGCCCATGACCCGGCCGTCATGTCCGCTCTCAGCGGCTATGAAAACCGGATCGAGGGCAATTCTTCGGACTGAGCCTTACAGCAGGGCGTCGATCCGGGTGGCCAGATCGATGTCGCGACGGGACAGCCCCCCCGCATCATGGGTGGTGAGAATGATGTCCACCCGGTTATAGACGTTCGACCATTCGGGATGATGGTCGGCCTTTTCCGCCAGCAGCGCGACCTTCGCCATGAAGCCGAAGGCGCCCACGAAATCCGCGAAGGTGAACAGACGGCGTATGCCATCGGGATTCTGGACCGGGGTCCATTCGGGCAGATCCTTCAGCGCCAGCGCCCGTTCTTCCTCATCCAGTTTCGCGATCATCGCTTTTTCCTTCTTGTGCATGCCGGCATTAACTCATTTTCCGGTGGCTCGGCTGTTTCCAGACGATTCGGAACATGCTTTATGTCTCCAATATGGACGATACCGGTCAACTGCCCCGATTTGCGCCGACGCGCGAGGATATTGAAGGCCTTGCGCTCAACGCCCTGTCACGCCTGCCGGATCCTTTCCGCGATCACCTCTCCAACGTGGTGCTGTTCATCGAGGAATTTGCCGATCCCCAGGTGCTGAAGGACATGGAGATCGACGATCCCTTCGGCCTGACCGGCCTCTACACCGGCCGCCCGGTGGGCGATCCGGCGCAGACCGGCGACATGCCGCCGACCATCCACCTGTTCCGCCGTCCCCTGCTGGACGAATGGGTGGAGACCGGGGTGCCTCTCGACATGCTGATCACCCATGTGGTGGTGCATGAGATTGGCCATCATTTCGGCCTGTCCGATCTCGACATGCACGTGCTGGAGGACATGGTCACCCTATGAGTCGGGTGCGCCTGTGACGCGGACGGGATTGCGCCTGTCGGGCGTCGCCTGCGTTCGCGGCGGGCGGCTGCTGTTCCGTGGCGTCGATCTCGCCATGGAACCGGGCGGCAGTGCCTTGCTGAAAGGACCCAACGGCATCGGCAAGTCCAGCCTGATGCGGATCTGCGCGGGCCTGCTGGCCGCCTCGGCCGGGACGGTGGAGCGGCATGGACGGGTTGCACTGGCCGACGAACGGCTGGCGCTGGACATGGAACGGCCCCTGCGCGCCGCGCTGGCCTTTTGGGCAAGACTGGATCAGGCAGAGCCGGGGGCGCTGGACCGGGCGATGGCCGCGATGGCGCTGGAGCCGCTGGCGGACGTGCCGGTAAGGATGCTATCCACCGGACAGCGCAAGCGGGCCGCGCTGGCGCGGGTGATTGCGGGGCGCGCTCCGCTCTGGCTGCTGGACGAGCCGGGCAATGGCCTCGACGATGCGGCGCTCGAGCTGTTGGGCGAGGCTGTCGCGGGACATCTGAGGCAGGGCGGCATCGTGGTGGCCGCGTCGCACCAACCCCTGCCGCTGGTCACCCCGGTCATATTGTCCATGGCAGACTATCGGGCTGGGGAGGATGCGGCATGACGTGGCTGCTGACCCTTGCCGCGCGCGATCTGCGGCAGGCCTGGCAGTCGGCGGGGCTGTGGCTGCCCGTCGCCTTTCTGCTGCTGGTTGCCAGCCTCTATCCTTTTGCGGTCGGGCCGGATGCCGCCCTTCTGCGGCGGACTGGCGGCGGAATGTTATGGATCGCCGCGCTGCTCGCCAGCCTGCTGCCCGTGGATCGGCTGGTTGCGCCGGATCGCGATGCGGGGGTGCTGGACCAGATCGCGCTGCGCGGGATCGGCGAAGAAATGGTCGTGCTGGCGCGGCTGATCGCGCACTGGCTGGGCTTCGGCCCGGCGCTGATGATAGCGACCTTGCCCGCGGCTGCGCTGCTCAAGCTGGATGGCGCGACCATAGGCCTGCTGGAGCTGGGCTTGCTGATCGGCACGCCCGCGCTGGCTGCGCTGGGGCTGCTGGTGGCGACGCTGACCGCTGGCTTGCGGTCCAGCGGGGCGCTGTCGGGACTGCTGGCCTTGCCGCTGGCGGTGCCGTTGCTGATCTTCGGCGCCGGAACGCTGGGCGACGGCAGCGGCGCCGCGCTCAAATTTCTCGGCGCGGCGTCCTTGCTGCTGGTGGCGATCACACCCATTGCAGGGGGAGCCGCAATCCGGGCAGGCCGGGAATAGTTCGCCTCTGCAACTCGACAGGCGGGTAGCGATAAGCCAAAGGCGCGGGGATGATCGCTCTGCTTGCTTCCCTGTTGTTCGTCCTGATCTGGTCCACCGGCTTCATCGTCGCGCGCGCCGTCGTGCCGCATGGCGCGCCCGAACTCATTCTGGCGATGCGCCTCACCTGCACGGCGCTGCTGCTCTGGGGAGCGGCTCTCTATGCGAAACAGCATTTGCCCCGCGGCCGCCGGTTGGGCCTGCACCTGGCCGCAGGCGCGATGCTGCACGGCTTCTACCTGACGCTGAGCTGGTGGGCGGTCAACAATGGCATGCCCGCCGGAATCATGGCGCTGATTGGGTCGCTTCAGCCGCTGATGGTTGCGGTGGCAAGCGTCCTTTTCCTGGGCGACCGGCTGCCGGGACGCGCCTGGGCCGGCCTTGCCATTGCGATTGTCGGGGTCGGCTGCGTCCTGCTGCCCGCTATCGAACGTTCGGGCGCCGGCGGGATCAGCCTTCTGCCTGCGGTCGCGGGCGTGATGGCGGTGCTCGGCATGGCGGGGGGAACACTGATCCAGCGGGGCGCTATCGCCGGAGACGGCATCGCCATTTCGGGCGCGGTGCAAAATAGCGGCGGCGCACTGGTGGCGATCGCGGCAACGCTGCTGGCCGGCGATTATCGCTGGGATGGGGCGCCGATCCTTTGGCTGGGACTCGGCTGGTCCGTGCTGGGGCTTTCGGCGGGTGGGCTGTCGCTGCTGGTCTGGCTTGTGCGGCATCAGGGGCCGACGCGCATGTCGATGCTGTTGCTGCTTGTGCCGCCGCTCGCCGCGATCGAAGCGTGGCTGCTGTTCGGCGAGAGACTGGGACCATTGCAGCTGGCCGGTTTCGCGCTGGCCCTGGGCGGCGTGATGCTGGGCCGCTCGACGCGGCCGTCGCCCGCTCAGGACATTGCCGAACCGGCCTGACGGTCAGCCCTGCGTTTCGCGCAGCCGCTCATGGTGGCGGATCACCTCATCGATGATGAAGCGCAGGAATTTCTCGGTGAAGTCGGGGTCCAGATTTGCATCGGTAGCCAGCTGACGCAGGCGGGCGATCTGGCGCTCCTCGCGGCCC
>NZ_JBHIWJ010000175.1:4119-4325 GCF_041987595.1 Sphingobium sp. | reverse complement strand
GCGCGATGATCTGCATGCGGCTGCGCACCGTGCCTTCGGCATAGCTGGGGTGGAAGCTATGGGCATAGGACCAGTTGGCATTGGCCGAAACATGCCAGTCGCCCGGATTCCATACCTGCTTCAGGCCGACATTGATCAGGTCGTGGCGGTTGAGGCTATATTCGCGCGGGGCCATGAAGCGGACCGTGTTGATCGTCGCCTTGGTG
>NZ_JBHIWJ010000175.1:0-4109 GCF_041987595.1 Sphingobium sp. | reverse complement strand
TCGAGGCCGAACTCGTCATATTCGACGTCCAGCCGCGTCAGCGACACGTCCAGCGTCGTTTCCAGTTCGTCCGAAGGGCGCCACTGGGCCGAGATCAGGCCTGAAAGACGCTTGCGGTCTTCGGTTTCGATCGTGGGACGGGTGCGGGTCGGCGTGTAATAACCGGCAGGCAGATATTCGGCGCCCGCAACCGGATTGGCAGGCTGCACGAATTTGTTCAGGTTCCAGCCGGTATTGTAGAAACGGTCGTTGCGCACCGACTTGGCCCAATATTGGGCGCCAACCAGGAAGCCGAACTGATCGTCCCTGGTCTTGAAGCTGGTCAGCACGGTGGCGTTCGGTCGCACCTTGTCGGTCATGCTGGTGTAGGTGCCGCGCAGATTGACCGTGGTCTTGTTGCCCACGTCCAGCGGGTGGAAGGTCTTGACGTCGATATTGCCGCCCAGCGCCCCCTCGGTCATGTCGGCGGTCGGCGTCTTCACGACGTCGATCTGCGACACGAATTCGGCCGGCAGCATCTCGAAACGGAACTGGCGCCCTGCTGCACCGCCATTTTCGATGAGGTCGTTGATCGCGACGGTGCGGCCGTTGACCAGCGTGCTCTGGAATTGCGGGCCAAGGCCACGGACGCTGACATAAAGGCCTTCGCCGCGCGGACGGGTAATCGCGACACCGGTGATAAGCTGCAACGCTTCGGCGACATTCTGGGTCGGGAACTTGCCGATGTCGGTGGATGCGATGGAATCGACGCCATAGGCGGCCTTGCGCTTGGTCTCGGTCGCGGCCGCCAGGCTGCGGGCATAGGTGCCGGTGACGACGATTGCGCCATCGTCCTGCCCATCGGCAGGGGCAGCCTGATCGGCGGCCGGTGCGACGCTCTGCGCCTGGACCGGCGACGACAGGACCAGCGCAAAAATGGCGAGCGGAAGCGGCGCGCAAAGCATGCGCGATGAACGTGACATGTGGTGGTTCTCCCCAAGGCTCCAAGGCCGACGGGGCGCGGTTAGATCGTTGTTATTGCAATATTGTGGCGCGTATATTTCATCTTGAATTTTCCGTCGCTCGATCGTTCCTGTCCTAGAATCCTGTCGCGGAACGACCAGATGCTGCCGATCCACGCTCGTTTGCGCCTGCGATCAGTCGACCGTCGGCTATTGCACTGGTTGCGTGAAAGGTCGGGCAAGATCCGATCCTATCGGTTCCTTGTGGGAAAACAGCGCGGCAATCGGGTTGTGCTCATTAGTGAAGCGTGACAGCGCGTCGTGGATGGTGTCAGGCAGCCTCGATTTTCAGGGGCGCGCGCTCGGGTTCCAGGCTAGGGCTCATGGTAGGCCTTCCCCATAGATAGCCTTGCGCTTCATCGCATCCTTCGGTGCGAAGGAGCCGAAGCTGATCCTCGGTTTCCAGTCCTTCGGCCAAAACTGGCACTTCAAGGCTATGTCCCAGCGCAAGGACCGCACGAATGATCGCCCGAGCCTGATGGCTGGTTTCCGAATCCAGCAGGAAGGAACGGTCGATCTTGATCTTGTCGAAGGGGAAGGAGTTGAGCGTATCGAGCGACGAATAGCCGGTGCCGAAATCGTCCATCGCGATGGAAACGCCAATCGCCTTGATTTGACGCAGAATATGCAGGGCACGGGCCTTGTCACTGACAAGGGCGGTTTCGGTTATCTCCAGTTCCAATCGATGCGCCGGCAACCCGCTCTCTAGAAGTGCCGATGTGACAATCTGGATGAGATCGACATGCATGAGTTGTACCGGCGACAGGTTGACCGCCACACGCCAGGGTTCAGGCCAGTTGGCGGCATCACGGCACGCCTGGCGCAGAACCCATTCGCCAATGGCCAGAATTTCCCCGCTTTCCTCGGCAATCGGGATGAATTCCGCCGGAGAGATCCAGCCATCGCGTGGATGCTGCCAGCGCAACAGCGCCTCATATCCGACCACGGCCTCGGTGGAGACCAATTTCTGGACCTGATATGCCAAACTGAACTCGTCGCGTGCGACAGCCTCGCGCAGATCATTGGCGAGCGTGCGGCGGGCGCGCGCGGCCTCGTCCATGCCCTGTTCGTAGAAGCAGACCTGACGACCAATAGTCGCTTTTGCCCGATACATGGCGAGATCGGCATTGTTCACCAATGGCTCTCGGCGGGAGCCGTCCGTTGGGAAAATGGCGATGCCAAGGCTTGCGCCAGGATGGATGGAGAGGCCATCCATTTCGATCTTCTCGACCAGGCAGCGTTCCAGGCGGGAGATGAAATTGTCCAGGGCATCGTCATTTTCAAACGATTTGAACGCGGCAAACTCATCGCCGCCGAAGCGGGCGACGACCTCGCCTCGACCCAATTGGCCTAGCATGCGTCGAGCCAGTTCCTGCAGGACTGCATCGCCCGTTGAATGGCCATGCACATCGTTCACTTCCTTGAAGCGATCAAGGTCGATGCCGATCACGGCGACCTTTCCGCCATTTCGACTTGCCTGGCTGAGCGCGAGATCGAGACTGTCATTATAGCTCGATCTGTTCGGCAGACCCGTCAGTTCGTCATGCAGTGCCATGTGTTCGATGCGTTGCTCCGCCCGACGACGATCCGTGATATCGTCGAAGGTGGACACCCAGCCACCATCTGGCAGCGCATGATGGGCAATGGAAAAGGTCGAGCCATCCGCAAAATCAGCAATCAGAACGCCGCCATCCGGATTTTCGATACAGGCCCGGTGCCGGGCCAGAGTTTCTTCCAGTGCCTCTGCGGCGACCGCGCCTCCGGTGCGCTTGGCTACCGCAATCCGAACAAGTTCCTCGAAAGCGGTTCCAGGCGGGCATTGCTCGTGAGAGACGTCGAACAGCGTGCTCACCCTGTCATTTGCCAATGTCAGGTGCCCATTTTGGTCGAAGAGGCAGAGGCCTTGATGCATGTTGGACAGGGCGACGTCGAGTTTTGACCGCGTCTCCTCCAACCGCAATTGATCTTCCCTCATTCGGGTCATATCGCGCGTGATCTTGGCGAAGCCACGGAAGAGACCTGTTTCGTCAAAGACGGACTCGATCGTCACATGAGCCCAAAATCGGCTGCCGTCTTTGCGATAGCGCCAGCCTTCCGCATTGAATTTACCATCTTGCCGCGCTGTTTCTATGCCGCGTCTCGGCAGGCCCGCCGATCGATCCTCTTCGGAGTAGAAGGAGGACAGTTCCAACCCCATGGCTTCGGTGCTGCTATAGCCCTTCAGGCGCTGTGCGCCGGCATTCCATGAAGCGACGCGACCGTCCCGGTCCAGCATATAGATTGCGCAATCGCTGATGCCTTGGACAAGAACCTTGAACTCGCGCTCGCTAGCCCCGACGGCAGCATGCAGTCGTGCGCTCGACAGTGCCGCCATGATGCTGACGGTCAGGACGCCCAATGCAACAATGGCGACGGCCAAGCCCATTTGCGGAGTGGAAAGAAGAAGCCCTCCGGTTTCCTCAAGACGGTTGGGGCGCAGGGATAGCGCAGCCATGCCGGCAAAATGGAGCGACAATATGCCGCTGAGTATGGACAAGGCCGCGAGCACCCCGGTCGCGTATCCACGCCGGTCGAGGGCGAAATGAAAGGCAAGCGGTGCTGGAGCGGTTATGAGCAGGATGGATGCGATCACCATCGGTTGCGACCACCGGAAATCGGCATCGATCCTGATGGCGTAGATGCCCAGATAATGCATCGAGGCGATACCCAGTCCAACCACTAGGCCCGCCAGAATGCGGGCGTTGAGGGCAGAGGATCGCAAGGCAATCATATGTGCCAGGGTGAGCGCGCTCACGACCGTCAGAAGCGACAATATTGTGGGAACGAGCGCATAGCCGAGTATTATGCCCGGGTCATATCCCATCATGGCGGTGAAGTGCGTCGACCATACCCCGAAGCCGCCAACGCCTCCCGACGCGATTGCCCAGCGTATATGATCGATATTTTTCGTATCCCGGGCGCGCCGCAGAAACAGGACAATCGCTATCGCGGATATGGCGCAAATTAGCCCTGCAGCCGCGACGAGGCGAAGATCGTGATCGTCTCGGATGCAGAAATAGATATCGAACATGAGGCTGGATCCCTTAACCACACCCCTCTGGCATGCGC
>NZ_JBHIWJ010000174.1:0-4344 GCF_041987595.1 Sphingobium sp. | reverse complement strand
CGTGGATCTGCGCGGCGGTACGCCTGCTGCCGATGGATGCGGTTGACGCCAACATCCTTGCGACCTGCCTCGCCTTCATACTGTTCGTTGCGGTGATCCTTCGCGCCTTCGCGGTGCGCAGCGTCACGCGGATATGGAGCGAACTGCTGGTGGGCACGGCACTCCCCTTCGCTCTGATGCTGGGGGTCGCCAGATGACGGATAGCCTGCGCCAGTCCATGGGCTGGTTCCATACATGGTGTGGGCTGCTGTTCGGCTGGGTTTTGTTCGGTGTCCTGCTGACCGGATCGCTGGCGGTGTTCTATACCGAGATCAACCTCTGGACCACGCCCGAACTGCGCTCTCCAGTGGTCATCGACCGGGGACGAGCCGTAGCGATGGGACGGGATTATCTCACCCGCATCGCTCCGGATGCCAGGCAATGGCGTATCGTCATCCCCACTTCGCGCGAACCTGTGCTGCGGCTGGTGTGGACCGACGAAGCGGGCAAGGCCACCACCCACCGCCTCGATCCGCAGACCGGCGTCCGCATCCCGCGCGATATGGACGCCGGGTTCTTCTTCATGCGCTATCATTACACGCTGGGGATCGATCGCAAGTCCAGCCCCATCGGCTTCCTGATCGTGGGCGCGGCAGGCCTTGCCATGCTGGCCGCATCGATCAGCGGCGTCATCATTCACAAGCGCATATTCCGCGATTTCTTCATCTTCCGCCCCTGGGCCTCGCGCCAGCGGGCGTGGATGGATGCGCACAACCTTCTCTCGGTGCTGCCGCTGCCGTTCCACATGATGATGGCCTATACCGGCCTCGTCCTGATCTATTACGCCTATATCCCCGCCGGCGTCGCGACGCTGAACGGCGGCGACGTCAAAGCCTATCAGGCCGCGGCTGCGCAATCGCGCTACATCGATGTGGAGACACCCGCCGGATCGCCACAGGCCACGGTTGCGCTGATGCCGCTGGTGGCGCGCGCCGAGCGCGCATGGGGTGGCGGAGCGGCCGTCAACATCTATGTGAGCCATCCCGATCGTGCCAATGCCGCAGTCGAGATCTGGCGACAGCGCGACGATCGCATCGCCAACTTCCCCGATCGCGTCGACTTCGCAGGCGCCGACGGCCGGTTGCTGCGCGTTCTGGTGAAGCGCTCCCCGGCCCGCGAGACCCATGCCTTCCTTGCCGGACTGCACTTCATCGAATGGGGCGGAATCGCTGCCCGCTGGCTCTATTTCCTGACCGGGCTCGCCAGCACCGCGATGGTCGGGGCTGGCCTTGTCCTCTTTACCGAAAAGCGGGCGCGCCGGGGCGGATCGGCATTTCACGCCATGGCAGGCCGGATCACCATCGCCGCTGTGGCTGGAAACATGATCGCCTGTGCGGCGTACCTGCACGGTGAGCAGTTGCTGCCTTCCGACATCGAAGACCGGCGCAGTATGGCCGCATCTATCTACTTCCTGGCCTGGCTGCTGAGCCTCATCCATGCCGGTGCGCGGCCTTGGTCCAGCGCGTGGCCAGAGCAGTTGCGTGCGGCGGCGTTGCTCTGCCTGACTATTCCCGTGAGCACGGCTCTGGCGGGAACGCCGCTGACGTCAACGCTGGCTCATGGCGATGGTATCCGCTCAGGCGCAGACCTGACGGCGCTGGCGATGGGCGTCATCTTGTGGATCGCAGCAGGCAGGATCGCTCGCAGGCCGGCCGGAGGCGCTGCGCAGTGATCGTGAACCTGGCCCTATCCCTGATCCTTGCGGTGGCCGGCTTCGACGCCATCCGGCGCGGCACATCCCGAAGGCACATGGTCTATCGAGCCGCCTGGCGCGCGGGCGGAGCCGCATCGCTGGTTCTGGCGATCCTTCCCGTCGCGCAACTGGCCACGACCAACCTGATCGCTTCGCTGCTCTGGTTCTTCTGTATCCTGCCGTTGGCCGGGCTCATTGTCGTTTTTGGAAAACCCATTCGCCAGTCATCTGGGCGTCCCGATATTGACTGAACGCGATTGCCCTCTCGATGTCATGACCTGCATATCGATCCTGAAGCAAAGGCTGACTATCACTGCCTCGGTCGTGACGCACAATTGGTTCAACCGTCTCTAGATGATACGGGTCGGTCCGGCGCATAAATTGATTGTCCATCGGATGCGGCAAACCGTTTCCTGCGCCATTGCAGGCGTCGAGATTATTGCTGGCCCACTCACCACACTCGCCGTGGCGAGCGACACGGAGATCGACCGCACGGAAACCTTGCCTTGTTCGAGGCCCTTTGAATTCAGCACTTCTAACTCCCTCCATTCGACATTCGGGATGGAGGCGCACCTGCTATTGAGAATACCTTGCAATTCATGCGTTCGCATGCGGTCAAACGAGAGGTCGAATTTCAGAAAAATAATTTCAGGCGAAAATCACGATCAGACTACGGGACAATTGCACGGATCGTAGGCCGAGAGATTTCTGAAGCCGGGATATGGCTGCAACCGGATCGTCGATGCGAAATACGCCACAGACGTGCAGGGATGATGCGTCGCCCACTATAGTCATGTAGCCGGGATGATAGCGGCCGATCTCGGCCACGACTTGACATAGCGGCGCATCCTTGAATACGAGCACGCCGTCCGTCCAGGCGGTGGCCGCTTCCGTATTGATGGAACGAGGAGCATCGATACGGCCATCGGCGCCATAGCGGATGGACTGGCCTTCCCGCAGAATGAGGCTGGCCCCCTTGCCCTCTCCGCTGACGAGCATCACGCTGTGCTCTGTCACGGTAACCTCAGTGTCGGCGCCCGTCCGGCGGACCGAGAATTGCGTGCCCAGCGCCATCGTTTCACCGATTGCTGCCTGGACGGTGAAGGGGCGGGAACGATCGGGCGCAACCGTGAACAGCGCCTCGCCTTTCAACAACCGGATTCGGCGATCCGTCGAGCGGATCTCGATCGTGACCGCACTAGGGCGGATCGACATTCGGGATTCCCAAAGCGGATGATCGCTGATTCATAGGACGCCGTGTTGATGCGCGAAGTGGATGATGGCGGCGAAGCGGTACGAGTTGAACGAGGTGCAATGGGAGAGGATTGCGCCGTTGCTACTGGGCAAAGCGACCGATCCGGGGCGGTCGGGAACGGATAACCGCCTGTTCGTGAACGGATGTTTGTGGGTGCTGCGGTCAGGAGCGCATTGGTGCGATCTGCCGGAGCGCTATGGCAAGCGGAAGACGGTGCATCGCCGCTTCAGCCGTTGGTGCCATGCGGGTGCCTGGTAACGGGTGTTCGACGCACTGACGGCCGACCGGGACAACCAGTATTTGATGATCGACAGCGCCATCGTTCGCACGCACCAGCAGGGGGCGACCGGAAAAGGGGGGCGTGCGATCAGGCGCTGGGGCGTTCCCGAGGCGGACTGACCACCAAGATACACATGCTTGCGGACCCGCTCGGCCGGCCGCTGCGCTTCATCATCACGCCCGGCCAGACTGGCGACGTTACTCAGGCGCCGGCCCTGCTGCACGGACAGGAAGCCGTCGTCGTGCTCGCCGACAAAGCTTATGACAGTAATGCTTTACGGACAATCATCGCGAAAATGGGCGCCGAAGCGCTCATACCTTCAAACCGCTGCCGTAAGGTCGCCATCCCGCATGACGCGCTGATCTACAAACACCGCAATCGTATCGAACGATGTCTCGGCAGGCTCAAACACTTCCGCCGCTTCGCAACGCGCTACGATCGCCGCACCATCCACTTCGCCAGCTTCACAAACCTCGCCGCCGCCATGATCTGGTTACGCTGAATGTCGATCCGCGCTAGCCGAAAAACAAACTGCGGTCCGGGACCGGATTGCACATCGGTCGAAAAACTGATGGTCCATGACCATCCAAAATCGCCCATCAGGAATCAATTATACTGTTGTCAAATTTCAACTATGCTAAACTTTCAGCGTCCACGGGGTCACCAGAAAATCTTTCGACATCCCTATTTATAACGCCGCTCATCGGGTGCTTCCCCTATGGCGTGCCATCTTGATCCTAGATAGGCTTAATCCCGGACAATCGGGGGGATCGGATCATGGGCGCCTTGCGCGATTACGCTGTTCGCTTTGCCACCATTCTGCCATTGACGCTGCTGCTCCCCCACCCCGCTCTCGCCCAGGGCGATCGCGCCACATCGCCGCCGGAATTTGCCCGCCGCGCCGACAATCTGAAGCCGGGCCAATGGGTCTGGGCGCCGCAGGTATCGCCGACCGGGCCGCTGCTCGTCTATGTCGATCTCTCGCGCCAGATCGCGACCGTCTATCGCAACGGCGTGCGCATCGCCGTGTCCACCATCTCCTCGGGCAAGGAAGGCCATGCAACGCCCACCGGCGTC
>NZ_JBHIWJ010000173.1:0-4438 GCF_041987595.1 Sphingobium sp. | reverse complement strand
GGTTCAGCGTCCCGGCCGACCCGTCTTGCGCTTGCCGCGTCCTGCCTGCCGCTTCTGCTCGGCGGGGTCTTCGTAGGAGCCGGCGCCGGCGCGGTGGCGGGCGCCTCAGCGATTCAGGGCGCCTGGATGATCGGCAAGGACGCGATGCGGATGCAGGGGCGGCTGACGGCCCGGCAATTGCGTCTTGCGGGACGCGATCCCTTGGCCGGCCTGCGCGAATCGGCGGCGGGAACCCCGGTGGGTCCGCTCGCGGTGAGGTTCGTGGATGCTGTGCGCCGCGCAGGTGAAGATAACAGGTTTCAGACTGATCTTGTCATTGCGCAACGCGGCGGGGGCGGCAGCCTGGTTATGACCGGCACGCAGTTCTCAGCCCGCAGCGGGGCGCGGGCAGCGATTCCGGGCAGCGGGCGCATCACCATTGGCTGGCCCGGGAAGCGACAGGCAGCCATGGATTGGGCGCTGGATGGCGCCGTGACAACCGAAGGCGGCGGCTTGCCCAAGGCGGCGTTGCGGCTCGCGCGGCGGCCCGGCGGCGGCTTTGGCGGACAGTTGTTCCTTGATCCCTATGCTGCGGGCGACGCGAAGCTGTCGCTGGAACCGGTGCGCTTCGTCGCCGGGCCGAATGGCGACACGCGCTTTTCGACCGAAATCCGGCTTGACGGGCCGCTGCCGGGCGGAAGGTTGCGCGGGCTGACCGCCCCGGTGGAGGGCCAGCTCAGCGCCGCCGGCACGCTGGCCATCAATCCTCGTTGCGTACCCGTGTCGCTGATCGAGGCGCGTTACGGCAGTTTCTCGGTAGGACGGACCCGCCAGACATTGTGCCCGATTGAGGGCGCGCTGTTCGCGGCAGGCCCGGCTGGCGTGCGAGGGGGCGCGGAAATCCGTAAGCTCGCGCTCGTCGGAAAGAGCGGCGACAGCCCCATGCGGCTGACCGCCGACAGCGCGCGAATCGCGCTGGGCCGGGATGGCTTTGCGCTCCGCCATGCCGATCTGGCGATCGGGCCGGAGGATTCGCCCGTCCGCCTGACGGCGGAGGCTCTGGACGGCAAGGCGACTGCGCAGGGGCTGGGCGGGCGCCTCTCCGGCACGGGCGGTCGGATCGGCAGCGTGCCGCTGATCGTGGAAGACGGCGCGGGAGACTGGAGTTTCGCGGCGGGCGCGCTGAAGCTCGCCGCCGGGCTGACGGTGCGCGATGCTCAGGTGCCGGGACGGTTCGAGCCGTTGAATGTTCCCGATTTCGCGCTGACGCTGAAGGATGGCCGGATAGCGGCGACCGGAACGCTGCGGGCGCCGCGCAATGACGTGCTGGTGGCGCGTGCCGTGATCGCCCATGATCTGGGGAGCGGTCGGGGCAAGGCTGAGCTGGCAGTGCAGGGACTGGCCTTCGGTTCCAGGCTTCAGCCCGAAGACGTGACCCGGCTGGCGCTGGGCGTCGTCGCCAATGTGAATGCGATCGTCAGCGGGGAAGGCCATATTCGCTGGAACGATTCGCAGGTGACCAGCGATGGGATTTTCCGAACGGACAATGCGAGTCTCGCGGCAGCGTTCGGCCCGGTGGAAGGGCTGTCGGGCGAATTGCGTTTCACGGATCTGCTCGGTCTGGTCAGTGCGCCGGGCCAGGAGGCGCGAATCAGGTCGGTCAATCCCGGCGTCGAGGTGCGCGACGGCGTGGTGCGCTACCGCCTTGAAGCGGGGCAGAAGGTACGGATCGAAGGCGGCGGCTGGCCCTTCTCGGGTGGCCAGCTGGTGCTGCTGCCGACCACCATGGATTTCAGCGCCGACGTCGATCGTTATATGACTTTCCGCGTCGTCGGGCTGGATGCCGGTGCGTTCATCCAGGCGATGGACCTCAAGAATATCTCCGCAACCGGGACGTTCGACGGCATCATGCCGCTGATTTTCAACGCCCAGGGCGGGCGGGTCGCGGGTGGTGTGCTGACGGCGCGACAGCAGGGCATGCCGGCGCTTATGATGCCGGAAGGCGTGTTGCCGGTGATCCCCTGCGATCCGACGCGTCAGTCGGGTACGCTCTCCTATGTCGGGCCGGTGTCGAACGAGCAGCTGGGCGCGATGGGGCGGTTGGCCTTCGACGCGCTGAAGAATCTCCAATATAAATGTCTGACCATATTGATGGACGGCGCGCTCGACGGCGAAATGGTCACCAACGTCGTCTTCAACGGCGTCAATCGCGGCCAGATCGGCGGCGCTCCGGCGGGGCTGGCGCGCAATTTCACGGGCCTGCCCTTCATCTTCAACGTACGGATCGCGGCGCCCTTCCGCGGGTTGCTGGGCACGGCGCAGTCTTTCATCGATCCCTCTACGCTCATACAAAACAGCATTGGCGACCAGATGCAGGAAAAGATGCGGCAGAAGATGGGCGATCAGGGGATTGCAGTTCAGCCTGCGGCAAGCGACACTGTGCCAAACAGGGAGCAGAAATGAAGAAGCGAACGATCATGACGGCGGGTTTCGCCGGTTTGGCTCTGGGGGGATGCATCCAGGTGAAGGCGCCTGACAAGCCGATCGAAATCAACCTCAACGTCAAGGTGCAGCAGGAAGTGGTCGTCCGCCTGCAACGCGATGCGAAGGACCTTATTCAGAATAACCCGGAGTTGTTCCCGCAATGACACGCAAGTTTTTGATGATCGCCGCTACCGCTGCGGTCGCGCTCGCGACCGGGCTGGTCATGACCTCTCCTGCGAGGGCGCAGTCCGGCGCTGTTGCCGCCGCCATGAGCGCCGGGACGGTCGGCGAGCAGGCCGACGGCTATCTTGGCATCGCCGGGACGGTGAGCGATGCGGTCCGGTCGGAAGTCGAATCGATCAACATCAAGCGTCGCGCCGCCTATACGGACCTGGCGGGCAAGCGCGGCGTGACGGTGCAGGACGTCGCCGCCTCCATCGGCTGCCAGACGCTCAGCAACCGCGTGAAGCAGGGGCAGGTCTACCGGATCGGCGCTGGACCTTGGCAGACCAAGGGCGCCGGGCCGATCGCGCTGCCGGGCTATTGCGCGACGGCGGGCTGATCGACCTTCCCATTAGTGGACTTTCGACCCAGCTTCGTTGGGTTGGGAAATTTCTCCTGCCCGACGACGGTTGACACTCCTGAAAGCCCTTTCTAAACGGGCCGCGCCTTGACGGGTGCAGCCGTTAGCGCCATGCCGCCTGACGTTAGGTTCTAAAGCCTTAACGGAAGGGATGCGGAATGGCAGCGGATGCACCGGGGCAGGACCCGGCGGGGGAAGATGCGCGGATCGCCTCTTTGGAGGAGCGGATCGCGCAGGCCGAACACGCCGAACAGGTCAGACAGGGGACCAAGGAGCAACAGGCGGACGATGGGTCGCGCCTCGGCAACAGGGTTCTCGCGGAGCTGATCGGGGGTCTTGTCGGCGGTGCCTTGATCGGCTGGGTTTTGGACCGGCTGCTTGGGACATCCCCCTGGCTCCTGCTCGCTTTCCTCGGTCTTGGGATCGTGGCGGCTTTCAGGAACATCATCAGATTGACGACGGCGAAGCGTCCCGATCAATAGGGACGCTTTTGTCATAGTCCGAAGGCTTAGACGTAACAGGGGTCCAGAGTGGCACAATCCGGCAAAATCGATCCGATGCACCAGTTTGCCATCGAACCTTTGTTCGGTACGGATCATCTGTCGCTGGGCGGTTTCAACATCGCCTTCACCAACAGCGCGCTCTATATGGTGGCCGCCGCTGTGGTGCTGTGGATATTCGTCGTCGGCGGCATGAAGCGGGAACTGGTCCCCGGCCGCTGGCAGATGGCGGTTGAGTATATGACCGGCTTCATCAAGAGCCTGCTGATCGCCAATGTGGGTGAGGGCGGCAAGAAGTATATTCCCTACGTCTTCTCGCTGTTCATGTTCATCCTGCTGGCGAACCTGCTGGGTCTGTTGCCGCTGGGCCTGTTCGGCCTGCACCCCTTCACATTCACCAGCCACTTCACCGCGACCGGCGTGCTCGCGGTCATGAGCTTCTCGATCGTGCTGGCGGTGGGCTTCTACAAACATGGTTTCCACTTCTTCTCGCTATTCGTGCCGCATGGCACGCCTGCGCTGATGGTGGTGCCCCTCTTCTTCATCGAACTCGTCTCCTTCATGGTGCGTCCGTTCAGCCTTGGTCTGCGACTGTTCGTCGCGATGACCGCTGGCCACGTGCTGCTGAAGGTGCTTGCCGGGTTCGTCATCAACAGCGCGAATGCCAGCCCTGCGCTCGGCCTGACCGTCGGCGCCGCCAGCTTCATTCTGATGATCGGCATCAGCGCGCTGGAAGTTCTGGTCGCCGTGATCCAGGCCTATGTCCAGGGTCGCGACCTGGTCGGCTTCGTCAAGGAAGCCCAGGCCAATGTCGCGCGCGAGGTTCCGCTGCCGCCAGGCTACCGTATCGCCTGGGGCGGACAGTTCGAGAACCAGAAACGCGCCGCCGCAC
>NZ_JBHIWJ010000172.1:0-4698 GCF_041987595.1 Sphingobium sp. | reverse complement strand
TATTTGCGTTCGCGCCAGTCGGGTTCCATGTCGAGGTAAGCGGGGATGGCGGCTTCAGGCCAGAAGATGAGGCGCGGGGCGGGGCGGGGCAAGCCCGACAGGCTGGCGAGAGTGCGGAAATGGGCCTGTTCGAGTTCCGGAGAATATTTCTCGTCCTGACCGATATTGGGCTGGACGACGCGGATGCGCGGTGCGCCCGGTGGCGTGGCCGGGGCGGGGGAGAAGATACCCCAGAGCGCGAGGGCACTTAACGGAAGGACGATCGCGGCTGCCGGAACGAACTGGCGGCGGGCGGCGAGGCAGATTGCGCCTGACGCCATAATGACGAGCGCGCCCAGGCCGTAGGTGCCGATCAGCGTGGCGGAGATCGCGATGCCGGTGGGGAGCAGGGTGACGCCCAGCGGGTTCCACGCGAAGCCGGTGAACATCGTGGCGCGGAGATATTCGGTGGCAAGCCAGCAGGCGGCGAAGAGAAGGATGAAGGGCGCCGTGCTGTTGAGGCCGAATTTTCGGCCGGACCACCACGCCGCCAGCGCGCAAAGGCCGGGATAGACCGCCAGATAGAGCGAGAGCAGGACCACGGCGCCATAGCCGAACCAGTGCGGCATCGCATCCTGAAAGGTGAAGGCGTAGGCGATCCAGTTGAGGCCGAGGGTGAAATGACCCACGCCGAACAGCCAGCCGCGCAGGAAGGCGCTGCGGCGGTCGGGCGCCTGTTCGATCAGCAGCAGAAGCAGCGCGAAGCAGGCCAGGGTGACGGGCCAGAATTTCAGCGGTTCGAAGCCGGTTGCCGCCGCGAATCCGGCGAGCAGGGCGGTGAGCTTCGGGAAGCGGGCCGGAATGTCCTTCATCGGCTCCGGCTCAGCGCAGGGTGGCCATGGTGGCCTGGCTGCACTTGTCGCTCTTTTCGCCGCCCCCCGACAGGACCGATGCTGCGATGAAGCCGCCGACCACCAGAACGAGGAAAGCCGCCGACAGCAGGCCCAGATATTTTTCGATGAACGCCTTGATGGGGCGTCCGAACTTCCAGAACAGGAAGCCGACCAGCATGAACTGGAAGGCGCGGGACAGGACGCTGGCCCAGATGAAGGTGAAAAGCGAAAGGCCGATGAAGCCCGCCGTGATCGTGATCAGCTTGAAGGGAATGGGCGTGGCGCCCTTGATCAGGATGATCTCCGCCCCGTAATCGCGCAGATAACAGGCGGCGACGGGGAATTTGGCGGCGAGACCCAGGGCGTGCAGGATCTGCTGACCGACGGCTTCATAGACGAAATGGCCGATGGCGTAGCCGAACAGGCCGCCGATGACGGATGCGATCGTGCAGATCAGGCCGAAGCGGATCGCGCGTTCCGGGCGGGCGAGGCACATCAGGCCGAGCAGCGGATGCGGCGGGATCGGGAAGAAGCTGGATTCCATAAAGCTGATTGCAAAGAGCCAGCGTTCGGCGTGGGCGTGGGCGGCTTTCGCCAGCGTCCATTGATAGAGCTTGGTAAGCATTGGGTTGAGGCCGTAGCCGATGTGTTTTCAGGCCGCCAGCGCTTTTGCCAGAACCAGCATGTCATAGGGCGGGTCGAGCGGCACCGGATAGGGCTGTCGCTCGCCCGTGGGATGGTAGCCACGTCTTTGATAATATTGAATAAGTTCGACATGTCTGTCGATGACGGTCATTTCCATGATCCGCGCGCCGAACAGGGTTGCGGCATGATGTTCCGCCGCTGCGATCAGCTGACTGCCAAGGCCTGCGGACTGGAGGTCGGGATCGATGCAGAGCAGGCCGAGATAGGATCGGCCGTCGCCGCGATCGGTGATCTGGACGCAGCCGATCGGATCGCCCGCGTCCGTGACGGCCACCAGCAGGCGTTGGCCCGGTTCGGCAAGGATCGCTTCGAGCGCCGCGAGGCTGGTGCGCGGGCTGGACGGGGGCGGTGCGGCGATGGCCCAGCTTTGCTGCGCGGTTTCGCCGCGATAGGCCCGCTCGATCACGGGATGGATGCGGGTAAGGTCCTGCGCGGCAGCGAAGCGGATCTGCATGGCAAGCGCTTTAGCGCGCCTGTGATGAAAGCGACAGTCCGGTTGATCGTCGGCCATTTGCTGCGTTAGAATCCGCAGTGATTGGAGAGATGCATATGCTTGGCATGGGAGAGGGCGCCTGCCCGTTCGAGTTCAATACCGATCCGGCGACCTTCAGGGTCGGGGATTCGGTCAGTTATCGCGTGACCGGCAGTCTGGAGGGCATGCCCTTTGCCGGCGTGCTGCTGGAGGTGCATGAGGATCATGTCGTGCTGACTTCCGACCCGGAGGACAAGGCCAGCCGGATGCGCGCGACGCGGGAGAGCCGTCCGGTCGTGCGCGAGGAAGACATTTGCTAGGCCGGTCGGCATCCGTTCGGGCGGAACCGGAAACTTCGCTTCGCAGGCTCGCATGAACGGAATGCAGCTACGGCGTTGACGGGGTGGCGGCGTCTGGGCATGACCCATGCGAATATTGTCCGGCGCCCCTGAGTGAAATTGAGTCCTGCATCCTCTTCCAAATGGCGCGAACGCGGCGGCGGGTTGCTGTTCGCCCTGCTGTTCAACGGGCTGCTGCTGCTGGCCCTGTTGACGCTGGCGCCCAAGCCGGTCGTTCAGCTGCCGGATTTCCGCAATCCCGTGACCTTCGAAATGGCCCCTGCGCCCAAGGCGGAAAAGGCGCAGAGCAAGGCCGAGAAGAGCGAGAAGAAAAAGCAGGAAAAATCCGCGCAGCAGCAGGTCCAGCCCATCGCGAAGCCGTCCCCGCCGGTGGTGAAGCCCACCGAACAGCTGCCTTCGCCCCTGCCCTTCATTCAGCTGAACAGTCAGCAGATGGCCTCCGCCGATATCGGCAAATTGCCGAAAAAGGGCGCGGAGGAAGGGTCTGCCGGGCAGGGAAACAGCGCGGCGGTGGCCGGGCCGGGCGAAGGGCCGGGCGGGGTGCAACTGTTCGAGGCGGAATGGTATCGGCGGCCGACCCATGCGGAACTGGCAGGTTATCTGCCGTCCAGCGCGCCGCCCAATGGCTGGGGTCTGGTCGCGTGCAAGACGGTCGATCATTATCATGTCGAAAATTGTCAGGCGCTGGGGGAATCGCCGCAGGGGTCGGGCTTTGCCAAGGCCGTGCGGCTGGCGGCGTGGCAGTTTCTGGTGCTGCCGCCCCGCGTCAACGGCAAGGTCATGATCGGCAGCTGGGTGCGGATCAGGATCGATTATACGCGGACAGTAGTGGGTTCGGACCAGTCCGGGCGATAAGGTGGGTTGCATTCTGATACTGGGATGACATGATCCCCGCCTGTTTGTCAGGAGTGGACTTAATGATCCTTTATGGAGCGCGGCCTTCGCCTTTCGTGCGCAAGGTCATCGTATTTGCGGCGGAAAAGGGCATCGATCTGGAAGTGCAGCCGGGCGGCTTCGGCCAGGGTGGGGAGGCATTCGCGCAGGCATCGCCGTTCGGCAAGATTCCGGGCTTTCAGGACGGGGATTTCCTGATCAGCGATTCGACCGCGATCATAACCTATCTGGATACGCTGCATCCCGAACCGAATCTGATCCCGACGGAAGCGAGGGCGCGGGCGCGAACGATCTGGTATGAGGAATTTGGCGATACCATCGTGCAGGCGACGGGCATGCCGATCTTCTTCAATCGCATGGTGGCGCCCCTGCTGGGAATGCCGCAGGACCTTGCCGCGGCCAATGCGGCAGAGGCGGACAAGCTGCCCGGTCTCTATGATTATCTGGACAGGGTGCTGCCCGAAAGCGGCTTTCTGGTCGAGGATCGCTTTACGCTGGCGGATATTGCGGTGGCCTGTCCGTTGATGAACATCTGCTATTGCAGCGCGGTGCTGAAGGAAGGGCGCTGGCCGCGGGTGCGCGACTGGTTGCAGCAGATGCGCGAGCGGCCCAGCTTTGCGGCGGCCCTGGCGGCGGAAGCCAAGGCGATCGAGCGCATGGCGGCTGCGTGATTTTACCCATATGGAACATTTCCCTTGACATCGTCACGCTGTTCCGGCAGAGATGTCGACACTGGAAAAATGTGAGTCGCCAAGACGGCGGCATGAGGGGCCGGTCCTGCAAGGGACTGGCCCTTTTGCGTTGGGGGACGGGCATGGCGGATGCGGTGAAGGATGAGAGCAGGAAGAGCAGCCGCTTCGGCGGCCGGGCGAAGGCCCCGGACCGGGTGCTGGCGCTGGAAAATGGTCAGCAGGGTTTCGCGGGAACGGCTCCGCAGATGCGGGCGATGCGCAAGGACGGCTTTACCCCGGAACTGCGGCAGCGGTTTCTCGAAACGCTGGCGCTGACCTGCAATGTCAGCGAAGCGGCGCGGGTCGTGGGGCGGAACCTATCGACCGTTTATTATCTGAAACGGCGCGATCCGGGCTTTGCGCGAGCCTGGAAGCAGGCGCTGAGCATCGGGCATGAGGAACTGAAGACGCTGATGCTGCGGCAGGCGCTGTTCGGCACGGAAGATGAGGAGATCATGCTGGATGGCGAGGGGACGGTCAAAAGCCGGAAGATCAAACGGGGCCATCCGCACATGATCCAGGCGATCCTGTTCAAGCGGCATGCGGAGGAGGTGGCGGAGGCGCAACGGCTGGATGAGATGGAGCGGCCCGATGGCGAGGAGGCTGTGGAGGGGACTGTCAGGATTTCCGTGTGTGGCCGGGCATAATGGGCAACAAGGAGTCCC
>NZ_JBHIWJ010000171.1:0-4773 GCF_041987595.1 Sphingobium sp. | reverse complement strand
TGACCTGCGGGCCGGTGGACGAAGTTCTCGAAAAGATCGAGCCGTTCTGGGATGTGGTGGACTCGCTCTGCCCGATGACGCCCTATCGGGATCTGACCATGGACCAGCTGACCGACTATAATGCGGGTCTTTTCAAGCTGGTGGCGACGGCTCGGGCGCGGGCCGGCATGGTTGCCGAACCGGCGTACAGCTAGAGCGCGCTGCGTTAAATTAGACGCAGGTCGCGCGCTCTAAGTTTCTGTTGTCGCATCGTTTATGCGGAAAACCGGTTTCCACTTTTCCGCACGATGCTTTAAGGTTGATCTCAGTAGTTGCTACGGCAGGAGCCGGGGCCAAGGATAACCCTTGACCCCGGCTCCTGCCGTCCCCCCCAAAGAATCAGGCCGGCACCAGTGACTCGGCCATGGCTTTGCCAGCGATGAACCCTGTCACCATGGCCGGGCCGACATTGCAGCCATGCGCCGGCGATTTGCCGCGCCAGATGGAATTGGCATCAAGCCCGGCCGCGAACAGTCCTGCTACCGGCGCGCCATCTGTTCCGATCACGCGGCATTGCGCGTCGATCTTGAGGCCCACCGTCGTGGACCCGTCGCCCGGATAGATTTGGATGGCATAGAAGGGTGCCTTTTCCACCCGACCAAGACACGGGTTGGGCTGATGCCTGGGATCGCCGATCTCGATATCGATCTGCGTATCGCCCTTGCCGAAATCCAGATCCTTGCCGGTCTCGGCATAGCGGTTCATTTTCGCGACCGTCGCCACCAGCCCATCGGCGTCCACACCGATCTTGTCCGCCAGTTCGCGCAGGCTGGGCGCCTCTGTGACATAGCCCGACGCGATCAGTTTCTTGAGACCGCCGCCGCCGGGATACACCATGCCCATGCCATATTTCTTGATGAACGCGGCATCCCCGATGATGTGGGCGGGCACGGTGCCGCTCCGGTGCATGGCCTCGACGAAGTGGACGGACGCCTCATTCCCGAAACGCTCGCCCTTGGCATCGACCGCGATGCAGCCGGGCTTCGACATGTCGATCAGATGCGCGTAGCGCGCGACATAGCCGTCCGGCCGCGTCATCTTGGAAACCACGGCCCAGACGGCATTGACCAGATTGTCGCCATCCAGCGACGCCCCGGCATCCAGCCCCATATTCATCCCGTCACCGGTATTTTCATAGGGCAGGATCGAGACATGCTCCTCGGCATAGGGGATATAGGCCTTGCGCAACTGCTCACTGGCTGAAAAACCACCGGACGCCAGCAGGACACCAACTCTTGCTTCGATGTCCTCGCCGCCGACGCGCACGCCGGTCACGCGGCCGGCCTTCACCAGCAGCCGATCGACAGCGGCGTCCTTGCGGAGCGTGACACCGGCATCGATCGCCGACCGGATCAGCCGCGCCGCCAGCGCATTGCCCATGGTCAGCCGCGTGCCGCGCGGATAGCGGCGCACCTTGTCCAGGCCAAATTTCGCGGCCAGCTTGCCGAAATGGAACAGCGACCTGGGCGACGGCATCTCGGCCAGATAAGGAAGGTCGAACAGATCGATCATGAAGCCGCCCGGCGCGTTGAACTCCTCGCGTGCCGGACGAAGCTCGGCGAAGTGATCGCCCAATTTCTTGCCGTCATATTCCTGTGGCGAAAGCAGTCGGCCATGATCGGCGGCGCCGCCGACTTCAGGGTACCAGTCGCTGCTGGGCGGCGAGAGAAGGAAATGAACCTCGCTGTTCTTGTCCAGCCATTCCACCATTTCCGGACCTGCGTCGAGATAGGCGTCGATCAACGCGGGATTGGCCGTCGGTCCGATCACGTCCAGCACATATTGGCGCGCCACGGCGCGGCTGTCCTCGACACCGGCGGCCTTGGCCTGCGGGCTGCCGGGAATCCAGATGCCGCCGCCCGAAACCGATGTCGTGCCGCCGAAATGTTCGGCCTTTTCAAGCACGAGGACCGACAGCCCGGCGGACGCGGCCCTGATCGCCGCAGTCATGCCCGCAGCGCCCGATCCCACCACTACAACATCATATTGGGCCATCAAGTCCTCCCGACCAGTCTTTCGATGTCCATGAGGAAAAGCGCGCCAGCTCGCGCCTTTCCCCCGGCAGGTTTCAGATTTTGGGCATGATTTCCTCGGCCACCCACTGGAGCCGCTCAAGATATTCGGTCAGCCCGGATATGCCCGGCGGCAGCGGAACGATGGTTTCATTGACCCCCAGTTCCTTCAGCCAGCCCACCTGATCGATGACCTTTTGCGCGTCCCGCGTTCCGGGCGCGCGCGGGTCATCCATGATCTCATGATGCGCGCCGACATTGAGCATTTCGAGCGCAAAGAACATGTCGATCGGCCGTCCGTCATATTCAGGCTGCGAACGGATGAAGTCGAGGCATTCCGGGAATTTTTCCGGCGGGGTGCGGAAGGGCGACCAGCCGTCGCCGAATTTCGCCACGCGCCTGAGCACCGGTTCGGCATCGCCCCCGAACCAGATCGGCAGACGCGGTTGCTGCACCGGCTTGGGCGCGAACCCGACATTCCTGAACCGGACGAACTCGCCCTCGAATTCGGGCTTTTCCGATGTCCACAGTTCAATGATCGCGGCGACATATTCATCGGCCATGCGCCCGCGCTGGTGGAAGTCCACACCCAGCATGTCGAACTCTTCCTTCAGCCAACCGACCCCGAACAAGGCCGTGGCCCGGCCGCCGCTCAGCCAGTCGAGCGTAGACCAGGCCTTGGCATGAACGATCGGGCTTTGCAGAGGCAGGATCGACACCGAGGAACTGAGCTTCATATTCCTGGTACGACCGGCGAGGAAGGCGAGTGCAACCGTCCCATGAACATAATGGTCGCCCGACAGCGCTATATGTTCCTGTGGGATGATGAAATGTTCGCCCAGCATGCATTTGTGGAAACCAAGTCGATCGGCCGTCGCCACCGCCTGTCCGATGTCATCTCCGGTCAAAGCATATTCCCAGGGCTGCGTCATCGCGGCGACGTGCATGCTGTTGGGAACGCCGATGTTGAGCTTCATGATGATCCTCCCATATTCTCCGGGCGAAAGGATAAGCGGGGCCGGGTGAGCGGCACCTTCCCGCCGGAAGGGGAAGCCGCCCTGAAATCTGTGCCCGACGATTTTCGGCACGGCAAAATGCCCTTCCCCCATCCTCACCATCAGCCGCGCCCTGTCCGAAGAGAGGGTCAGGGCTTTCGATGGGCGGATTCCTTCGAACCCGTCAAGGCAGCGTCACGCCTCCAGCGGCACGAGTTCGCCCGTGATGCGAATGCCCGCCCCGTCGACCTTATAAGTCTTGTTCATGAAGATCAGGATCGACGTCAGCGCTTCGGCAGCGGCGGAATTGACGAGCGCACCACCATGCAGCCCCCGCAACCCCATGGCATCAGCCAGTGCCACAACGCGCGCCCGGGCATCCTTGTCATCGCCAAATACCAGCACGTCACACCCGACATCGACATCCTTCGCCAGCTTGTGCGCGGCGACATTGTGGAAAGCGGAGACCAGCGTGACATCCTGTCCCAGCACGTCCTGCGCCTTCTGGGCGGCGGAGCCTTCATCCGGCAACTGGACGCGCATCACCTTGGGCGGAACGAGCGGGACAGTCGTGTCCACGACCAGCTTGCCCGCGACATGGGGGGCAATGTCGCGAAGCGTCGCCTCCTGTGCGGCAAAGGGCACCGTCACGATGACAATGTCCGCTTCCGCCGCGACATCCGCGTTGGCGCCCCCGCGCAGACCGTGCCCCAGTTCCGAGGCTGCCTTTTCCGCACTTTCGGCTTTTCGCGATCCGATCGTCACGGGATAACCGGCACGCGCCAGCCGCCAGGCGATCGCAGCGCCCAGATTGCCGGTGCCGCCGACGACGGCAATGGCAGGAAATGTCATAGAATGTCCTTCGATTGGTTGGCGGTAAAGCGCATCATGTCTGCAAATACCGCGGAATGGGACGTGAACCCGCCGTCGGCGACAATCGAAGCGCCGGTGATGTAGCGGGATTGATCGGATGCCAGAAACGCGACTACCTCTGCAATATCCTCCGGCCGACCGAGATAGTCGACCATATTATGCTCCCGCATCAGCGCCTGTGCCTCCGGCGGCATGTTGCGGTCCAGAGCCTCCGTCATCACCAGCCCGACAACGACGACATTGGACCGGATGCCCTGCTTTCCATATTGCGTGGCGATATAGCGGGACAGGCTGAGCAGGCCGGCCTTGGTCGTGCCATAAGCGGGAAAGTCGAGATCCCCGGCGAGGCCCTTGCCCGATCCGGTAAAGACGACCGAACCGCCGCCCGCAGCGATCATGCGCGGGATGGCATGTTTTGCGGTGAGCATCGCCCCGCGAAGGTTGACCGCAAAGGCACGGTCCCAGAAGTCGGCATCCATATCTGCGATCAGCCCATCACCGGCCAACATACCGGTCTGCGCTGCATTGGCGTGCAGGATGTCGAGCCTGCCGAAACGATCCACGACCTGGGCGATGCCGTTCGCCACCGTCTCCTCGTCGGTGACATCCATGATGAGGGCGATCGCCTCTCCGCCAGTTGCCTCGACCCGCGCGACGGCTTCATCGAGCGGCGCAGCCTCCGGCCCTGCCACGGCGATCTTCGCCCCACGGCCCGCCAGCATGAGCGCGGTGGCCAGACCGATGCCGGTTCCTCCGCCGGTGACAATCGCAACCTTGTCCTTCACCGGATATTGCAGGTCGGTCATAGCGTCTCCGATAAGGCAAGGGGCCGTGGCGGCACCGGTTGATAAAGT
>NZ_JBHIWJ010000170.1:0-4877 GCF_041987595.1 Sphingobium sp. | reverse complement strand
CAGCGCGGGCAGGTCGATCGCGATGCCGTCCAGCCCGTCGCCATCAGGCAGCATGACGTCCGTAATCAGCACATCGGGCGAAAAGCTCTCCAGCAATGCGCTGCGTTCCTTGATGGAGGCGGCCGTCTTGACCCGATGTCCCTGCCGCCGCAACGCTTCGCCGACGACCACGCAGATCGCCGGATCGTCATCCACCACCAAAATCGCGCCCGTTGCCGCCATCAACCCATTCCCATCGGCAGCAGAATGCGGAAGGTCGATTCCTCCGCGTCGCTGTCACGCGAATATTGAACGAAACCACTCATGTCGCGCACCAGCTTATCGACCAGCGCAAGGCCTAATCCCGTTCCGTCTCTTCGCCCGGTGATAAATGGATTGAACAGGTGATCAAGGATATGATCCGGCACACCCGGCCCATTGTCTATCACCAGGATCTCGATCGGCAGCACTGCGCTGCCCTTCCCCTTGCCGACTACCATGGACACGCCATGACGATAGGCCGTCTCCACCCTGATGCGAGGTTTGGCGGTATGTTCCAGCGCCTCCGCCGCGTTTTTGAGCAGGTTGATCATCACCTGCACCAACGCGTCATCATTGATGTTGGCGAATGGCAAGGATGGATCATAACTCTTTATGATACGTATATTTTTTGCAAATCCTGCCGCAGCGATATTGGCCGCCCGGTCGATCAGCGGATAGATGTTGCCGCTCCGGCACTCCAGCGTCCGGTCAGTGGTGAAATCCTGCATCCGATCGATCAACGCGGCGATCCGATCCACCTCATTGCAGATCAACTGCGTCAGCGCGACGTCACGCCCCTCATTGCCCGACTCCAGCAATTGCGCCGCGCCGCGTATGCCGGACAGAGGGTTTTTGATCTCATGCGCCAATATCGCCGCCGCGCCGATCGCGGAGCGCGCGCCTCCGGCAGTGCCGCGATGTCCGATCTTGCGCGCCTGGCTCTGCGTGTGGATCGAAACCACCCGCCACCCTTCATGATCGACGATCGGCGCGATCATCAGATCGACTTCCATCTCTGCCGTCCGCCCGGCATGGACGCGGATATCATAGGCCGCGATAGGCTTGTTGCTGTGCCAGATATCGAAGCGCGCGCCCATTTCCGCCATGCGGATCGTCCGGGCGACGTCGCTGCCCACGATCGCGGACCGCGCCATGTTGAGCAGCGTCTCGGCCCGCACATTCGCGTCGGCAATGCTGTTGTCCGGACGGATTACCAACGTCGCCACCGGCAGCGCCGTCATCAGTTCGGCAAGCGCAGGCCCGTCCTGTTGCAATCGATGCGACGGGACGGTCGTCATATGTTCGGTCATGCCGCCTTGCGCGTCTCGACCGGCCCCTCTTCGGCGATCAGCGGTTCGTAGAAGCGGGCCAGCATATCCAGCACGACATCGCCATCGGGTTCCTGATTGACGGCATTGCGGAACTCCGCGGATCCCGGCAATCCCTTGGTATACCAGCCGATATGCTTGCGGGCCATGTTAACGCCGGTGAGGCCGTCATAATGATCGATCATCGCGCGATAATGTTCGACGATCACCCGATATTGCTCCTCCAACGCGGGATCGGCCAGCCGTTCTCCGGTGCGGAACCAGTGCATCACCTGCCCGATCAGCCACGGCCGACCATAGGCGCCGCGCCCAATCATCACGCCGTCCGCTCCGCTCTGTTCCAGCGCGGCTTCCGCATCGTCGATCGAGCAGATATCGCCATTGACGATCACCGGCAGCGACACGGCTTCCTTGACGCTGCGCACGAAAGCCCAGTCCGCCGAACCCTTGTACATCTGGCAGCGGGTGCGGCCGTGAACGGTGATGAGCTTCGCGCCAAGATCCTCGGCAATGCGGGCCAGTTCGGGTGCATTGAGGCTGGCATGGTCCCAGCCCATGCGCATCTTGACGGTGACCGGCACATCCACCGCCTTCACCGTCGCCTCGATCAGCGCGGCGGCCAGCGGCAGGTCGCGCATGAGGGCACTGCCCGCATCGCCATTGACGACCTTTTTCACCGGGCAACCCATGTTGATATCAATGATCGCCGCGCCGCGATCGGCATTCAGCTTTGCCGCCTCCGCCATTTCGGAGGGCGAGCAGCCCGCAAGTTGCATAGAAACCGGCTCTTCCACCGGATGCCAGGCCGCCTTTTGCAAGGATTGGCGTGTTTCACGGATCATCGCCGCCGTCGCAATCATTTCGGTGACGTTCAGACCCGATCCATAGCGCCTCACCAGCGTCCGGAACGGCATGTCGGTTACGCCCGTCATCGGAGCCAATATGACCGGCATGTCGATCGCCACCGGGCCGACGGAGATGGGAGAGAGGGTCTTCATGAAGTCTTCATCAATCTGACAGTGCCTAAAAAACAGGCAGCCCTTAGCCGAAATCGGCTCTCGCGGCAAGCAAGCGGGACTGGCGATCCATTCCGCGCTGCGATACAGGCGCGATCATGACAGAAAAAACCGTCGCACTGCTGGTGGCAGCAGGACAGGGAAGCCGCGCTGGCGGCGATGTTCCCAAACAATTCCGTAATGTCGCGGGCAAGCCCGTCCTCGCCCACGCCATCGACGCCCTCGCCGCGCACCCCGCCATCGACTCCATCGTGATCGCCGTGGGCGCAGGGCAGCAGGCCACCGCACGCGCCGCATTGGGCGACCGCCGCGTCGCCGCGATCATCGAAGGCGCCGACAGCCGCCGCGGTTCCGTTAGCGCGGGGCTGGAGCATATTGCAGCGGATGGCGGCGCGGCCCGGATATTGATCCATGACGCGGCGCGCCCTTTTCTGCCGCTTGCCGTGATAGACCGCCTGCTGGACGCGCTGGAGCAGGCTCCCGGCGCGATCCCTACCCTGCCCGTCACGGATACGCTTGTAAGCCATTCCGGCGAAGTGGTCGATCGCAATGCGCTCGTCCGGGTCCAGACGCCGCAGGCCTTCCGGTTCGACGCCATCCTCGCTGCCCACCGGCGATGGGACGATTCGCGGGAAGCGACCGACGACGCGCAAATGCTGAAGGCGCAGGGGACCACCGTTATGCTGGTGGCCGGAGACGAAAGGCTCGAAAAATTGACCTATCCGCAGGATTTCGCTCGCGCCGAAGCGCAATTTGGCGCCGGCCGCAGCATGCGGGTCGGCATGGGGTATGACGTCCATCGTCTCGCGGAAAAGGATGAACTCTGGCTCGGCGGCATCCAAATTCCGCATGATCGCGGCCTTTCCGGGCATAGCGACGCGGATGTGGCGCTGCATGCGATTGTCGACGCCCTGCTGGGCGCGCTTGCCGAAGGCGACATCGGCAGTCATTTTCCGCCAACCGATCCCCAATGGCGCGGCGCCGCGTCCTTCCGCTTCCTGGAATATGCGGCTGAACGTGTCGCGAAACGGGACGGCTCTATCGAACATGTCGACCTGACGCTGATCTGCGAGGCGCCGAAAATCGGCCCGCATCGCGACGCCATGCGCGCCCGCATCGCGGAAATCCTGCAATTGCCCATCGACCGGGTCAGCGTGAAGGCCACCACGACGGAGCGACTGGGCTTTGCAGGCCGACGCGAAGGGATCGCCGCACAGGCAGTTGCCACCCTCTCCCTCCCCGCGCTATTCTGATCGCCATGCCAGACAGCATCCTTCCCGCACCGCTTGTCGAACTTGCCGAGCGCGTCATCATCGCAAACCGTCGCGCCGGTCGTACCATTGCCGTTGCCGAAAGCTGCACCGGCGGACTGGTGTCGGCGGCACTCACCGAAATCGCTGGCTCATCGGAGGTATTCGAAGCCGGATTCATCACTTATTCCAACGACATGAAGAGTGAGCTTCTGAAAGTCTCCCAGGATGTCATCGAAACCTTTGGTGCGGTTTCCATTGCCACCGCCTGGGCGATGGCGCAGGGCGCGCTCAACAAGAGCCACGCTCAGGTCGCTGTCGCCATCACGGGGATAGCGGGTCCCGGCGGCGGGTCAGAGCAAAAGCCTGTCGGCACTGTCGTCTTCGCTCGCGCCGAACGGGGCGGCAACCCCGACAAGATCGTGGCCGACATGCATCATTTCGGGGATACCGGCCGGGGCGGCGTGCGCCTTCAGGCGGCGCTCTGCGCGCTCGAACTGCTGCTGCCCGACTCGCCCGCGCCGTAAAGCTCCGCTGCGCGGGCTTCAAAGGCGCCGATCATCTTGCGCAGCGCCTTGTCGAACACCTGCCCCGCCAGCATTTCGAAGAGCTTGCTCTTGAATTCGAACTCGACTTCGAAGTCCACCAGCACGCCGCCCTTGCCGTCGTCGCGGAAATTCCACTCATTGTGGAGGTGCTTGAGCGGCCCGTCGAGATAATCGACCCGCACATGATCGGGCCGATGCTTGTGGACGCGGGAGGTGAAGCTCTCCTTGATCCCCTTGAAGCCGACGATCATGTCCGCGACCATTTCCGACTCGCTGTCGGAGCGGACGCGAATGGCGCTGACCCACGGCAGGAATTCGGGATAAGCTGCGACATTCGCCACCAGATCGAACATCTGTTCGGGCGCATAGGGAAGCGCCCTTGTCTCATTATGCCTGGGCATCGGTCTTACTTGCCAACTCTCACTTGCCTGCCCTCGCCAACTGCGCCTCACGCGCGGCTTTCATTTCAGCGAAATCCTTGCCCGCATGATAGCTTGAGCGGGTCAGTGGGCTGGACGCGACCTGAAGGAAGCCCTTGGCCCGCGCAATCGCAGCATAGGCGTTGAACGCCGCTGGGGTCACGAACTCCATGACCTTTGCATGTTTGGGCGTGGGCTGCAGATATTGCCCCATGGTAAGGAAATCGATGTCGGCCGAGCGCATGTCGTCCATCACCTGATGGACCTCCAGCCGCTCCTCGCCCAGCCCCAGCAT
>NZ_JBHIWJ010000169.1:0-4925 GCF_041987595.1 Sphingobium sp. | reverse complement strand
CCGGATCGTTGATCCTGTAGATCGCGACATAGCGATAGTCGGGCGTCATCGGGATCATCTGGCCAAAGGTGCGAAAGGTCAGGAAAGCGGCCGATTTGACGCCGGGTCGGGCGGCCGCCTCGCGAAAATAGCTTTCCGCATAGAAACGTCTGAAACGGTCATCGCTGCCCGCAAGCGGGTTGAATTCCTCCAGGATGACGCCGCCGCAATGCGCGACCTCCGGATCATTGTCCTGAAAGAGCAACGGATAATAATGAAAGTCATAGAGCAGGCTGTCATCAATGGCGTCCGACACCTGCATCCGCGATGTCAGCGCATTGTCCAGATGCTCACGACTGAAGCGAACCGGGTCTAATACGTCGTAGAAGGCGAGATACTGCCAGTCAAAGCCTCGGGCGGACAGGGCTGCTCCACGGCGAGCCGGAAGCGCTGCGCCGTCACCGACCCCCGGAAACGCAGCGCGTCGCGAATATGGATGTTGCTGTACCAATCCTCCATATCGGCCTCCCGGCCCGGAACGGCTTTGGTCAGCACGACCAGCACGGCATCGATCATCGCTTTTGCCTTTCCTCTCCTGATTTCTGTCCTCTCAACCTTGCCGGACGGACGGCATGAAAGGCGTCGGCGCGCCCATCGTCGCCCGATAGGATAGGGGCTGCTTCCCGTCCGTATCCCGGATGCCGTAGCGCTCCCCCAGTTCCGCGCCGATCAGCGCCTGGCCCGACAGGGAGGCAAGGTCCGGGTCTTGCGCGAGCCGGTCGAGGACAAGGCCGGAAAATTCCGGCGTTTCCCAATGGGGCATGGCGGCGCGCAGGTCTTCGGGGATCATTTCGGGCGGCATGGCCTTCACCGCATCGGTGAGAATGAAGCCCGGCCAGAAGGAGACGGCGGAAACGCCATGCGGCGCAAGATCGACCGCCATGTCGGCCGTCATCTTGTCCGTCCCCGCCTTTGCCGCGCCATAGGCCGGCCCGTGAAAATAGGACACCGCGCCATAGAAGGAAATGCTGGCGATCAGGCCCCTGCCCGCCGCCACCATCATCGGCGCGGCATGATAGGCCGCGACGTAGTTGGAGCGCAGGCCGATGGTGATCATGTCCGCCAGCCTGAGCGGCTTTTCCCAGAAACCGCCCGGCGCGACCAGTTCGGGTCCGTAAACCGCGGCGGCATTGTTGACGAGCAGGTCCAGCCTGCCATCCGTCCGCTCGGCCAGTTGCGCGAACGCCCTTTCCACGGCGGCATCGTCACGGTGATCGCATACCAGCGCGATGCCCTTTCCGCCCGCCCGTTCAATCTCCTTCACGACATCGGCAAGCTGCGCCCGGTCGCGCCCGGTGACCGCCACCACATGGCCGCGTGAAGCCAGGCCTCGCGCCATGCCGCGCCCCAGCCCGCGCGTCGCGCCCGTCACCAGCACTATCTTTTCGCTCATATCCTGCTCCTGTCCTCAATATTGGCATCATCATGAAGGACAGGGGCGTGACCTGTCCGACGGCAAGGGCGCGACCGCCCTTCAGTCCGGGCGCGTCACCGGCAGGACGACATGGCGCGCCGCTTCGCCCAGCACAGTCGGCCCAAACAGTTGCAGCCGCCGCCCCTCGATCGTCGCGAGCAGAGTGATGAGCGCGGCGTCCTCCTCCGGTCCCGCTTCGATGATATGCGCTTCCAGCGCCTCGGCGGCATCGGCCCAGCGGTCGAAGCGACGGCCGAGAAGCGCGGACACATCCGCGATGTTGCGCGCCACCATATCCGTCCCATGATCGTCGGCGCGCTGCACCCATTCGATCAGTTCGGCCACCTGCGCCTTATGCGTTTCCGCCGCCTCCCCCATCACCGGAAGCGCCCCGAGCGTATCGGCCAGCTTGGCCAGCAGAGGCGCATTGTCACCCGTGCGCTGTTCCAGCGGCGGCAGTTCGGGCAGCGCATCGCCGGTCAGCCGCGACAGCGCCAGCAGGATGGAGCGGCGCAGCGCAAGATCGAACATGAGATAGACCGAATGCGGATCGCCGGGGCATGGCTTGCCGACAGTCCCGGTGAATTGCATCGTGCCGAGCAGCGAAAATTGCAGGACGTGGAAAACCACCGCGTCATGATCGACCGGCTCGCCCGTCGCTTCCTCATAATCGCGCACCAGTTCCGGCAACGGCGCGCCCAGCGGTTCATAGCTGTTGCGCATCCCCATGGTGGCGATGTCGACCAGCGGATCGCCGATCATCGAAAATTCGAAATCGTAGAGCTTGGTCATCGCCCCCTGATCGACCAGATATTGGCCCGAATCGAACTGGATGAAGCTGGCGCGATCGCGGTGCCGCGGTACATTGCGGCGCAGCCAGCCGATGACGAATTCCAGCAACGGCTCGGGTCGACTCTTCGTCCGCCGATAATGCGGCATATAGGCATCCAGACCGACCAGCGCGATCGCCTCTGCGCCCTCGGGCCGATGCACGCCAGCGGCCATAAAGGGTTCGACCGGCAACCGGTGCATCGCGGCGACGGCCTGCATATAAACGCGGCCGATAGCGCTTTTCGTCGCGGCATCGAGCGCCGAGAAATCACGCGTCCCTTCGATCACCTCCATCACGATGCAGGGCGGATCGGCGAGATAGCCGTAAATCTCCGGCACCGGCAGCCCCTGGCCGTGCAGCACGGCGATAACATCCGCCTCGCGCTTGAGGTCGGGGAAGATCGATACGTCGCCGCCCCGGTCGCCGCGCAGGTGCAGGCGGCGGACCGTCCCTTCCCTTTCGACGTCGATGAACCAGGACGGGCGCCAGCGGACGAGGCGTTCAAGCCCGACGACCTTGCCGCCGGTCAGTTGCTCGACAAAGGCGGTGATTCGGCCGACCCCGGCATCGTCATAATTGTTGAGCGGCGCGGCAGTCGTCACTGCCCGCTCTCCCCGGCGGAAAAGGCCTCGGCCACGGCGCGGGTGTCCATATATTCCTTGCCGGATACGATCTGCCCGTCCCGGATGATCAGCAGATTATGATAGTCGTTGCGATAGACCCGGTCCGGAAAGACCATCTCGCCCCGGACTTCCACAGCCACCCGATCCCCTTCAGCGGTGATCGCGATCACCTCGGCCGTGCGCTTCTGCGCGCTCAGCAGTCCGCCCTTCACGCTGGCGATGAAGTCGGCCCGGCTCATGTCGCCGTGACCCAATATCCACCACTGGCAATCGGGATGCTGAAGCGCTTCGATCGTCTCGACATCGCCCTCTTCCACGGCCCGCATATAGCGGCGAGCCACTGCCTTGTTCGCCTCGATATCGCTCATCACCCTCTCCGATGCTTCTATGCCGCCGAATTCGCCGACGGTCGTGGCGGACTATTGCCCTTGTGCAGGCGCAACCGCCGTCAGGAACCCTATCCATGGGCGGGTGGCCCTGCCGCGATCGCTCCACAATCTTCGCGCGTACAAGAAAGTGGAGGGGGAGAGCGCATGACGACCAAGAGCATGACGATGAAGCTATGTACCTATATGGGCGCAATAGCCGGGACGATGATGTTCGTTGGCATATGGCCGGTCGCGCACATGTTCCCGCCGCTCGACCCGTCCATGCCCGCAGCAGAGGTCGCAGCCTATTATCGCAGCCACCAGATCGGCATATTGGCGGGCGCCATCCTGATCGCCTCTTCTTCCGTGCTGTTTTTCCCCTTCCTCGCCGCGATCGCCACCTTCATGAAGAAGATCGAAGGGCCGATTGCGCCCTTGACCTGGGCCTTCGTGATGGTCGTGGCCTTCGGCTTCGTCACCCTATTCTTCGCCGGGTTGATCTTCACGGCGGCCGCCTATCGGCTCGACCGGCCGGACGCCGTCGTCAGCACGCTGAGCGATATCGCCTTTCTGCTGTTCGTCATGCCGGCCGTACCTGCCTTCGTACAGAATCTGCTGACCGGCTTCGTCATTCTGGGCGATCGCCGCGCGCAACCCATCCTGCCGCGCTGGCTGGGCTATATGAACCTGTGGACCGGCGTGCTGCTGCTGCCCGGACTTGCGATCGGCCTGTTCAAGACCGGTCCCTTCGCGTGGAATGGCGCCCTGGCCTTCTGGTTGCCCGCCGTCGTGTTCGGCATCTGGTTCAACCTGATGATTGTCGCCATGCTCGGCGCGATCAAGCGCGATGCGCTGGGTGGCGAATAATGGCGGCGTCGCAAGCGGTTGCCTCGTCTCCGCGCGGCCATGTGCCGGGCGAGGAAGGCGTATGGGTGTTCATCGGCGGCGACCTCATCGTCTTTGCCGTCTTCTTCGTCACCTATGCGCTCGCCCGGCAGCAGGAACTGGCGCTTTTCGAAAGTGCGCAGGCGCTGCTCGACCGGCGCCTTGGCCTGCTCAACACGCTGCTGCTGCTGACCAGCAGCCTGTTCGTCGCGCAGGCCGTCGCGGCGGTCCGCCGGGGCGACGACAGGGCGCGCCGGTTCCTGCTGGGCGCGATCCTGCTCGGCAGCGGCTTCGTCATCGTCAAGGCGTTCGAATATTCGGCCAAGATCGCGCAGGGCTTCACGCTCAACAGCAACAGTTTTTCGATCTATTATTATATGTTCACCGGCATCCATCTGGTGCATGTGCTGATCGGGCTAGGCGTGCTGTGCTTCACCTTGTCGCGCTTCGACCGGGCCGGCCGGATGCAGGGGGGCGTCGCCCTGATCGAGGGGAGCGGCGCCTTCTGGCATCTGGTGGACCTGCTCTGGATCATCCTCTTCGCCCTCCTCTACCTGCTCTAGGAAAGCTGTTTCATGGCCATTATCTGGCGTAGCCGCATCACATGGGTCTGGGCGATGCTGATCGCCGCAACCTTTCTGTCATTCGAAACGATGGCGTTGGGCAATGCCTTTCTGCTTCGTTCCGTGATCCTCGTCATCGCCTTCATGAAGGTTCTGCTCGTCGGGCGCGAGTTCATGGAGTTGCGGCACGCGCCGCGCTGG
>NZ_JBHIWJ010000168.1:0-4999 GCF_041987595.1 Sphingobium sp. | reverse complement strand
TCCGGGGATCGCTTGCCCCCGGTTTGATGGCCTCGCCGGTGTCGACGACCTGGCCGTCATTGCCCTGCGGCTGTTGCTTCAGCTTGAGATAGGCGTCGGACAGCTTCTTGTAGTTGCTGTCCTGCGGCGCAAGGCCATCGAGCCAGCCACGCAGCTTGCCCGATGCCAGCGCGTCTTTCAGCCCGCGTTCGAGATCCAGCTTGGGGGCGCCCAGTGTGTAGACCTCATAGAGCTTTTTGGGATCGCTCGCGCCACCAGCCAGCGCCCTGGCATAGCGCAGGGCACTGTGGGTAAGCGCGTCCTGACCGGCGCTTGTTCCTGGCTCGCCTTCAACGGCAAAGGAGAGATGGTCGAGGCCATGCACGGCGCGACTGTCAATGGCCTGCTTGAGATCACGAATTGCGTCCTCGTTCCACTGCGCTTGCCGCTGCGCCGACGCCGTGTCGGCTCCATTTCCGCTGCCCGACTGGCTGCCGCAGGCCGCCAGGGTCAGGGCGATGGCGACCATCGGAAGGGCGACAAGGGACTTGGGCACGCATTTCTCCTTACAAGCTCTTTCCTGCAACGCGCGACCCTGATCGAGGCTCCGGCGCATCGGCGCGGCCTTGCCATTGATCGGACGCCACAGGCACGACGACGCCCCTCAGGCGACAAATTCGGCGGGTGTGTCGGCCTGCAGCATCTGGGCGAGACGGGCTGCGTCCCAATTGCTCAGGCGAATGCAGCCATGACTTTGCGAACGGCCGATCAGGCTCGGTTCGGGGGTTCCGTGGATGCCATAATGGGGCTTGTCGAGATCGATCCAGACGACCCCCACGGGATTGTTGGGCCCTGCGCTCAGCTGCGCCTTCTGGTCGTTGCTGTCCGCGTCCCAGAAGAGATCGGGGTTATAATGATAGGTGGGCATGAAGGCGGTTGTCCGGATCGTCCACTTTCCCAGCGGCAACGGATCATGGTCGCTGCCTGTCGTCGCGGGAAATTGAGCTATCAGCCGGTCCTGTGCGTCATAGACCCTGAGCACGCTTTGCGATTTGCTGACGATGATCCTGGCTGCGCGGGGCTGGCTCGCACTTATATTGAGACCCGACAGCACGTCCCGCCACCGGGCCGGGAGGCGCGGATCATAGGTCCGATCAGAGGGAATCAGTCCCGGCAGCAGCAATTCCATCCCCGCTCTGGGCGTCTTGAGACCGGGATTGAGCTGCAGGAGGGTATCGCTGCTTGTATGGAAACGCTCGGACAGCTTCTCGAGCAGGTTGCGATAACCAAGAAAGGGAAGCGAGGCCTGATCGACGATCCTTGAGGGAATGTCGGGCGTGAAAGAAGCTTCCAGCGCTTCCGCTCTTAGAACCATGCGAATGAGCGTGGGCGCCCGCTCGCTCGCCAATGCCTTGCGGCTCGCGGCATCCAGCACGCCGCTTTGTTCGAGGCCCCGTGCCTCCTGAAAGGCCTTGAGGGCGGCTACGAAGAAGCGGCCATGTTTTCCATCGATGATGCCCGGCGCAAAGCCCGCTCGGTCAAGCTGGACCTGGGCCTGGAATATGGCCGGGTCGATGCCTGCCGGAAGGCTGGCCGGAGCGCCTGTCTGATCCCTGGCAGGTGCGGCGGCCTGCACGGACGCCGCAAAAATGAGACCAACCGAGGCCAGAATCCGGAATTGCCATGGAACCGATCTTTTCACGTCGCCAGAAACACCTTATATGACAGGAACATAGGCAACGCTTGCGAGCGGCCTTTATCTCCCTGAAACATGTTCGGGACCAACGACATTTATGTTATTCGATCGACGGTCGGTGCTGTTTGGCACCGCGGCCTGCGGCATGGCGCAGTTGTTTCCAGTCGCCGCCTGGGCAGCCATTCCGGAAAGACGGCTTGCCTTTCGCAACCTGCATAATTCCGAGCATATCGACATCTGCTATTTTTCCGGCGGGCGTTTCCGCCGGGACGGCATCGCCGAGCTCAATCATTTCATGCGCGACTGGCGTACAGGCGAGGCGATCAGGATGGATACGAGTCTGCTCGATGCACTCGTCCATCTCCAGGCAGCGACCGGAGCCGACAAGCGCGCCTATTTCACCCTGATTTCGGGCTATCGTTCGCCCAGGACCAATGGCAGGCTGCATCGCAGCTCATCGGGCGTTGCCTCCAAGAGCCAGCATATGCTTGGCAAGGCCGTGGACATAAGGCTCAAAAATGTGCGCCTCGCCAACCTTCACAAGGCTGCCCTCTCGCTGCGCGCAGGCGGCGTAGGCTATTATCCGCAAAGCAATTTCGTCCATGTCGACACCGGGCGGGTTCGTCACTGGTAGGAAGCGCCTCCTGCCGACCTATTCACCGCCCCGCTTGTCCTGAATGGAGCAGGCACACGGAACCATCCATCCATCGGCGCCATTCGCTCCAAAGGAGAGAAGGAGATGGCCCATGCATATCCTGATCATAGAAGATGAAGCGATCCTTGCCATGCATCTCCAGATGTTTCTGGAAGAACTGGGCGCCGACAGCTGCGCCGTGGCCGCCACACAGGCCGAGGCCGTCCGTGAGGCGCTCGATCACAAGCCCGACCTCATCGCGTCCGACCTCATTCTGCCGCAAGGAAGCGGGCCAGGCGCGGTAAAGATGATCCGTTCGCGCCTTGGCGATATTCCGGTCATCTATATCACCGGCTCCCCTGAAGAGGCCAGGCTCGCAGACCCTGGCCCACCCGTCATAACCAAGCCGATCCGATGGCTCGACCTGGTCGGGGTGACGCAAGATCATGGCCTGCCCTCCCCTCTGCCAGCCGAAACGGAATGACGGGCGGTCGTCACACAGTCAAATTCGGGTTATGATCAAATTCAGGCCCCAGCGAAATTCAGGCCCGCCCAAATCCAGACCTTCTCCAAAGTTAGGCCGCAGTCGCCAGCTGGCTGATGTCGAAAGGCTTTGCGGCGAGCCCATGCTGCGCGCGGATCGCCTCCAGATAATCGAGGATGCTCACCACGACATTGTCCTGCGTGCTGACTTCAGCCCGATTATTTTCAAGACTGCCGCCATTGAGCAGGGCTTCAAGCGCGACCCGGGCCCTTGCGACGCGGCTCTTGATCGTCCCGACAGCAACCCCGATAATCTCGGCCGTCTCCTCATAGGAGATGCCGCCCGCGCCAACCAGGATCAGCGCCTCTCGCTGCGGCACGGGCAATTGCATCAATGCGCGCATCATGTCGCGCAGCTCGACGCTCTTTTCCTGGTCGGCGGGCGCTGCAAGGACGCGATCGGCGACGAGCTCGTCCCATTCGCCGACGAACCGCCTGCGCCGCATCTCGCTCAGAAAATGGTTGCGCAGGATAACGAAGGCCCAGGCCCGGAAATTCGTGCCCGCGACATAGCGCTCACGCGCGCGCCAGGCCTTGAGCATCGTCTACTGGACGAGATCGTCCGCCGTATCCCGGTTGCCCGCCAGGCTGCGCGCAAAGGCACGAAGCTGGGGAAGAACAGCGGCAAGCGCTGCCTTGAACTCCGCGTCCGAGAGACGGGGTGCCTGGGCCGAGGCCGATATGTCATCCTGCATGCTGCGTCCCTCCATAACTGGTCAAGAGAACATTCCGCCAGTGTATCGGTTCCCAAAAGCAGCGCCGCCTTATCGCAGAGCTGGGCACATCCTTTGCCATGGAGAGGATGGTGCCCCCGTCCAGGCCGCTTCGCTCCACCCCGGTCACCCGTTCACGATCGTCCCGCCATTGGGGTGAAGAACCTGACCCGACATATAGCTGGCATCCTCGCAGGCGAGGAACAGGAAGGCCGGCGCGACCTCGTTGGGCTGGCCTGGCCGCCCCATCGGCGTGCTTTCGCCAAAATGTTCGAGCTTCTCCGGGCTCGCACCGCCACAGGGATTGAGCGGCGTCCAGATCGGCCCGGGCGCGACGGCATTCACGCGAATGCCCTCGCCCACCAGATTTTCCGACAGGGAGCGGGTGAAGGCGGTAATGGCGCCCTTGGTCGCGCTATAGTCCAGCAGTTCCGAACTGCCCTGATACATGGTCACGCTGGTGCAGTTGACGATGGCTGCCCCGCTTTTCAAATGCGGTCGCGCCGCCTGGACCAGGAAGAACATGCCGAAGATATTGGTCTGGAAGGTGCGGCGAAGCTGATCCTCGCTGATGTCAGTAATATCCTTGTCGGGATGCTGTTCACCCGCATTGTTGACAATGATGTCGATCTTGCCGAACGCCTCCAGGGTGCGGGCAACAATCTCGTCGCCAAAGGTGCGCGCGCCAATGTCCCCGCGGATCATGATCGCCCGTTGCCCCCCCCCTTCCACGATGCGTTTCGTTTCCGCGGCATCCTCGTCTTCGAGCAGATAGACGATCGCTATGTCAGCGCCTTCGCGCGCGTAGAGCGCCGCTACCGCGCGCCCGATCCCGCTGTCGGCGCCGGTGATGATCGCGACCTTCCCCGCAAGCCGGCCCGAGCCGCGATAACGGGGCTGCCATTGCGGCTTCGGGCTCAGCCTGCTCTCATGGCCCGGCAGCGCATCCTCATGGATCATAGGGGCGGTATCGCTCATCGCATAATCTCCTTTGCTCCAAAGACCCCTTTGCGCGCCCGGGAGTTCTCCGTGCGAGAAACGGATGGTCGCATCCAGCGAGCATCCAGACCTTTTCCACGCCCCATCCAGGCTGCTCGAGGAGATGAACCATGCCGCTCAAGGCGCTGGCGCTTAACTGCACGCTCAAGCCAGGCAGGGGCGCGCAGAGTTCGACCGACGCGATGATCGCCGTGCTGGCGGAAGCCTTCAGCCAATATGATGTGACAGTCAGCGAGACGGTCCGGGTTGCAGCTCTCGACATCAAGCCGGGCGTCACCTCCAACGAAGGGGATGGCGATGCCTGGCCGGGACTGCGCGAGAAGATCCTCGCGCACGACATATTGCTCTTTGGCGGACCGATCTGGATGGGGCAGATCAGCAGCGTCGCCAAACGGGTGCTGGAGCGGATGGATGCCTTTCTCTCGGAGACCGATG
>NZ_JBHIWJ010000167.1:0-5006 GCF_041987595.1 Sphingobium sp. | reverse complement strand
CCGGTCATATATGGTCGGGCGGCCGCGCGGATCGCGTTCAGTGGTGAGATAGCCGGTCGGCTTGTGGAACAGGAACAGGCGCGTGGGCGCAGGGGCGGCGACCGGCGTGCCGTCGACAGCCACGCCGTGGAGCGAGGTGAGTAGCGTGGCGGGGGTGGTAAGCGCTTCGCCGTTGAGGGTGACCCGGCCTTCCTCGATCATGCGCTCGATTTCCCGACGCGAGGCTATGCCGGCGCGGGCGAGCAGTTTCGCGATGCGCTGAGGTTCGTTTTTGCCGCTGGCGGCCGCCGCGGCGCGAGCTGGATGGGGGTTAGCAGGCTTGGCTGGGGCCGTTTTCGCCGTCCTGAAAGGCGGACGGGCGGGGCGTGCGCCGGGGGTATTTTTGGCGCCCGCTGGACGTTTGGGACCGCCAGGGCCTGACCGGCGGGGCGGTCCAGATTTTTTCGGCGGTTCCACGGGTGACTTCCTTTTCAAAACGGGGTGGCGTTCCCATATCTGAGGCGCCGGAAAATCGACGAATGCTGTTGTCCCCGCGCCTGTGCGCCGGGGCAGCCGAAACCTCAGTGGGATACGGCGCGTTGGTCGGCTGAATGGCGTAAATGGGGCGGAACGGCAAATGTTTTTCGGGCTGGTAAAAGGGGAAGCCAAGGCGAAAGGGCGCCGAAAGGCCATTCGCAGCGTTCTGGTCGTCGAGGACGAGCCACTGGTGGCCTTCGACAATGAGCATGTGCTGGAAGTGGCAGGCTATCGCGTAGCCGCCACCGTGGATGATTATTCCCATGCCGTCACCGTTATCGAGGAGGAAAGCGTCGATCTGGTTATTGCGGACATCACCCTGCATGGCAAAAGGACGGGCGTCGATCTGGCGCGGCATGCCGCAAGCAGGGGCGTGGCGGTATTGTTCGTCACCGGCGCCTGCCCCGTCGATGCGCAGGAGGTGGCCCTGGGGTGCCTTGCCAAGCCTTATGCGCCGCGGGATCTTCTGTCGGCGGTTGCGGTAGTGGATGCCCTGTTGCGGGGCAAGGAACTGCCGCGTTTTCCGGAAGGCCTGCATCTCTTTGAGAACGCGGCCTGATTGGTTTGACCGAGATTTCTCAACCGCCAGTTGGTGCCATCTGACGGGAAATCGCGATAAGCGCATTGGGCGGCTTGCCTCTGCCACATTTGCCCATAAGGTGATCCCGGTAGAATATTTCCGGGGGCGCATCTATTTATGACCGATATCGCCAATGGCTCGACAAGCTGGCTGGATGCGGTAAAACCCTATGTTGAAAAGGCGCCCCTTGGGGCCTTTTTTCTCGGCATATCCTCCGGTTTCCCCTATGCGATGATCGGGGCGACGTTGACGACCCGACTGGCGCAGGACGGGATCGACAAGAAGGCGGTGACGGCCTTCACCCTCGCATTCCTTGTCTATAATCTCAAATGGCTGTGGGCCTGGGTAGTCGATGGCGTGCGGCTGCCAGTGATCGGACGGCTTGGTCAGCGGGTTTCGTGGCTGCTGGTGGCCGGGTTGATGGTGATGGCGGCGGTGGCCAATCTGGCGCTGGTCGATCCGGCGACCAGCCTGTTGCAGACAGCCTATGCCGCCATATTGGTGGGCATCGCTGGGGCGACTTTCGATATCGTGATCGACGCATACCGGATCGAGACGCTGCGGCCCGAGCAATTGGGCGTAGGCTCCGGCATGTCGCAATATGGCTGGCGGATCGGTTCCGTCGCGGCGGGCGCGCTGGCGCTGGTGCTGGCGGCGCGGGTCGGCTGGCACGGCGCCTATCTTGCCTGCGCGGTCTTTGCGTTGCCCGCCATGCTCACCGGATTGATATTGGGCGAGCCGGAGCGGCATCGCGAACCCACGGGGCGGCGCGGCGCCGCAGAAGTGTGGGCGTCGATTGCCGGGCCGTTGCTGGAGTTTTTCCGTCGGCGCGGGGCGTGGCTCGTGCTGCTGTTCATCCTGCTCCACAAGATTGGGGATACGCTGGCCAATCTCACCTTCCGTCTGCTGTTCGACGACATGGGTTACACCAATGACGAGATCGCCATCTATGATGTGGGGATCGGTTTTTGGGCCTATCTCATCGGCATTTTCGTGGGCGGCGTCCTGTATGCGCGCATGGGGATGAAGCGGTCGGTGCTGATCAGTCTTTTGCTGATGGGCGTCTCGAATTTCAGCTTCGCCCTGCTCGCGGCGCTGGGCAAGAGCAATTGGGGGATGGCGGGCGCGATCGGCTTTGAGAATTTCGCCAGCGGGATCGGTGGCGTCACCGTCGTCGCTTATTTCTCGGCGCTGTGCGACCTGCGCTTCACCGCCGCGCAATATGCGCTCATTTCGGCGGCGGCGAGCATCGTCGGCCGTTTCCTGACCGGAACGACGGCAGGGGCGCTGATCGAGCGCTTCGGCTATGTCGATTTCTACCTGCTGACGACGCTGATCTCCCTGCCGGGCATCATCCTGTTCTGGCTGATGATGCGTGCGGGGTTGATCGATGCCAGCGTCGGCAGCGCGGCGGAGGTTCAACCCGCCGCATAGAGGTCGAGCGGGCGGCCGAGGTCGTTATGGGCCTGGGCCACCGCTTGCAGGCAGGTGAGCGCCCCCAACGCATGGTCGTTGCCGAGCAGGGCCGCCACATTGTCATAGGCCGTGGTCGGGCTGCGCAGTGCGCTGCCCACCGCCTGCATCATCAACGCCTCGTCCGCCGTCATGCGCGAGCAGCAGCAGGGCGCGATCAATATCTTGCGGCTGGAGGTGCGCGCGAGTTCCAGCATCATGGCGCGCATCAGTACCAGCGGACGGCGATAGCTGCGGCCGAAAGCGCCCAGCATGGCGTTGGCGGCATGAGCATCATTGACGCCCGCAGTAGCCATCCGTCGCATGACATAGAGAAACAGCCGGTTGCCATAGCCGCCGGGAAGCGGCGTGGGCTGATCGAGGGAAGACGACTCTCCATAAGCCATGCGCAGATACCTTTGCCTTCTTTCGTTGGAGGCCAAGGATACGCTATTGCGAGTCAATCGCAAGAATTTTCAGTCGGGAAATTGACCGTTTAGCCGCAAAATTTCGCCGGCAAGATAAAGCGAGCCTGCAATCAACAGCCGGGGTGCGGGATTGCCTTCAGCAGCAATGGAGGCGATCGCCTCCTCCGCCGTACCGTGCGCGGTGCACGGAATCCCCCAGAGGTCGGCGATGGCGGCGAATCGTTCCGGGGGATGATGGTCGTGCCCATGGACGGGCAGCGCGTGGATATGGGCGATGCGTCCCGCAAAGGGGACGAGATAGGCGTCCAGATCCTTGTTCGACAGCATGCCGATGACGAGCTGGAGCTTTTGGCCTTCCAGCCGGTCGGGTGTGAAGAAGGCGGCAATGGCCTCGCCTGCTCCCGCATTATGGCCACCGTCGAGCCAGGCTTCACTGTTTTCCGGCAGCGGGGCGAGCAGCGGGCCGTAGTCCAGCCTTTGCAGGCGCGCGGGCCAGTGCGCCCATAGCGGCGCGGCCTTGAGCGCGGCTTCGCTGACCGGGACGACGCTCTGGTGACGTAGCATGGCGAAGGCGAGCGCGGCGTTGTGCACCTGATGCGCGCCGGGCAGGCGGGGGAGCGGGGTGTCCAGACGGCCCTGATCGTCGCGATAATGGAGGCGGTCCCGGTAAGCCGCTGCGTCCCATGTCTCGCCCATGGCAAACCATTTTGTGCGGTTGCGGGCGGCGGCGTCCAGCATCACCGGGAAGAGCGAGTCGGAATAGCGTTGCGTTACCAGCGGGGCGCCGGGCTTGGCGATGCCGGCCTTTTCGGCGGCGATTTCCTTGAGCGTCGTGCCCAGGAAGCTCTGATGATCGAGGCCCAGTTGGGCGATGCCGCAGATGACGGGCTTTTCGATGACGTTGGTGGCGTCAAGGCGGCCACCCAGACCCACTTCGATGATGCAGGCGTCGGCGGGATGCTCAGAGAAGGCAAGGAAGGCGGCGGCGGTGGTGACTTCGAAGAAGCTGGCCCCAATCCCTTCTGCGACATCAAGGACGCGGGCGAGATAGGCGGCCAGCGCTTCGTCGGAAATCAGCTTGCCGCTGATCCGGATGCGCTCGTTGAAGCGCACCAGATGGGGCGAGGTGAAGACATGGACGGTCTTCCCGTCCGCTTCCAGCGCGGCGCGCAGGAAGGCGCAGGTCGAGCCTTTGCCGTTGGTGCCGGCGACATGGAAGACCGGCGGCAAGGCGCGGTGCGGATTGCCGATGCGATCGAGCAGTTGGGTGACGCGCTCCAGACCCAATATGTCGGCGCCGGGCGACAGGGTCGCAAGACGGTCGAGCTGGGCCTGGACGCCCGGATCATCGGAGACGGCGTGGTCGGCCATGGCGCTTGTCCCCCCGGATAAGCGCTCAGGCGGCGGCGCGGGGGGCGAGGTAGCCGATCACGCGGGCGAGCGTGTCGCGCAACTCGCTGCGGTGGACGACCATGTCGAGCATGCCATGTTCCAGCAGATATTCGGCGCGCTGGAATCCGTCGGGCAGCTTTTCGCGGATCGTGCTTTCGATGACGCGCTGGCCCGCGAATCCGATCAGCGCGTTGGGTTCGGCAATCTGGATGTCGCCCAGCATCGCATAGCTGGCGGTGACGCCGCCGGTCGTAGGATCGGTGAGGACCACGATATAGGGCAGGCCCGCCGCGTGCAGCTTCTGGATCGCCACGGTCGAGCGGGGCATCTGCATCAGCGAGAGAATCCCCTCCTGCATGCGGGCGCCGCCGGCGGCGGTGAAGATGACATAGGGGCATTTATGGGCGATGGCTTCGTTGACGCCCTGGATGAAGGCTGCGCCTACGCCCATGCCCATGGATCCGCCCATATAGGCGAAATTCTGGACGCCCATGACCAGCGGCACATCGTCGATCGCGCCGCGCGCGTTGATCAGCGCGTCCTGATCGCCGGTCGCGGCGCGCGCGGCCCTGATGCGGTCGGGATAGCGCTTGCTGTCGCGGAATTTGAGCGGGTCTTCCTGCACATGCGGGGTCGGC
>NZ_JBHIWJ010000166.1:0-5017 GCF_041987595.1 Sphingobium sp. | reverse complement strand
GGATGCCGAGGCGCGTCTGGGTGGTCGCCCAGCGTTGCAGCGCATTGACCAGCGCTGCCCGCATCGTGCCGAAGGGGGAATGAACCCGAATCTGGTAATCGGAATCGAGCTGGAGCGGCAAAGTGAAAAAGGGCCGATCGCAGACCTTCGACCATTCCTCCCGCGACTTGCGCTTTTCGCCCTTGCGCAGATTCAGTTTCTTGAACCAGCCCGCCGTTTCCCAGAGGAAGCTGTTGGGCCGATGCGTACGGTAGAAGGGAAAGACCGGCCGCATCAGCGCCGATGCCATGCCGTTCCGCCCGGTGTTGAACGCCCGCCGGCGGAAGGTCGAGGGGATTTGCGGATCTCGTCCGCCCTCTTCGGGGGGCAGTTCCCTTGCCTGCTCCAGATACCAGTCGGGATCGAGCGGCAGGGTCGAATTGCCGTTCACTCCATCTTCCTGAAGAGTGAGGAAATCGGGGCGGATATAGCCCTCCTCCACCACATGGACGCGCAGGTTGCGCAACCGCGCCATCTTGTGCGCGGAGGCGTGATAGGGGCGGCAGTCACCGTAGAGAATGAGGTCGGTCACGCCGTGGTTGACGATATAATCGTCGAAGAAGATCGGCCAGTTGCGGAAAGTCCCGCGATAGTCGGTCGCCCCCTCCCCCGGCCAGTCGACCTTGTCGCCGCCATTGATGTTGATGCGCAGCGCCTGATGCCCCCTGCCTCTCAGCGCATCGGCCAGCATCGCGAAATAGGGGCCATGGGGTCCCTGAAGGAAAAGGAAGGTTCGGGCGGGCGCGTCAACCATGCAGATACTCGGCAGACAAGGTCATAAATCTTTGCAACTTCCCCTGTAAAGTCCGCAGCCGGACCAGCCATGACACCGGCGACGGCGCCCCGCTTGCCAAACGTTCGACCATGATTTCAGGTCCGCAAGGCAAGCGCGTCATCGGGTCCAGATAACGTGGATAGAGAATCAGGGCGCCAGCGACAAGCTGGTCCAGGGTGAGTCGGCGCCCGCGCCGTCCATTGGGAGTGGCCAGATCACGCGTCAGCCCCCATCCCGCGTAAAAGGGCATGCCATGGACCGTGACGGGCCTGTCGCGCATAAGCGCCTCGAAGCCGGTGAGAGAGGAAAGCACATGCACCTCGTCCACCGCCTGCACCAGCGCCATCAGCGGTGACCCCAGGTCGATCGCATCGGCGATGCCCAGCGCGACGGCATCGCTCAAATGCCCCTTGCGCAGCCCCGCCTGCACATCGGGATGCGGGCGATAGACGATCCAAGCCTCCGGCTCGGCCGCGCGCACGCGTCGCAGCAGGTCGAGATTGCCCGTCACCCCCGCACCGCCAAATTCGACCGACAGATCATCCTCGACCTGCCCGACCGCCAGCACCGTGCGACGCTCCTGCGGCAGGGCGATCATCGCGCCTGCATCCCTGCCATATTTGGTGACGCCCGAAGAACGGATCATCGCCCGCAAACCGACGGCCCGCTGCTCCTCAGCCGGAGAAAAAGGGTGGGTCGCCAGCAGCGTCTCCATGTCGCTGGGGCTTCGCGCGTCATAATAAATGCCCGAACGGTCGACCACCACCGATCCCGGCGGATGCAGGGCCGCACCCAGCCCTTTGGAGCGGAGAAAGCCGTCCTCCACCCTGGCGATCGTCACGCCGCCGCGCCGCGCGTCCTGCATGAGGGCGGCGGACACGCGGGACGGCCAGACGGCGAGCGCGCCGCCTTCCCGTTTCGCCCGCCGCACGCCTTTTTCAGCCGACATGAAAGGCGGAGAGCGCAACCCGTCCCAGAGGAAATGGCGGATCGCCTCCCGCTTCCAGAAAGCCATGCCGCTCGCCGCCGCGATGCCGCGATTGCCGTCCAGATGCCGCCGCCAGTCGGAAAGCTGCGCGACAGCCTGCATCGCGTCGACCGGCTCTCCACTGTAACAGTCGCGATACCGGGCCGCCGCCACCGCCGCCCGCGCCGCTGCGCGCAGCCGTTCGGCGGCGACCGGCTTGCCATCCGGTCCAAAGACCGGCACGCCCAGCAGCCCCGCAATCATCGCCAGTTCATCGTCCGGCGCTGCATGGACGGACCGCGCCGCCGCGATCACGAACCAAAGGTCGGCGGGATCGGGCAAAAGGCGCCCGACCCCTGCGCCAGCCACCCGTCTTGCACCGCGCACGATGCCGACATCCTGCCGCTTCAGCCCATCAAGCGCCGCCTGCGGAACGGCCACGCCTTCCCGCGCCACCAGTTGGATGCCATCCGGCCGATGTCCCCAGAAACTGCCGCCAACCCGCGCCTGCGCGACCGCATCAAGCACAGCATCGGTCACGGTTTGGATCGCTTCGCCTTCCTCCCGGATCCGGCTTACCGCCGCCGTCGCGCGCGCAATGCCCGGAAAAGGCGGGGAGCGCAGAAATGGAATCGCGTTCACGTACAGCCGCCCCCTGACACGACCCATATTAGCGCCAATGGAACAACGCTTCAGCTAATCAAAAACGCAATTCACACAACGACTTCTTGGTCGCCTGTCGAACAGACGTCAAGCCGGCGCGAAAGCCGTCATCTCGTGCAACATATCGGCTACGATATCGAAATAGGCTTCCCAGGTCGGCGGACGCCAGACCGCGATCCGCGCCAGTTGCGCGGCCCGCTCCGGCGAGTGTGGCCGGGCATAGGCTTCGATCGCCCGCAACCAGCCAAGGCCGTCCAGCGGATCGAGATAATCGGGCGCCTCCCCGCCCACTTCGCGATGCGCCATGATGTCGCTGCAGATCACCGGCACGCCTGCGCAAAGGGTTTCGATCACCGGCATGCCATAGCCTTCCTCGAAAGAGGGCATCAGCATCGCCCGCGCCCCCGCGACCAGCGCATTCATCTGATTGTCGGGCACGCTGCCCGCCTCGATCACATGGCCGCGCAATATTTCGGCGCGCTCCAGCATGTCGACGACATTCTCATTTTCCCAGCCGCGCCGCCCGATTAGCACCAGCACCGGCGCGCCATCGCCCAGCCTTTCCACCAGCCGCCGCCAGATGTTGAGCAGCAGAAGATGGTTTTTCCGCGGTTCGATGGTCGAGATATAGACGAAATAGGGTCGAGCGGGGACGTCATGACTGCCCTCCATCACCATGTCCGGGGCGTCGGCGCCGAAATGCGCCACCCGGATCGTCCGCCCGTCGAGGCCCCGCTTCAGATGCGGCGCAAGCGCGTCGATCGTCGCCTGGCTGTTGCCGATGATCCCGTCGGCATAGCGATCGATCGTCCGCACGCGCTTCAGATGCTCCTCCGCGCCTTGCGGCCGGGCGAATTCCGGGTGCGTCAGCGGGATCACATCATGCACCAGCGTCACGAACCGCGCGCCCTCCGCCCGCAGGATGGCGCCCACCTGATCGGCGTCGTCCAGATGATGCGGCGACACCTGCAAATAGATGCGCGGCCCCTGCGCCGCCGGCACCGGGCGGGGCCGCAGCGCGATCAGATGGCGGATGACCGCCGCCTTGCTCTCCTTTTCATCGACCGGACCCGTATTGCGCCAGCGCGCCGCGGTGAAGGCCAGAAACTGCCGCACCGCCGCATCCTTCAGCCGCCCATAATAGCCGCCCGCCGGATGCACCGCGGCAAAGGCCAGCCGATCGGGCATCCGCTCCAGCAATTCGCGGGCATAGGTGAACTCCACCCGGTCAATCCCCGTCGGCGCCGCGTGAAAGCTGCGCGAAAGCAGCCGCGAGATGTCGAGGATCACCTCCGCCGGCCGATCGCCGCCGGAAAAGCGCCTGCTCTCCCGCTTGGAGCGCAGGGCCAGCCGCGCACCGGGCGCCCTGAAGGGTTTGAGCGCCATGTCAGAGCGCTTTCATCGGGATCGGGCGCATCAGAACTGGGCGCGAATCTCTTCGGCCAGCGCCTGCAATGCGGCCGGATCGGCGAAACCGCCCTGCGCATGGGCGACAAAGCCGCGGGGCTGACCTTCCCAGCGCGGGACGATGTGGAAATGCAGGTGGAACACGGTCTGCCCGGCCGGCGCGCCGTTAAACTGGGCGACGTGGATGCCGTCCGGGTCCAGCGCCTTGCGCGTGGCGTCGGCGACCTTCTTCACCGTCGCCATCAGCTGCGCCAGCGCCTCGTCCTCCGCCTCCAATATGTTGCGCGCCTTCGACCATTTGGAAATGACCAGGCTATGCCCCCGGGACTGCGGCTGGATGTCGAGGAACGCATATGTATGCTCATCCTCGTAGAGTTTGGTCGAAGGGATCTTCCCCTGCAGGATGAGGGCGAAGACATTGCCCTCATCGTAAACACCATCCAGGCTCATGCCGCCAATCCTCAGCTCACATAATGAGCCGTCGTCTTAGCGGCGACTTCCTCCGCCGTCACGCCCGGAGCGAGTTCGACGAGCCTGAACGGGCTGTCATGGTCGGGCCGCTGGAATACGCAGAGGTCGGTGACGATCATGTCGACCACATTCTTGCCCGTCAGCGGCAGGGTGCAGGCGGGGATGAATTTGGGGCTGCCGTCCTTGGACGTATGCTCCATCACGACGATGATCTTCTTGACGCCCGCGACCAGATCCATCGCGCCGCCCATGCCCTTGATCATCTTGCCGGGGATCATCCAGTTGGCGATATCGCCATTTTCCGCGACCTCCATCGCGCCCAGCACGGTCAGGTCAATATGCCCGCCGCGAATCATCGCGAAGCTGTCCGCCGAACTGAAATAGACTGTCTGCGGCAATTCGCTGATCGTCTGCTTGCCCGCATTGATCAGATCGGCATCCTCTTCGCCCTCATAGGGAAAGGGGCCGATGCCCAGCATGCCGTTTTCCGACTGGAGCGTCACTTCGACGCCAGCGGGAATATGATTGGCCACCAGCGTAGGAATACCGATTCCCAGGTTCACGTAAAAGCCATCCTGAAGCTCGTTGGCCGCCCGTGCGGCCATTTCGTCACGAGTCCATGCCATTATGCGGCCTCCCTCTGGCGAACGGTGCGAAATTCGATCTTCTTGTCATAGGGCGCGCCGACGATCATG
>NZ_JBHIWJ010000165.1:0-5033 GCF_041987595.1 Sphingobium sp. | reverse complement strand
GGACAGGTCGAAACCGCGCTTGGCCGCCTCGGGAACCGCGCGCTCGTCGCCCGCGATCCAGCGGTCGAAGGGCGCGGGTGTGGAGACGATCAGGCGCTCGAAGGTCGCGAGCGCGGCCTCGATCCGCTCGCGGGTCACCGCCGGGCCGGGATCCAGGGAGGCATCCGGGGACGCATTCGGGAAGGCGCCCGCGAAGGCAGCGGCGTAGGCGGGATCGGCCGCGAGGCTGATCCGGGGATCGATGGCGGCGGGCCGCCGCATGCCGTCCCGCGGCCTCAGGCCGCCGGCAGGGCGGCGAGGCGCGCGGCCGCAAACGTCACGGCTCGGGTTACTCGAAACTTCATGAGGTCACCTCGATCCCGCGGCGCAAGGCCCGGACAGCCGCACCCTGAAGCGCGTGGGGATCGGCGTGGCTGTCGTTGCCATCGCCCTTGTCGGTTTCGGCGTGGCGTCGCGGATCAGCGCGACGAACGAACTGAAGCAGGTCGCCGCCGACGCCGCCGTCCCTACCGTCGCCGTGGTGGTCCCCTCGGCCAATGGTCAGGGCGACGCGCTGGTTCTGCCGGGCAATGTGCAGGCTTTCAACAGCGCAGCGATCTTTGCCCGGACCAACGGCTATGTTCGGCGCTGGCTGGCGGATATCGGCGATCATGTGCGGGCGGGGCAGCCGCTGGCCATTCTCGACGCGCCGGAAGTTGACCAGCAGCTTGCGCAGGCGCAGGCCGATTATCAGACCGCGCTGGCGAACGAACGGCTCGCCGCGACCACGTCGAAGCGCTGGGCGTCGATGCTGGCGCAGGACGCCGTGTCGCGGCAGGAGGCCGACGAAAAGGCGGGCGATCTTGCGGCGCGCAAGGCGCTGTCCAACGCTGCCCTCGCCAATGTGAAGCGGTTGCAGGCGTTGCAGGGCTTTACGCGGCTGTCGGCGCCCTTCAGCGGCGTGGTGACCAGCCGGTCGGCGCAGATCGGTGCGCTCGTCGTCGCGGGCAATGCGGCGGCGCAACCGCTGTTCACCGTTTCTGACACCCACCGCATGCGCATCTATGTTCGCGTGCCGCAGGGCTATTCCGCTTCGGTGAAGCCCGGCATGGCCGCAAGCCTGACCCTGCCCGAATATCCGGGACGGACCTTCAGCGCGACGCTGACGAGCAGCTCTGGCGCGGTGGACGCCCAGTCCGGGGCGGTGCTGGTGCAGTTGCAGGCGGATAATGGCGATAATGCGCTGAAGCCGGGCGCTTTCGCCCAGGTCAGTTTCAAGGTCGGGGCGGGCGCGGGCAACGGCGTCACCCTGCCGGGCAGCGCCATCCTCTATGGCAATGACGGGCCGACAGTGGCCGTCGTCGGCAAAGACAGCCGGGTGACGGTGAAGCCGGTGACCATCGCCCGCGACGAGGGCGACAGGGTGCAACTGTCCGGCGGCGTCGCGCTGACCGACCGGGTGATCGACACCCCGCCCGACGCGATCCGCACCGGCGACCGGGTCAATGTGCAGACGCCTTCCGCCGGAAAGGGCGCCGCCCATGGCCGTTGACCGCAGGGTCGCGGCGCTGTTGCTGGCGGGTCTGGCCGGATGCTCGATGGCGCCGTCCTATCAGCCGCCCGCAACCGCCGTGCCGCAAAATTTCAAGGAGGTGGAGGGCTGGACCGCCGCCAAGCCGATGGATGGCGCATCGCGCGGGAAATGGTGGGAGGCCTTCAACGATCCGGTTCTGAACGATCTGGAGGCGCGGGCCGAACAGGCCAGTCCGACGCTCGCCGCCGCGCTTGCCCGTTACGATCAGGCGAGGGCGGCGGCTCGGGTGGAAAATGCCGATCTGTTCCCGGACATCGGCGTCGGCGCGTCGGCCAGCAAGAACCGGCTTTCGCAAGGGCGGCCGGGCAGCAACGGCGCGGTTTCCCGCTACGAGGATTATAAGGTCGGCGCTTCTCTGGCCTATGAGCTGGATTTATGGGGCCGCATCCGCAACGGGCTGAAGGCGGCGCAGGCCGATGCGCAGGCCAGCGGCGCCGATCTGGCATCGGCCCGGCTCAGCCTTCAGGCGGCGGTGGCGGATGCCTATGCGCGATTGCGCGGGCTGGATGCCGAAGCGGCGTTGCTGCGCCAGACGGTGGAAGCGTTCGACAGGGCTTATCGGCTGACGGCGACGCGGCATGATGGCGGCATATCGTCGGGGATCGACGTCAATCGGGCGAGGACGGTGCTCGACAATGCACGGGCGCAGATTTCCGCGGTCGCCAATGAACGCGCGGCGACCGAACATGAGATAGCGGCGCTGGTGGGCGCGGTGGCTTCCGACTTTGCCGTTCCGGTGCAGGTGCGGCCCCTGACCGCGCCGGCCCTGCCGGCGGGCGCGCCGTCGGAGCTGTTGCAGCGGCGGCCGGACATTGCAGCGGCCGAGCGGCGCATGTTCGCCGCCAATGCGCGGATCGGCGTCGCCAGGGCGGCGTTCTTCCCGACGCTGACGCTGGGGCTGTCGGGCGGCTATGAAACCACCCATGGCGAATTGTTCAGCAAGCCCAACAGCTTTTGGGGCCTGGGTCCGGCCTCGGCCGCGCTTGCCCTGTTCGACGGCGGGCGGCGCAGGGCGCAGGTGAAGATGTCCCGCGCCGAATATGAGGAATGTAGCGCCGATTATCGCGAAACCGTGCTCAGCGCCTTTCGGCAGGTGGAAGATGCGATCGCGGCCAACCGGCTGCTGGCCGATCAGGCGGTCGATCAGCGCGGCGCGGCCATGGCGGCGGGCCGGACCAGCGAACTGGCGCTGACCCGCTATCGCGACGGGGCGTCGGACTATCTGGAAGTGGTGACGGCGCAGACCGACGCGCTGGATGCGCAGCGGGCCTTGCTGGCGGTCGAGACGCAGCGGATGCGCGCCAGCATCGCGCTGGTCAGGGCTTTGGGCGGTCCGGCTTAATGCACCTCCGCCCTTAGCCGTTCGACAAGCTTTTCGATCTCATAAGGCTCCAATATCCAGGTGCGCGTTTTGCGGCCTTCCCGGTGGACGGGCTGGGTCAGCAGGACGCGGGCCTGTTCCTTCGCATGGGGCTTGAAAATGGCGAAATGCTGGGCGCAATCGCGGATCGTGCCGATGATCGGCGCCTTGCCGTCCAGGTCGATCATGGTGGCGGGCTGATCCCAGGGAATGGAGAGCATGATGGGTCCTGTCCTGAACGATAAGGGTGTCAGTGCGGCTCGCGGATGATGCAGCGGAAGCCGATATGGCTTGTGGAACTGTCCACCGATTGAGGATGGCGGGCGGCGGGGCGATAGCGCTGGCAGTAGCTGGGCGCGCAGAGATGCGAGCCGCCCTTCAGCACCTTTCGGGCCATGGGGACGGTCGGATAGGCGGGGTCAAGGCTCTCCCGCCGGGTCGCGCCGCGCGGGTTGGAGGGGACGCAGCAGCTCCCCTTCGCCTTTTTTTCGACCTTGGGCTGGGCATACCAGTCGGTCGTCCATTCCCAGACATTGCCGATCATGTCGTAAAGGCCATAGCCGTTGGCGGGATAGCTGCGCACCGGAGAGGTCCGTTCCCACCCGTCCTCCAGCAGGTTGCTGTAGGGGAACATGCCCTGCCAGGTGTTGGCGAGATGAACGCCGTCCGGCGCCAGTTCATCGCCCCAGGCATAGTCGGCGCCGTCCAGCCCGCCGCGCGCGGCAAATTCCCATTCGGCCTCGGTCGGGAGCGCCTTGCCCGCCCACCGCGCATAGGCTTCGGCATCCTGAAAAACCACATGAACGACGGGGTGATCCCATAATTCGTCAAGGTTGCTGTCCGGCCCGTGCGGATGGCGCCAGTCCGTGCCGAAGCTGAAATGCCACCACTGGCTGAAATCGTTGAGGTCGACCGGCATGGCGGTGCGCTGAAACAGCAGGGATCCAGCCCGTGCCATTTCCGGCGGCATGCCTGGATAGTCCCTGGGGTCCGGCGCAATCTCCGCAAAGGTGCGGTAGCCGGTGGCCTCGACAAATTCCGCGAACTGACGATTGGTCACTGGGGTTTCGTCGATCCAGAAACCATCGACGCGAACCCGCCGCACCGGCGCTTCTTCGGGGTAAAAGCGTTCCGATCCCATGGCAAAGGCGCCGCCTTCGACAAAACGCATGCCCTGCGTGATGGAATCCTGCGTCTCGATCATTGTCCGATACTTTCCTGTTCGCGGCCGACCATAGCGGCGGATGCGTCAGCTGTATCGGGTAAAAGAAGGACGCCGGAAGCGAAAGGGCTTCCGGCATCCGACTGATCCGGCTTCAGAAATCCTTGCGGACGGTCAGGCCGATCTTGCGGGGCGTGCCGATATTATAGCCCAGACGGCCCCGGCCGCCGCGCTCGCGATCCAGCGAGTAGCGCGGATTTTCATCGAACAGATTGTTCACGAACAGGGTCAGCGACAGGCCGCTGTCCCAGCTGATTCCGGTCGACAGATTGACCAGATTATAGGCGTCCAGCTTGTAGGAGCCGAAATTATAGGCGCCCGTGCCATAGGTGCCGTTGGCCGGATTATAATAGATGGAGTTGGTGAAGGTGCCGGCGCCCGGCTCCTGATCGGCGAGTTGGGTATAGCGGTCGCCCACATGTTGATAGCTGGCGGTGAAGGACCAGTCGGTTTCCGCGGCGATCTGGAGCGTATAGGTCGCCGCCGCCGCCATCTGGAACTTCGGAACGGTGGGCAGGCGGTTGCCCTTGCGGATGCCCGCGATGATCGCGCCGCCCGCATCGGTCACATTGCTGTCGATCTTTGAATCGATGTAGCTGCCGCTCAGCGAGAGATCGAGATTGGGTGAGACGCGGGCGTTGAATTCGGCCTCCAGTCCGGCCGTATGCGCCTTTGGCACGTTGAAGATGATGCGGGAGGAGCAGCTGCCCGCATCCGCCGTGACCTGCAAATTCTTGATGTCGTTGTAAAACACCGCGGCGTTGAAGGTGATGCCGTGGCGCGAGGTGCCGGGCTATGTCGTCGCCCAGGTCGTCGGCGGCGACGAGTCCCAGGTACGCCGCAACTCCTCCGAAGCCGGCGACGCCGACCATCGTGTT
>NZ_JBHIWJ010000164.1:0-5136 GCF_041987595.1 Sphingobium sp. | reverse complement strand
GGTGCGGGGCTACGACCAGTACGGCCATGGCGAATCGGCCGGGCCGCGTGGCGGGCTCACGTCGGACATGCGCCTGCTGGACGATCTGGCGGACCTGGTGGACGCCACCCGCGCCCGCATGGGAGCTCAGTGCGTCGTCGGCCGCGTGCCAGGTGGCGGTACGGGCGTCGTCGAGGGTCTTCTGCAGGCTGAGGGCGTCGGCCAGCGCATCCTCATGGGCCTTGAATGCCGCGACATCCTGTTCAAGCTTGCGATAGACGAGATAGCTGCCGAAGCTTTCGGCAAAGCCGCCATGGGGGTCGGGCACGAGCGCGGCCTCGCGAGGCGAAAAGCTGGGCTTGAAGATGAACGGGCCTTCCTTGCCGGCTTCCTCCGTCACCTCTTCGGACAGGAGGAGCGGCTGGCTGCGGCCGTCGACATAGCCGAAATGCTCGATGCCCTCGCCTTTCTTCTGTCCGGCGGCGGCGGGACGGCGCAGGGCGCGGCCGACGTCGCGCCCGATGATCGTGATGCCGCTCTGGGCGAGGCTTGACGTCAGCCTGACCTCCGCATTGGCGACGAGCGTGTCGCTGTCGTCCGCGACTATGAGGAGGGCATGGATGGCGGTGAGATGCTCTTCCCATGCCGAGGTCTCGGGATCGCCGAGCGGGCCGCGATGCGCCGCCATGCCGTCCAGAAAGGCCGCGTCGCCCGGCGGGGTGAGGCCGATGGCGCGATAGCCCTCGGCGGACATGGCGAAGAAGATGCCGGTCCCGCCGGGCCGTCCATATTTCTTGAAATCCTCGGTCTCGGTCAGTTGCCGTAGCGCGGACGTGACCTGACCCGCCAGATTGTGGATCGCCAGACGCACCTCGTCCGCGCGGCTGGGGTCGAAGCGAAGAAAGACGTTCACCGTGTGATCGCGGCCATGACCTTTCAGGATATTGCCCTGCAGATCGTCGAGTATCGCGCCTAGCGCCGGGTCGTGCCAGTCGATCGGGGCGTCGAGTAGAGCAATCGGATCGGTCATCGGAAATCTCCCATCGCGATTCGGCAAGAACTGCCGACCTGATGACGGAAGAAGACCTTGGATCGTCTTTGGCCAAAGCGTGTCACGAAGAGATCACGCAGAAATTACGATGGGGGGGGCTTATATGTCCATTTTGGAACCGGACTATTGACAAAATATAGAGGACGATCACCCTTATTTTCAGGGTGGAGGTCGACAATGGCCGAAATGATAAATGTGGATGTCAGGCATCATCTGACAGACGTGGACCATATCTGTTCCACGCAAATGGAATTTGTAACCCATTTCGACCGATCAAAGGATGTTTACTGGCATTCTGCGGCATCGGGGACGATGAATCGCGGGCAATGCACGACATGCGGCAGGGCCTTGGAGGCGGACAGGCCGTTTCTCTATACCGATATTGCGCGGGGAGCGGCCATCATCGTCAATCCTCATGGCGAGGCCGCCGATTTTATCCGGCCTGATTTTCTCGACCGGGCGGATCGCCCCGGCCTGCGGTTCGGGCAGGTCAGGGGGCTGGACGCCTTCCGCGAACTGTTATGGATGCATGAACTGGACATCGGCGCGGCGACGCTGGGCGAGATCAAGCGCCATCTGGTGGTGAGAGACGATTATCCGGCATCGGCGCATATTCGCCTGATCGGGGCGGACACGGCCCATGCCCGTTTCTCCGTCGCGCCCGGTGGCGACGAGGCGTCGCGGACCGCCGAAATGCCCTTGTCCGACATTCGAAAGGTCGAGACTGCGATCCTGACGGCGCGCGGGCAATCCGCCGATACCCGCAAAAGGCGGCGTCGCTTCATCGGGCGAAGGCATCCGCGCTTCGTCGCCTGGCTGGACGCGGTCGAGACGGGCGGCGACCCGCATCTCGACGCCTGTCGTGCCGGGCTTCGCGCGATCCTCGACGGGGGAGAGGGGCCGGAGGACATGACGGTCCTGATCGTGCCGCTGATGGAGAAATCGCCCATGTCCACGGCGGATGCCGCCGATCTCTTTCAGGACCTGACGGGGATTGTCCTGTCGCAGGCTCTGGTGGCCCGGCTGGGAGAGGACGAGGCCGGGAAAAGCGCGATGCTCGCACTCTGGCGCAGCTTTGCGGAACTGCCGCCCGGCCTGCGTGTCCGCGACAGCCTGTCGCTGGAGGAAATCCATGCCGACAATGAGCCGGGGCAGGTGCTGGCCGCCTATATCCCGAATGAAGGGGGCGTGGATTTCGACCGGATATTGCTGTCGTTCGACGTGATCCAGCGGGCCGATTTCGCCCATGCCCTGCGGCACGAAATTGCCCATGCGGTCCATGAGCGGTGCGAGGCGCAGATCAATGCCTGGCTGAAGGCGATGTTCGGCTGGACCTTCTATCCCCTGCCCAAAAGCTGGGCCGACAATCCGGAGATACTGGCCGAGAGCATCGACCCCTGGATCGCCGATATCGGCGGTTGGGCGGATGCGGCGCCGCTCGCCGTCACGGACGGGGACAGGCAACTCCACCGGCAGATCATATGGTTGGCCTGTCGCCGGGGCATTCCGGAGAAGGGGGTGATGATCCAGTCCCATCTCACGGGGCCGAGCGACCAGCCCGCCTGGTTCGGCGAATCGCGGGCGCGCGCCATCCACCTGCAAACGGGTGCGGACTGGTGGACCCGTGCTGACGAATGGTTCGCCTTGCCCGTGCGGGAGGGGGAGCCACCCCGGCTCGTCTTCATGAACTACCAATATTCGGAACTGGCCATCGTCAACGCATACTGCCGGGAGTTGGTCGGCGAGGGGAAGCTGATCCCCAACCCATTCGCGCTGATGTCGCATCGCGAGTTCTTCGCGGAATATTATGCAAGCTGGCACGATCCGGGGTCGGCATTGCGGGACGCGCATCCCGAGTTCGAACAATTTCTGACGGATCTGGAACTCACTACATAACGAGCGGAGGTGAACATGGTGAAATGGACTGTGACCGTCGATGAAGGCGCACCGCATGAGGTCGATGCGGGCGTGTCGAACCCGGTGTTCGTCATCAAGCATGGCGGCAAGACCTATGTCAGCATCCTGTTGCAGGATGTTGATGCGCTGACGGCCGACGTTCAGGGCTATTATCAGACCAAGTTCATGGAGGGGGAGGCCGACCCGGCCCTTGCCCGACGCGTGAACGTCACTGAACCGGATCTGGTCCATCCTGTGAACATCAAGCCCTGAAGGGCGGGGATGCTGCGCCGGCTGCCGCCCTCGCTGGCCATGGCGGCGCGGCATGCCGGTGTCACGCGGCTTGCGGACCTGACGGGGCTGGACAGGTTGGGCGTACCCGTCTGGCAAGCGGTGCGGCCATGGTCGCGCACAGTCAGCGTCCATCAGGGCAAGTCCTTAGACGCTGCGGTCGCTCCCATTGTCGCGCTGATGGAGGCGATAGAGGTCCATGCAGCGGAACGGCCGGGCGCCGCGACGTTATCCTGCGCGTGGGACGGGATCGATCCGATGCAGCGGTCGCCATTGCCGGATGATTTCGCGGAGGTGCGCGAGGGGCTGGCGGCGGACACGCCCCTCGAATGGCTCCGTGCCGAACGGATCGGGGATGGCTCGTCCTTCTTTGTGCCCCGCGCTGCGGTGCTGCTCGATTTCGCCGGGGGAGCGGAGGATGCGGCCGGTGTCGAGATCAGCAGCAACGGTCAGGGCGCGCATTTCAGTCTGGCCGCCGCAACGCTCAAGGGGCTGCTGGAATTGGTCGAGCGTGACGCGATGGCCGAGGCCGAGCGCGGCGGGACGATCGACTGGCGGCTGGGCCGGGTCCATGTCGAGCCGGGGCATTGGCCATGGTTCGATGCGCTGATCGACCGCGCCCGCGCCAGCGGCATTTCCGTCTGGCTCTATCGCTTTCCCGCGCTGGCCGGCATCCGGGTCCTGTGCTGCGAGATGCGGGAGCCGGGCGCGTTCCCCGCGCCACAAGCCATTGCACGGGGCGTGGCCGCCGGCTTCTGCAATGAGGAGGCGCTGCGGGGCGCGGTAGCGGAGGCGGCGCAGGTCCGCCTGACCAATATCGCCTTTGCGCGGGAGGACCTGATGGGCGTCCTGCCGGGCCGGCCAATCGATGCCGTTCCTCCGCTGGCCTTTGTGGTTCGGCCCAACATTCTCGAACCGGCGGCCACTGTCGGGGAGCGATGTCCCGTCGCGTCGGTCGCGCAACTGAGCGCGGGCTTGGCCGAGGCGGGCTATCCTGACATCGTCCGCTTCCGGCTGGATACGGGCACGCCGGATGTCCACGCGGTCCGGATGTTCGTGCCGGGGCTGGGGTCCGGACGCCGCCGTCGGAGGAAGCGGGCAGGATGACATGGGACAGTGCGATTCACGTCTATGCGGGGCCGAGCTGCCATGCGGAATTGCTCGGCACCGATCTGGTCTTGCACCCGCCCGCAGCGGCCGGGGACATGGCGCGGCGGTGCGGCGATGCACCCTGCACCATCGTTCTGATCGATGGCTATTTCGGCCATGTCCGCTCCCCCTGGCACAAGGAAATCCTGCACCTGATGTCGCTGGGGTTCCGGATGATCGGCGCCGCGAGCATGGGCGCCTTGCGCGCGGCGGAACTGGACAGCGCCGGGATGCTGGGCATTGGCGCCATCTATCACGGCTTTCGGACCGGGCTGCTGACAGGCGACGATGAGGTGGCGCTCGTCCATGCCCCCAAAGAACTGCGCTATCGGCCCCTGACGATGGCGCTTGTCGATGTCCGGGCGAAACTGGTCGAGGAAGTGCGGGCGCGGCGCCTGTCGCCCGCCACCGCGCGCCATATGGTGGAGGACGCACGGGCGGTGCCCTTTTCCATCCGCGACGCGCGATGTCTGGCGGACATGGCGCGGCGGCACAACGCCCCTCCCGACCTGCTGGACCCGGCGGCGCCGGGGCTCAAGGCGCGGGATGCTCTGGCGGCCATCGCCTGTGCCCGCGCGTTTCGGCACGGGCCAGCCGCGGGGGCGGCAACACCTCCTATGACCGTCTATCTGCGAGGGATGCTGGAGCGCCCGCGCGATCCATAGCGAAGGCGGCCAGCACCCCGTCGCGCAGCAGGGATCGCGGATGATGGTCGCGAAAGGGATGATGGCTGACGATCCAGTCGCTGATCGCTTTGGCACTCGGTTCGT
>NZ_JBHIWJ010000163.1:0-5468 GCF_041987595.1 Sphingobium sp. | reverse complement strand
GGCGATCGGCCCGCGCTATGGCCCCGACGATGATCCGGTGGGGGGGAAGAGCCTCGCGGAATTTTCGCTCGAATCGCGCATCCGCTTCGGCAATTTCGGGCTGGTGCCTTTCGTCGACGCGGGCAATATCTCGACCAGTTTCCTGCCCCGTTTCCGCGACCTGCGGATCGGTGCGGGCATGGGCGTGCGCTATTACAGCAGCTTCGGCCCGATCCGCATCGACGTCGGCACGCCGATCAACCCGCAGCCGGGCGATCCCAAGGTGGCCGTCTACGTGTCGCTGGGGCAGGCTTTCTGATGGCGGACGCGCTGCCCGAAACCGCCTCCGAAACCACCGTCGCCCCGGCGCCGCCGCACCGACGCCGCCGTGCATGGGATGGCCGCTGGCAGCGCTGGCTGTTCGGGCTTTTCGTCACCCTGTCGCTGATCGTCGCGGGCACGCTGGCCTGGCTCGACACCGATCCGGGGCATCGCTTTCTGGCCTCGCGCATCGGCCGGATCAGCCCGCCCTCGGGTCTGCGCATCCATGTCGACCGGATCGAAGGCAGCATCTATCGCAAGGCAGTTCTCCATGGCCTCACTCTCTCCGATCCCAGGGGCGCCTTTCTGGATGCACCCAGGGTGGAGCTGGACTGGTGGCCCTTTGCATGGCTGTCCAACAGGCTCGACATCGACCGGCTCGTGATCCCGCAGGCGACCCTGCACAAGCTGCCCAAACTGAACCCCAGCGAACGGCAGGGCCCGATCCTGCCCGGCTTCGACATCCGCCTGATGCAGTTCTCGGTCGGCCGCCTGACCATCGATCGCTCCATCACCGGCAAAATCCAGCAGGCGACGCTCTCGGGTGATGCAGACATTCGCGGCGGCCGCGCGATCATCGACCTCTCTGCCCGTGTCCTGAACGGGGAAGACGCGCTCAACATCGCGCTCGACAGCCGCCCGGACGATGACAGGTTCGACCTCGACGTCACCGTCAACGCGCCGAAGGGCGGCGTCCTCGCCGTGATGGCGGGGCTGAAGCAGGATGCCAATCTGCGCATCAGCGGTCAGGGCAGCTGGACCCGCTGGAACGGCCGCCTGGCAGGCACGCTGGACGGCGATCCCGCCATCGATCTGAAGCTCAACGCCCGCAGCGGCCATTATGCAGCCACCGGGACCATCGAAGGGTCGGCCATAGCGGGTCGGGGGCTTTTCCAGCGCCTGTCTGCGCCGCGCCTGACAATTCAGGCCAACGGATCGATGACGGACCGCGTCATCGACGGGAAACTCTCTCTGCGCTCCGCCGCGATCGACCTTAGCGCCGACGGGGGCATAGACCTGCGCAACAATGCGCTCGACAATCTGCTGGTCGATGTGAAGCTGACCCGGCCGCAGGCGCTGCTCAAGACGATGACCGGTCGTGACATCGCCGCGCGCGTCCGGCTGGACGGCCCGTTGGCGGGATTCGGCTATGAATATCTGATCACCGCGAAACAGCTCGCCTTCGGCAAGACCGTGATTCACGACGTCCGTGCCGACGGAAAGGGACGCAAGGCCAGCGGCGGCCCGGCGATCATCCCGGTTCACCTACGGGCCCGTCGCCTTGATGGGCAGGGCGAACTGGTGGAAGGCATCATCCGCAATTTCGTGCTCGATGGCGTATTGCAGCTCAAGAATCAGCAGATCGTCAGCAACCCGATGGCGGTCCGTTCCGACAAGCTGCGCGGCAGGCTGCTCTTCCTCGCCGACCTCAGGTCAGGCCGTTATGATATCGGCCTCGACGGCCAGATCGGCGGCCTTGCCATTCGCGGCCTCGGCATCGTCGACCTGACCTCGAAACTGCGCGCCATCCCCGGTCCCAGCGGCGCTTTCACCCTCAGCGGCAACGCGATGGCGCGGATGCGACGGCTCGACAACAGCTTCCTGCGTTCGCTGGGCGGCGGCCTGCCGACGGTGCGCAGCGGTCTGTCGCTCGGTCCTGACGGCCAGCTTCAATTCACCGATCTCCGCCTTGCAGCGCCGCTGCTGACGCTGAATGCGAAAGGCTATCGCCGCACCGACCGGACCTTCCATTTCGAAGGCAGCGGGCAGCACAAAAGCTATGGCCCGCTCCGCCTGACGCTGGACGGCCATATCGAGCGGCCCACGATCGACCTCGTCCTGCAAAGCCCGCTGAGGGCGCTGGGCGTCTCCGACATGCACGCGCATCTGACGCCCGACGCCAACGGCTACGGCTTCACGGCGGAGGGCGGTTCGACGCTGGGGGCCTTCACCGGCAACGGCGCGATCCTGCTGCCTTCCGGCGGTCAGGCGGTGGTCCGCATCGCCCGCGTCACGGCCTCCAGCGTCACGGCAAGCGGCGACCTGCGCCCCGTAACCGGCGGCCTTGACGGCACGCTCAACGTCAGCGGTCCGGTGACCGGCACCATTGCGTTCGCGCCTGTCAACGGCGTGCAGCAACTGACGCTCAGGCTCGACGCCACCGATGCCAGTTTCGACGGCCCCACCGTCATCGCCGTGCGCCGGGGCAAGCTCGACGCGACGATCCTGCTCAATCCGTCCGGCAGCTCCATCAACGCGACCGTGCAGGGGCGGGGGCTGCGTGTGGGCGGCCTGCTGCTCGGTCGCCTTGCCGCGAACGCCGCGCTGGTCGACGGCAGCGGCACGGTAAAGGCCAGCCTGTCAGGCCAGCGCGGCCGCCTTTTCGACCTCCAGAGCGAGGCGCAGGTCGACCCCGGCCATATCCGTCTTCAGGCCAGCGGCACCATCGACAAGCGCCCGATCAGGCTGACCCGCGCCGCCATCTTTACCCGCACGGAAGATGGCTGGCGCATGGACCCGGCGACGATCAGCTATGCGGGCGGTTCGCTGCAACTGGGGGGGGAACTGAGCGGCAAGACGACCAGCATCGAGGCTCGGCTGCAAAAGCTGCCGCTTGCCCTGCTGGACATCGCCTATGACAATCTGGGTCTGGGCGGCAGCGCCACGGGATCGCTGAGCTATGTCCACACCCGCGGCGGCATGCCGACCGGCAAGGCGGAACTTCGTGTGCGCGGCCTTTCGCGCTCCGGCCTGTCGTTAAGTTCCCGTCCGGTGGATGCGGGCGTCAACGCCGTCCTTACCCATGACCGGCTCGCGACCCGCATGGTCTTTGTCGCGGACGGCCAGACCATCGGCCGCGCCCAGGCGCTGCTGACCCCGCTCGGCGCCGAGGGCAACCTGGTCGAACGGCTGAACCGCGCCCCGCTGTTCGCGCAACTGCGCTACAACGGCACCGCCGATACGCTCTGGCGTCTGACCGGCGTAGAGATCATCGACATTTCCGGCCCTGTCGGCGTCACCGCCGATGCGCGCGGCACGCTGGGCGATCCGGTTATCAGCGGCTCGCTGGCGACTGACAATGCCGCGATCAACAGCCCCGTCACCGGCATGCGCCTGCACGGCGTCAAGGCGCGGGGCCGCTTCTCCGGCGCGCAGCTCGTCATGTCGAACTTCAGCGCCACCGCGCAAAATGGCGGCAGCGTGACCGGCATCGGCAGCTTCACCTTCAACGGCATAGCGGGCGTCGGCATGGACCTGCGCCTGCAAGCCGACAATGCCGCACTGCTGGAACGGGACGACATAGCGGCCACCGTGACCGGGCCGATCACCCTGTCCTCCAGCGGCGTCGGGGGCACCATCGGCGGCGACCTCGTCCTCAACAGAAGCCGCTTCACCATGGGCCGGGCGGCCGCCGTAGCCCAGATACCCGAACTCAAGGTGATCGAGATCAACCGTCGCGGCGATGAGATCGAGCGCCCCCGCACCAACACCCCCTGGGCGCTGGCGATCAAAGCCCGCGCCCGCAATCGCCTGACCGTCACCGGCCTCGGCATCGAAAGCGAATGGCGCGCCAATCTCGACATTGGCGGCACCGTCACCAACCCTGCCATTGCGGGCACGGCCGACCTTGTTCGCGGCACCTACGACTTTGCGGGCCGCCGCTTCGATCTCAAGGAAGGCAAGATCCAGTTCGACGGCCGCACCCCTGTCAATCCGATGCTGGACATCGATGCGGAAGCGGACGTCAGCGACCTCACCGCCACCATCCATGTCGGCGGCACGGGCCTCAAACCCGTCATCACCTTCACCAGCATTCCCGCGCTGCCGCAGGACGAACTGCTGTCGCGCATCCTGTTCGGCACCTCGATCACCAACCTGTCCGCGCCGGAGGCGTTGCAACTGGCTTCGGCAGTCGGCTCGCTGCAAGGGCAGGGCGGCCTTGACCCCATTAACGCGGTGCGCAAGGCGGCTGGGCTTGACCGGCTGCGCATCATCGCCGCCGATCCGACCCAAGGGCAGGGGACCTCCATCGCAGCGGGCAAATATCTGACCCGGAAAACCTATGTGGAGCTGATCACCGACGGGCAGGGCTATTCCGCGACGCGCATCGAATATCAGGTCACGCGCTGGCTTTCCCTGCTCGGCGCCATCTCTACCCTCGGCCGCGAAAGCGCCAACGTCCGCATATCGAAGGATTATTGAGAGTGAGCAAATCCCGCATCGACGCCGCCGCCGCGATCAGCGTCACGGACCTGTTCACCATCGGCATCGGCCCGTCCAGTTCGCATACCGTCGGCCCGATGCGCGCGGCGCTCCTGTTCATGGATTCGCTGCCCGCCACGCCGGTCCGGGTGCAATGCGAACTTTACGGCTCGCTCGCCCTGACCGGCAAGGGCCATGCCACCGATGTCGCCATCCTGCTCGGCCTGTCCGGCCACCGACCCGAAAGCGTCGATCCGGATGCGATCCCCGCCATTCTTGAAGCGATCCGCAGCGAGGGGCGGATCCGCGCAGGCAGCGCGGCGGATCTCTTCATCCCCTTCAGCGAAGCCGCCGACCTCCTCTTCCGCATGGGGGAGTTTCTGGAAGCGCACAGCAACGGCATGCGCTTTTCGGCCTGGTTCGAAGGACAGGAAGAGCCCTTTGTCCGGGACTATTATTCCATAGGCGGCGGCGCGGTGCTGCCCGGCACGGCGCCGATCGCCGACGACACGCCGCTCGGCCACAATGTGGTGCAGCCGCATCCCTTTTCCTCGGGCGCGGAAATGCTGGCGCTGGGCGAGACGACTGGTCTCAGCATCGCCACGCTCGTCCTGCGCAATGAAGGCGCCTGGCGCTCGCAGCCGGAGACGGAGGCTTTTCTCGACAGCGTGATCGACGCGATGAGCGCCTCGATCGATCGCGGCCTGAAGGAAGAGGGGCTGCTCCCCGGCGGTCTCAAGGTCCGCCGTCGCGCGCGCACCATCCATAACCGTCTGGTTCTCCAGCAAAACGCCCTCGGCCCGGCGCAGATCTTTGAATGGGTCAGCCTCTTTGCCCTTGCCGTGAATGAGGAAAATGCAGCAGGCGGCCGCGTCGTCACCGCGCCGACCAACGGCGCGGCGGGGGTCATCCCCGCGGTGCTGCATTATTATCGCCGCTTCGTCCCCGGCGCCGACCGGGACGGG
>NZ_JBHIWJ010000162.1:0-5648 GCF_041987595.1 Sphingobium sp. | reverse complement strand
GCATCCGCATTTCATACACGAGCGGATAGGGATGGGTCGGCCAGGTGCGATCGCCCTTCAGCAGAAAATCACGCTTCACGCCATTTTGCTGTGCCGTGGCGCGCCATACCGGACGCCAGCGCCGTTGCTTTTCGAGCTTGACCTCGGAACAACCCAGCCCATCCTCAAGCCATCGGCTGAGTTGTTCGCGGCTTTCCGCCTGATCCTGATTGGCTTCGGTCTGCGCCATCGACAGTCCTCCCTATCATTTTTCTATTCATTGCGACCGGTGCGTCACCCCCCATCCCCAGGCCGGCCAGCCGTATGGACGGGAGGGAACCCACGCACCGCTCTCATTCTTGCTGTCAGTCGCCGAACCGATAGCGGACCTCCACGCCATAGGTGCGCGGCGCGCCGTAGAATCCGCTGAAGATCCCGAGCGCCGCCGATCCGACATTGCTCGACGCCAGATATTTCTTGTCGAACAGATTACGTACGAAGAAGCTGACATCCGCCTTGCTGCCGCCGACGCCGTTCAGGTCTAGCCGTCCATTGACCAGGTCATAGGCGGGCAGCACCTGGTCGGAAGAGCGCACCTTGCTGGAATGATAATAGTCCAGGCTAAACACGGTTTCCGCCAGCGAGGGCGGTACCGGAAGCGTCCAGCGCGCGCCGGCCGTGACCGTCGTCTTCGCGACCAGATTGAACGGCACTTTGAGCGCTGCAAGATAGGATTGGAGATCGACAGGCACCGTCAGCGAGCGCGACTTGAGGTCGAGGAAGGTCGCACCGGCGTCGAAGGACAATGTCGACGTCGGCTGGATGCGGGTCGAAAGGTCGATACCCGCGACCCGGGTCTTGCCCGCATTGACCAGCAGCGTCCCGCCGCTCGGATCATTGCTGGCGTCGCAATCGCCGTCCGGTGATTTCGGCGGATTGGTTCCGCCCGGTGCGATTGTGCTGCAACTCGCCTGCGTATTGAGGCCCGAAATGGGCACCTGCACATTATTGTACCAGCCGACAAAGGGCGACGCATTGAGCTGCAATTTGACGTCGCCCATGGTGAAGTCGGAGCGGATACCGACCTCCACATCCGTCACCTTTTCCGGCGCGAATGACTGGAACGGCGTGAGCCGCCCGGCCAGCGTCGGGCTGTTAATCCCGCCCGCACGATAGCCCCGGCGCGTCACCGCATAGAGGAAGATCGCATCCGACGCCTTCCAGTCGATGCCTGCCTGCCAGGTCAGCGCCTTGGACGAGGTCTTGTTGACGCTCGAATTGCGGATGGTTGCCGCGCCGTCCGCGCATTCTTCCGGCGAAACGACGGGCTGGTTGTTCAGGCCGCCGCCGACGCAGGCCTCGATCTTGTCCCAGGTATGGCGCACGCCCAGATTGACGTGCAGCCCGTCCGCAATCTCATAATTGACATTGCCGAACAGCGCCCGGCTCTTTTCGCTGTAGAAGCTGTAGTTGAACCGTGCATCCGTGATGCCGGGCAGGATGAAGACGGGTATGTAGGTGCCAGACGGCCCGAGCGGCTTGCTGTCCAGATAGAAGGCGCCGACCAGCCAGTCTAGGCGATTGCCGAGCGCCGACCCCTTCAACTGCACTTCGTCGCTGATCTGCCGGACGTCGGATGTCTGGCGCCCGCCCACGATTGTCACCGGAAGCCCGGCAGGAATCGCGCCGCTGCCATCGGCGATCAAGGTAGGCAGCCCATCCACGCTGGAATAATAGTCGACCTTGGTGCGCCGATAGCCGAAGATATTGACGAAGGTGAAGTCGTCCGACAGATCGAACTCGGTCCGGTTGGTGATGCCGAAACGCTTGACCTTTTCGAACGCGTCGACATCCGAATTGATTACGCGCGGCCCGCGCGCGCGCTGCAAGGCCAGTTGCGCCAGAGCCGCCGCCGCCGTGCCCGTCGCCGTCAGCCCGTTGGGACCGGGCAGCACATTCGTCAACACCGACGCGCCGCCGACCGCATCATTATGGTAATAATCGACGATGAGCGTGTTGCGGAACGCGGCGCTCGGCTCGAACAGGATAGACCCGCGGATCGCTTGCGAATTGAGGTCGTCGGTGTCGCCGCCGATGCCGATATTCTTGGTCCAGCCATCGCGCTTCTGGATCTGGCCGGCGATGCGGATGGCCAGCGTGTCGGACGTCAGCGGTATATTGACGGCGGCTTCCAGCAGCCGGGCGTCGTAATTGCCGTAGGACGCCTTGGCATATCCCCCCAGCTTATAGTCCGGCGCCGTCGGATAATAGAGGATCGCGCCGCCAGTGGTGTTACGGCCGAACAGCGTCCCCTGCGGCCCCTTGAGCACCTGAACGGACGAGAGATCATAGGTCGGAATGCTGGACCCGACCGTAGGAGACGGCACTTCGGCGAAATAGCTGATGACGCCCGGGGCGCTGTTGCCGGCCAGCGCCTTGGACTGGCCACGAATGGAGAAATTGCTGTTCTCGCGCCCGCCCGAACCCGCCAGGAATACGCCGGGCGTCTTGATCAGCAGATCCTGCGTATCGCGGATATTGGCCTGCCGCAGCGAATCCGCGCCGAACGCCACGACAGAAACCGGCGTCTCCTGAATATTCTCGGCAGTCCGGCGCGCCGTCACCACGATGTCGCTGCTGTCCACCTCTTGCGGCGCGGCGTTCGACGACTGCGCCAATGCCATTTGCGATGTCGTCAGCAGCAACCCTATCGGCAGCATGAAACCGGTTATCTTCATTTTTCTTCTCCCTGGCGGTCAAAGGATGACCATTGTCTTTAAAAGCCGGTCTGTCGCCGGCCTGTCCTGTTCATGAGATCAACGATGGATAGCTGACGCCCTGCCCCGCGCGCCAATGCTCGACGATCGCGCTTTTCTGGCAGTTGAATATGCCGATCTGCCTGGACAATATGCCGCCATCCCCTCCGCATTTCCCCGATGGATCGGCTGTGCGGCGGATTAGACGCCAATCCGCGCTTTCAATTACCTGTCGAAAGGTGGGTCCGATGTCCGATCACGCCAATATCCACCAGATATGAGGATAAGGACGGTCCGCAGATACCGTCGGTCATATGGGGAGAGGACGAGATGACCTGCTTTGCAAACGGGCTGTTGATGCCTGAGGGACCGATTGCGCGGCCGGAAGGCGGCATGCTGCTGGTGGAGGTGCTCGGCGGTCGCCTGTCCCGCCTTGGCCCGGACGGTGCGCGCACCACCCTCGCCGATCTGGGCGGCGGTCCCAATGGCGCGGCGATCGGTCCCGACGGGCGGATTTATGTCTGCAACAATGGCGGTTTCGAAAAGATGATCCTGCCGAACGGCGACCTCCTGCCGGTCGAGGCGCCTCTCGACACGCCGCCCGGTACAATTCAGGTCGTCGATCCCGCCAGCGGCGCTTTCGAAACCTTATATGCATCGACCGAAGCGACCCCCTTCTGGGGACCGAACGACCTCATCTTTGACGAAACGGGCGGATTTTGGTTCACCGATTTCGGCAGGGATCGCGGCGCGGCGCGAATGCGGGGTGGGCTTTATTATGCCAAGACCGACGGGTCGGAAATTCGGCGCGCCGCCGGACCATTGGACGGGGCGAATGGCGTCGGCCTATCGCCAGATGGACGCACCCTCTACGTCGCCCTCACCTATGAAGCGCATCTGCTGCGCTATCGATTGTCAGCGCCCGGTATGATCGACACGACGGCGTCGCTGACCCCGGACGGGCACAGCATCGTCGGTCGGGCCGGGCCTGGTCAATTTCTCGACAGCCTGGCCGTCGATAGCGCCGGACGCATCTGTTGCGCCTCGCCCGGCCAAGGCGCCATATTGATCTTTCCACCCGAGGGCGGAACGCCTCAGCAGATCGAAACGGGCGATTTCCTCACGACCAATATCTGCTTTGGCGGCAAGGACGGGCGGGTGGCCTTCGTCACGCTGGGCAGTTCCGGCAAGGTCATATGTATCGACTGGGACGTCCCCGGCCTGCCCCTCGCATTCGGTTAAGCTCTCATCGTCAACAGCGCCGCCCTGCCCGCCGACAGGTCAAGCAAGGCAGCCATTGTTGTTCCCTCGCGCCATGCCCCGGAAAAGAGCGACCATGTCAGCTGATTGTTATGACTATATCATCGTCGGGGCGGGGTCTTCCGGCTGCGTGCTGGCCAATCGACTGTCGGCAGACCCGACCGTCAAGGTACTGCTGGTGGAGGCGGGACCGGACGACAGCAGTCCGTTGATCGCCATGCCGCGCGGTATCGGCAAACTGCTGGCGCCGGGCAATCCCCATGTGTGGGATTACGCCGTATCGCCCGGCGGCAACGCACCCCAGGAAATATGGCTGAAGGGCCGCGCGGTTGGCGGGTCCAGTTCGGTCAACGGCATGGTCTATGTGCGGGGCGCTCCGGCCGATTATGATGGCTGGGAAGCGGCAGGCTGCACAGGCTGGGGCTGGCAGAATATAGGCCGACATTTCGTCTCTCTGGAGGACCATGCGCTGGGCGCCAAGGCGTGGCGCGGTGCCGGCGGCCCCCTCAAGGTCAGCGTCCACCCTTCCGGCGACCCGCTGTGCGAAGCCTTCCTGACCGCCGCCGAGCAGGCCGGGACGCAACGGGTGGACGACATGAACGACATGCCGGCCGTGACCCAGGGCGGCATGGGCTATCAGCCGACATCCACCTATCGCGGCAAGCGCTTCTCCGCCTCCCGCGCCTTTCTGAGGCCCGTTCGCGGGCGACCGAATCTGGACGTTCTGCCGCAGACTGACGCCCTGCGTATCCTGTTCGACGGACAGCGAGCGGGCGGTATCCTGCTGCGCAACAAGGATGCCGTGCAGGAGGTCGCCGCCCGGCGGGAGATCATTCTTTCCGCAGGCGCGGTGCAGAGCCCCAAGCTGCTGCAATTGTCGGGCATCGGTCCCCGCGCCCTGCTCGAATCGCTTGGCATCCCGATCGTCGTTGATGCGCCGGGTGTCGGCGGCAACCTTCGCGAACATCGCTATTTGGGCTTTACCTACAGGGTCCGGGGGAACAGCCTAAACCAGAAACTGTCCGGTGTCGGCCTTATCCTGTCGGCTTTGCGCTATGCCTTCGGGTCGAAAGGGCCGCTGACCCATGCAGCGCATGAAGTGGGCGGCTTCGTCAAGACCGATGCCACGCTCGACCGGCCCGACGCGCAGGTCGGCATGGGCCTCTACTCCTTCCACACGGACGACAAGGGCGCGGTGGCGCTCGACCCCTATCCCGGCATGACCGTCGTCGCTTATTATATGCGGCCCGACAGCCAGGGCCATGTCAGGATAAGTTCGGCCGACCCGGATGTCCCGCCGGTCATCGACGCCAATCATCTGGCGACCGATGCCGACAGGAGCCATTTCGTCGCCCTGTTTCGCTGGCTCCGTCGCCTGGCGCAACAGCCCGCGCTCAAGGACTGGATCGTCGAGGAAACGGGCAAGACCGTCGGCATAGAAGCGGACGAGGACATTCTTGCCAACGCCATGGCCCTTGGCGGCACATCCTTTCACATTTGCGGGACATGCCGCATGGGCGCGGATGAAACTTCCGTCGTCGACCCCCAGCTTCGCGTGCGCGGCGTCACCGGCCTGCGCGTCGTCGATACCTCCATCATGCCGACGATCGTATCGGGCAACACCAATGCGCCGGCCATGGCCATCGCGCTCAA
>NZ_JBHIWJ010000161.1:235-5712 GCF_041987595.1 Sphingobium sp. | reverse complement strand
GGGTGGCTCATATCGATGCCGGTGGCGATGGCGGGCTCGATGATGGCGCCCGAAGCGGCCACTTCCGTGGCGGGAGCAAGCTTTTCCGCCCCATCGGCGGTTTTCTTGGTCGCAGTCATGCTGATCTCCTCTGTTGGGCCGGATATCAATCCGGCCCCGACTTTCCCCGCGCGTTACGAAGCGGCCTGCTTGAGAGCCCGCATATATTCGGGGTTCTGCACACCACCGCCCACGCGCTTCGTCGTGTAGAAGTGGACGAACGACTTGTTGGTGTAGGGGTCGCGCAGCACGCGGATGCCAACGCGATCGACCACCAAATAGGTCGCCGCCATGTCGCCGAAGAGGATCGAGACGTTGCTGGCGGCGATGTTCGGCATGCCCGGCACTTCGATCACCGGATAGCCGGCAAGGGTGGACGGCTCCCCCGCCACAAAGGACGGCTGCCAGATGTAATTGTTCTGACCATCCTTGAGCTTGCGAAGCTTCCCGAGCGACGAGCGGTTTAGGTAAAATTTCGCGTTTCCGCTCCGTTCGCTGGGGAGCGAATAGATCAGGTCGACAATCTCGTCGGAGGTGACCGCGGCGGCGCCGGCAGCGTTCGTCAGCTGGATGGCGCCGAACGGATGCTTTGCGGCGTTCGCAGCGCCGGTAACGTAGGTTAGGATGCCGAACGGCTTGTTGGTTCCGTTGCCGGACAAGAACGCGATATTTTCCTGGATCGCGAATTCGCCGTCGACCTCGTCGCCCAGCCACTGCTCCAGATCGATCGCGACATCATCCAGGGCGGTCTGCGTGATTGCCGGGTTGGCGTAGATTTCGCCGGGCGTGAAGGTGAGGGTGGTCAGGCCGGGGGTGGCAGTTTCGGGACGCGCCGCGGTCTCACCAACCCAGCCGCTGCCGATCACGCCGTCGTTGTAGACACGCGAAAAGCCGGGGCCACTGATGCTGATAACCTGGGCATTTGCGCGAATGGGGGAAAGCTGCTTCAGCTTGTTGGTGATGGTGCGGTCCCATTCGATCGGCGCGAGATAACCGCCGTCGGTTGCGGTGCCGACCGACATGGCTGCCGTGATCTCACCCTTCCGCATATGGGCCTTGAACGCGGAAACATATTCCGGATTGGTCGGCTCCATATCGCCGGGGGCGCCGCCGTTAAGCTTGACCGCGGCGATCTGCTTGGCCTGATCGTCGACGGCTGCCGTGATTTCATCGAGCGACGCATTGATCTTGTCCAGCTTTTCGGTGGTGAGGACGTCGACCTTGCCGGCCTTGATCTCATCCAACTGCTGCGTGTGCGCCGTCTTGAACGCCTCGAAAGCGGTTGCCAGTTCGGCGATCGATGCAGGGGTCTTCGGCTGGGCTTCAGCGCGCACGGCGATGAGGCCCCGGCCCAGCGCGGTGGCACCGCGCAGGTTCTTCGTCATGTTCATGTCTATTTCCTCTAGACTTTGAGGGCTGCAAGGAGCGGGGAGATATCCGGCTCCGGGTCATCGCCAGCGTTCTGCATGGCAGGGTCGGGGTCGCCAGCGCGAGGCTTGGCGGTCCCTATCGCGCGATACAGTTCGCGCCGCTCGGATCGCGGCATCTTGTGCTTCGCGAGAAACTGATCGAGCGTTTCCTTGTCGCTCGGGAATTGTTCGGACGCGGCAACATAGACCGGCATGGCTGCCTCACGGTCCATCAGCAAATCGGCGAGGCCGGCATCGATGGCCTCTTGCCCCGTGAAATATTGATCCTTGCCTTCGATCATCGCGGCGAAGTCGGAGGCGGGGCGACCGGAGCGAGCGGCATAGGTCGCACACATTGCGGCGTCGATATGGGTCAGGGTATCAATGGCGTCGCGCATATCGGACTTTGTGCCAAGGAAGAGGCCGCGCGCTTCATGGATCATGATTTCAGCATTTGCGGCGATGGCGATCGTATCGCCAGCCATGGCGATGACTGAAGCAGCCGAGGCGGCGACACCCAAAACCTCGACATCGACGGCAGCGTCATGCCGGCGCAGGAGGTTGTAAATTGCCACGCCCTCGAAATAATTTCCGCCAGGCGAATTGATCTCGACCGTAACGGGCCTCCCCTGAAGTTGCCGCAGCGCCGCAGCTATCCGCTTGGCCGACACACCTCCGCCTTCACCGTCATCACCGATATAGTCGAAGATAGAGATGGTCGAGTTGCCGTCGGTGGCAGCCTTCACCTCGAACCGCTTGAAATCAGGCGCAAGTGCGCGCGCCTCGAACTTCCAGTCGGACCCGCTGCCGACATTGGCGATCTCTGGCGGGCGGGCTGCGTGAACAGCGAGCAAGCTATTACGCTGCATCGGTCATGTCCTCTTTTGCGATCTGGGCGGCCGTTGTTCCTGGCCTTGGCAAGTCATCGCCACCCACCTCAGGATTCAGGTCAAAATTGCCCCTGACCTCGTTCGGCTTCATCCAGCCGAAGCTGCCACCAGCCCCAAGGGCTTTGGCGAAAAATTCCGCCTGATCTTTCAGCGAGCCGCGCAGAAGGGCGCCCTCATTGATCTTGGCGTACATCGTGTCCTGCTCGCGCGGATCGAGCAGGCACATCCAGATGGCCTCTTCCCAAATGACGAACCACATCATCAGGCAATAGGTCACAAAGAATAGGCCAAGTTGCTCGATGCCGCTGCCCCAGCTGGTCTCATCGAACATGAGCAGCGGTCGGGGAACGCCACTAAAGCGCGCAATCTCTTCGGCTTCGGCCTGCATCAGCTCCCGCAACTGACTGTCCCGTGCGCTCGACGCGAAGAGCTTCGCTTTCAGGCCCTCTTCCAGGATCATCCAGTCGTCTTGAGCTTCCGCGCCAGCATAGTTTTCGCGAAGGCTTTCCTTCAGATTGCTGATCGCCTCTTCACCCAGCGTCTGCTCGGTTTCCAGGGCCCCGCGCGCCATGGATCCTTTCGTAAGGAGCCGGCCAACTGCCGACTGCGCCTTCGCTGCAATGCCCAAGGTATCGACACAGACGTCAACCAGAGACACGCCGCAAAGGCCATCCAGGCTCAACGGCGAACGGAAGTGGAAGACGTCGTCCTGCTGCAGGATTACCCGACCGCCCTTCGGACGTTCATATTCAAACGTCAGCTTAAAATCGTCTGAAAGCTTGGGCTTCACGGCGCGACGCGGGAGCGGGATCAACTCGCGGACAGCGCCGCGCGACTTCACCTTTAGCGCAAATGCATTGCCGTCGAACAGCGCCGCCAATTGCATATAGCTCTTGAACTGGCTTGCCGTCTGATAACTATTTGCCTTGCGATGCAGCACATTGAAAAGCGGATGGTCCTTTGCCTTTTCCGTTGTGCCATCCGGCCGCCGTCGCATGAGATGGATCGGCAACATGCCCATTGACCCCGCGATCAATGAAGTCGCGCGAAAGAAGGTGCTGTTACGGAGAGCCAGCCGCTCGTTGATGGCGAGACCGACTGCGCTGCCGCGACCGTCTCGCATCAGCGAAAGCAGATAGGGATCGGAAAAGTCCAAGCCACTATATGCGACTATCGGACCAGACAGATTGGGGCCGGTATGGGAAACCAACCTGCCAGGCGCGTGGGATCGCCGCCCCCCGGCAGCGCGGATGTAGTCGTTGGGCGAGATGCCGGACATTCGCCCTCCTACGCTCTGATGACGCCGCGCTTGGCGTATACTGATTGCTTCTTCGGCTCTTCGAGGGCCACCTGACCCATCGCCATCACCAGCGCGACCATGCCGTCGATCCGGCCCGCCGATTTCGCTTTGTTGAGCTTGCGGTCGCCGGCGGCGTTCTTTTCCACCACCGCATTGGCCGCACACATCGTCATCACCGGATTGCCGCCGTGAACGACCTGCTTGTTGAGAAACGCGATTTCAGTGATGTCCATGGCGGGCGCCATCGAAACATGGCCCTGACCGAACGGCTCAAAGGGCAGGCGAATGCCTAGCTTTCCGAGCTGCTGCTCCAGCGTCTTGAATCGATACCGGTCAAATCCGATCTTCGCGACATCGAGGCCTGCGCAGATGCCGCCGATCTTGGCGGCGACGAATTCATAGTCGACCGCGACGCCGGGCGTCGTTTCGATCAGGCTGTTCCTGACCCAGACATCATATGGCACGCGGTCGCGCTTGGCGTGATCCGCGACGGTGCTCGCAGGCTTCCAAAACCAGGCTTTGACATGCCAGCGACCGTCTTTTCCCTTGGCGATAAGCACGAACGCGCAAAGGTCGGTCGTCTCGGCGAGGTCGAGGCCGCCATAGACCGGGCCGGTGATAAACGCATCTTCGTCGATCTGGACGGCGCCCTCGGACCAGACGGCCGGCGAGATGAAGGGCGAGAACCGATTGACCCGCTGGTTGAGATACAGGTTGCGGAAGCCGTTTTCCGCTGACGGCATGCGCGCCGCCTTTTCGGCCGCCTGCTGCAATTCAACTTCGGATCGAAACGTGCCAAGCGCAGGGTTCGCCGCGCGGTGCGCCTCGGGGTCGAGTAGGTCACAATCTGGCGGCGCCGCATAGACGTGACAGACGATCTTCGGATCCTTGGAGCGGATCGCGTCGTCGATCTTGATCGACAGCATGTCCGCGTCGGTTGGCGCCTGGGTCGAGATGATCAGGCGTAGCGCATCGTCATAGGCGCCTGACGCCGTCTCGATCGCCTCGACGAAATCATCCTGCGGCCCGCGCACCTGGCCCAACTCGTCCAGAATCGAAAGCACCGGCGACAGGCCGTGCGAGGTGTGCCCGTCGGCAGCGAGCGCCTTATATTCGACATTCTTGGCCAGCCCAATCAGGCGTTTGCCCGACGGCACGATCCGCACGAGCTTCGACAGGTCGGGCGAGAGCGCGACCATTTTCGATGCGAGGTTGAACACCAGCGCTGCCTGGTCGCGCGATCGCGCGCCGCTGACGATCTGGCTGTTTAGCCGGGCCTCCGGGCCGGCGATGTGGGCGAGCAGGATGGCGGCGATGAGGCCGGACTTGCCGTTTTTCCGCGCTATCGAAAGGATGCCTTCGGATGTGCCGACAGGATTGTCGTAAACTTCGAGGATGAACTTCTGCTGGAACTCATCGAGCTGCATCGGCTTCCCGACCAGCTTGCCCTCCGGCACCAGGCAATATTTGTGGATGAACGCGATAACGCGTTCGCCCCGCGTCACTGGATGGTCGACGGCCTCGCCAGGAGGTCGTCCCCGTCGCCCGCCATCGGATTATGACCGGCCTCGATTTCCTTAGCCTGCTCGCGTCGCTTGTTGACGTCGCGCTGCTCACCATTCTTCGACCGATTGTCGAGGCCAAGCGCGCGGCGCAGGGTGACGATCCGGCGGGCCAGTTTGTCGCTCGCCTCGATGGTCTGCAGCATCGTCGTCACCTTCACATTTCCGCCACGGTCGACGGAGAAGGCGGCTACTGCGCGATTTTCGCATGCGCGTCATCCGTATTGTAGGACAGTTTGATCGCCGGAAGGTCAGAGGCATTCTTGACGCCTAATTC
>NZ_JBHIWJ010000161.1:0-225 GCF_041987595.1 Sphingobium sp. | reverse complement strand
TTCGCGGCAACGGCCAGGTCGGCGTCGGTCCATTCGGATTTTGCGCGCTCGGCAATCACGGCATCCCAGAACGGTCGATCGCCGCGACGGAGCTTGAGGTAGGAGGGCGGCGACAGGTCGCGGGCGGCCGCCGCCATCACGGCCACGGCGCCGGCCGCGCTGTCAACGCGCTGGCGACGGGTCATAGAGCAAATCCTGTATTAGCAATAGAAGTTGAGGGGGCGC
>NZ_JBHIWJ010000160.1:0-5720 GCF_041987595.1 Sphingobium sp. | reverse complement strand
GAGATCTTTCCTAGCAGATCCTCGGAAACGGGGCCGGAGACACTGGCAAAGTTCTCGCGGCCATGATGATTTCCCAGTCCGGTTCGGTACCGGCCTTCGAATTCTCGCGTGGGCCCACGCGTGGTGATATTCACGGCGCCGGCGACAGTGTTGCGGCCAAACAGATGCCCTTGCGGCCCGCGCAGAACCTCCAGCCGCTGCACGTCCTGAATGTCGGTCATGCCCGTCGAGGGCCGTGGGATGTAAATCCCGTCAATATAAGTGGCGACCGCCGGATCGTTGGCGAGAATGGGCTGGAGATTGCCCTGACCGCGGATGGCGACGAAGACGATGCCGTCGCCGCCCGCGGAACCGCGGCCGATGACCAAGCCCGGCGCGGTGCGCTGAAGATCGACGACATTTTCCACCTTGGCCGTCGTCAAAGCTTCGGGGGTGAGCGCCGTGACGGCGATCGGTGTCGTCTGAAGACTTTCTTCAGTGCGGCGCGCAGTGACGACGATATCCTGAATACCTTCGCTCGCACCCGATTGCGGCTGCTGCGCATAAGCGGGCTGCGCCATGGCGGCGACGAGCGCACCCACGCCGATCGCACCCTGAGTGACGGCCTTCTTGCTCATATCTTCCTCCCCATCATTGTATCTTGCCTCGATTTGCACATATGGAGCCCGTCTAGCTTGGAGCCGATCTGCTCCATAGTGGTCGGTCCACGGTTGACTGTGCGGCGATAGAATTTGGCCGCTCATCGACATTTTTCTGCTTGCCCGATCAGTGGACCTGCGCTGATGTCGACCGGAAAGCCTTGGGCGTTTGACCCGTCGCGGATCGGAAAGCGGCGGAAAAGGACGACGTGCTGTTGAAGCCGCATCGCCAGCTGATTTCCTTGATGCGAGCGCCATCGCTGCGCAGCAGTTCCTTTGCCAAAGCGATCCGGCTGCGCGCGACAAATTCACCCAGGCTGACGCCGGTCCCTTCCTTGAAAACGCGGGCGACATGACGCACGCTCATGTTGCGGTCGCGCGCGATATCGGCGACGCCAAGAGGCGAGGAGAGATTTTCCATCACATAGTCGATGATGTTTTGGACCTGGCGTGGGCTACGCGAATGCTGGCCGCCCCGTTCGCGCGGACCCATGTGCCGGGCCAGTTCGACCGCAAGCCCCATGAGCATCGATTCGACGAGCGTCTGGCTGGCAAATCCGGGCGACCGCAATTCCGCAGCCAGTCCCGCAAAGAGTCGGCGCATGGAGATATTTTGAATGTCTGCGCACGGCTCTACCTTGTTCAGCGGCTGCTCCCCGTCGAACAATTCCTCCAGAAATTCTTCCCCAAGCGCCACGCAGACGAGATGCCGCTCCTGAAGCGCCGGCTCGCCGAAATATTGGCGGTGCGGCGGCATGTAGAGGATGTCCCCCGACGCGGCGCGCCGGTCCGGGCGGCCCAAGCTGACCATGCTGCGCCGCGGCTGACCGTCGAGCGAATAATCCAGATAATGTTTCTCTGGACTAAAGACGCCGCTGCTGGGCTGGACCCAATCGAAATGCCGCACATCCACATGCGCGTCGCGAACTCTCGCCGCCACTTCAATGTAGAAATTCTGGACGCCAGCTCTACCCTGACCGGTCCAATCGCTCTCCGGACGAAACATCTCTACCTCTGCCAGGTTCTATTCTCTCGATGCCCCGAATAGGCGCACCAATGCGCTTTTACTTCTATCTTCGGATAGGTGGTCAAGGCTCCATGCGCGGGCACATCCCTGCCTGTGCTCGATCGAGGCGCGGCATGGGAACAGGGGCGACAGGTTTCGCCATGCACCCGGTTCGATATTCAAAAACAGGAGGCGCTCAATGTCCATCGCACCGCTCTTGCAGCCGGGGACGTCATGAGAGCGCTGTCGGACAAACCAGCGGCCATCGGCCATTATCCCTGGTATGTGCTAGGTATATTGACGCTGGCGCAGACCTGCCATGGCATTGATCGCGCCATCATCGGGCTGGTGCTGGCGCCGGTCGGGCATGAATTTGCACTCTCGGATGGGCAATTGGGAATATTGGCCGGATTTGCCTATGGCATATTCTTTGCCCTTGCAGCCCTCCCCTTCGGCATAGCCGTAGATAGCTGGAACCGACGCAACCTGATGGCGGCCGCGTTGACGCTGTGGAGCGGTGCGACCGCCCTGTGTAGCCTGGCGACAGGGTTCTGGACATTGCTCATAGGCCGCGCCGCCGTAGGGACCGCCGAAGCGGGCGGATCACCGACCGGCATGTCACTGCTGAGCGATTATTTCGGCGAAGACCGCCGCGCGACCGCCATCGGTATCTGGTATCTGAGTTCGGGAATCGGCCTCGCCATCGCGTTCATCGTAGGTGGCGTGATCGTGCAGAGCGCCGGATGGCGCTGGGCGTTCGTGGCCGCCGGCGTGCCGGGACTGGTGCTGGCGCCGCTGCTGCTGCTCACGGTAAGGGAACCCGTGCGCGGCGCACATGACGGGCCGGCCCCGCAGCAGGAAGAAACGCTGAGACTGGGGCAACGCATCCGCCTGCTCGCCGCGCAGCCCGGACTGCTGTATTGCATCTTCGCCATCGTCCTGATCGCGGCGGGCATTTACGGCATGAGCACATGGCTCACCACTTTCCTGATCCGAGTCCACGGCATGCCCATTGCGAAGGCGGGCATCCTCATCGCCATCGCCTATGGCGGCCTCGGTTCGCTGGGCGGATTCCTCGCGGGCTGGGTGATCGACCTCGTCAATCGGCGGCGGGGTGGCTTTGATCCGGCAAGGACATCCCTGTTCGGCGCGGTGATACCCTTGCTGACGGCTGTGACCGGGGTCGGTACGGTCCTGTTCCACGACGTCGATCTGATGCTGGCGCTGCTGATGGCTTGCGGCTTCCTCAGTGCGTCCTATAATGGCCCAATTTACGCCGTCATCGTGACAATCGCCGGACCGCGCCTGCGGGGCCTTGCGGTATCCCTGGTGCAGTTGGGCGCGAACCTGATCGGCGTAGGCGCGGGCACTTATCTGATCGGTGCGGTCAGCGACTTTGTCGGAGGCACGGCCGGTGTCGCTTGGGGGATCGGCACCGCAATGCTGTTCACATTCGCTGGGGGCATATTGCTGCTGCTGGCCTCGCGCGCGATCCGGCGTCGGGGTAGCGGCGAAGCATAAGAAAAGGGCGGCCCGGTCTTTCGACCAGACCGCCCTTCATTATGCGCACCCTGTCATTTCGCGGCGTTGCGTTCCTTGCGTCGGGCCTTGGCGGCCTCGATCCCCCGAAACACGGTAGTCGTATTGCCCGCCCCGGCATAGAACAGCACGAACAGCGGCAGGAAATCCAGCTCCTCATCAGTGAATTCCTCATTGATGAGGGCGCCGTTCATCTGGATTTCGACCAGATCTGCGCGGCCCAGCATAGCCGTGGCGCCCAGCACCAGCAGGCGCTTCTCCCGCATCGAGAAGATGTCGCTCGCCCACAGATTGGCGAACTGATTACCGACGATTTCTTGGTTGAAGGATGATTCCCGATACGGGAGGGTCATTTCCGACGATCCCGGTCCGTAGACCTTGTCGAAGACTTCCAGCCCCTTCTGCCACTGCGCTTCGTCGATGCTCATGCCTTTTCTCCCATTACATTTTCCAAGCCCACGACCGTCTGATCGGTTCGGCGCGTCAATTCGACCAAGGGCAGCGCGATGCCGTAGCTGCGCGCCAGATCGATGGCGGCGTCCAGATCCTTGACCATCAGGCTGCGGGTATATTCGCGCACCGCCGCTTCCTGCTCGCTGGACGACGGATCGTCGCGCACCGCCAGCATCAACGGGCCGCCCACGCTGTCCGAACTGGCGTCGATCACATGCGCAAGCTGGCGGACATCCACCCCGGCATTGCGGCACAATACCGACGCTTCATAGCCGGCGCGCAGGCAGCCGAAGACGATGACGTTGCGGGCGATCTTCGCGGCCATGCCCGCGCCTGGGCCACCCATATGCGCCACCAGCTTGGCAAAGCCGTCCAGAACCGGACGCACCTTTGCGATTGTTTCATCCGTACCGCCGACGAGGCAAACGAGGCCATGCTCGCGGGATTTGGGGCCACCCGTCACGCCGCAATCGACCAGTTCCACGCCCGCCGCGTCGGTCAGGACGCGAATGGCGTCCAGATCCTCGATCGAGACGGTCGCGACCAGCACCACGATCATGCCCGGCCGCGCGCGCGCAAGCACGCCGTCGGGGCCTGACAGCACATCGATCGTCTGTTTTGCGTTGACGACGGCGATGATGACGACGTCGGACTGCGCGGCCAGCTCCGCCGGGCTAGCGACGACGGGCGGCACGCCCTCCAGCGCGTCAGCAGCATCGGCGCGAATGTCATAGACCGCAGCCAATTGCTGTGTCCGCGCGAGGCATATGGCGACGCCCGCGCCGATCTGCCCCAGGCCGATAACCCCTGCTCTTCCCATCCTCATCTTCCTTTCTGCCGCTTGCTCGCGGTCCTGTCATAGCCAGGCCGCAAGGATGGCATGGCCGGGGCCGCGGCGTCATCCCATCCGGCGCTTCGTGGCCGAACGTCGACAGCTTTCCCGTCCTTCACGATGCATTTGCCTCCAGCGGCAGATTTTTCGCAGCCAGGCTATAATGGAAAACCGCGATCAGGAGCACAGATGCCGACAATTGCATACTCAGTTGCAGGCCGCTTGCCGATGCCGAGAGACAAGCGGCTGGCAGCGATGCCTTGCCCGAGACGAGGCAATCTGCGGCATAATTGCCCTTATAGAGAAAGACAGCGAGGCGATCGCTGAGATAGCCCAGCACAACCGATCCCAACCCCAGCCCGGCGACGGTCTGGCCGAAGGAGTGAAGCGCGGCGGCGGACGCCCGCATACGGGGTTCAACCAGTGACTGCGTGATGGTCATGATCGCGGGCGTGAACGCATAGAGCAAGGTCGTCGCGACGAAGAGAAAGGCGACCAGCCACCACCAGTCGGATTGATGGATCGCCAGCAGATAGAATGGCAGAGCCAGCCCCACCGCGATCGCGGGCGCCCAGCCGCCCCAGCGTATATCCCGCCGGATCAGCCGGCCGATCAGATAACCGCCGCTGACTTGTCCCACCATCGTCGCGAGACTGAACGACAGCGCGAACACCAGACCCGCCTGCGCCAGCGGGAGATCGAAGCGGCGAACCAGCAAGGGAATGAGGAACAGGTTGGTGCCGAACCCCACCAGCCCGACGAAGCCGCTGCCAAAGGTCAGGTGCAGGAAGGAAGGCGAACGGGCGAGCCGCCGAAGCACCATGGCGAAGGGGGGCGTATCCGCACTCTGCCCGGCATCCTTCCGTTCAGGTTCGGGAATGGTCGCAAGCAGTAGCAGCGCCAGCAACAGGCCGGGCGCGCCAACCGCCACGAGCGCAAGCCGCCAACCAAATGCCTGCGCCACCGCGCCGCCCGCAATCGCAGCGATGGCGCCGCCCAGGGGCACCCCCATCGCAATCAGCGAAAAGACCACCGCCCGGCGCCCGGCATCGAACCGATCGGAAATCATCGAAACGAGCGCCGGTGTGAAGCCGGCTTCGCCGACGCCGACGCCCATGCGGCAGAGCAGGAGCTGTACATAGCTTGCCGCCGCACCGGACAACGCCGTCATCAGCGACCAGAGCATCGTCACCATGGCAATGATCCGCACCCGGCTGTAGCGTTCGGCGAGTCGCGCCAGCGGGATACCCAG
>NZ_JBHIWJ010000159.1:0-5885 GCF_041987595.1 Sphingobium sp. | reverse complement strand
CCAGCCTGTCGAACATGGGCATGTTCGGAATCAAGCATTTCGAGGCAGTCATCAACCCGCCCCAGGGCATGATCATGGCGATCGGCGCGGGTGAAAAGCGTCCGTATATCGTCGATGACGCGCTCGGCATCGCCACCGTGATGAGCGCCACCGGCAGCTTCGACCACCGCGCCATCGACGGCGCCGACGGCGCGCAGCTGATGGCGGCGTTCAAGGACCTGTGCGAGAACCCACTGGGGATGCTGGCTTGAGTTGAGCCGGGCCAGGGGCTGACCTTATAGCCCCTCTCCCATTACGGGAGAGGGGCATTGATGCGGGTGCTGCGATTCTATGACCATCCTCACCTTCCTCTTCCGCCGCTTGCTGCTGCCCACCTGCATCGCCACGCTGGCGAGCCGGTTCGTGTTCACGCTGTTCCAGGAGGGATCGGCGGACCTTGGCGACATGTTCGTCGGCACCGAGGACGCCTATTACACCTTCATCATGGTATTCGCCGTGCTGCTGTGCATGACCGGTGTCGCCTATGCGCTTGATCGCAGCCGCGCGCCGACCTGGCTGCGCCTGCCGCTGCTCATCGGCGTTGCTGCGGAGAGCGGGTTTCTGCTCGTGCTGTTCTTGACCGAGGTGGTCGCCTATGCCGAACTGGCTTACGCGCCGGCCGTCGCGGCGGGCATCGTCTGGATGCTGTGCAATCTCGACCTGATGAAGCGCAGCGCCAAATTGTCTTCCTCCCCCTCCGATGGCCCGCCTGCGGGCGTATCGACCCATTAAGACCGGAAAGAAAGAGACCGCTCATGGCTGAAAGTTTCGACCTCATCGTGCTGGGCTCGGGCCCTGGCGGATATGTTTCCGCGATCCGCGCGGCGCAGCTGGGTCTCAAGACCGCGATCGTCGAGCGCGAGCGGCTGGGCGGCATCTGCCTCAACTGGGGCTGCATTCCCACCAAGGCATTGCTGCGCACTTCCGAAATCTTCCATTACATGAGCCATGCCGGCAATTACGGGCTGACCGCCGAAAAGGTCGGCTTCGAGCTCGAGAAGATCGTCGCGCGCAGCCGCGCGGTCTCGGGACAGCTCAATGCGGGCGTCAAAGGCCTGATGAAGAAGAACAAGATCACCGTGGTCGAAGGCACCGGCAAGCTGACCGGCAAGGGCAAGATGACCGTCACCCAGGGCGACCAGGTGCGCGAGCTGGAGGCCAAGGAGATCATTGTCGCCACCGGCGCGCGCGCGCGTGACCTGCCGTTCGCCAAGGCGGATGGCAAGAAGATCTGGACCTATCGTCACGCGATGACCCCGACCGAAATGCCAGCTAAGCTGCTGGTGATCGGATCGGGCGCGATCGGCGTCGAGTTTGCCAGCTTCTACAGCGACATGGGCGCGGAAGTGACCATCGTCGAAATGCTCGACCGCATCCTGCCAGTCGAGGATGCCGATGTCAGCGCGTTCATGGAAAAGGCGCTCAAGAAGCAGGGCATGACGATCCTGACCGGCGCGGGCGTCGAGGCGCTGACCAGCGACGGAAAGGGCGTGAAGGCGAAGATCAAGACCAAGGACGGCAAGAGCGAGGAGCATAGCTTCAGCCACGCCATCGTCGCGATCGGCATCGTGCCCAATACCGAGGATATCGGCCTCGAAGCGCTGGGCGTGAAGACCGAACGCGGCCATATCGTCGTCGATGGATTCGGCCAGACCAACGTTCCGGGCATCCGCGCGATCGGCGATGTCACCGGCCCGCCCTGGCTGGCGCATAAGGCGAGCCATGAGGGCATCATCGCGGTCGAGCATATCGCGGGCAAGAACCCCCATCCGTTCGAGACGTGGAACATTCCGGGCTGCACCTATTCGCGCCCGCAGGTGGCCAGTGTCGGCCTCACCGAAGCCAAGGCCAAGGAGGCCGGGCACGAGGTCAAGGTCGGCAACTTCCCGTTCATCGGCAACGGCAAGGCGATCGCGCTGGGCGAAGCCGAGGGCTTCATCAAGACCGTGTTCGACGCGAAGACCGGCGAACTGCTCGGCGCGCACATGATCGGCGCGGAAGTCACCGAGCTGATCCAGGGCTATGTCATCGCGCGCCAGCTCGAGACGACCGAGGAAGACCTGATCCACACCGTCTTCGCGCACCCGACGCTGAGCGAGATGATGCATGAGGGCGTACTGAGCGCCTATGGTCGCGCGCTGCATTTCTGATTGGGGACGGGGCGGCGCGAACCGCCCCGTTTCGCATCAGGCGGCGATTTCCTCGTACAATGCCGCTTCCTTGCCGATCAGGATGTCGGCGAGGAACCAATAGGCCTCGCCCCAGGCTGCCAGCACCTCGTCGGTCGCGCCTTCACCGATGACGTCGCGGATGGCGGGCAACAGCGCTTCGGCGACATAGGGGTAATGCTCGGCTTTCACGCCGCACTCGACATGCCGCGCGACCATGCGCTGGACGACGGGGGTGAGGTTCTGCAACTTGTCGACATTCTCGGCATAGCCCGGGATCGTGGCGGGTCATGGCATTTAACGGAACAATGCGATGAAGGTCGTCAACCAACTGGCCCAGGCCGGGCTGCTGGCGACGGTGCGGGGCAGATCAGGCGGCTTCCGGCTCGGTCGAGCGGCAGAGGACATGACCTTGGGCGAGGTCGTCCGGCTGACTGAACCATGCATCCAGCTCGCCGATTGTGACGGCTGCATCCTGCAGAGCCAGTGCGGGCTGACGGGCATGCTGCACCAGGCCGCACAAGCATTTCTCAGGACGCTTGACGGCCAGACGCTGGCGATGGCGGCGCGGACTTCGCGCTTGCCGCAGCGCGTTCTACCTGCTGAGTGAGCACCAAGGTGGAGGCGCACCCCGCTGGCGACCTATGCCATTATTCCGGATAAACTGCTGCGATAAAACGATAAAATGTGAAGCTGTACGCCATTTGCTGCTGCGGGTATCATTGGCGGGCAGCAAAATAGAAACCAAGAAAAACCATTTATAACATCGAGTGTCCATTTTTATGGACAACTGGTTATGCACAATGTTATAAACAGGCTGTCACGGGTTGTGGCTGGGAGGCCATCCGTCTCCCAATAGGACATCTGTGTCATGGGTACGGCTATTTTTACGGTGATCTTCGCCGGCGTGGTAATATTTGCAGTGCTCACGGTGTGGCAATCGGTTGCCCCTGCTACCGAGCGCATCGCGTCGCTGGCCAATTACGCCCGCCATAATGATGGCCATGATTGGGCCCATGTCTCCTACAGGCCTCGTCCGGTTTTCGTGCCCAACCCGGCACCGGAATTTCCGCTCCCGTCAACCGCAAGCACGCCGGTCGCTCAGGTCTCGATCCCCAAATGGCAGTCGTGGTGCAGGACAGGCTATGTGGCGCCCGCTTCGGTCGCTGCAAAGTGGAAACCCAATCCTCTGCTGAAGACAGGTGCCCGATGCCAGAGCTCTTGGGCTCCGAGGCCTGAAGGTAAGCTGTGCGACATTTTCCCTGACAGCCATTCCAGGGTTGCGGAAACTTCCGATTATGCGTCCCTGGTGTCGCCTCCGCCGCATCTGTCGATCGGCTTTCTGGCGGCGCGATCGGCTGCCCCACGCGCGCTGGGGGCGGGGCAGCGGCTGCTGGCCTGAGCCTGGCCGATGGTCACGGTGACACCGACCCGGTGTCCGTGCTCCCTGCCAAGCGCCACCGTCTCCCCGGCCTATGCCTTGTTGGCATGGACGGTGCGGAACATGACCACCACATAGCGCGCGGGCGGCGCGAACCTCCTGGCTGTCCCGCCGGGTGATAGCAGGCACATGATGATCCGGCGACTTCGGTCGCTGTAGTTCAGTCGTCTTGGTCGCCCGGCGGGAAAGTGCGCAGGAACCATGCGAAGATCAGCCGGTTGCACACCATATCGTTGGCCCCAAGGCAGATGAATGTCGTGTCGATCGTCGCGTAATGATGAACCGCCACGTCCATGCCATAGGCAGTCCCGCCATGCCCCCAGCTCGCCTCCGGCCCGGAATTCACGACGAAGCCCAGGCCATACCACGGCGTGTCGCCCGCCATGGTTGCCAGCTTGAACAGTTCGGGCGGTAGCAGCTTGCCGGTTGGGAGTGTCCCGAAGAACCGTGCCATGTCGTTCGCGCTGGCAACCCCTCCACCCGCTGCCGATCCGCGCCAGGGGAGCGTATCGGTATTGGGCACTTTCGCTTCCTGCTCGCCAAAATAGCGGGTGAAGCCCAGCGGCACCTCATCCAGATGGTCGCGATCCGGAAAGCCGCTATGCGCCATCCCGGCGGGTGCAAAGATATGGGCTTGCACGTAATCCGCATATGCCATTCCCGATACGCGCTCGATCACCGCTCCCAGCAAGATGAAACCGTAATTGGAATATTCGGTCTTGCTCCCCGGCGGAAATTCGGGGGGACGCCCGCCGTTGAGCTGAATCATCTCTGCCAAGGTGCGGACCCGCGCACGGTTTGCGCCTTCATCGCGGCCCAATATGCCGATATCTCCCGCGCCACCGCGATGATTGAGAAGCTGCCGGATCGTGACCTTTGCCATTTCGGCATTGGGATATTCGGTCAGATAGCGCCCGATGGGAGCATCCAGTTCGACCTTGCCCGCCGCCACAAGCTGCAGGATGCTGACCGCAGTGAACATCTTGCCGGATGAGGCCAGCAGCATCGGCGTGTCCAATGTGATGGCCCTGCCGCTCCCCGGCCGCACCTCGCCCCAACTGGCCGCGAATAGCCTTTTCCCCTCGCGCTCGACGATGATCGCGCCAGCAAATTCGCCGCGCTGGGCAAGCCGGTCCGCAACCAGCCGCGTTGCCTGGATTGCTCCATTGTCGGGCAGGGGCATGGGCCGCAGATCAAGGGTCTTCAGCTTTGAATCGCCGGCATTCGCAACAGCCAGTTTCAGCCTTTGCAGTCCGGGCAGGTATTTCTGGCGGAGCAGCACCTCCATGCTGGTCGAGGTCTTGGCCTTGAAATGGTCGACTTCAAAGCCGCAGCTGTCTTCTGCCTGTTCGAGCGCGAAGAGCGGGTTCGGGTCATCGGCATGCTGACGATAGAATGCCTGGATTTCGGCGCGATTGCCGCTGTTGATGGCCGTGAGCCAGGCATGGAAGGCAGCGTCGAGCGATGTCGTGGGATCGGCAGAGGCATCCGGTGGCAGGTCCTGCGCCGCTGTCAGGCAGGAGCTTGAGGCAAGCACAAGGGCCGCCAGCATGGGCGTGGTCATCTTGAACAAGGCGAATTCCCTTTCAGGGACGGTTGGGCTGGGTTTATGGCAAAGGGGCGGGATCGCGCGGAATTACCCCACCGTGACCCCCACGATGACCCACCTGCCATCCTCGCGGTCCAGCGTCACCGTCTCCACCGCCTCGGTCCTGTTGGCATATACCGCGCGGAACTTGACCACCTCATAGCCTGAGGGCGGGGCAGGGAGGTTCTCATGGGCAAGCAGGGTGCGAGACACCGCCTTGCCGTAGCGAGCATGGACCTGCTCGGACACCTCGGACCAGACCTGCAGCGTGTTGAGCTGGCGGAAGGCGCTTCCGGTGGCGGCATAGCTTTCCGCCCATTTCTTCTGCTCCACGAGCGCGAGGAACTGGCGCGCGGCATCGACCACCTGCTTGTCGGCCACCGGCCCAGCGGGCTCGGCGGTGGCGCTGGTGGCGGTGATCAGGGGAAGCGTGGCAAAGGCGATCAGTCCAAGGGCCATGGTCATGGCAAGCGCTCCTATCATCAGGCGGCGGCGCCTCAGTGGCGCACCGGCGCCGGGCTGCGGCGCGGCACCATGATCGCCCGAAGTGCTTTGCAGCGCCTCCCCGATAATCATGTCCCCAAGCCTTTTGGGGGGCGCTCCGCCATCCTCGGCCTTGTGCAGCAAGCGCGCTGCCTCGCGGCTGCTC
>NZ_JBHIWJ010000158.1:0-6032 GCF_041987595.1 Sphingobium sp. | reverse complement strand
CTCAAGGCCCACCGCACGGCGTCCAGCCTTGGGGTAAAAAAGGGGATCTCGGGCGCCTGATCGGACGGACCAAGGGTGGCATGAACACCAAGCTGCACGCCGTCACCGATGCCAACGGCCGCCCCTTGAGCTTCTTCATCACGGCCGGCCAGATCAGCGATTATATCGGCGCAGCAGCCCTGCTCGATGACCTGCCCAAGGCGCAGTGGATGCTGGCCGACCGGGGCTATGATGCTGAGTGGTTCCGGGACGCGCTTGAGCAAAGGGGTATCAAACCCTGCATTCCGGGGCGAAAATCGCGATCAATGCCCATCAAATACGACAAGCGTCGATACAAGCGCCGCAACCGCATCGAGATCATGTTCGGCCGGCTCAAGGATTGGCGCCGCGTCGCGACCCGCTACGATCGCTGCCCCACGGTGTTCTTCTCTGCACTCGCTCTGGCCGCCACCGTGCTCTTCTGGCTTTGATCAACGAGTCCTGAGCCTAGCGGCGTCAATTCCCAGCGGCAGAAAAGCTATGCCGGCTATGTCGCCGCATTCTTCGATGCGCGGCCCATGTCGGTGCCGGTCGATGGCAATATCGGCGTGCGCGTGGTCAGGACGGATCTCGGCGTTTCCGGTTTCTATCAGCAGGTGCCGCAGATTATCGCGCCGGATGGATCCAGCATGACTGGCCCGCCGCAGTTCAATCAGATCGCTTTCAGCGATTCCTACACCAAGATCTTGCCGAGCCTTAATCTTCGGGTCCATCTGCGGGACAATCTGCAGCTGCGTCTTGCCGCTTCGGCCAACATGGCACGTCCGACCTTCGGGCAGCTCAACCCCAGCCTGACGATCACTGAGCCGGGTCCGGCCCAGCAGAACGAGATCCACACCGCATCGGGGGGAAATCCCTTCCTGCGGCCCATGACATCGCGCAACTTCGATGCTTCGCTCGAATGGTATTTCAACCGCACGGGCTATGTTTCGGTCGCGGGCTTCTACAAGCGGATCAAGGGCTACATCCAGACGGCGATCACCCCGCGGGACATCACCTTCCCCAGTGGCAACACCTACACCTATCAGGTGACGTCCTACACCAACGCCGATACCGCTACGGTCAAGGGTGCGGAACTGTCCTACCAGCAGTTCTTCGATTTCCTGCCCGGACCGTTCGACGGTCTCGGCATGCAGGCCAACTTCACTTATGTCGACTCGCAGGCGCCGAGCCCGGCCATCTCCGGCCCTGCCATTCAGGTGCCGCTCGAGCAGCTGTCCAAATACAGCTACAACCTGGTCGGCATCTATGAAAAGGGCGGCTTCTCGCTGCGTGCAGCCTACAACTGGCGCAGCAAGTTCGTGGAAACGACGGCGGGCGTCGGCACGGGCAACCTGCCTATCTTCGTGGAACCCTTCGGCCAGCTGGATGCGTCGATGAACTACACCGTTACGCCGAACTTCATGATCGGTATGGACGTACGCAATATCACCAATTCGCGCAAAAACTCCTATTTTGGTCTGGATACGCGACCCCGGACCGCAACGATCTCGGATCGTCGCCTCAGCGTGACGGCCCGCATCACCTACTGATCGTCTGCAGAAAGCAAATTTCCTCCCCTGGGTCGAAGCTGCGCTTCGACCTTTTTTTTGCCGGCAGCCGGTCTGACGCTCTTCCTGCATCAGCCCGGATTGCGGTGTCGCTGGAACCGGGTGGGGGCGACATATGGCGCGCCCGAAATCCGCTTGGCGGTGCGCTCGTCATTGGTCCGAAGGTGGCGCGGACATGGCAATTGTCGAGTATGGCGTCGCGCAATATCTTCAGACGTCCGACGAAAGGTCGGATGGCTTTGAAATCCGTCTGAAGTCCAGCCTTTTCGATCACAAGTTGACGCTGAACATCGCCGCTTTCTACCAGAAGTTCAAAATTATGTGGACTTCGCGCCGGCGCTCACGACCCGCTCTTCGCGTATCCCCGGCACTGTCGATACGGGTACCACGCCGCTGCCAACCTATGGCAATCCGATCAGCCAGGGGTGTCGAAGTCCGGCCGGGTTCCAGCCGTCGCAATGGGTGGATTTCAGCATGGAACGCCACCTATGCCGATGCGGATTAGGATGACGGGCAGCGCTATTGTATGATTATAATGGAGATGGCATCCCTGACGCCAACGGGAACGCCAAGCGTCCCTCCTGCCGAGCGGGCCGCAGTGGCAAGTGAAAGACCGAATATGTACGCCAGCGATCCCCGGTCCGCTCGCTGAACCTTTGATCCTCCCTTCCGACAATCCGCTGGTCAACTGATCAAGTCACGATATTACCAGTTGGAAGTTCGGAGCGGGGTGGCTTGATGTATCGACCCCGTTCTGGGCGGCATGATGGACGCGACGCGCAGCCGTTGGGGGCGGTGTCGGTCATGGCTTGCGGCAAGCTTCGTCGGCCTTGTGACCGCTCCGACATCTTCGGCGAGAAACGGTGTCATCGACGGGTCGGCCAATTCAATCAGCTTTAACGGCGATGCCATATCCAAGGGGGTCGGGATGCACTTCGACGCCCGCCCCATCGACGATTGGGACGTTTCAATAAACGCGTCCTACGCAAAATTCCCCTTATGACAACGCGCTGGTCCCCATGCCGCGACTCCAATGGCGACGGCATCCCGGACACAGCAGGGCAGCCCGCTGTGCCGATCGGACAACAGGTGGCGTTCTGCCAGACGAACGATCGCCTGGCGAACATTCCGCGATTTGCGCTGAGTGCGAACAGCGAACTCCGCTTCTCGGTCGGCCGTTTGCAGCCGTTTCTCCGCGCATTGCTGAATTACCGGCCCGGTTTCTATTCGGAGACGGCTGACTATCGGTACAAGGCGATTACGAACGTCAACCTGTTCGCGGGCATTCGCTCGCCTGACGCTGGGTGGGAACTTACGGCTTTCGTGAAGAACCTGTTCAACACGACGCAAATCACCAGCGCATCCAGCGCCGAACTGCAGGTCGCGACGCGGTTCCTGGTCCCCGGCCCGGCAGGCAACCCTGCGCCGTTCCGTTCGGGATATACCGCCGTGTCGGTCAATCCGCCGCGCGAGTTCGGCCTGACCGCAAACTACCGTTTCTAAGAGGGAGTGGCGTCTGGAGCGATCCGGGCGCCGCTGAAGTGAAATCGTTCACATCAGAATTTGCGCCAAGGAAAAGGCCCCCTTCTCTCAAGGAGGGAAGGAGGCCTTTTCCTTTGGCTGCGGCAGGTGATCAGGCGCGCATCAGCGATCCGCCGTTCACGTCGATGATCGAGCCATTGATCCAGCGGCCGTCGGCAGAGAGCAGCAGCGCGACGACGGCGGCATGATCTTCGGATTCGCCCAGCCGGGTATGGGGCGTGCGCGACATGAAATATTGCGCCCATTTTTCGGCTTCGGGGCCATTGGCCTCCATTTGCGCCTTCATTTCGCCGGTCACGGTGAAGCCGGGCGCAAGAACATTGGCAGTCAGGCCTTCCCTGCCCCAGCGCGATGCGACGTGACGCATCAGAGCATTTACGCCCGCCTTCGACATGGCATAGGAGGGGCGGGTGGGTTCCGCGCCATGAGCGGATCCGGAACTGGTATAGACGATCGCCGATTCCTTGTTCTTCAGCAGATGCGGCACGACGGCGCGCGTGCATAGCAGATGCCCGCGCAGGTTGACCGCGATCGTGCGGTCGAACACGGCAAGGTCGAGCGCCAGCGCGTCGGAATCCTCCATGATCACGCGCAGGTCCGCGGCGTTGATATGCGCGCCATCAAGGCCGCCCAAACGCTCCACCGCCGTCTTGACCGCCGCGTTCACCGACTGCTCGTCAGAAATATCGACATGGACGGCAAATGCGCCGTTTCCTGCCGCCTGCGCCGCAGCCTCGGCCCCGGCCAGGTTGATGTCGGCCGCACAGACCTTTGCGCCTTCTTCGGCCAGCCGCTGGACGGTCGCGGCGCCGATCCCTGTTGCGCTACCGAATATGATGATGCGTCGGTCCTTGAGTCTGCTGGTCATTCGATTTCTCCCAAAATAGGTTGCTGCATTATTTGAATTCCTCGCGATGGGGACCGTTTTCCCCATCCGCCGTTCCGTTTTCATCCCGCCCAGTGGCGAGTTGCCCTTAAAATCAGGCCCTGCCGAATTGCGCGATCAGCAGCCATGTTCCGCCTGCGACCAGCAGGAAGATCGCCAGCGCGATCCGGTTCGATGCGAAACGCAAGGCCGGTTGCTCGCCGGTCCAGCGCCTTGAGCCGCTGATCATCGGGCCGACCAGATTGTCGCGCCGGTGAAGCAGATAGAAGAGGATAGCCATGACGTGAAGCGCGGTCAGGGCAAGGATGAGGTTGAAGATGAAGCCGTGCCATTCCGCTGCGGCGCGTCCGGTGTCGAAATCGACCAGATAGGCAAAGGGTCCCGATTCCAGCCCGTCGATATCGACCGAGAAGAAGCCAAGGCCGACCTGCGTCGCCAACAGCGCGATCATCGCCAGCACGCTCCAGCCGCCGACCGGATTATGGCCCGGTGCCGGGGCCGCGGAGCGGTTGAACATATGGCCGCGCACGTAGCGGGCCAGCGTCACGGGCCCGCCCACGAAATGGACGAAGCGGGCCGTGCTGCTGCCCGCCATGCCCCATATGAGGCGAAACAACAGCAGCGCGAAAATGCTGTAACCCGCGAGACGATGCCAATCGAGCATTCGCTCTTCCGCTGTCCACCAGGCAAAGCCCAGCAAGGGGACCAATGTCCAGTGGAACAGGCGGGTCGGCAAGTCCCAGATCCGCACGCGCGCTGTCGCGCCGTTCACCTCGGTCTCCGACATTATTGCTCCGTGCGAAAGCGGTCGTGGCAGCTCTTGCAGGCGCCGCCCAGCGCAGTGCGGGCGGAGCCAAGGCCAGCGACATTGCCGCTGGCAGCGGCCATATCGAGCGCGCGGGCAGCGGTGATCATGTCGCCCTGCAGCTTGACGAAGGTGGCGTTGTCCTTCCAGATTTCCGGCTTGGCGCGGGTTTTGAGGCCCGATTCCGGACCACTGCCCTTGGGGAAATATTTGGGCAGCAGGACTGCCCGTGCCGCAATGTCGCGCGCCAGCGGCTTGACGCTGTTCATGTCCGGCGAGCCCGACTTCAGCTCGTCATTGATGCTCTTGAACGCCCCGCCAATCTCCTTGTAGCTGGCCTGACGCGCCTTGACCGCGTTGGTCACCGCAGGAGCAGCGGCATAGGCTGCATAGCTGGCCACCATGCCGAGCGCCGCGAATGCCGTCGAATAGGGGAACTTCATCTTCACTTCGTCCTCTCTGAAATCATCCTGTCGGTCAGCCAGCGCTTCGCCCGGTCGGCAGGCAGTTAGAGGGCCTGGGCACCATCCGCGACTTTTCATCGTCAAATGACGCCTGTCGAGATCATGGACCACCCGGATTCGGATCAGCGAACACGGGTTTTTGGAGCAATCCGTCGATTTTGGGCGATCAATATGACCTCCCGCGTCGATCGACGGTCTGTTTCAGGGGCGGGCGGCCTGCCTGTTCCAGTAGACGGAACAGAATGGCGCGGCCAGATCGTCCTGAGGCTGGTTCGCAAGGTGAGGAAAAAACAGCAAGGTGGCGCGGTGGCGCCATGGTAAGACCAGATGAACAAAATAGGGCTGCCATGATGTGAGAGGAGGGGGATGGAGCATGAACCGACGCCAGGGGGCCATCGAAGGATGAGTTTCCACAGCTCACCTACCCGCATGGAGCAGCAGGCATGATCGACCGCCGCGCTGTTTTGGCCGCAAGCCTGGCTGCCGCTTTTGCCGGCCGGTCCCGCGAAGCTTTGGCTGCTGCGGTTTCGCCCGATGATGGGGCGATCGAACTGCATGGGCGTAGGCTCGAAATCGTCAGGGCAAAGCGCGAGTTGGACCGCGATGCGCAAGTGGGACCAGAAGACCTCGCCGCTTGGGAAAAGAAGCAGGGCGGCTTGCCGGCCGGTTGCTGTGTCGCGATGCTCTCAGGTTGGGATCCACTGGCGGAAGTGGCCCGCTATGGCAGCTTGTCACCGGAGGAGCGG
>NZ_JBHIWJ010000157.1:0-6435 GCF_041987595.1 Sphingobium sp. | reverse complement strand
GATGCGCTTCATCGAAAAGAGCACGCCTGCCGATGATATCGCCCTGACGCGTTTCTTCCACCGAAGGACGCTGCGACATTGTCTGGTCATCGCGGGGCCTGACGTGCCGGCCGATCATCTGGTTCTGGTGCCCATGGAGCCGTTGCGGCGGGATTAAGTGTGTCCCTCCCTGGAAAATCGAGCATCCCGGCAGGAGAGTTTGGCCAGCCAAAGGGGCGGTACCTATCCGACGATATGTGCTTCGTCCCGCAGATTGAGTGATCAGGGAGTAGCTGGTCTGGGCAATCAGTATGTGTCTGCCCAATCAGTATCTACGGATCGTACTAAGATAAAATATTATCTGAAAATATAATAAGATAAAAATAGATCATTTCGGTCAATAAATAGAAACAGGTCGTCATGAATTAAATATAGTCACCACAGGAGGGGATGAAATGGGTAAGATATTCCGGGTAATCCTTATGACCGGCGCCGCGTGGAGCGCGTGCGGTGTTGCTATAAGCCAGGCGGCAGAAGCGGTCGAGCAAAGCTCCAGTGGCGGCGACAATAACGCGGTGCGCGATATCATCGTGACGGCGCGCCGCACTTCGGAAAACCTTCAAACCGTTCCCGTGGCCGTGACGGCGCTTGATCCGACCGCCCTTCTTGAACGCCAGATTGTGGAAGTCGCGGATGTGGGCCGGGCCGCACCGGGTTTGTCGGTTCAGTCTGGCGGCACCGGGAACGCGTCCCTGATATATCTCGCCATCCGGGGTAACGCTCAGAACAGTCCCAACTCATTTTCCGATCCTGCGGTCGGCATCTATGTCGATGGCGTCTATTATGGAAGACCCATTGCCGGCAATCTGGGCCTTCTCGACCTGGCGTCCGTCGAAGTCCTGCGCGGTACCCAGGGAACATTGTTCGGACGCAATACGACAGGCGGCGCCCTGAACATGACAACCGTTCAGCCGGACGGACATTTCGGCGGCTATATTACCGGTCGTATCGGCAATTATGAGAGCTGGTCGATCGAATCCGCGCTGACTTTGCCGATCGCCGGCGACGAATTGTCGTTACGTCTGGCGGGGCGCTATGGTGAGCGAGGTAAAGGCTTCGGCCCGAACCCCATCAGAGGAGTTGATGCGGCGCGTATCGATCATGACATCGCGGCCCGCGCCACGCTGAACTGGGAACCTTCGGCGGTCCCGCTGACGGTCTCCCTGTCGGCCGACTGGGCTGACATCAAGGATACTTACAATAATGTCGCTCTGCGTGGTATCAATCCGGCAGGTCCGGGCCTCGCTCTTTATTCCAATCAATTTGATCTTGCCAGCTTCCTGCAAACCCAAAGTCGTTTCTACACTACATATAATGACCCCAACACGGGTAACCCCAACATCGATACGCCCTTCAATTACAACAAGACATGGGGGCTTCGTGCGACGATAGAATATGATCTGGGGGATTTTAAGGTAAAGTCGATAACAGCCTATCGGGAGGCGGAAACCGGGGACGGCACCGATCTGGACGGTACGCCCGCCAAGATCGCGTCCTATGCCAGCGACTATTCCCAGAAACAGCGCAGCGAGGAACTTCAATTCTCGGGTACGTTGGGGGAATTGGAATTCATTCTTGGTGCATTCTATTTCAAGGAATCGGGCGACGAACAATCCCAGTCCCTCGTTTTCCAGGACACCGATTTCGGATTCAACCTTGCGCCCGCCAACACCAATCTCGCCACCTATAAATCAGAGTCCAAGGCCTTGTTCGCCCAAGCCAATTACAACCTCACCGAACGGTTGCGGGTGACGGGCGGATTTCGCTATACTTGGGACAAACGCTCTATCAACCGCATGGGCTATATTGGTGGGATACCAGGCTTTTCCGGTTCGTTCGTGTCGAACGGCCGGTTGATCACGCTTCCGCCGACGGGTCTGTGCGCCGTGGGCGCCAACGCCAATCTCGTCCCGCCCGGCCCCAATTGTACGGACCCCGTGACCGCCAAATTTGATTATCCCGCATGGCTGGTCAGCATCGACTATGAACTGGGGAATGGCAAATTCGTCTATGCGAAGACGGGCGGCGCCGCATTGGCTGGCGGTCTTAATTCACGGCCGACTCCGCCCGACGCCAGTTCCTTTGCGCCGGAAAAGGTCAAGGATGCCGAAATCGGGTTCAAGGGCGACTTTCTCGACAGGCATTTGCGGACCAACCTTGCAGGCTTCTATATCTGGCGGAACGGTGCGCAGAATATCGTCAATGCTCTGGTCGGCGGCAATCTGACGCAGTTTGTTCAGAATGCGGGCGATGTGAGAGCTTATGGCGTCGAGTTCGAAGGCACGCTCATTCCCTGGCAGGGCATGGAAGTCAGCGGTGCCATATCCTGGCTGAAGGCGAAATATGCCGCGGGATCATTCACTGCGGCAGGGTTGGGCGGCACGGTTGATCGGAGCGGTGAAATTGTTCCGCGCGCGCCCAGATGGACCTGGAACGTCGGCGCCACACAGCGCATTCCAGTCAGAGGCGGCGAAATCGCCTTGCATGCCGACTATGCCTATACCTCAGCCGTCTATCAGGACTATGCCACCGCTGATCTGACGGCTCCGGCGCTTAACGACGGTGTCAACGACGCCGCAGAGCGCGCCGCGGCTGTCAGCTTTATCAACACGCAGAACAGCTTCAGCCGGCTCAAGGCCTATGGCGTGTTGAACGGCAGTCTCAGCTTCAAGCTGGAGGACGGCATGGAGTTCACCCTGTGGGGGCGTAACTTGACCCGGGAGAAATATTACAACGCCATCTTCAACGGCTATGGCACGTTCGGTACCGCGATCGGTTTTACCGCGGCGCCGCGCACATGGGGGGCAACGGTCTCTTACCGTTTTTGACATAAGCGCCGATCAGGTGAGGCGGCGATGTCCGCCTCACCTGACCGATATGATCCGGTCATCGCAATCTACTCGTAGGAGACGGAACCCTATCTTTCGTCAGGGGGCTGATGGCCCTTTTTCTGTGTAACTGCCAGATGAAGAGATGCGCAATTATTCCATTATTGCGAAAATTCAGGATCGTGGAATGGATGTCAATCAATCGGTCGATAATGGAGACAAGGCTTTGGTGATATTGCAAAGCCTGATCTGTTACTTGCGGGAAAAGAACATTCTTTCGCGGTGCGATATCGAAGAATTGTGCGAGCGAGTGGAAGCGCGTTCCTATATCGAAAAGGAATTGCCCTGTGATCGGGGGCAGGCGGTGGCCGCAGCAAAGGACATGCGCGATCTGGATGAATATTGTGGCAAGCGATATGGTGGGAAACGGCGTCGCTGCCTGTGACGGGCAGTTCGACAAATCCTTGATCCACCCCCAGCGGCACCGGGCGAATATGTCCACGGCGCGACATCTGTCCTGCCGGCGATAGTGCTGACGGCGGCATGCGACGCTGCATTGGCATAGTCCTCAGGAAGGTCGTTATAACGGATTTGGACGAGTGATGCACAATCCTTCATCCATGGATGCTACGCAGCGGGCCACGCCCTATGAAATGACGTCTTCGGCGAACAGTCGATCGCTTTTGTCCTGGACAATTGTCGCGCTGTTTCTTCTGAATTGTCTGAATTATATCGATCGCCTGCTGTTTTCGGTCGCGCAGGAAATGATCAAGGTTGACCTGCACCTCAGCGATTTTCAACTGGGCCTGATTGGCGGACCGGCTTTCGCCATACTCTATACGCTTTTCAGCTTCCCGATCGCACGGGCGGCGGACCGTGGCCGACGGGTCGGGATCATTGCCTTTTCGCTGATGCTGTGGAGCGTCATGACGGGCTTTTGCGGGATAGCGGCCAATTTCCTCCAGATGCTTGTCGGGAGAGCCGCCGTCAGCATCGGTGAAGCGGGATGCACACCAGCGTCCCACTCGCTGATTTCCGATGCATTCCCCGCACAGCGCCGGACGACTGTCATTGCCATTTTCGGGGTGGCCGGCCCGGTCGGCGCCATTGTCGCCGCAGTGGCCGGGGGCGCTCTCATTGCCGCCTATGGCTGGCGCACAGCCTTCCTCCTCTGCGGGATGGCCGGCATAGTCCTGGCCCTGCTGTTTCGCGCCACAGTGCCGGAACCGCAGCGGAGCCAGCCGCGTGCCGTCCATGCGGCATCTTTCATCGCTACGGTCCGCCAGTTGCTCGTCCGGCGCAGCTTTGCCCTGGTGGCGATCGCGGGTGGCATTGCCGGGATCGGCAGCTATGCCAACCAACAATATATGGTGTCCTTCCTCATGCGCGGACATGGCCTATCCCTGGCAACCGCATCGCTGCTGATGGGGCTGGTGATCGGGGGCGTGGGCATTATCTTCACGCTTATCGGCGGACCGTTGATGGATTTCGGAAGGCGGCGCTATCCACGGATCAAGGCGTGGCTGCCGTCCGTCGGCTTGCTCTGGTGCGGGTCGCTCTATGCCGTCGCTTTCCAACTGCCGACGGTCGGTCTTGCCGTCGCGCTGATGGTGTTCGCCTCGATGGGGCAGCATTTCTACATGCCCGCCATGTATGCGCACGGGCAGGACGTCGCGCCCCCGCATATGCGGGCCACGGCGTCGGCCATCATCATCGCCACAAGTTCCCTGTTGGGCTATGGTCTGGGGCCGCCGCTGATCGGCCTTGTCAGCGACATATTGGGGGAAGCCGCACGGGTGTCCGCAGGCCTCAGCCTCGCCGACTGCGTAAAGCGGCCGGTCGCGGCCTGTGAGGCCGCCAGCGCGCAGGGGTTGCGCTTGTCGCTCAGCTTCGGATCCTGCTTCTTCATCCTTGCCGCCGGCCTGTTCGCGCTGGCGGGCCGATGGATGTTGGCCGATGTGAACGATCATGATCAACCCTGACTTGCCATCTGCGGCCAACTGGCAAATAATAGCCCGGCCCTTCTAGGTCGGGACCAGACTCGACCGATGGCAAGGAGGTTGAGGATGCAGAATGCAATCGGCACTGATCTGCCCCTGTGCGCGCCGCGCACGGCGTCGCATTTTCATGTCGAACGACAAGTTCACGCCAACGGAATTTTTGCCGACATTCGGCACTTCGGTTGGACCCAGAGCAGCCGCGCGGTTTACCAGCCCGATTCCTATTATCTGGACTTTTCCATCGGTCCGCGCTGTACCAATTCGCGCTTTTTCAGCGCCGACCGCCGGCTTGCCGACCCGCCGGGCGATATTGTTTTCCTGCCCAAGGGCGGCGCCTTTTCGGCGTTGAGCGAACCGGGCGAACACAGCCTGCTGTGCCTGACATTTGAAAATGAACGGGCGATGCAACTGTTCGAGGATGACAGTCTGGCTGATTTGACGCCCTGCCACGATGTGCAGATCGGTCGGGTGCGTCAGGGGCTTGCGCGCCTGCTGGAAGAGTTGCGCAACCCCGGTTTCGGACAGGACATAGTGCTGGAGAGCATGGCTCTGCTGCTGGTCGTCGAGCTGTGCCGGCATTTCCGGCAGGCCCCGGAGGACGACCGCAGCGGCTATGGACAAATGCCGGGCTGGCGGTTGCGCCGGATCAAGGACAGGATCGAAGCCGAACTGTCAGGCGATCTGTCGGTCGCGGACCTTGCGGCGGAAATTCGCACCAGCCCCCGGCACCTGATCCGGACGTTCAAAGCGACCACCGGCACTACCCTGTCCGATTATATCGCCGGTCGCAGGATCGCCCATGCGCAGCAACAGCTCGCGCGGGACGATGTGCTGATCAAGGTGATTGCCGGCAATTGCGGCTTCCAGAGCGCCGCAGCCTTTTCCGCCGCTTTCCGCAAGGCCACCGGCATGACTCCACGCGAATTTCGGGAAGAACGCGGCGCCGGTCGATAGGCTGCTTTCGCCGTTCAGTCCGTCAACATGGCTGCGGTCAATCTGGCGATCCTCCAGCGTCCGTCGATTTTGCTCAGCGCGCCCTGATAATTGGCGAACATGATGGCCCGGCCGCCATCGTTCCAGTCCGTCACGAGGCCGGAGGCGCCGACATGGGCGGCGTCATCGGATGGGCTTGCGTCGATCATGATGTCGGTGATCTGGTGGCGCCATTTGCCGCCGCTCCTTTCCGCGAGCATCGCGGGCATTCCGCCCAGTTGCCTTGCACCCTGGAGGGTCATCTGGCCGATAATCTCGAAGCAGCCATCCTCTGCGAATAGGTTCACCCATTCGGCCGCCCTGCCGTTATCCACATATTGGCAATAGCGCGGGAACAGATCGTAAATGTCGAGCCGGTCCTCTACGCTCAGTCCCATCGGTTCATCCTCCTTGTCTGCATAGAGATGGCATTGGCCGCAGGCCCCGCCTTTCGCGGGCGCCAAGCGGCCACGTCCCCTGCACCATGCTGCGGCCGCGATGGCAGCGCAATGCCGCGGCGGCCCTGCCGGCCCGAACCCATGCGCTTCATGTCCGCCTGACGATGTTTGGGCGTTCCGGCTGTAGGCATCGGCATT
>NZ_JBHIWJ010000156.1:0-6828 GCF_041987595.1 Sphingobium sp. | reverse complement strand
CTGCCACCACGTCGGCCAGACGTTGCATCGGGGCCCTGGAACGCTGGGCCTGGGCGACCATCTGCACGACATATTTGTAAATCTGCATGCGGTCGGCGGTCTGAACCAGCGTGCCGAAGGTCAGGCCGAGTTCGTGCTGGGCAGCGGCCACTTCATGGTGGTGCTTGTCGCAGGGCAGGCCCATTTCGAGCATGGTCGAAACCATCTCGGCGCGGATGTCGGTGCAGGGATCGACCGGCGCGACGGGGAAGTAGCCGCCCTTGGCGCGCGGACGGTGACCCAGGTTGCCGCCTTCATATTCCTTGCCGGTGTTGGTCGGCAGTTCGATGTCGTCGATCTTGAAGTAGCTCTGCGAGTAGTCATTCTCGAAGCGCACGTCGTCGAACATGAAGAATTCGGCTTCCGGGCCGACATAGACGGTGTCACCGAAACCGGCCGACTTGACGAAGGCTTCGGCGCGCTTCGCCGTCGAGCGCGGATCGCGGCTGTAGAGTTCGCCGGTGTCGGGCTCGACGATGTCGCAGAAGATGATCAGCATCGGGGTGGCGCTGAACGGATCGACATAGACGGCGTCGAGGTCCGGCTTCAGGATCATGTCCGATTCGTTGATGGCCTTCCAGCCCTCGATCGACGAACCGTCGAACATCAGGCCCTGGGTCAGCTCATCTTCGCCCAGCACCGAAGACACCATGGTCAGGTGCTGCCACTTGCCCTTGGGATCGGTGAAACGGACATCGACCCACTCGATCTCCTTTTCTTCGATCATCTTCAGGATGTCTTTAGGCGTGTTAGCCATGTGAACCGTGCCCTTCTTTCATAAATACCCCCCCGAAGGGGTAGGTTGATGTGGTCAGCCGCCAGACCTCTTGGAAATCATCCCCTGCAAGCCGGCGAGAAGTTCGCGAAAAATCAGATGGCGTCGCTGTCGCGCTCACCGGTGCGGATGCGCACCGCGCCTTCGATGTTGGAAATGAAGATCTTGCCGTCACCGATGCGGCCGGTTTGCGCAGCGGCGGAGATCGCCTCCACCACCCGGTCGGCGAGCGAGTCGTCGACGACGACTTCCAGCTTCACCTTGGGAAGGAAATCGACAACATATTCGGCGCCGCGATAAAGTTCGGTATGGCCCTTCTGACGGCCGAAACCCTTGGCTTCGGTCACCGTGATGCCGGACACGCCGACCTCATGCAGCGCCTCCTTCACCTCGTCGAGCTTGAACGGCTTGATGATCGCTTCGATCTTTTTCATCACTTCATTCCCAATTCAAACGCGCGCAGGATGCGGAGTTTAGGCCGTCATCCATCTACTGTTCGAGTGACGATCATCATGCCCCCCAAAGACACGCGCCGTCCCTCTTAACAATCAATTACCGTGCCAAATAGCGAATCGCTAGGATCTGCTTTCTGCGATGCAGCAACTTTTGTCCATATTGCCCGGATTCCGGGCAAGATGATAATAGAGTGCCCAAAAAATGGGCAGCTTGCTGCGATCAAGTCTGGTAGGGCGGTGCGTCAAGGCCCGCCGGGCTTTTGGTGAAAATCTCGCAGCCGGTTTCGGTGATGCCGATGCTGTGTTCGAACTGCGCCGACAGCGTGCGGTCGCGCGTTACTGCGGTCCAGCCGTCCTCCAGCATCTTCACGCCGGGCTTGCCGATGTTGATCATCGGCTCGATCGTGAAGAACATGCCGGGCTTCAGTTCCGGGCCAGTGCCGGGGCGGCCCACATGGACGACCTCGGGACTGTCATGAAAAACGCGGCCCAGACCATGGCCGCAGAAATCGCGTACGACGCCATAACGGTGCTTTTCGGCGTGCCGCTGAATCGCATGGCCGATGTCGCCCAGATGGTTGCCGGGCTTTGCCTGCTCGATGCCCAGCATCAGACATTCATAGGTGACGTCGACCAGCCGCCGTGCCTTGATGGGGGCTTCGCCGCAAATATACATCCGACTGGTGTCGCCGTGCCAGCCATCCACCAACGGCGTCACGTCGATGTTCAGGATATCGCCGTCCCTGAGTTTCTGGTCGCCCGGAATACCGTGGCAGATCACATTGTTGAGCGAGATGCAGCAGCTATGCGTATAGCCGCGATACCCCAGAGTCGCAGGCACGCCGCCGCCGTCCAGCGTCATGCGGCGGACGATGTCGTCCAACTCCCCGGTCGTGACGCCGGGCACCACATGGGGCACCAGTGCATCGAGGATTTCCGCCGCCAGCCGCCCGGCCTTGCGCATGCCTTCGAAACCGGCCGCATCATAGAGCTTGATCGCGGTCGAGCGGGAAATCGGCGCATCCGCCGTCATCGTCATATATTCGGTCATGCAGGCGATTATAGGCAGGGATGCAGGATAATGCGAGGGGGCGGCTAGGCAGGCCGCGCGGCTTTGGTTATGGCCTGCCCATGGCCGATCCCAACCGCATCTGGACCGCAGCGCTGATCGTCATCGGCGACGAGATTCTGTCAGGCCGCACACAGGACAAGAATGTGTCGCAGATTGCGACATGGCTCAATGTGCAGGGCATAAGGCTGCGCGAAGTCCGGGTCGTCGCGGATGATACGGATGCAATCATCGAAGCGGTGAACACGTTGCGCACGCGCAATGACTATCTGTTTACGACCGGTGGCATTGGGCCGACTCATGACGATATAACAGTCGATGCCATTGCGGCTGCGCTGGGCGTGGAAGTGGAAATCCATGCCGGGGCGCGGGCCATGCTGTCAGGCTATTATGAAACGCGCGGCGGGCTGACCGAAGCGCGGTTACGGATGGCGCGGGTCCCCGCAGGGGCCAGCCTGATCGAAAACCATATGTCGGGGGCGCCCGGCATCAGGCACGGCAATATCTTCATCATGGCGGGCGTGCCGCATATCACTGCCGGGATGCTGGACAGTCTGACGGGGAAGCTTGAAGGCGGGCTGCCGGTGCTTTCCGCGACGCTCGGCTGTTGGGTCGCTGAAAGCGAGATTGCCGATCTGCTGGGCGCGACCGAGCGGGCGCATGAAGGGTGCCAGATCGGCAGCTATCCCTTTTTCCGGGAAGGGCGGACGGGAGCGAATTTCGTGATCCGTTCGACAGATGGGGCGGCGCTGGATCGATGTGTGGCGGATCTGGGGGCCGCGCTGGAACGGGGCGGCTGGCCGGTTATCGCTGGCGGGATTTGAGCGCTCCGATGGTTTGAGCTGGTTGTGCGATGACCGGCTTGCAACCGCGAAAGCCGGAAAAGGGGACACGACCGACGCGTGCGCTTTCAGCCAGCGTCAGTGACATGCCGGGTGCAATCGTGAGACCTATCGCCAGCGCGACAGTGGGAGCGTGCCCTTGGAACGGTTTACGTTCCCACGGCTCCATCTTGACTTCAGGCTGCGATCGCCAACTGGTGAGAGTACGATGTTTAACGCATCCGCTCCCGTCCCCGCAATCTGTTGTTTCGGTTAATTCACCAGATTGCGGGCCAGGGCGGGTCAACGCAATGATTGAGCGCCATCGAATATCTTTAACATCATTTCTTGGTCGCCGTGGCGAGATAGGCGATCAGATTGGCGCGATCGGCAGGATTGGGCAGGCCCGCGAAGACCATCTTGGTGCCCGGCATGTTGGCTATGGGTTTGGCGAGATAGGCGTCGAGCGATTTGGTATCCCAGCGAATCTTGGCATTCTTCATCGCCGGGGAGTAGGCGAAACCCGGCACCGTGCCTGAAGTTCGCCCCACGACTCCGGCCAGCGACGGTCCGAGCCGGTTCACTCCCGGATCGACCGTATGACAGGCCATACAGCGAGCGAAGACCGCCTTACCCCTGGCAGCATCTCCCGTCTGGGCAAGAGCGGGACTTGCAATCAGCAGGGCGGTGGCGAATGCAACAGGCTTTGAAATCATCTGGAATCCTCTTCCCTTTTTCGCTGACTGGAATTCTATACCAGTGTGCATAAATAGATTAATAGCAGGCTGATTCTGAACCGCGATTGAAACAACTGCCGGTCGGCATGCAAGAAAGACTTTGATGGAGAGCGCTATATTGCGGTCTATGTCGTCGTCCACCGGGAGCGTCCGGCAGGCGCTCCGCCAATTCTGATCTTCCCGACGAGGGGTGAGGGGGGGGCGGGCTGATGCCCCCGCCTTTTGGCTGGACGACAATCCACAAGGATGTACCGGGATTCTCGCAGATGGCGCCCTGAAACGCCCATAACTCCCTGTTCCGCGCCCATATGTGGCGTTCGAGCGGCAGGCTGCGTTGCATCATTGCTGCGCGGGACGGTATGCTGCGCTGCGTCAATAGCCGGCTGGTTCCGGCCTGTTGGGCGTCAGGCGCGTTTCACCTGATGTCCGGCCTGTGGTGAAGGTGAGGTCTCTTCATTCGGGAATTCCCGGAATGGATTTCTGCGCCTTTTCACGATGGGTTGGCCTTCGGTCGAAAAGCCTTTTGTAGAAGGAGAAAAGTTGATGCGGATCGTTATGACCGGATCGGGCTATGTCGGCCTGGTCTCCGGCGCGTGTCTCGCGGATTTCGGCCATGATGTCATCTGCGTGGACAAGGACGCGCGCAAAATCGAGCTGCTTCAGGGCGGTGGCGTTCCGATTTACGAGCCGGGCCTTGCCGACCTGATCGCGCGCAATGTGAAAGCGGGGCGTCTGACCTTCACCACCGATCTCGCCGGATCGGTTAGTCAGGCCGATGTCGTGTTCATTGCCGTGGGCACACCGGCCCGGCGTGGCGATGGTCATGCGGATCTCAGCTATGTCTATGATGCGTCGCGCGAAATTGCGGCCAACCTGAACGGCTTCACGGTGATCGTGACCAAGTCTACGGTTCCGGTCGGCACGGGCGATGAAGTAGATCGGATCATTCGCGAAACCAATCCGGACGCGCAATTTGCGGTGGCGTCCAATCCCGAATTTCTGCGGGAAGGCGCGGCGATCCAGGACTTCAAACGCCCCGACCGTATCGTCGTCGGTATCGAGGACGAGCGCGCCCGGCCGGTGATGGAAGAGGTTTATCGCCCCCTCTATCTCAATCAGGCGCCGATCCAGTTCACTGGTCGCCGGACCAGCGAGCTGATCAAATATGCCGCCAACGCGTTCCTCGCGATGAAGATCACCTACATCAACGAGATGGCTGACCTTTGCGAAAATGTCGGCGCGGACGTTCAGCAGGTGGCGCGCGGCATTGGTCTTGATAACCGGATCGGTTCAAAATTCCTTCATGCCGGGCCGGGCTATGGCGGCTCCTGCTTTCCCAAGGATACACTGGCGCTAGTCAAGACGGCAGAGGATGCGGGCGCCCCGATCCGCCTTATCGAAACGACCGTGGCGATCAATGAAACACGCAAGCGGGCAATGGCGCGGAAGGTGGTGGCGGTCTGCAACGGCTCTGTTCGGGGCAAAACGATCGCCGTGCTGGGCCTGACCTTCAAGCCCAATACCGACGACATGCGCGATGCGCCGTCGATCTCCATCATTCAGGCCTTGCAGGACGGCGGCGCGCACATTCGCGCCTATGACCCGGAGGGTATGGATGCGGCCAAGTCGATGATGAACGACGTCGAATTCTGCGCCAACCCCTATGCCGCGGCGGAAGGCGCTGCGGCGGTGGTCATCGTCACCGAATGGGATGCCTTGCGGGCACTGGACCTGCCGCGCCTGAGGGCGGTGATGAACGGCGACGGACTGGTCGACCTGCGCAACATCTATCGCGCTGAAGACGCTGAAACGGCTGGTTTTGCCTATGTCAGCGTCGGTCGGGGCGCCACGCCGGAGATTGCGGAACTGATTCAGGCGGCTGAATGACACATGAACGGCTCGTCGCAAAAGCCGTTGCTTTGCGATGAGCCGTTCTTGACCGGAAGCTTTTGTTAACCTCCTTATCGGACCCTAAACGACGTTTATATAAGTCGGGGGTTGCAAAATGTCTTCCAGATCAACTGGCTCCATTTTTGGGGCCGGAATAGCGATATTGTGCGTCGCAGCCGCAGGAGCTGCGACGGTTCTATCCGGAACTTCCATAACGACCACTGCGTCATCTGGTTCCACGACTTCTTCAATTGTCGGGAAAATGGCGACGACGTCTTCATCAACGTCGTCGACAACAACGGCAGTTACCAGCGGCACAGTAGCGAACTTCGCCAATTTCGATTTCGCCAATGGAACGAGGTTGCCGGAAAAGGCGACGCTGTCGCTGGGCAACGCCACCTTTCAGCCCGGCACCGGCGTCGCCTATGTGCCGGTGTCGCTGGACCATGCCACGCCCAACACCGTGATAGCCCGGATCACCACCGTCAATGGATCGGGCACGCTGCGGGCTCTGTCGGGCTATAATTACCAGACTGTCGACACGGTTGTGACATTCCGGCCCGGCGATCCGCTGGTTCAGACCGTGGCGGTCCCGATTCTGTCGGCGACGAACGGGCAGCAATTCTCCATCAAGCTGCGCGAGGCACCATGGGGCGCTCTGCAAGGGCAGTCGACGGCGACGATTACAGCCAGCAGCACGATCCTTGCGACGGCCAAGGCAACCGGAACTTTCCGTCAGCCGCGCACCTTCGCGCCGACCGGCAGCCTTCAGTTCGAGCTGCTCAAGAACACACACAAGCGTTCGCCTGACGGCGGCTGGGACCGTTGGGCAACCTCGCTCGCCCACGGACGGACGCAGCCGGGCAATGGAGAAACCGGGCTTTATCTGGATTCCACGGTATTTCCGGGGGTCGAGGGGCCGGTTTACTGGGGCACCAAGGGTCTGGTGCTGCACAGCCAGAAGCTGGCAACGCCGATCAACTATCAGGGACAGACCTGGTATTATGGATCGACGGTTCTGGACGGCCGCAATTTCCTGGCC
>NZ_JBHIWJ010000155.1:0-6832 GCF_041987595.1 Sphingobium sp. | reverse complement strand
TGCCTCCCGGATCAACCGGACATTCTGGCTGGAAGGCAATTTCTTCCCCCCCGACGCTGAAAAGCGGAAATGGGTGATGTGGACAGCCAATGATATGCGGCATATCGACGGCGTCGAGGGTCCGGTCAGATGGGATGTGATGGCGCCGTGAGTGCGAAGCGGGAATTGATCGAAGCGGCGCGGGCGGCGATGGCCAACGCCCATGCGCCTTACAGCCGCTTCGCGGTCGGGGCTGCGGTGCGGCTGACCGATGGTGCGATCGTGACCGGCTGCACTTTCGAAAATGCGAGCTATGGGCTGTCGCTCTGCGCCGAGACTGTCGCGCTGGCGACGGTCAATGCGCAGGGACGCTTTGCGGATGTCGAAGCGATTGCGGTCGTGGGCGGCGCGATGGGCGCGGACGGTTCGGTCGCCGGGGATGCGATCGTCACCCCATGCGGCCGGTGCCGCCAGATCATGAACGAAACCGAACAGATGGCGGGACGGGAGCTTGCCATCTATTGCGCGGCGCCCGAAGGCGATGCCGTGATCGAACATTGCGTCGCAGAACTCTTGCCTTTTTCCTTCGGTCCTGCCGATCTGGGCATTACCCCAAGAAAGAACTGAAACAATGTCGATATTGTCGGATAAGTGGATTCGCGAACAGGCCCAGACCAACGGCATGATCGAGCCGTTCGTGGAGAGCCAGAGGCGCGACGGCTGCATCAGCTATGGCCTGTCATCCTATGGCTATGACGCACGGGTAGCAGACGAATTCAAGATCTTCACCAATGTCGACAGCGCAGTGGTGGACCCCAAGGATTTCGCAGCGAACAGCTTCGTCGACCGCAAGACCGACTGCTGCATCATCCCCCCCAACAGCTTTGCGCTGGCGCGCACGGTCGAATATTTCCGGGTGCCTCGCGACGTTCTGGTCATCTGCCTCGGCAAATCGACCTATGCGCGCTGCGGCATCATCGTGAACGTGACCCCGCTGGAACCGGGTTGGGAAGGCCATGTGACACTGGAGTTTTCCAACACCACGCCGCTCCCGGCCAAGATCTACGCCAACGAAGGCGCCTGCCAGTTCCTGTTCCTGAAAGGGAACGAGCCGTGCGAAACCAGCTATGCCGACCGTGCGGGCAAATATATGGGACAGCAAGGCGTAACATTGCCCCGCCTTTAAGGCCGTGCAAGACTGGCGACCGTGACAGGAACACGCCCGCCATGCTGATCCCTTTCCTCCGCCGGAGAGCGTCGGAACAGGCTTCGCCACCCCGCGTGGATGACGTCCGCGTCTATGCGATCGGCGATATTCATGGCCGTGACGATCTTTTTGCCGAATTGCTGGACAGGATCGCACAGGATGAGGCCGGGCGGCCTCCTCTGCCCCGACTGTTGATCCTGTTGGGCGATCTGGTGGATCGCGGGCCTGCTTCGCGGCAGGTCGTCGAGCGGGCGATGGCGCTCGCGCGCTCGGATGAGACCGTTCGCTTCATCAAGGGCAATCATGAGGAGATGTTCATCGCCGCGGCGCGGGGACAGGTGCGGGCAGCGCGCCTCTTCCGGCGGTTTGGCGGAATCGAAACACTGGCCAGCTATGGGCTGACGTCGAAAATGAGCGTGGCCATGAGCGATGAGGCGCTGGTCCAATGGATGCTGACCGGGATTCCCCGCGCCGCCATCGATTTTCTGGATGATGGCGAGGATCAGATCAGCGTCGGCGATTATCTGTTCGTTCACGCCGGGGTGCGCCCCCGCATCGCTCTGGAAGCGCAATTGCCGACTGATATGCGCTGGATCCGGGGCGATTTCCTCAACCATCGCGGCTCTTTCGGCAAGATGATCGTCCATGGCCATAGCATTACTGAAAATGTGGACATTCGGCCCAACCGCATCGGCATCGACACGGGAGCTTTCGGCAGCGGCCGGCTGACCGCTGTAGGGCTGGAAAATGAGCGGCGATGGTTTCTGCAAACCGGCGTGGACGGGCCACAAAAACGTCAACCAATATAATATAATTACAAGAATACTCCATTCCGCGTCGATATTCTGATCATTCATAGTAGACGGGAACATAATCCCAATACCTGCCCGAAGCCGATCCATGGCGGATCGGAACCTGTTCTTCGTTCGAAGCGATAGAACGGCGAAAAATGCCGTCTTTTGCAGGGGAACATTCGATGCGTATTCGCCATGCACTGGCGGGGGTCGCCCTCGCCATCTGTCTTGTTTCGCCTACCGAACTGTTAGCCGCCGGCGGCAAGGACGCGATCCTGTCACAGCGGCACAAATTCGATATCGCCCCGCAGCCCTTGAGCAGCGCGCTGCGTCAGCTGTCGTCGCAATCGGGCGTGCGCATTCTCTTCCCTTATGACGAGGTCGCCGCGATCCGCAGCCGCCGGGTTCAGGGCTGGCTGTCCACCGAGGATGCGCTGGAGCGGCTGCTGGCCGGAACAGCACTCAAGCACAGCGAAGCCGGTGTCGGCGTCATAGCGCTGGCGGTGCCGGCCAATCGCGCCGCCGCGCGTCGCAGTCCCATGGCCGTGCAACTGGCACAGGCCAATGTTTCGGGCGCCTCGTCCGCACCCGTCGCCATGGCGCCCGCCGCCGAGGCAGAGGATGCTTCAGCGCCGATCATCGTGACCGGCACGCGCCAGTCGACCCGCACAGTTGCGGAAAGTCTCGCGCCGATCGACGTGCTGGGCGCCAAGGATCTGGAAGCAAGCGGCAAGCAGTCCGTGCGCGACCTGCTGGGAACGTTGGTGCCTTCGATCAACGTATCAAACAGCGGTGCAGGCGCCAGTTTCGCGGTCAAGACACTGTCGCTGCGCGGGCTTGCAGGCGACCAGCTGCTGGTGCTGGTCAACGGCAAGCGGCGCCATAACACCGCCACGCTCTTCATCAACGGCACGACGCAGAACGGGCAGTCGCCGCCGGATCTGGACCTGATCCCATCCTCCTCCATCGAGCGGATCGAGGTGCTGCGCGACGGTGCTTCGGCGCAATATGGGTCGGACGCGATCGCCGGGGTGGTCAACATCCTCCTGAAAAACGACACCAGCGGCAGCGCGTCCTTTCTGGGCGGCGCCACGGCCGACGGCGGCGGCGAACAGGGCCGTTTTCAGGTCAGCAAGGGCTTCGGCATCGGCGATGGCGGCCATGTCCATTTCACGCTCGACGCCTTCCTGCAGGGGCGGACCTATCGCAGCGCGCCCAATCCGGGACAGTTCTATGCCCGCGTCGGTCAGCTTTATTCCTCGACCAGCGGCGCACTCGACCCGCGTGAGGCCACCGTCGACCGGGACGTCAACAAGGGCGGGCAGCCGCAGGTTTCGGGCATAAACTTCGCCTATGACGTCTCGCTGCCGATCAATGACATGGTCGAATTTTACCTGTTCGGCACCGCATCGCGGCGACACTCCGACGCGTGGCTGACCTATCGCTTTCCCGATGCGCCGAACAATATCCCGGAGCTGTTTCCCAATGGCTACAGCCCGCACCTCCACATTTATGACGAGGATTTCCAGACCGCCGCGGGTGTGCGCGGCGACCTGTCCGACACATTCCATTATGACGTTTCGAGCAGCTTTTCGCGCAACTGGGTGAAATATCGGGAAAGCTCGGTCGTCAACGCGTCGCTCGGCCCGGCCAGCCCGACCGACATGTATATCGGTTCCGTCACCTCCAGGGAGTGGACGACCAATCTGGACCTGCAAAAGACCGTCGAACTGGGGCTGGCGGAACCGCTGCTGATCGCGGTCGGTGGAGAATATCGCTGGAACAGCTACGCCATCGGCGCAGGCGATCCGGTGTCCTATATCGACGGCGGCTACCGGTCAGCCACCGGCCCCAATGCGGGCGTGCTCCGGACTTCCGGGTCGCAGGGCGTGACCGGCTTTCCATTGTCCGCGGCTGGCGAATGGAGCCGCGACAACTGGAGCGCCTATCTGAACCTGGAACAGAAGATCTTCGATGGGCTGGAGGTCGCTCTGGCGGGGCGACATGAAGATTATTCGGACTTCGGCACGACCGATACCGGCAAGGCTTCGATCCGGATCGAGCCGATGCATGGCCTTGCCCTGCGGGGCACGGCCAGCACCGGCTTCCGCGCACCGACGCTCCAGCAACAGCATTATTCCTCCGCTTCCACCATCAATGTCGGCGGGGTGCTTTTGCCGGTATCGGCGTTGCCGGTGGATTCGGCGGCGGCCATCGCGCTGGGCGCCACGCCGCTGAAGCCGGAAAAGTCGAAAAATCTGTCGGCCGGTATCGTGATCACCCCGACGCCGCGGCTGAACATCACGGTCGATGCCTATCAGATCAGGATCAGCGACCGCATATTGCTGTCCGAAACGCTGCAAGGGACATTGGTGCGCAGCGTGCTGGCGGCGGCGGGAATCACCTCTTCGGCAGGCGGCTTCTATTTCTCCAACGCGGCCGACACGCGGACGCGCGGGTTGGACATCGTCAGCACATGGCGCGCGGGGCTGGGCGATTTCGGCAATGCCGTGTTCAACCTGTCCGCCAATTTCAACAAGACCGTCTTCACCCATGTCGATGCCGTGCCTGACGTTCTGGCAGGCGCGGGGCTGGTGCTGATCGGCCGGTCCAAGCAGGGCGACTTCACCAAGGGCACGCCCCGCGACAAGTTGATCGCCAACATATTGTGGACGAAAGGGCCAGCCAGCCTGAACCTGCGCGCCACCCGCTACGGCAAGGTGACGATGGTGCATGCCACCAATCCCGCGCTGGATGCGGAGATCGATCCCAAGGTGATCTTCGATCTCGAACTAGGCATGGAATTGCGCAAGGGCATCAAGCTGACGGCGGGCGCGAACAATCTGTTCAACATCTATCCGAACAAATTGCCCGCCACGCTCCAGGGCAATGGCTTCTCCCTCTACAACCAATATTCGCCCTACGGGACCAGCGGCGGCTTTTATTACGGCCGGTTGAATTTCGAATTTTAAGGCAAGGGAACAGCATGACGGGTCGGGTGACAATCAACCGCCGCGAAGCTCTCGCGGCGGGCGGGATCGGGCTGCTTGCGGCCGGGAGTGCGGGATCGCTGGCGCAGGACAGGCCGGGCGCCCCCGCAGCTGGCAGGGAAACCCTCGTCACCGTCGAGGATTGCACCAATATTGCCCTCGCCCTGTCGCCGGATGGCAAGCGGATCGCCTTCGACCTGCTCGGCATTTTGTGGACCATGCCGGTGGAAGGCGGCCCGCTCAAACGGCTGACCGGAGATTTTGACGACCTGGCCCAGCCGGACTGGTCGCCCGATGGGAGCCGGATCGTCTTTCAATCCTATCGGTCGGGCAATTTCCATATCTGGTCGGTCGCGGCGGACGGCGGCGACATGCGCCAGCATACGGACGGGCCGTTCGACGACCGGGAGCCGCGCTGGTCGCCCGACGGGAGGACAATCGCCTTTGCGTCCGATCGGGCGGAGGGGCGCTATGTCATCCATCTGCTCGACGTCGCGACGGGCAGGGTTACCGCCTTCTCCAGGGGCAACACCAATGACAGCGAACCCTGTTGGTCGGCGGACGGCAGAAGCATCGCCTATGTCGCGGGCGGAAAGACGCTGGTGAAGGCGGATGTCGCTACCGGAGCGGCGATCGACGTCGCGTCGGTACCGCCCTCGCCCGACCGCTTCAACCCATCGGCGATCATGGCTCCGGCTTTCGCGCCGGACGGAACGCTGGTCTACAGCCGGCTGCAGCCCGGTTCGCTGACGCTGGTGCGGGGGGAACGCGACATCGTGGCGGGGGAAGATCTCTATCCCTTCCGCCCGGCCTTCACCAGCGATGGCGCAATCCTTTACGGATCGAACGGCAAGATCCGGAAGTGGAAGGATGGCAAGGCCAGCGTCATCCCCTTCCGCACCCAGATCCCGGTAACGACGCCTGGCTACCGGAAGAAGACGCGGGACTTCACCTCGACCGACCGCAGGCCGGTGGTGGGGATCGCCGCGCCGATGCTCTCGCCCGACGGGAAGAGCATCGTCTTTGCGGCGCTGAACGATATTTACCTGATGCCGCTAGGCGGCGCGCCGAAAAAGCTGATCGGCGACCCCTGGCACAAATGCGATCCGGCCTGGTCGCCCGATGGCCGGACGATCGCCTATAGCTGCGATCGGGGCGGGACGCTGGACCTCTGGCTGCATGAACTTGCGACGGGCAAGGAACGGCAACTCACCAACATTCCCGACAAGGCGGTCGCCTGGGGCAGTTGGTCGCAGGACGGCAGGCTCATCGCCTTTCTGGATCAGGAGGGCGCTCTCCACACGGTCGAGGTGGCGAACGGGACGGTGCGCAAGGTCTTCGACGCGCTCTGGGAACCGGGGCGACCGAGCTTCGGGCCGGGCGGCAGGACGATCGCCTACGCCGCCTTCAAGCCGGTGACGGGCCGTTACCGGGAGGGCACGAGCCAGATCCTGACCGTCGATCTCGCAACCGGCAAGGGCCGCTATCAGGCAGTGGCCGAAGGCAAGTCGATCGGCGTGCGCGGCCATGACGGGCCGGTCTGGTCCCCGGACGGCCAATGGATGGCCTATGTCTTCGCCAGCACCCTTTGGGTCGTGCCGGTCGGGGAAGACGGCAGCTTCGCCGGAGAACCGCGACAGATCACCAAAGAGGTCACGGATGCGCCGAGCTGGAGCGGGGATTCCCGGTCGCTGCTCTATCTCAGCGCCGGGAAATTGCGGCTGGTTTCGCTGCGGGGAACTGCGGCGCGAACCATTCCATGCCGTCTCGACTGGGCTAATGCCAGGCCTTCGGGTCGCACCATCATCAGGGCTGGCAAAGTCTGGGACGCGCTCTCCGCCGATTACCGGACGGGCGTGGAT
>NZ_JBHIWJ010000154.1:0-6865 GCF_041987595.1 Sphingobium sp. | reverse complement strand
GTGGGCATTGTCGTGCCACGCTGCTGCTGAGCGGCACGTGCGGCACCATTGTTGGTGTTGGTCACGATCGGGGGCGGCGCAGGAGCCGTTGCACCGGGAGCGATGTAGTTGCCGTTGGCGTCCACACGGCCGACCTGGAGGGATGCACCTCCGTTTTCCGCTCCACCACCAGAGTTATTTGATCCCTGGATTTGCGGAGCCGGCGCGCTGCCCCCACCGCCCTGCTGCTGCACGGCGTATGGATTGAAGCGTTCACCGCCCTGTCGTCCGGCGTTCTGTCCGAAGCCGCCACCCTGCTGTGAACGGTTATCGCCGGTTTCCTTGGCAGGCTCCTCCTCGCCGGCAGGCTTCAGGCGGAGATCGCCGGTGGACCAGACGGTGATGCGGGTTCCTGCAGGGACCGTGATCTGGACCGGAATGTTACCGTTCTTCTGGAACAGATCATTGGCGATCTGCTGCAGCGGCTGCTGCAGGATCTGGGCGGCGACCGCCTTTGCGTCCTGCGACTGGACGGTGCCGGTGGTGCCAGCAGCTGTGGAGCTCTGCCCCCCGAGGAGAGCCGTGACACCGGCCGAGGCTATATTGGGAAGCAGCGAGAAGCCATACCGCTGCAGATAGCGGTTGTTGATGCGTCCCGGAACGCCGCCACGACCCATCGCATCACCGCTTTCACCGTCGAAGACAAAGCGGACGCCGTCTGGACGGATGAGCTGGTTCCACGCGATGCCGACCCGATCCGTTGCACCGCCGCCAACACGGCCGATGATCTTGGTGCCGCGCGGGATCACGACCGTGCGTCCCGAGGAGCCGTAGACATCGCGGTCGACGGTTGCGACAGCTGTCACCGTCTGCCGGGTGTCGATCTGGTAGGTAAGGACTGCGGTCATCGGTTTGTCAGGCGTGATGACGCGCGACATGTCGGTTGGAGCGCTGGACTTCACCGACTGGACGCCGATGTTGTCCCAGCTCGTATAGGGGGAACGCGCGGCCGGCTGAAGCCCGCTGGGACCGTTCGCGACGCTGAATCCCATTCCACGACGAGCTGCCAGATATGCCTCACGTGCCAGCTGCATAGGGCTCATGCCAACAGCCGCCTGCGGGGCGGGCGCCTGCGCTCCAGGAGCGGGAGGAGGGACTTCCTGTGCCGCAGGAGTGCCTGTGGCTGCAGGCTTGGTCGACACGGCAGTGATCGGAATGGTGATGGACTGACCACCGGCAGCAGCAGGCGCGGCTGTCGCATCTGGAGCAGGAATTGCCGTTGGCGCCGCTGTCGGAACGGCAGCGTTCCCCGAGCTTCCGGTTCTGATCGTCAGAGTGGAATTGACCGAGCGCGCTCCGTTCCACGTGACGCTCGCAGTGCACGACATGTTGGCTCCGAGCTGTCCCTGCTGGGGGACAACGGGGCAGTCGATGTTCGCCACCTTGAGGACGTCACTATCGATGCTCGGAATCTCTGCGCCAACGATCCCCACAGGCCCACCCAGCGCCTGCAGGGTGAAAACGATCGTGTCCGGCTTGTCCTGCTGGAACTGGATCGTGCTGACGTTCGCGCTCAATGTCCCTACAGGATTGAGGGGCGTGGTCGAAGCGGCATCCTCGGAGGGTGCCTCGGGCACCATGGGATCCGATGGGCTGAGCTGCGTCTGCTTCGGCGCGACATCACCGCTGGGGCCGAACAGCATCCATCCGAAGAAGCCGAGCAAGATGACGATCGCGACGGCGGCGCCGATGCGGATCATGAGTGTCTTGCGCTGCTTGGCGTCCATTGCCATTGTTCTCGTTCCCTCTTAGCGCGCAGACTTTGCCGGCTTGACCGTGCAGGTTGAACCATCGACCCCAAGGGTTGTGCAGAGACGCATCCCTTCAGCGATGGTGGAGATCGGCCCGATCGACATGGCCACGCTTCCGTCGCCCTGCGGCTCCGGGGTCATGGTCTTGTCGCCGAGCGTCGAGAAGTATTGGACCCTGTAGGACTTCCACTTGTCTTCGATCTGCTCGGGCGTTCCGCCTTCCGGCGGGAAGATCAGTATCGCGCCCTTGCCCGGCGAGGCGCAGCAGATGCGCCCTGCGCTGTCCACGGCCAGACTGTCGAGATATTGACCGGGACCGGCCCGGCCGACGATGCTGTGCCCGTCCGGGGAGGGCGACGCCGATTTATCGATCACGCCGGGTGCCGACAACCGATAGCGCAGCAGATGCGCCTCATAGGTGAGGGCGACATAGAGAGTGCGTCCATCGGGCGAGAGGCCGACGCCATTCGGCCCGTCCAATGGTCCGGCGGCCAGCCGGATCTCCGACCCGTCCGTCCTGGCGTAATAAAGCGCGCCCCGCATTCGCGCCGCGCCGCGATCCCTGCCGAAATCGGTGAACCAGAAGCCCCCCTCTGCATCGAAGACAAGATCATTCGGTCCCCAGAAGGGCGTTGCTTCGGTGGATGCGTACAAGGTTTCGAAAGCGCCGCTGGCCGGATCGACGACCTGGATCATGCCGGGCGGCGTATCGAGAGGCGCCTCGATCGGCAGAAGCCCGCCATCTGGCAGGGTCATTGTGCCGAAGCCGCCATTGTTGCAGACATAGATGCGCCCGTCAGGACCGATCGCCGCACCATTGGGACCGCCGCCCAGATCGGCCATGGTGGTGCGTGCGCCGTCCGGGCCAAGGCGGGACAGGCGGCCGCCGAGCACCTCCACCAATATCAGGCCGCCATCGGGCTGCGCGATCGGTCCCTCGGGCATCAGCAGTCCGCTTGCAAAACAGGTCATCTCGTCCTCTCCCATTATGACCGACGGCATCTGCGGACCGTGCGCCACCCTCAAATCTGATGGATATTGGCATGATCGGACATCGGACCCACCTTTCGACAGGTAATTGAAGGCGCGAATTGGCGTCTTATCCGCCGCATACCCGATCCACGGGGAAAATGCCGAGGGGATAGCGACGTGGCTCGCAGGCAGATTTGCATAGGCGACAATCCGGAAAGCGCGGTCGGCGGCAGGAACTGACCGGCGGCAGGCGGCAACGACCATATTGCCAACCTACAGAAGCGGAAGGCCGGCAACAGACCGGCTCTCAAACAGTACGGTCATCCATTGGCCATCAGGGAGAAGAAGAATGAAGGGAATACGGGGTTTCATACTGCCATTGGGCCTGTTGCTGACGACATCCGAGGCGGCATTGGCGCAGTCGTCCACCGCCGCGCCGCAGGAAGGCGCTACCAGCGACATCGTGGTGACCGCGCGCCGCACCGCCGAGAATATTCAGGAGACGCCGGTTTCCGTCGTGGCTTTCGGGGCGGATTCGCTGCGGCAGGCCAATATCCGCGATACACAGGATCTGTTGATCAAGACGCCGGGCGTTTTTCTGGCCGGGTCGGGCGGGCGCGAAAACACCAATTTCTCCATCCGGGGTCAGTCCAAGGCGCTGGCCGGCAACAGTGCGCCGGGCGTCATCAGCTATTTCGCCGAAGTGCCTTCCCCCACCACAGGTTCCAGTATCCCGACCTACGACCTGTCCTCGGTTCAGGTGCTCAAGGGGCCGCAGGGGACGTTGTTCGGCCGCAACACGACCGGCGGCGCGATCCTCTATTATCCGACTGCGCCGGACTACAAGCTAGGGGGATATGCCAAGGCGTCCTACGGCAATTACGACGCCCGGCTGTTGGAAGCTGCGGTCAATATACCGCTGACATCGGATACGCTGGCCATCCGCATTGCCGGTCAGATCCAGAAGCGCGACGGCTGGACCAAGAATATTGGTATCGGCGGCGATCCCGACGATCTCAACTCGCGTGCGATCCGCGGATCGATCCTGTTCGAGCCGAGCGCCGCGTTTCGCAACACGGCCATTGTCGACTATTATCACAATGACGCGGTCGGCGGCGCGTCCGTGTTGACCGATGTCCTGCCCGGTCCCAACGGGCTGACGGCGACGGGCACGGCCAATGCAGCGCTGGTCCAGTTGGCGTTGCAGCGCGCACGCGGCCCGCGCGTGATCAATTCGGACGTCGATGCGTTTGAAAGGGTGAAGCGTTTCGGTATTACCAACCGGACTGAATTCGATCTGTCCGACGACATCACTTTCCTCAATATCTTCGGCTATCGGCACACCAAGATCGACTATTATTCCAGTGTCGACGGATTGCCGACATTGATCGCCGACGGCAGCAGCGCGATCCCCGCCGGGCTTCCGGTGACAATCGTCGGCGGCCGTCAGACATCCGATGTTCGGCAGATCAGCGACGAAGTGCAGGTGAAGGGATCGGCACTCGGCAATCGCCTCGACTGGCTGGTCGGCGCCTTCTACCTTGACAGCAAGCCGCTCGGGCCGTCGGGCACCTATATTCCCGTCTTCATCCTGCCCGGTATTACCGATGCGCGCTTCAACTACAGTTTCTACAGCGAAAAGAGCCGGGCGCTGTTCGGCAATGTCAATTATGAGATCGCGGACGGGCTGCACGTCAATCTGGGCGTGCGCCACACCTGGGACAAGATCGAGGCCTGCGTCGGCGGCGGCCTTAATAACCAGCCCGTCGTCTCGCCCGAAGAATGCGCGGACGGGGGGGCAACTATCCGCAATTCGAGCGTCAACAAGACTTCGTCCAAGGCGCTGACCTGGCAGCTGGGCGTCGACTGGAAGGCGTCGGATGCGATCTTCCTCTATGCGGTCACGCGCCGGGGCTATCGCGCGGGCGGAATCAACAGTCCCACGCTGGCCGGCAGGCTGGCGCCGTTCCAGTCCTTCGCCCCGGAAAAGGTGACGGATGTGGAGGTCGGTATCCGCTCCGACTTCACCATGGGCGACGTCAAGTTCCAGTTCAACGCGTCGCCTTTTGTCGGCTGGTATAATAATGTGCATGTGCCGATTTCCGGCCTCAATACGCAGGCAAGTTGCAGCACGACGGCCGCCGGTGGCACGAACCCGCCAAAATCACCGGACGGCGATTGCGATGCCAGCAATGATCCGAGCGGCGGGACGCTGCTCGTCAATGCCGGCAAGACCCGTGTTGCGGGCATCGACCTTTCGACCCGGATTCAGCCGACGTCGACATTGTCCTTCGACGCGGGGGCGACCTTCCTCGACCTCAAGTCGCGGTCGTTGACGGTGCCTGCCGCACTGCAATCCTATCTCGCAGCGCTCAAGGTGCCGTTCAATCTGGTCGCGAAGACGACGGTGACCGCCGGGCTGCGCTGGACGCTGCCCGTACCGCGCTCGCTTGCGGAAACGGTGGTCAGCATGGACTATTACCATTCGAGTAAAGTCCGCTCCTCCGATCAGGTTCTGCCCGCCTATGATCTGGTCAACGGACGGCTGGACCTGAACGGCGTGGGCGGCAGCAATGCCGACATCAGCTTTTTCGTGCGCAACCTGTTCGACAAGAAATATCTGGCTTCGAGCAATGTCGGATCAGCCGCGCTTGGCATATTCAGCGGGTTTTATGGAGCCCCGCGCACCTATGGCGTGGAGGTTCGCTATCGGTTCGGCGACTGACCGCAAGAGTTGAGGACGGTGCGTCAGTCTCGTCCTGTCCGCAAAGGCCAGCGCGGCCCAACGAAGGCGGATGACGCACCGGCCATAATGGACAGGGCAGGATTATGGGGAGGACCATCGATGGCGCAGACCGAAGCCGATCAGGATCAGGCCGAAAGCCGCGAACAGCTCAGCCGATGGCTTGAGGATGTGCTGGGCTGTTCTGAGGTCGTGCTGGAAAAGCAACGGCGCTGGCGCCCGGTCTGGCGTGCCAGCGCGCAGCAGAACGGTGTGAAGCGCGACTTTCTGCTCAAAGGCGACCGCACCTGGCCGACCCATCCCTATCCGCTCGATTATGAAATGCGCATGCAGCGGGCGCTGCATGAAAATGGCGTCCCCATTCCCGCCATATTGGGCATGTGCGACCAGCCCAACACCATCGTGATGGAATGGATAGAAGGTGGGCGGGACCCCGGCCTGGTTCAGCAGGCGATCGAAAGCGCATCGGTCATGACCGAAGATCGGTGGGCCGCATCCCTGCGCTATATGGAGATATTGGCGGATATACATCGTCTTCCAAGTCGCCCCTTCGTCGAAGGGGGAGCCTATTTGCCGCAGGGGCCGCGGGAGATTGCCCTGCACAATTTCGAACGCTTTCATGCCATGACGGCAGAGCAGGGCATCACCGATCCGCTGCTGGAATTTTGCGCACGCTGGCTGCGCCGCAACTATCCCCGACATCGGGAATCCATCTCCTTCGTCACGGGCGATTGCGGCCAGTTCCTTTCGGACGGCGCCCAGGTCACCGGCATATTGGATGTGGAAATCGGTCATCTGGGCGATCCCATGCGCGATCTCGCCTGCTTCCGGGGGCGCCATCCGATCGAGAATATGGGAGACGTCGCCGCATTGTTCCGTCACTATGAACGCGTGATCGGTGTGCCGCTCGATTATGACGCAATCGCTTATCACACCGTCTCTTTCCTGGCCGAAGCCATTTATGGCCCCCTGTTCGGGCTTCACGAAACGGGACGCGGCGGCGATTGGGTCGAGGCGGCGGTGCAGGTGCCGATGATCGGACGGCGCTGTATGGAGGCGCTTGCCGAGATATTGGGTGTGACGCTCGATGACATCGTGCTCCCACCGCCCGCCGCCGTCGACCAGAACGATCTGGCGCTCCAGAAATTGCAGGCGGAGATCGAGCGCCTGCCGGAAAGCGCATCGTTACAGGGTTGGCAACGCAACATCCTCGCCTCCATACCGCACTATCTCCGGGATCAGCTTCGCTATCGGGACTGGCTGCGGGACGAGGATGGTAAGGATATCGAGGCGCTGCTCGGTACAGCCTATGCCGATCCGGCCGAGGGTGAGGCCGCATTGATGCGCTTCATCGAAAAGA
>NZ_JBHIWJ010000153.1:0-6905 GCF_041987595.1 Sphingobium sp. | reverse complement strand
GATGGCTTCGTGTTGTTCCTGGGCACGCTGTTCGCGCCGGTGCAGGACCGCGACGAGCCGGGCCGCGGCTTTACCCATAAGGTGGGTGATATCGTCGCCATCTCTACGCCGCGCCTGGGCAGGCTGGTGAACCCGGTCGTGACGTCCAGGGACGCCGCGCCCTGGACCTACGGTCTGACGGCCCTGATGACCAATCTTGCCGGGCGTGGCCTGCTCTCGGCCAAATCCGAGGAACTGACTGCATGAGCCGCGCCATCTACCCGAGTTTGAACGGCAAGCGCGTCTTCATCAGCGGCGGCGGCAGCGGCATTGGCGAAGGGCTGGTCGAGGCCTTTGCGGCGCAGGGTGCGAAAGTCGCCTTTTGCGACATTGCCGACGCCGAAAGCCGCGCCTTGGCCGAACGGCTGAAGGACGCCCCCCATGCCCCCTCTTTCCACCATTGCGACTTGCGCGACATAGAGGCCGTGCAGGCGATGATGGCGACGGTGGAAACGGAGTTGGGCGGGATCGACATCCTGATCAACAACGCCGCCAATGACGACCGGCACGGCATCGAAGATGTCACTCCGGCCTATTGGGACGAGCGAATGGCGGTAAATCTGCGCCATCTCTTCTTTGCGGCGCAGGCCGTGGTTCCGGCGATGAAACGCGCAGGCGGCGGCGTGATCCTCAATTTCGGGTCGATCAGCTGGCATCTCGCCCTGCCAGATCTGGTGCTGTATCAGACCGCCAAGGCCGCGATCGAGGGTCTTACCCGCAGTCTCGCCCGTGACCTTGGGCGCGAGAATATCCGCGTGAACACCATCATTCCGGGCAATGTAAAGACGCTGCGTCAGGAAAAATGGTACACGCCGGAGGGCGAGGCGGAAATCGTCGCGGCGCAGTGCCTGGATGGACGGATTGCGCCCGCAGACGTCGCCGCGCTGGCGATGTTCCTGGCCTCGGACGACGCGCGCATGTGCACGGCGCATGATTATTTCATCGATGCGGGCTGGCGCTGAAACCATGATGGAACCGCGCAGCGTGCTTTCCGTCGGAGCCACTCTGGGTGAAGGCCCCGTCTGGGTCGCCCACGACGAGGCGCTGTGGTTCGTCGACATCAAGGAAAGACATGTCCACCGGTTCGATCCGGCCGCGGGCCTCGCGCACCGATGGGACGCTCCGGGCCAGGTGGGATGGATATTGCCCACGGATAACGGCCTTTTCGCTGCCGGTTTGCAGACCGGCATCCATCGGTTCAATCCGGCGAAGGAAACCTTTACCCTGCTGCATGCGCCCGAGGCGGATCGCCCCGGCAACAGGCTGAACGACGCGACGGTCGACCCGGCGGGCGGATTGTGGTTCGGGTCGATGGATGATGATGAGGTCGCGGATAGCGGCCGCTTCTACCGGCTGCACAAGGGCGTCCTGACTGAAAGCGGCTTGCCTGCGGTATCGATCACCAACGGCCCTGCCCTCTCGCCCGATGGATCGCTGCTCTATCACACCGACACCTTGGGCAGAAGGATCTGGCAGACCCGCATCGCGAACGACGGCACATTGAGCGCGACCACCCTGTTTGCGGAGATAGAGGATGGGGCGGGTTATCCCGATGGCCCGACCGTGGATGCGGAAGGATGTCTTTGGACCGGCCTTTTCGGCGGCTGGGCAGTGCGGCGCTACGATCCTTCGGGCAAGCTGATGACGGAAGTGCGCTTCCCCGTCGCGAACGTCACCAAGATCGCCTTTGGCGGACCCGATCTGACCGTCGCCTATGCCACGACGGCGCGTAAGGGCTTGACGGACCGGCAACTTGTCGAGCAGCCATTGGCAGGCAATCTTTTTGCTTTCGATCCCGGCGTGCGCGGGCAAGCAGGATATATGGCGGCGATCTAGAAATATCAGAAATATAAGCAGGAAGGATAAGGAATGTCCGAAGGGAGTGCCGAGAAGGTCAACATGGCCTTCATCGCCGCGATCGTCGCCGTGGCGACCATCGGCGGGTTCATGTTCGGCTATGACAGCGGCGTCATCAACGGCACGCAAAAGGGGCTGGAAGCCGCCTTCGACCTCGGCAAGCTGGGCATCGGCGTCAATGTCGGCGCGATCCTGGTAGGCTCGTCCATCGGCGCCTTCCTCGCCGGACGCATGGCGGACCTGGTCGGGCGGCGCGGCGTGATGATGCTGGCGGCCATACTGTTTCTGGTGAGCGCATTGCTGGCCGGAGCCGCCGGATCTTCCGCCATTTTCATCATCGCCCGCATTATCGGCGGACTGGGCGTTGGCGCGGCGAGCGTCATTTCCCCCGTCTATATTTCCGAAGTGACCCCGGCGGCGGTGCGCGGGCGCCTTTCCAGCGTGCAGCAGGTGATGATCATTTCCGGTCTGACCGGAGCCTTCGTCGCGAACTTCGTGCTGGCCCGCTATGCGGGCGGATCGACGGCCGAATTGTGGCTGGGCTTCCCGGCCTGGCGCTGGATGTTCTGGTTGCAGGCGCTTCCCGCCGCCGTCTATTTCGTTGCGTTGCTGGTCATCCCGGAAAGCCCGCGCTACCTCGTCGCTCGTGGTCGGGAAGAGCAGGCGCAGGCCGTGCTGACCCGCCTGTTCGGCGAAGAGGCCGCGGCGCGCAAGGTCGTCGAAATCCGCGCCAGCCTTGCTGCCGACCATCATCGCCCGAAGCTCAGCGATCTGATCGACAAGGTGAGCGGCAAGGTGCGCCCGATCGTCTGGACCGGCATTGGCCTTGCCGTTTTCCAACAGCTCGTCGGCATCAACGTCGTCTTCTATTATGGCGCGACCCTGTGGGAAGCGGTCGGCTTTTCCGAAGATAATGCGCTTCAGATCAACATCCTCTCTGGCGCTCTTTCCATCGGCGCCTGCCTCGGCACGATCGCGCTGGTCGACAGGATCGGCCGCAAGCCGCTGCTGCTGATCGGATCGGCAGGCATGGCAGTGACGCTGGCGACTGTGGCCTACGCCTTCTCCACCGCCGTCACCGGCGCTGGCGGCGGTGTGGAGCTGCCCGGCCATAATGGCCTGATCGCCCTCATCGCAGCCAATCTCTACGTGATCTTCTTCAACATGAGCTGGGGTCCGATCATGTGGGTGATGCTGGGCGAAATGTTCCCCAACCAGATCCGGGGATCGGGCCTGGCCGTGTCGGGCTTTGCCCAGTGGATCGCCAATGCTGCGATTTCCGTAAGCTTCCCGGCGCTGGCCGTGTCGCCGGGGCTGGCGATCACCTATACCGGCTATGCCGTCTTTGCCGCGATCTCCTTCTTCTTCGTGCGCGCGCTGGTGCATGAGACCAAGGGTCGCGAGCTTGAGGACATGGTCGGCTGAACGAGCTTGTCATCCTGAAGGCGGGTGCGGTGGAAGCCGCGCTCGCTCCGGCTGCAGGAGGATCGCTGGCGGCCCTGCGGCTGGACGGCGTCGATCTGCTGCGGCGCGCACCGCCGGGCAGCACCGATCCGCTGGCGATGGCGAGCTTTCCGCTGGTGCCCTATGCCAACCGGATTGCCGAAGGGCGATTTCGGTTCGGCGGCCGGGATTTCCGTCTGCCGCTCAATTTCGGGGATCACCCCCACAGCATTCACGGTTTGGGCTGGACGGCGCCATGGACCGTTGAGGCGGTAGCGCAGGACAGCGTGCAGCTGACGCATCGACATGACGGCGGCGATGGCTGGCCCTGGGCTTATCAGGCGGAGCAGCATATCGCCGTGACCCCTGACGCGCTCGACATGGTGCTGACCGTTCGCAATGTCAGCGAGGAAACCATGCCGGTAGGGCTTGGCTTTCACCCATATTTTCAGGCCGACGCAGCAACGCGCTTGCAGTTCGATGCCGCGAGCCTCTGGCTCTCGACGCCCGACATGTTGCCCAATCGGGAGGTCGCCGCCGATACGCTTGGTAACTGGCCGGAGGGCGAGCCCGTGATGGGGGACAGCCTGATCGACAATGTCTATGGGGGATGGAGCGGATCGGCCACCATGGTCCGGGGCGACGGGGCGCGGCTGGTGCTGACGGCCAGCGGAGCGCCCTGGCTGCATGTCTACCGCCCGCCCCATTCTTACGACTTCTGCCTCGAACCCGTCAGCCACATGCCTGACGCGATCAACCGGCCGCAAGGGATGGATCTGCTCGAACCGGGAGGGTCCAGAACGCTTTCCATGCGCATCGCCATCGACAAATCCGATCAGACGCTTCCGAAGCCAAGCAAAATCGCCTAAGCTGTGTCGTTCAACAGCTAAAGGAGCGTTGATGCAATTTCTGCGGACTGCCTGGTGGGTCGTGATCGCCGTTGCCGCCGCCTTGTTCTTCAAGGCGAATAACCGGCCCGTCGACATCAAGATCTGGGGCGACATCGTCTGGAGCACCAAGATCTGGTTTCCGATGCTGCTCGCTTATCTGCTGGGTGCGCTTCCCTTCTGGATCATGGCGCGGGCGACCCGCTGGCGGATGAAGCGCAAGCTGGAAAACACCGAACGGGCGCTGGTCGCTGCGACCGCCCAACCCTCCCCTCCCGTCTCTTCCTCTCCCGCCGCCGACGCTCCGGCGGTTCCTTCCCTTTCCACCGCAGGACCAGCATGACCAGCCCGATCTACGTTGCCATCGACACGCCCGACCTGCGCAAGGCCCAGGATCTAGCGCAACAGGTGCGCCATCATGTGGGCGGGCTGAAGCTGGGCCTCGAGTTTTTCTGCGCCCATGGCCATCATGGCGTGCACGAGATGATGAAGTTCGGGTTGCCGATATTCCTCGACCTGAAGCTGCACGATATCCCCAACACCGTCGCCAAGGCAGTGCAGGCTCTGCATGTGCTGGAACCGGCGATTCTGACCGTTCATGCGGCGGGCGGGCGCGCCATGCTGGAAGATGCGAAGGCCGCAGCAGGCATCAACACCAAGGTGATTGCCGTGACGGTGCTGACCAGTCTGGACAATGGCGACCTGCTCGACATCGGCGTGGGCGGGAAGGCGGAGGATCAGGTGGCGCGGCTGGCCGATCTGGCGCGCAGCGCGGGCCTCGACGGGATCGTCTGTTCGGGCGAGGAAGTGGGGCTGGCGAAGAAGGCCTGGCCGGACGGATTCTTTGTCGTGCCCGGCGTGCGGCCTGCCGGCGGGACGATGGGCGACCAGAAGCGGGCGGTGACGCCGCGCGAGGCGCTGGATCGCGGCGCATCGATCCTGGTGGTAGGACGGCCGATCAGCCTGGCGGACAAGCCCGAAATCGCGGCGCGGGAGATTGAGGCGACACTGTAATCCGACAGGATCCGGGCGACATGCCTTCCTGATGGAAACCATATGCCGGCCAATTTCGGTCCCGGATGCGGCAAGGGCGGTCAGACGCCCTTTTCATCATTATCCGTCGCGAAGAAAATTTGGATGACCTCACGCGCCAGTCGCGCCGGGCGGAGCGTCGATGAGTCGAGGCAGCACCAGCTCGACTTGACTTCGGCAAGCACTTCCTCACCGCGGCGGATCACCGTTTCATAAAAGGCGCGGGCGCCCTGCACCTTTTGCAGCAGCACGGTCGCAATCACATCGTCGTTCGGGAAAGTGGGCTTGCGGTAGGTGATCTCATGCCTGACCGCGACCCAGAGGTGCCGGGCGACCGCTTCGGACGGGGCGAGTGCCCGCCAATGATCCAGAACCGCTGCCTGCACCCATTTCAGATAGCTGGCATTGTTGACATGACCCATGAAGTCAATGTCTTCCGGATCGATGCCGACCGGATAGCGATGGGGAATCGCGTGGCGCACCCCAAGGCCATAGCAGTTCTCTATGGCCGCAGACAGGGACATGCGGCGGGCCGTGAGGGCAACGCGGTTTCCTCAAGCCGCCGCGACGTCCGACCGCTAGAAAGCCGGATGGAGGGAACCGGCTCAAGCCGGTCCCCTGCCCCGTCAGAAACGCCAGCCCAGGCTTGCCACCACCTGATGCCGGTCGGTGTCGATACCGAATTCGTCGCTGGTGGTGCCATTGGCGAAGTCGATATGCGCATCCTCATATTTGGAGTAGCGATATTCGATCTTGGCGAAGGTGTTGGCGTTGATCGCCCGTTCCACGCCCGCACCGATGCGCCAGCCGTCGAGCTTGAAATTGGTGTCGGTTTCCTGATTGGTGTCGCCTGCCAGCACGTCGAGCTTCGTGTTGGTATAGCCCCCCTTCACATAGATCAGCGTCTGCGGATTGGCGAGGATGCCTGCGCGGGCGCCGACATAGAGGTCGCGGCCCTGCTTGACCCGGCCGAAACCGAACTGGTCGGTGAAGTCGTTGCGGCTGCTCTTGGCGGTGGAGTCGGTGAACTCGCCTTCCACGCCGACCACCGCGCTGCCAAGGTTCACGTCATAACCCACACCAACGCCATAGAGCAGACCGTCGATCGACTGGTCGTCGCGATCATTGTCATTGTCGACGCTGCTGCCCGCGCCGGTGTGGTCGTAGCCGAGGATCGCCTCGACGCGCGGGCCGGTGAAGGTCGGGCCGGCGTCCTGCGCCAGAGCGGGGCTGGCCACCGCGCTGCCTGCCAGAAGGGTTGCGACCAAGATCTTGCGCATTCATTGAACTCCCATTCTTCTTGTCTTCCCCTGGAAGGGGGAAGAGGCAGAAGTCATGAGCGGCCGAGGGGTTTCATGAACCTCAGATAAACGATTGATAATGTGGCATTAATGTCACGATAACAGCTCGGCGCGACCGGCTTTCGAAGGCTGGTCGCGGTGAACCGATCAGCATTCCACCACGTTGACGGCCAGACCGCCGAGCGAGGTTTCCTTATATCGGCTGGCCATGTCCTCGCCGGTCTGGCGCATGGTTTCGATGACGGCGTCGAGGCTGACGATATGACGGCCATCGCCCTGCAGGGCGAGATAGGCGGCGTTGATCGCCTTCACCGCGCCCATGGTGTTGCGCTCGATGCAGGGGATC
>NZ_JBHIWJ010000152.1:0-6995 GCF_041987595.1 Sphingobium sp. | reverse complement strand
ATAATCCGCCTCGCCCCGATGGCAGCAGCGCCGGTAACTGTAAAAGCGATCCGGCTGGCTATAGGTGTCTTCCCCCAACATCCCGATCGTGCCTACGCCCGCTCCCGACAACCGGGCCGCAACATACCCCCCAATGTCAAACTGAAAATGCCCCTCGCGGCCCGGCGCAAAAAAACGTTCATTTTCCGCATCCGCTGCCTCGAACCGGGCAGCAAAGTCCAGCGTAACCTCATAGGAGGACCGGCCGATGCAGGGACCGATCGCGCAGACAATCCGTTCCCGCGCGGCGCCCAGCATTTCCATCGCTGCGACCGTTTGATCGGTGACGCCGCCCAGCGCGCCCTTCCAGCCAGCATGCGCCGCGCCGATCACGCCGGCATCGGCGTCGGCAAACAAAACCGGCACGCAGTCCGCCGTCAAAATGCCCAGAATCAGTCCAGGGCGATTCGTGACCATCGCATCCGCCGCAGGACGATCACTGTCCGGAACAGGGCCAGTCACCGTCATCACATCGGGTGAATGAATCTGATGAACCGTTACCAGAGCCGCGCCGGGCAGCAGCGCATCGCGCGCCAATTCACGGTTGCGCATGACCGCTTCGCGATCATCGTCCGATCCCAGCCCAACATTCAGTCCAGCGTGAACGCCTACGGAAACGCCGCCGCGCCGCCCTGCAAAGCCATGCAAAACACCCGCCAGAGCCGGTGCGCGCAGCAATTCAATCATTCCTCACTCCTTCGGATTTCTGTCGGAAGCGCTTTTGCACCATGTCTCAAATGCGCAACATACTTGCGCACGCCAGATTAGGCGATAGTCTCCTCCTCCCATAAGCAAAAGGGGCACGTCCAGTGACGTGCCGGGCTAAGGGAATAGAGGTCTTCATGATATTCGGGCGCGTAAAGCCTCTCGATGCCATATTGGCGACGGCAGAGAAGAAGTCGCTGCATCGCTCACTGGGGGCATTCCAACTCACCATGCTGGGCATTGGCGCGGTCATCGGCACCGGCATTTTCGTGCTGACGGCGGAAGCGGCGCAAAAGGCCGGGCCGGGCATGATGCTGTCCTTCGTCATCGCCGGTTTCGTCTGCGCCGTGGCGGCGCTCTGCTATGCGGAAATGGCCGCCATGGTCCCGGTATCGGGTTCGGCCTACACCTACAGCTATGCGGTGATGGGCGAACTCATCGCCTGGATGGTCGGATGGGCGCTGATTCTGGAATATGCCGTCGCTGCAGGCGCGGTGTCGGTCGGCTGGTCCGGCTATGTCGTCGGACTATTGGAGCATAGCTTCCATATCGACATACCCAATTTATTGACGCGTGGCCCGTTCGACGGCGGACTCGTCAACCTGCCCGCAATGCTGATCGCGGCGCTTGTCACCTGGCTGCTCGTCATCGGCACCAAGGAAAGCGCGACCGTCAACGCCATTCTGGTCGCGATCAAGGTCGCCGCTCTTTCACTGTTCATCGTGCTGTCGGTGCCGGTGATGAACATGAAAGGCTTTACCCCCTTCGCTCCGCTCGGCTTTTCGGGCATCTCGGCTGCGGCGGCCTCCATTTTCTTCGCCTATGTCGGCTTTGATGCCGTCTCGACCGCGGCCGAAGAAACCAAGAATCCGCAGCGCAACATGCCGATCGGCCTGATCGGTTCGCTTGGCATCTGCACCATCTTCTACATGCTGGTCGCGGCAGGCGTCATAGGAACCGTGGGCGCCCAGCCGGTCTATGGTCCCGGCGGCGAGGCGCTGGCTCCCGGATCGGCCGCCCTGTCGCAGCAATGCGCGGCGCTCGCCGCCGCCGGCACCGAAGCCGTCACCTGCTCGAAGGAAGCGCTGGCCTGGACGCTGCGCGAAATCGGCTGGCCGCAGATCGGCAATCTGCTTGGCCTTGCTGCGGGCCTTGCCCTGCCGTCGGTCATCCTGATGATGATGTTCGGTCAGACCCGCATCTTCTTCGTGATGAGCCGCGACGGCCTGCTGCCCGCCATGTTCTCGAAGGTCCATCCGACCTACAAGACGCCCCACGTCATCACCATCCTGACCGGCATCTTCGTGGCGCTCTTCGCGGCTTTCTTCCCGGTCGGCATATTGGCGGACATTTCCAACTCCGGCACGCTCTTCGCCTTTGCCGCCGTGTCGATCGCGGTGATGGTGCTGCGCAAGACCGATGCGGGCCGTGCGCGTCCGTTCCGCACGCCTGCCATCAACGTCACCGCGCCGATCGCGATCGGGGGTTGTCTGTATCTGTTCTGGAGTCTCGGCGTCGAAACCAAGCTGATGTTCGTCGGCTGGGCCGCCGTCGGGCTGCTGGTCTATTTCGCTTACAGCCGCAGCCGCAGCCATGTCGGCCGCGGAGTGGTGGATGTGCCCGAGGAGCAGTCGGGCATCCCCCCGCAGCCGGTGCCGCCCATGCCGGGGGCGCCGACGCCGGGCGGGCAGGACGCGTGATAAAAAAGGGGCGGCTCCAACCGCCCCTTTTTCAATGGATGGCTTCGACGCCGGGATCGCGCAGCGTGCCATGATGGGGGCGGGTGAATAGCTTCCCCCGCTCCGCCCAGGCGACGATCAGGAAGGACAGCGATCCGAAAACCGCAAGGCCCATCGTCAGGGGCAGGGTCGACCCGTCAAAGGCCCGGCCGACGATGCTCCCCAATGCGCTCGACAGGGCGGTGGTCAGGAAGGACTGGAAAGAAGAGGCGACGCCCGCGCCCTTCGCGAAAGGCTCCATCGAAATGGCGCTGAAGTTGGACGCGGTAAACGCCACCGTCAGCATCGTTGCCGCTTGCAGGATCATGAAGCTGACGATGCTTTCATAACCAGCCAGAATCACCGCCAGATGAACGCTGTTGATCGCCACCAGCGCCAGCAGCGCGGTCTGGCTCAACCGCCGCGCGCCGAAGCGCGAAACCAGCCGGCTGTTGAGCAGACTGCCGATTCCCATGCTGCCCGCGATGGCGGCAAAGGCGAAGGGGAAGATCTTCTGCGCCCCGAAAATGTCGAAGAAAATCTGCTGCACCGACAGGATGAAGCCGATCAGGCCGCCCATCACCACGCCGCTCGCCACCATATAGCCGATCGAACTGCGCGTGCGGGCGATCATGCCGACGGTCCGAAAGATCGTGCCCGCGCTCATCCTGATCCGATTTTCCGGCCGCAGCGTTTCCGGCATGCGCAGCAGCATCCAGAACAGGATCAGCGTCGCGAGGATGGCCAGCGCCCAGAAAATCCAGCGCCATGGCGCGATCCACAAGATCGCCTGACCGAAAGTCGGCGCCATTACCGGGATCAGCATGAACACGGCGAAGATCAGCGACATGACCCTCGCCATTGCGTCACCCCTGAAGCGGTCGCGGATGATCCCGACCGTGATCACGCGGCTCGCCCCGGCAAAAAAGCCCGCGCACGCCCGCCCGATCAGCATCATGGCAAAGCTGTGCGCCCCGGCGCAGGCGATGGAGGAGAGGATGAACATGACCATCGCGCCGCCCAACACCCGCTTGCGTCCGAATCGGTCGGACAACACGCCGAACAGCAGTGAGCCGATCCCCAGCCCCAGAAAATAGATGCTGATGATCAATTGCCGGTCATTGGCATGCGGAATTGCCAGATCGCGCCCGATGGCGGGCAGCGCGGGCAGCATCGGGTCGATCGACAGCGCGTTCATCGCCATCAGGCATGCGCACAGCATCACGAACTCGCGGAAAGCTATGTCCTTTTCCGGGAGCGCCGCGGTGGTTTCGGGGCGGTTGGTCATGCCGTGGGCTATGGGGATAATCGCGTTCCCGCGCCACCCCTTTCGCAATAACTGCCCCTGTTAACCGTGCTGACCAACGGAGTTCCGCTCCTTCGCCTGAAATAGCTGAAAATCGCGTTAACCATTTTTTAGCGGCTACCGGTGCAGCGTGGCGCCTGTCGAAAACCATCATGTCGAAATCCACAGGGGGATTCGGTTATGGCGAACAGTCTGAAGAGCGCGCAGTTTCTGATCGAAAGCCGCTTCTGTTATGCGGCGCATCAGTCGGCAGACGATTGTTTTGAACTGGGGGTCGCCTATAGCTGCGGCACTGGTGATCTGCCCGTCGATCTGATCGAGGCGCATAAATGGTTCAACCTCGCCGCGCTGAAGGGCAGCGAAGAGGGGCAGGCGATGCGCGCGGAAGTGGCTGAGGAGATGACCGCCCGCGAGATCGCCGAAGCGCAGCGTCAGGCGCGCGCGTTGATGGTGGCCAGCCAGCCGCGCGCAGCCTGAACGGGGCTAAAGTCCTGCCTCGGTTTTACGGAACGGCGTCCGTTCGTTTAGCCAGAGGCGATCCCGTTGCACGCCCTGCCGCTCGGCCTCCAGAAAATTGGCTACGGCCCGGCGGAAGCTCGCATCGGGGATGAAATGGGCCGAAAAGGTCGGCTCAGGCGCATAGCCCCGCGCCAGCTTGTGCCCGCCCTGCGCGCCCGCCTCCACCCGCTGGAGGCCGCGGGCAATGGCAATATCGATCGCCTGATAATAGCATAGCTCGAAATGCAAATGGGGCACGTCCTCGGTACAGCCCCAATAGCGGCCATAAAGCGTGTCCGCGCCGATCAGGTTGAGTGCGCCTGCAATCGGCCGCCCTTGCCGCAGCGCCAGCACCAGCAACACGCGGTCCGCCATGCTTTCCCCCAACATCGAGAAGAAGGCGCGGGTCAGATAGGGGCGGCCCCATTTGCGCGAGCCGGTATCCTGATAGAATGTCCAGAACGCGTCCCAATGCGCTTCAGTCAGTTCGTCGCCGGTCAGATGGAGGATTTCTAGCCCGACGACCGCGCGTTCACGTTCCTTTCGGATATTCTTCCGCTTGGCGCTCGACAGATCGGCAAGAAAGTCGCTGAAATTGCCATAACCGCGATTGGTCCAGTGAAACTGGCTGTCTTCCCGGATCAGCCACTCCGCCGCCTCAAACAGTGGAACCTGATCGGGTGCGATGAAGGTCGCGTGGGCGGAGGAAAGGTCGTTCCGCTCCACCACTGCCTCGATCCCTGCGATCAGCGCGGGAGCGAGCCGCTCGTCGCGCAGCAACAGTCTTGGCCCCGGCACGGGGGTAAAGGGCGCCGCGAGCTGGATCTTGGGGTAATAACGTCCGCCCGCCCGTTCCCAAGCATCGGCCCAGCCATGATCGAACACATATTCGCCCTGGCTGTGCGTCTTCGCGTAAAGCGGCGCGGCGGCAGCGATCCGTCCGTCCGGCCCGTCGATCACCAGCGGCAGCGGTTGCCACCCGCTATTGCTGCCGACGCTGCCCGACCGTTCCAGCGCAGCCAGAAAATCCCAGCTCATGAAGGGATTGCCGGTTCCGGCGCATGCGTCCCATTGATCCCTCGGCAGGTCCGCCACGCCGCTCGCCATGCGCGCCACGCAGTCAGTCATGCGGCTGCTCGAAGATGATCTGATCGGCATGCAGCGCCGCGCGCTCCCTTTCCTCCTCGCTGCACACAGTCCATGTCAGCACGGGGATTCCCCGTCGGCGCATGCGGGCGGACAGGGAGGAAGGCAGATCGCGAATGTCACAGGCGATAAAATCGGGTTTCGCCCACCAAAGTGCAAGGGCGCGGCCAACCCTTCCGCGCCAGCCGCGTTTCTTCTGCTCCGTGACGACCAGCCCGCGCACCAGATCGGGCCGGTGGCGCGCAAACCAGCGCACAGCCATGGGATTGAAGGACATGACGGCCGCCAAAGTCATGGGCCGCCGCGCCAGAGCCTCCGCGACCGCCGTGCAGATGGGCGCGACACGCCGTCCATCCACCTTGATCTCGACCAGCAGGGGCGTGTCCGTTCCGCAAAGATGAAGGAGGTCGCGCAGGCGCGGAACGCAGCCGCCATCGGGCAGCATCCATTTATCGGCCATAACGGCATCATGGTCGCCAATCGCGCCGGCGGACCCGGTCATGCGCTGAAGCGACGCATCGTGAAAGACCATCGCTACGCCGTCGCGGCTCAGCCGCACGTCGCATTCGATGCCGAAATGACCGGCGATGGCGGCGGCAAAGGCCGCCATGCCGTTTTCGCTGACTCTGGATCCATGCAGCCCGCGATGGGCAAAGGGACGGGCGGTCAGCGCCTTGAGGACGTCAGGCCGGGCGGACAAGGACGACAGCGTCGATTTCGACCACCGCACCCAGCGGCAGCACCGGCACGCCGACGGCGCTGCGAGCGTGTTTCCCGGCATCGCCGAAAATTTCGACCATGAGTTCGGACGCGCCGTTGGCCACCTTGGGCTGGTCGGTGAATTCGGGCGTGCTGCTGATGAAGGCGCCCAGCTTCACGATCCGCTCGACCCGGTCGAGGCTACCCAGCGCCGCCTTCATCTGCGCGATCAGGTTGAGACCGCAGGCCCGCGCCGCCCTGACGCCGTAGTCAAGGTCGCGATCCTCGCCCAGACGGCCGGTCATCAGCGCGCCGTCGGAGAGCGAGATCTGGCCGGAAATATGCAGCAGGCCATTGGCCTCCACCGCGGCGACATAGGCCGCGACCGGCGCGGCGGCTTCGGGAAGGATGATGCCCAGTTCAGTCAGGCGGGCTTCGATGCTCATGTGGACACTCCATGAATGGGGATGAAATTATCAGGCGCCGGGCCTTCGGCAAGCCGGGCGGCGATCCATTTTTCCGCCTTGGCCCAATCGTCGATCCGGGCATGGGCAAAAGTGGCTGTGGGAACATCGGCGGCGATTTCCGGCTCGCCCACCATATGCAGGCGCCAGACCCCCGGCGCATGGTCAGCGACCGAGGCATGATGTTCGGCCAGATCGTCGATGAACAGCGCGGCACTGGGCTGGCGTTCAGCCAGAATCGCGGCCAGTGGACGGCCCTTGCCGCCCTGATTCCAGTGCACCGGCAGGTCGAGGCCATGGGCGGCGAGCTGCTCGCGCCGCTGCTGGTGGTGCCGCTCGGTGATGTTGGTGAGGACGACGATGTCGGCGATCTCGCTCAATCGTCCCAAAGCCTCCATCGCGCCCGCGATCGGGGCCTGG
>NZ_JBHIWJ010000151.1:0-7078 GCF_041987595.1 Sphingobium sp. | reverse complement strand
GGGGGCCGAACCGCCACGCGCCAGCCGCCGATTTCGGCCTGCTCGGTATGCCCTTCGCCGGCACGATCGCCGAGTATATCTGCGTGCCGGTCGACAATCTGGCGCCCAAGCCGGCCTTCATGAGTTTCGAGGAAGCCGGGGCCATGCCGCTGACGGCGCTGACCTCGTGGCGCGCGCTTATGTTCAAGGGACGGCTGGAAGCGGGAGAGACGCTGCTCATCAGCGGCGTAGGCGGCGGCGTGGCCACGTTCGGCCTGGCCTTTGCCGTGGCCAAGGGCGCCAATGTCTATGTCACCGGCGAAAACCAGGACGTGATCGATCGTGCCGTGGCAATGGGGGCCAAGGGCGGTCTGCTGTACACCGATCCCGACTGGCGCAAGCAGGTCGGCAAACTCACCGGCGGCATCGACGTGGTGCTGGACGGCGCGCCATCGCCCAGCTTCGCCAATTATGTCCGCGCCATCAATCCGGGCGCGCGGATCGTCATCTACGGGTCTACCGCCGGCAACGAGATCAAGTTCAACGCCACCGACATCTTCCTCAAGAGCGCCAGCATCGTCGGCAGCCAGGTCGGCGATCCGCAGGACTTCAAGGAAATGCTCGCCTTTGCCGAGCAACATGCAATCAAGCCGGTGATCGAGGCGACCTATCCGCTTGCCCAGGCCAAAGAGGCGCTTCTGCATCTGCGCGACCAGCACAAGTTCGGCAAAGTCGTGGTGACGATGTGAGCGATCTGTTCAGCCTGGCCGGCAAGAAGGCGCTGGTCACCGGCGGCGCGCAAGGTCTGGGCCGCATGATCGCCGAAGGTCTGCTGCGGGCTGGCGCGACAGTCGCGATCACATCCCGCAAGGCCAACATCTGCGAAGATGCCGCCCGGGAGATGGCCACGCTGGGATCGTGCATCCCCCTCACCGCTGACCTGTCGTCGCCCGAGGCGGCGGTCGACCTCGTCGCCCGTTATCGCGAAGCGGTCGGAGAATGCCATATATTGGTCAACAACGCGGGCAAGACCTGGGGCGGGCCGATCGACAGCTTCCCCGACAAGGCTTGGCCGGGCGTGATGGCCGTGAACGTCCAGACGCCGTTTACCATGGTCCGGGAACTCCTGCCCGAACTCAGCGCGTCCGGAAAGGCTGGCGATCCGGCGCGGGTGATCAACATCGGTTCGGTCGCGGGGATGAAGACAGAGCGGCTCAGCGCGTACAGCTATGCCGCGAGCAAGGCTGCGGTCCATATGATGACGCGCGATCTGGCCGGCGATTTGGCGGCGCGTAACATCACCGTCAATGCGGTCATTCCCGGCTTCTTCCCAACCAAAATGACGGCGCATATGCGGGATGAGGATCAGGTCGATCCTGCCCTGCTGGCGCATATTCCGCTCCAACGTCTAGGTTCGCCGGACGATATTGCAGGCATCGTCATTTTCCTGTGTTCGCGCGCGGGCGCTTATGTCACCGGCGCACAGATTCCGGTTGACGGCGGGGTCGTTGGCTGCGGCTGAAATAAGCCCCCCACCCTCGCGGCCGGTAAAGAAAGATATTCGCCATGATGATCGACCTCGCCATGCTGGCGGACCGCCTCGCGATCGAGGAATGCCTCTATCGTTACGCCCATCTGGTAGATTCGATGCAGTTTCACCGCATTGCGGAGGAAGTGTTCACAGAGGATGGATCGATCGACTTTGGCAGCGCGCGTTCCGTGGGGCGGGAGGCCATCCATGCCCAGTGCATGGGTTATCAGGGCGCTCTAATGGGCTGTTCGCATAACATCTCCAATGTGGTGATAGAGGTGAACGGCGACGAAGCGCGCGCAGCCAGCCGCGTCATGGCATGGCAGTGGTTCGATATCCCCGATGCCGATCCGCTGCGCCCCACCGACCTTCTCGCCGTGGGCGGCTATGAGGACAGGCTGCGGCGCACGGCCGAGGGATGGCGGATATATGAGCGGCGGGGGATCAATTTCGGCACTGGCATCGGCGCCGGATCCGTACCCGATCTCATGCGTTCCATCTTTTTGGCCATGCACGGTCGCACGCCTGGCTGGCCCGACTGACCGAGGGCGGGTGCCAAGGCCCGCCCATCATATCGTCAGAGTTTCCAGCCCCCGCCCGCGACGATCACCTCGCCGGTGATATAATCGGCTTCGGGCAGGCATAGCAGGTAGACGGCGCCGGCGGCTTCTTCCGGCGTGCCGGCGCGGCCCAGCGGAATGCCCTTTTCCATGGCTTCCAATATTTCGTCGCTGACGCCGGCCTTGATGTCCCGACCCTTGACGCTGATGGTCGTGCTGCCCGCCTCGCCCGCGGTCATGCGCGTCATGATGGCGCCGAAAGCCACCGCGTTGACGGTGACATTATGTCGCCCCCATTCCTTCATCACCGTCTTGGTGAGACCGACGATCCCCGCCTTGCCCGCCGCATAGCCCGACTGACCGGCATTGCCGCCAAGACCCGCCACGGAGGATATATTGATGACCGTACGGCGTGTGGCCCGACCATGTTCGGCGGCCTCCTTCTTCGCAGCGGCGGCGATCACCGGTTGCGCGGCGCGCAAAATGCGGAAAGGGGCATTGAGATGAACGTCGAGCATGGCCATCCATTGCTCGTCGCTCGTCTTTTGAAGCACCGAATCCCAAGCATAGCCCGCATTGTTAACGATGATGTCGATCGTGCCGAAATGCGCGACCGCCGCTCCCACAAATTTATCGCCGAAATCGGCCTCGGTCACGTCGCCCACACACACCACGGCGCGGACGCCCAGGCTTTCGATTTCGCTCGCCGTCGCCTTTGCGACATCCTCGTCCAGGTCGTTCACCACGACATGGGCGCCGGCACTGGCCAGTTTCAGCGCGATAGCTTTCCCGATGCCCCGTCCAGAGCCAGACACCAGTGCGACCTTGCCATCCAATATCTTCACGTCAATGCGTCCCGTTCTTCCTTGAAACCACCGATGCGGGCCTCGCCGCCATCGATGACGATGCTGTTCCTGTCAGGCACGCTCGCCCGAAACGATATGGTGTCACCCCTGCGCCAGATTTCCGTCCGAACCGTTTCGCCCGGCCAGACCGGGGCGGTAAAACGCACACGCATGCCGGTCAACAAACTCGGATCGCCGTCACAGCACAGATGGATCAGCGCGCGCGCCGCCAGCCCCATGGTGGCGAGGCCATGCAATATCGGCCGGTCGAAACCCGCCGCCTGCGCCGTGCCCTGGTCGACATGCAGCGGATTGCGATCACCGGTCAGGCGATAGAGCATCGCCTGATTGGAGGCCGTCGGGAGATCGAGATATGCGTCCGCCGGCGCATCCGGCATGACGACCGGCGCCGGCCCGTCAAGATCACGCGGCCCGCCAAAACCGCCCGCGCCGCGCAAGACCCACACTTCCTCCATCTCGGCGATCGGACGGTCCGTCGGCGTGGTGATCACGCGTTTTGCCCGTACGAGCGCAGGCTTGCCTGCCCCCTTGTCCGCGAGACCGATAATCTCGATCCGGCCGCTGACCAACTGGCCCAGTTCGAGCGGACGGAACAGTTTCAGCGTCTGCTCGCCATGCAGGATGCGCGGCCAGTCCCAGCCCAGTTCCGGCGCCATCGGCCAGAAGCCGGGTGTCCCCAGGACCAGCGCCATGGTCGGCAACACGGCCTGATCGCGTTCGAAAATCAAATTCTGCTCATCTATGGCGCCCAAACCGGCGCCAACCCCCAGGGCATAGAGGATCGCCCCGCGCGGATCGCAGACATCTTGCGCTTCCGGCACCCGGAAACCGCGCAATCGTTCGACTTCAAGCATTCGACTCATCCCCGATCCAGAGGTCAGGACAGCTTGCGCTCGTCCAAGCCTAGCCCGCGTCCGATGATTTCGCGCATGATTTCCGAGGTTCCGGCGAAGATGCGGCTGATGCGGGCGTCAGTATACATGCGGCTGATGCGGTATTCTTCCATATAGCCCGCGCCGCCATGAAGCTGGACACATTCGTCCATCACCCTGCCTTCCAGCTCGCTGGTCAGAAGCTTGGCGGCTGACGCGTCCTCGGCGGTCAGCTCGCCAGCGTTGAGCAGCATCACACACTGGTCGACATAGGTCTGGATCGCGTCCAGTTCGGCCCGCATCGACGCCATCTTGAATCGCGTATTCTGGAACGCGCCGATCGGCTTTCCGAACGCCCGGCGTTCCTTCACATAATCGAGCGTGATGTCGAACGCGGTCTGCGCCGTCGCCATGAAGCCGATGGCCGCGACCAGCCGCTCCTGCGCCAGGAAGCGTGCGAGATATTTGAAGCCCTGCGTCGGATCGCCCAGCACATTCTCCTTGGGCACCTTGACGTCGTTGAAGAAGAGTTCAGCGGTATCCTGCGCCTTCAGCCCCATCTTCGCCAGCTTGCGCCCGCGCTCGAAGCCTTCCATCCCGCGTTCCACGACCATGAGGCCCAGACCGTGGCGGCTATTGGGATCGGTCCGCGCGGCGACGACGATCAGATCGCTAAGGATGCCGTTGGAAATATAGGTCTTGGCCCCGTTCAGCAGCCAATGGTCGCCCTTGTCCACCGCACTGGTGCGCATGCCAGCGAGATCGCTGCCGGTCGACGGTTCGGTCATCGCGACTGCCAGGATCTTCTCACCGCTGACGATGCCGGGCATCCAGCGGTCCTTCTGTTCGTCGGTACCGAGCTTGGCGATATAGGGCGCGACCAGATCATTATGCAGGTTGATGTAGAAGCCTATGTCGCCGTGGCGCATATTCTCCTCGATGATGATCTGCTCGAAGCGGAAATCGTCGATCCCCGCCCCGCCATATTTCTCGTCCGCCCAGGTGCAGAGCAGGCCCTGTTCACCGGCCTTCAGGAACAGCCCCCTATCGACCATGCCCTGTTCGCGAAAGCGTTCGGCGTGCGCGCCCACCTCCGTCGTCATGAACTTGACGACGGAGTCGCGGAACTGCTCATGTTCCGACTCGAAGATCAGACGCTTCATGCCGGCATCGGCTCCTTGATCGTGGTTTCGCTCGCAGGCGAGTAGAAATCCTCACCCTTTGCCGCCTTGTCGCGCAGCCATGCGGACGGCAGGAAGCGCGGACCATAAAGCTGCGCGAGCCGATCAGATTCCTCGACGAACGTCTTAATGCCAATTGTATCAATGTAGCTGATCGTCCCGCCGGTCCAAGCCGGGAAACCCCAGCCGTAGATCGCGCCCAGATCGGCATCCTGCGGAGTTTCCAGCACATTTTCCTCCAGGCAGCGGGCGGTTTCCATCGCCTGCGCGTAGAGATAGCGTTTCTTCAGCTCCTCGACATCCCAATCCTGCCTGACCGGGAAGTGATCGGCCAGGCGCTTCCACAGATGCTTCTTGCCGCCTTCGGGATAATCATAGAACGCCCCGCCGGTCTTCCGGCCGGACCGGCCGATCTCGTCCTTCATCCGACGCATGACGGCAGTGCCTGCCGGCGGCGTATATTTGTCGCCTTCCTCGGTGATCGCCTGGTCGACGATCTTGAGCGGCAGATCGAGGGTCAGTTCGTCCAGCAGCGCGAGCGGCCCGACCGGCATCCCCACCGCCTTGGCGGCGTTCTCGATCACCGCGGGGGGCACGCCCTCCGCCAGCATCGCCGCGCCTTCGTGGATCAACATCTGGAACACGCGACTGGTGTAGAAGCCGCGGCTGTCGTTGACGACGATAGGCGTCTTGCGCAGTTGGGCGATGAAATCGAGCCCCTTGGCCAGCGTTTCCTTGCTGGTCTGCTTGCCCATGATGACTTCGACCAGTCCCATTCGGTCGACCGGAGAGAAGAAGTGCAGACCGATGAACTGGTCCGGACTGCGCGACGCCTGGGCGAGTTGGGAAATCGGCAGGGTCGAGGTGTTGGACGCGAAAATGGCCTGGGCCGGCAATATGGCTTCAGCCTTCTTCGTGGTTTCGGCCTTGATCGCCGTATCCTCGAACACCGCTTCGACCACCATGTCGCAGCCATCGAGCAGCGCGAAGTCGTCGGTCGGGGTGATGCGGGCGAGAACGGCGTCCGCCTTGTCCTGCGTCAGCTTGCCCTTTTCGACCAGCTTGCCCAACACCTTGGCCGAATAATCCTTGCCCTTCTGCGCCGTCGCAGTGTCACGGTCGATCAGCACGACGTCGATGCCCGCATTGGCCGAGACGAACGCGATGCCCGCGCCCATCATGCCCGCGCCAAGCACGCCGATCTTTTTGGCTTCGAACTTGGGGAAGCCTTCGGGACGACGCGCGCCCTTTTCGGCCGCCTGCTTCGAAATGAAGGTGGTGCGGATGATGTTGCGCGCGACCGGATCGGTCAGCAGCTTGGCGAAATATTTTCCCTCGACCGCCAGCGCCTTGTCGAAGGGCAACTGCAAGCCGTGGAACACCGAGTTTAGGATCGCGGCCGGCGCGGGTTGATTATAACCCACCTTGGCGAGACCGCCCGTATACATCATGTAGGCGGCCGAAACCTCAGGAATGGTTAGGCCCTTCTTCTGCGGCGGCGTCCAACCCTTGACGTCCCAGGGCTTGACCGGGTCAGGCCCGGTCGCAAGCCACGCCTTGGCCGCGTCGATCAGCTTGTCCGCCGGGACGACCTCGTCCACGATCTTGAGCTTGAGCGCTTCCTGCGGCCCCACCGAGCGGCCCGACAGCAGCAGGTCGAGCGCGATCTTCATTCCCGCGATGATGCCCAACCGCACCGTGCCGCCCGATCCGGGCAGCAGACCGACATTGACTTCGGGCAAACCCATCTGCGCCTCGGCATCATCCACCAGGATGCGCCGGTGGCAGGCCAGCGCCAGCTCGAAACCGCCGCCCAGCGCCAGGCCGTTGATCGCCGCCACCCAGGGCTTGCCCGATTGTTCGATGGCGCGGTGCATGTCGGTGGCGCGCTTCGAAAAGGCATAGGCTTCCTGCGGCGTCAGCGTGCTGAACCCATTCACCAGCTGCTTGAGGTCCGCACCGGCCATGAACGTCTTCTTGGCCGACGTCAGGATGACGCCCTTGATGCTTTCGTCCGCGGCAATCTGCTTCGTTGCCGCTTCCATGTCGGCGATGAAAGCATCGTTGACGACGTTCATCGAGCCTTCGG
>NZ_JBHIWJ010000150.1:0-7204 GCF_041987595.1 Sphingobium sp. | reverse complement strand
TTTGGAAAAGGGAGTTTACGACATGGACGCAGAAGCCGCAAAGCTGCTCGGTGCTGGCCTGGCCGCGATCGGTGCGGGCATTGCCGCCCTCGGTGTGGGCAACGTCTTCAGCTCGTTCCTTGAAGGCGCGCTGCGCAATCCCGGCGCTGCCGATGGTCAGCAGGGCCGTCTGTTCATCGGTTTCGCCGCTGCGGAACTTCTGGGTCTGCTGGCGTTCGTTATCGCCATGATCCTGGTGTTCGTGGCCTGAAGCCGCTTTAGGGCGGGCGGGGCTGACCTTTAGGGTCGGTGCCGCCCACCCTCTGATTGACCGCGCCCTGATCGGACGGACCGAAAAATGCCTCAAATCGCGCAAATTGCCGAGACCTATTCATCGCAGATCTTCTGGCTGCTGTTGACCTTCGGTTTCGTTTTCTTCGTCATCGGTCTGGGCATGGTGCCCAAGGTGCAGGCGACGGCCGATGCGCGCGACGCGAAGATCACCGGCGATCTGGATGCCGCCAAGGCGGCCTTCGCCCGCGCGGACGAAGCCGAAGCGGATTATCGCGCTCGTGATGCTGAAAGCCGCGCCGCGGCTCAGGCGACGCTGGCCAAGGCCAAGGCGGATGCCGCCAAGGCTTCCGAAGCCAAGCTCGCAGCCGCAGACGCGGACATTGCGGGTCAGATCGGTGCTGCAGAAGCCCGTATCAAGGCTGCGTCGGACGCAGCCATGGCAGAGATTGAAACCGTTGCCGCTGATGCAGCGCGCGACATGGTGGCTCGCATTTCCGGCGTGAATGCGTCGGACGAAGCAGCCCGCAACGCAGTAAAGGCGGCACTGGCCCATGGCTGAGGCAGCAGCACAAAGCGCCGGAACTCCGGGCACAGCAGAGCAGGGTGGAGCTAAGCCTCCGCATCTCGATGAGGCGATCCATAGCGAAGGCATGGAGCCGGTCGGCACTGTGGCGCATGAAGGCGTCGCTCCGCACAGCGATCCGAAGGCGGTGGGCATGGATGCCACGGCATGGGTCAGCCTGGCGATGGCGATCTTCATTGCTATCTTGCTTTTCAAGAAGGTGCCCGGCCTGATCGGCGGCGCGCTGGATGGCCGGATCGCCCAGATCAAGGCGCAACTGGAGGAGGCCTCCAAGCTGCGCGCCGAGGCCGAAGCGCTGAAGGCTGAATATGAAGCGAAGCTGGCGGCTGCCGCCGGTGAAGCCGCAGCCATGCGCAAGTCGGCCGAGCATGAAGCGGAAACGCTGCTGGAAGACGCCAAGGCCAATGCCGTCGCGCTGGTGGCTCGCCGTCAGAAAATGGCCGAGGACAAGATCGGTGCGGCTGAGCGTGCAGCGATCGCAGGGATTCGTACCAAGGCAGTGACCGCCGCGACGAACGCCGCCGCGACCCTGATTGCCCAAGGGCACGATGCCAAGTCAGACAAGGCGCTGGTTGACAGCGCGATCAATGGACTTGGTCCCAGCATCTGATCGACGAGATTGTGGAAAAGATAGAGGCCGGCGCGCATGGTGTGCCGGCCTTTTTCATGTGATGCGCCATGAACGATCTTAAGCCACCCCGTTCAGTCGTTGCTTCTTCCAGCAGAAGCGAAGCAGAGAGGCTTTCCCGAATGGAATGAAGCGAAAGCGGTCGATTTTACTCATTCAGAGCGACTGCTCTATTCATATGCTGTGCCGCCATTCCTGACCGTCGGATGCGGCCATCTGACCGGAGATCGCTTCAGGACCGCATTGGATTGGGCGGGGCGGCCGATCCCTGGACCGCTTACAATCACCCAACGCTCTGACTTGGTCGAAGGAGGCGAAGATGCCGTCTCCGCCTCCTTAGGACCTTCATGCATGGTCCGTGGCGTTCCTGCCGCCTGCCTTCACCCCGCCAGCGAAGCGTTGTCGATGACGAAGCGATATTTGACGTCGCTCTTCACCATCCGCTCATAGGCGGCTTCGATATCCTGCGCGGCGATCATCTCGATGTCGGCGGTGATGCCCTTTTCAGCGCAGAAATCCAGCATCTCCTGCGTTTCTGCAATGCCGCCGATCAGCGATCCCGCGATCGCCCGCCGACGGAAGATCAGCGCAGCGACATTGGGTGAGGGGTGCGGATGTTCCGGTACGCCGACCAGACATAGCGTGCCGTCGCGCTTCAGCAGGCCGGTGAACGAGTCCAGATTGTGGCTGGCCGCGACCGTGTTCAGGATGAAGTCGAAACTGTTGGCCTGCGCTGCCATCTGGTCCGCGTCGCGGGAGATGACGACCTCGTCCGCGCCCAGATCCAGCGCGTCCTGCCGTTTGCTTTCCGACGTCGTGAACGCCACGACATGAGCGCCCATCGCGTGGGCCAGCTTGATGCCCATATGGCCAAGACCGCCGATACCCACGATGCCGACCTTCTTGCCCGGACCCACATCCCAGTGGCGCAGCGGTGAGTAGGTGGTGATGCCCGCGCAGAGCAGCGGCGCGACTGCGGCCAGCTGATCAGCCGGATGGCTGATCTTCAGCACGAATTTGTCGCTGACCGTGATGCTTTGCGAATAGCCGCCGAGCGTGTGGCCGGGGGCGTCCGGCGTCTGGCCATTATAGGTGCCGGTAAAGCCGTTTTCGCAATATTGCTCCAGCCCTTCGTCGCACGAAGCGCAATGCTGACAGCTGTCGACCATGCAGCCGACGCCGACCGTGTCGCCGATGCCGAACCGGGTGACCGCTTCTCCGACGGCCGTGACATGGCCGACAATTTCATGGCCCGGAACGCAGGGATAGAGCGTTCCGCCCCATTCCGAACGGACCTGATGCAGGTCGGAGTGGCAGACGCCGCAATAGGCGATGGCGATCTGGACGTCATGGGCGCCGACGGGACGGCGTTCGATGTCGATGGGTTCGAGAGGCTTGTCGGCGGCATGGGCGCCATAAGCTTTTACGACCATGATTGGTCCTTTCTTGGGTGAGTGCGCGGTCTTGGCGGATGGGCCGCGTAAATGGGTGGGATGCCGTCCCTTTGCCGGGCGGTCGCCGACAGATAGTAAGCCGCCTGTGGCGATCAAAGGGGCAAGGCGATTTTATCCGGAGCCATTGCGATCCCCGCCGGTGCCGCTATCTCTGCCGCATGTCGCGCCCGCAATCTCCCGATCGCTTTCATGAAGACAAGGCAACCTTCACGGTCACGGGCAGCCAGCCCGACATGGAGGCGGGGGTCGAGGCAATCCGGACGACGCTCAAGACCCTGCCCACGCGGCCTGGCGTCTATCGCATGCAGGATGCGCGGGGCGACGTGCTGTATGTGGGCAAGGCGCGGGCGCTGCGCAATCGCGTGACCAACTATACGCAGGTCGATCGCCTGCCCAAGCGGTTGCAGCGCATGGTGGCGCAAACCCGGTCCATGACCATCGTCACGACCAACAGCGAGGCGGAGGCGCTGCTGCTGGAAGCGCAGCTGATCAAGCGGTTCCGTCCGCCCTATAATGTGCTGTTGCGCGACGACAAAAGCTTCCCCTTCATTCTGTTGCGTGAAGATCATGATTTCCCCCGCGTGCAGAAGCATCGCGGCGCGCGCAAATATAAGGGGCGCTATTATGGCCCCTTCGCCAGCGCCGGTTCCGTGACGCGTACGATCAACGCGTTGCAGAAGCTGTTTCTGCTGCGCAGCTGCACCGACAGCTTTTTCGCCAATCGTTCGCGCCCCTGCCTGCTTTATCAGATCCGTCGGTGCTCGGCCCCCTGCGTCGGCCGGATCGATGACGCCAGCTATGGCGAACTGGTCAAGGACGCCCAGGATTTTCTCGGCGGCAAGTCGACCGCCGTGCAGAAGAAGCTGGGCGAGGCGATGCAAACGGCCTCTGAAGCGCTCGATTTCGAACAGGCAGCGGTGCTGCGGGACCGGCTGAAGGCGCTGACCTTCATTCAGGGCAGTCAGGCCATCAACGCGGAAGGCCTGGGCGACGCGGACATCTTTGCGCTGGCCACGAAGGGCGGAGCGATGTGCATCCAGGCCTTTTTCATTCGCGGCGGGCAGAATTGGGGGCATCGCAGCTTTTTCCCCGTCCACACGGCGGATGTGGCGGAGGATGAGGTGCTGGCGAGTTTCATGGCGCAATTTTACGAGGAAGTGCCGCCGCCGAAGCTCATCCTGTCCGACCGCGCGCCCGCCGAGTGCGAGTTGATGGCGCAGGCCCTGACCGAGCGCATCGGCTCCAGGGTGCGTATTGAAGTGCCCCAGCGCGGCGACCGCACCCGTCTCATCAGACAGGCGCAGCGCAACGCGGTGGAGGCGCTCGACCGGCGCCTTGCGGAAACGACGACGCAGGCCAAGATTCTGGAAGAGATGGTGGAGACTTTCGGTCTCGACGGCGTCCCCGACCGGATAGAGATATACGATAACAGCCACATTCAGGGCGCTCATGCTCTGGGCGCGATGGTGGTGGCCGGGCCGGAAGGTTTCCGCAAGAATGCCTATCGCAAGTTCAACATGAAAAATCCCGAAACGTCGAACGACGATTTCGCGATGATGCGCGAGATGTTCGAGCGGCGTTTCGGCCGGGCCGCCAGAGAAGACCCGGACCGCGATGGCGGCGAGTGGCCCGATCTGGTGTTGATCGACGGCGGGAAAGGGCAATTGTCGGCGGCACGCGCCATATTGGAGGATATGGGCATAGAGGATGTCTGCATGATCGGCATCGCCAAGGGACCGCATCATGGCCGCGAAGGGCGGGAGATATTCCACATGCCGGACGGGCGGGAAATCATGTTCCCGCTCAACCATCCCGTGCTCTTCTATCTTCAGCGACTGCGCGACGAGGCGCACCGCTACGCCATCGGCGCGCACCGGCAAAAACGCAGCAAGGCGATCACCGTCAGTTCGCTGGACGAAGTGCCCGGCATCGGCCCGTCGCGCAAAAAGGCGCTGCTGATGCATTTCGGGACGGCGAAGGCCGTGAAAAGCGCGGCGCTGGAAGATCTGCTGAAGGCGCCTGGGGTATCGAAAGCCGTCGCGCAGCAGGTTTACGACTATTTTCACGGTTGAAGATCCATGCCCCTTTCGCCGCGGTTGCGGACTCAGGGAAAGGATCGCCTCGCTGCACGCCCCCGGATCGCCATTTGACGCGATGCCGGTTTCATCCTCATAAGAAAGTGGACGAGAAATGTTCGGCCCAAGGGGGATGATCGGACGATGCATGGGCGGAGCGAGTTTGCCAGCAGGGTGAGCCGGTGGAACATGCTGGCCCTGTCGGCGCTCCGCCCCTGGCATACGCTGAACGTGACGCGGCTGCTGCTGGCCGTCATTTATTGCATCGTCAGCTTTTCCTTCTCCAGTGCAAGATCCTGGGCCGAGATAGCCGAACATGCGGTGGTCGTGCTGATGGCGGTGCTCGCCACGGCTGCCGTCCTTTTGTCCGGGCGCTCCTGGGTCATCGACATGCGCATTCGCAGGCCCGTGATATTCCTGGATGCCGCGCTGTTCCTGCTGTTGCTGGTCGTGACCAACCCGTCGAACAGCCCCTATTTTTCAGGCAGTTTCTTCGTCGCGGTAGAGGTCGCGCTGATCGTGAGGCGGCGTCTTCACCTGCTGGTCGTGCTGCTCGTCGTGGGCGCGCTGCTTGGCGTGACATGGCTCGATGATATCGCGCTGCTGCCGCCGGAACCCGAAATTGAACGGACCGTCCTGCGGGTCTGTTATCTGGTGGTGGCGGTTGTCATAACCGGCGTGCTGCTGGGACCGCGCCGCGAGACATTGTTGGCCCATGAGCGCGGGAGCTGGTTGGCGGAAGGGCATTTGCCGCCAGTCAAGAGCGACGCCGGAACCTTTCTGCTTCAGGCGCTGAAACTGGCGACGGGCGGAGAAAGCTTCGCCGTCCTGTTCCGCATCGCAAGCCATGATCCGTTGCGCTTCGCCAGCAGTACCGCGCAGACCGCGGCACCCGCGGGTTTTGGCAATCTGCTGACCGCCGACACGGGCTGGCACGACCGGAACCGGGATGCTTCCATCTCGCTCGCCCCCGACGGCGTATCCGCCATTGGTCCGTTGTCGGCCGGAGGGCAGGCCTGGACCGCTTTGCTGGGGGCCGACACCGTGCTGACGGTGCGGGTGACGCTGGGCACGTTCGAGGCGGTAGGCGGCGCCTGTCTGGACGATCCCTGTCACGAGGACATCGTGGCGATCGCGCAGCGCGTGTTCGAAAGCGCGTGCGAGGAGTTGATGGTGCGCAACAGCCTCGATCATGCGCACGTCATTGCCGGCGCGCGCGAACGCGAGCGGTTGCAGCGCGAACTGCACGACAGCGTCCTTCAGGCGCTGGCGAGCATCCGTTTCCAGGTTGCACCTTTGCTGGCTGGCCAGCCGGTCGAACCGCGTCCGGTGATCGAAAATGTCGACCGCATCGCGAAGGACCAGATCGCGACGATCCGATGGATCATCAACCCCGAAGTCGATGAGGAGGACTTCGCCTATCTGCCTGAAACGCTGGCGATGGTGGTTCGCTCGCTGGGGGAGCAGTGGGGGATCAGCTGCGAGCTGAAGGTGGAGGATGGCAATTGCGCGACCACGGCGATGATTGGCCGGGAACTGAGCTTCGCCGTGCGGGAGATCGTCGCCAACGCGGTTCGCCATGCCAAGGCCAGTTCCGTTGAATTCGCGCTGGAGCCGGATGGCAACCGGATCGCCTTGCAGGTGAGCGACAATGGCGTTCCCAACATGGCGCGGTTGGGATCAAGCGGCGCCGTGTCGTCCCGGTCGCTGATGCGCCGGATACAGGCGCTGGGCGGCGAGGTGTTCCTGCGCAACATCGGCGGGCGGACGACGATCAGGATCACCATCCCGCGCAAGTGAGCGCGGTCGCTTCCTTTTGCACCGGTCGCCCCCATATTTACGGATGGAAGGATATTTCGGCGCGCTCCGGCATTTACTGGGCGTTTACCAACATATCCCATAGTCGCGGACGAAAAGGCAGACGTCTGACGGAGGTCCGGTTTCCATGGTGCGTGTGGTGAAGGATCATCTCTATCGGAAGAGCGTGGCTCTGGTGCTGTCGATGCAGGTCAATCTGCAACGCATCCTGACGATATGGGTTCTGGCGGCGGCCTTCGCCTGCGGCGCGGTTTCCTGCAGCGTCGGGGCGGTCCGCCCGTGCTTGGTCGCGAAGCTCCTGATCGGTGTCAGTGCCTTGCGGAATTCCGCCTCCGTCGGCATGGGCGCCTTGGCGCCGCCCGGCGGTCGCGGA
>NZ_JBHIWJ010000149.1:236-7239 GCF_041987595.1 Sphingobium sp. | reverse complement strand
GTCCATCCAGAACAGTTCGATCCGGCTGAAACGGGTTTCCTCGCGCGTCTTGCCCAAAATGCGGGGCCCCAGCAGCGCGAAGCTGCCGTCCGCCATATAATGGACCCGCAGAAAACCCTCGCTCGGCGCGTGGCCGGTCAGATTGCGGATCTGACCGGTCGCCATGTCATATTCGAAGGCGTCGCCATAGGACTTGCCGATAAAGGCCAGCTTGTCCCCCTTTGGGGAGAAAACCGGGCGCTCGCCGAAAGCTGAGATCAGGCGCTGTCCGGGGGGCATGTCCAGGATCGGATTGCCGGGCTTGTTGCCGAGCGGAAGGGTCGCCGGAACCGGATCGCCGCGCGTGAATGTTTGCGCCGACAGCGCCGACGACAGCAGCATCGGCGCGGCCATCGCTGCCAGAAACTGGCTCACCTTCATAGTCATTCTCCCTATTTCAATCCCGCTCCAGCGTGGCAGTGCTCGCCAGTCAAGCGATGGCCGCGATCATCCCACCATGCGGCAAGCCATTTCCCGCATGGTGGGATGGCTGATTGTGGCGACGCGGCCTTGGACTAGAGGGAGAGGGCAATGACGGATATCGACAGGGAGAGATCATGCCAGACATCATGCCAGTGAGCCGCCGCACCGCGCTGGCACTGAGCGGCGGAGCGCTTCTCTCCCGTCTCGACCCCGCCATGGCCGCACGCGCAAGCCGCGATGCCGCGCCGGACTGGGCGACGGAACCGATGCGCTGGTTCCAGCTCGCCTTCACAGAGGATGATGTGGGCCATTTCGATCCCAAATTCTGGACCGATTATTTCCGGGACATCCATGCCGACGGGGTATGTTTGAGCGCTGGTGGCGGGATCGCTTTCTATCCGACGGCGATCGCCTATCACGGCATGGCTCCAGGGGTGGACAGGGGGCAGGACCCGTTCGGCGACATGGTCTTCGCCTGCAAGAAGATGGGCCTGCGCGTGCTTGCCCGCATCGATCCCCACGCGATGAATGCAGCGGCTGCCGCCGCGCATCCCGAATGGGCGCTCACTGGTCCAGATGGCAAGATCAAGCGCCACGGCAGCGCGCCCGATCTGACGCTGACCTGCGCTTACGGCCCCTATAATTTCGAACTGATGCCCAAGGTGATCGAAGAGATTGCCCGGCGCTATCCCGTTGACGGCTTTTTCGGCAATCGCTGGAATGGGAGCGGCACCTGCTATTGTGAAAGCTGCCGGACGCAATACCGGGCCGCGTCGGGGCTGGACATACCGCTTGATCCGGATCCATCGACACCCGCGGGGCGCCGCTACGCCACCTGGGCGGAGACGCGCCTTTTCGCGCTGATCGACCGTTGGAACGCTGCAGCGCGCAAGCATCGCCCTGCGGCCAGCTTCATTCCCGGCAGCGACCGGCGGGGCCTGGTCGAACTGAATGGCCCCGGTCTGTCGCAACGGCTTCCCATCGCCTTTTGCGACCGCCAGGCCCGATCGGTCGAAAACTCACCTTGGGCACCAGGACCTGAAGCATGGGGTGCCGGCCGATATACGCGCGAACTGCGCGCGTTCATGCAGGACAAGCCTGTCGGCCATATCATTTCCGTCGGCGTGGAAGAATCCTATCGCTGGAAGGATTCGGTGCAGGCCGGGCCCGAAATCCGCATCTGGGCGGCCGGTGCGATCGCGCAAGGGGCGCGCCCCTGGATCACCAAGTTCAACGGCAAGCCGCTGGACAAGCGTTGGATGGACGTGGTGCGCGATATTTATCAGTGGCATCACGCCAATGACCGTTATCTGAGCAACACGCATAATCTCGCGCGCGTAGGGCTGGTGCTATCGACGCGCACGCCGCCTTTCCTTGGCGGATGGAAGCAACGGCACGATCTGGAGGGGCATCTGCGCGGCTTCTATCAGGCGCTGCTCGAATCCCGCGTGCCGTTCGACCTGATCGACGACGGATTTCTCGATGCGCCGAGCCTCTCCCGCTTCAGGACACTGATCCTCTCCAATGCCGCTGTGTTGTCCGATACTCAATGCGAACAGGTGCGCGCTTTCGTCGCCGGAGGCGGTCGCGTGATCGCAACGCATCAGACCTCGCTGTTCGACGGCGATGGACAGCGCCGTCCAGACTTTGCACTGGCCGACCTGTTCGGTTGCTCCGTCACAGGTGAGGAGGAGGGACCGCTCCGCAATGCCTATCTGACAATCCACCACGCGCACCCGGCGATGGCGAAGTTGCCAGAGATCAGCCGGACGATCGGCCCAATCCGGCGGCAGCCGGTCAAGGCGCGCAACGCGTCGGAAGTGGCGCTGACGCTGGTGCCATCTTACCCTGACCTGCCGATGGAGCGGGTCTATACTGACCGCACGGAAAGCAACATCCCCATGGCGATCTGTCGCCAGGCCGGCAAGGGCCGCGTCGTCTATCTGCCAATGGATATTGATCGCACATTCGCCGAACTGTCGCACGGCGATCATCTGACCCTGCTGCAATCAATGCTGGATTGGGCGCACGACGAGCAGCCGCCGCTACAGATTGATGGGCCGGGGCTGGTGGATATCGCATATTGGCGTCAAAAAAACTCCGTCACTGCGCATCTCCTCAACCTCAACAACCCCATGACGATGCGGGGCAGTTATCGGGCGGCCATCCCGACCGGCCCTTATCGGGTCGCGCTTCAGCTTCCGGCTGGCACGCGGCCCTCACAGGTGCGGAGGCTATCCGACGGCGGCAATGTGCCAATTCAGGTCGATGGCGATCGCGTCATCGTCGATGTGCCGAGCATCGATTATCATGAGGTTATCGCCGTCGATCTTGGCTGAACCAATTCCGGCCGATCGCAGCACGGCTGAATTTCTGCTGAGCCGTACAAGAAAAGGTTGGGACGCCAACGATTGAATCAGGAAGGATCTAGGTGACGGCGGAGAAGCTTGGGATCACGGCATGCCTCGCTCTGACGGATGAATTTCTACGGGCGATCCGCGTGACACGGACGAAGCGGGAACTCTATGAACTGATGGAAGCGGTCACCCGCGAGATGGGCTTTCGTCACTTCGCGCTCATCCATCATGACGACCTGACCACGGACAGGTCCGATCGCATCGACGTCAAGGATTATCCTGCCGCGATCGCGGAACGTCTCATCGGGCAGCGTCGCTATCGCCGCGATCCTGTCATAAGAGCGTGCCTGTTTGCCGGTAGCGCCTTCCTGTGGTCCGACCTCCCCAGCATCATTCGCCTCGATAGACAGGATCATCACAGCATTGAGTTTGGTGCGCGGGAGGGTTTGAATGAGGGGATTACCGTTCCCCATTTTCGGCTGAACGATTGTCCGGGATCATGCACCTTTGCGGGGGCCCCTTGCCTGCTTCGGGCGCGTCGCTACCTCGGTCCCGCGCAAATGATCGGGACATTTGCCTTCCAAGCCGCCCGACGGCTTGTCCGTGCCGCAGGCGCACCGCCTGCTCCCCCGCCACGGCTTCATCCCAGGCCGCGCGACTGCGTTGTTCTGGCAGGACGGGGATATTCCAACAAGCAGATAGCGCGCGAGTTGGGCCTGACCCCACGCACCGTTGACGGGTATCTCACGGAAGCCCGGCGCTTGTTCGAAAGCCATGACCGCACCGAACTTCTTGTAAGTGCGGTGCTTGCAGGCGAAATCGGACTCCATGAACTTTCGCGTGGTCAACCCGGGTAATTACTCGGCCTGTTTTCGGTCCTCCTTCCTGCTTCCTTCATGCGTGAAAGCACGAACGGGAGCACCTCATGATCCATATCATCGACAGCCATCTAGCTGCGGAAAATCGCCCGCTGCTCCAATCTATGTTTGCCGACCGCAAGTGCCTCTTCGTCGATCTGTTCGGATGGGATGTACCTGTGATCGACGATCAATATGAGATGGACCAGTTTGACAATGCGGACACCGTTTAAGCGGCATCGATCATCTCCTTCTCGTAGTCCGGCTCCCGCTGGGTGCGATCATCCGTTCGTCGATGGGATAACCCTTCGCCGCCCAATGGGTTCTTCAAGACAAGGAAAATAGGAGGATCGTCGCGGTCCAACGACCCAAAACAGCTTTCCACCGATCCATCGAAAAAATGACTGACATGGATCAGCTTCGCCTTCATGGCTGGAACGGTGACCGATCAGCGTTGGTTGGCGGCCCATCCAGACAAGGAGAAGGCCGTGGGTAATATGCAGGCACCGGCGCATGATGACGCGCCCTTCAGCACATCCAAACGACAGGATCAGGTCGAGGATGCGGCCAACTCTCTGGTCGAACCGAAGGGAGACACTCTTTCGGGCAAAACGGTGACGATCAACCGGCCTCGCCAGGAGCTTTATGATTATTGGCGCAAGCTCGAAAATCTTCCCACATTCATGGACAATGTCGAACGGGTCGAGCCTTTGGGTGATGGCCGCTATCGTTGGGTCGTGAAGGCCCCTGCCGGCAAGACCGCCGAATGGATCTCGACAATCACTGAGGAACGTCCAGGCGAATTGATCGCCTGGACGTCAGAACCGGGCGCTGATGTTCCCAATAGCGGCCGGATCGATTTCCGGGACGCGCCGGGCGGGCGCGGCACCTGGGTGACTGCGACAATCCTCTACGATCCACCCGCCGGTGCGATCGGCAAGCTAATCGCCAAGATTTTTCAGCGGGAACCCGCGATCCAGGCGCGCCGCGACCTGCGCCGTTTCAAGCAGCTTATGGAAACCGGCGAGATTGCGACCGGATCGTACACTCGCAAGCAGTGGAAAGAGGAGACCGCCTGATGCGCGCATTAACCTGGCACGGCAAGCATGACGTCCGCGTCGATACGGTGGATGATCCCGAAATCCTCAACCCCCGCGACGCCATCATCAAGATCACCTCGACCGCGATCTGCGGGTCCGACCTGCATCTGTACGACGGCTATATTCCGACGATGAAGGCGGGCGACATATTGGGTCATGAATTTATGGGCGAGGTTGTGGAGACGGGCCCAAACTCCACGCTGCAGAAAGGGCAGCGGGTCGTGGTCCCCTTTACCATAGCGTGCGGCAGCTGCTTTCATTGCTCCAAACATCAATATTCGGCCTGCGACAATGGCCTGCCCGCCGACAATCAGGACATCGCTCAGGCGGTCTATGGGCAGCCCATGTCCGGCCTGTTCGGCTACAGCCACATGACCGGCGGCTATGCCGGGGGCCAGGCAGAATATGTGCGCGTGCCCTTTTCTGACGTCGGCCCGATCATCATTCCCGACGGGATCGAGGACGACAAGGTTTTGTTCCTGTCGGACATTCTTCCGACCGGCTGGCAGGCAGCGGAAAATGCCCAGATCGAACCAGGTGACACGGTCGCGGTATGGGGATGCGGTCCGGTCGGCCTTTTTTCGGTTCAATCCGCCTTCCTGATGGGCGCCGAGCGGGTGATCGCCATTGACCATTTCCCCCACCGCCTCGAACTCGCGAGGAAATTTGGCGCGGAGACGATAAATTATGAGGAAACCAAAACCTATGAGGCGCTGATGGAGATGACAGGCGGCATCGGCCCTGACGCCTGCATCGACGCGGTCGGGCTGGAGGCGCACGGCTTTTTCGCCGACAATGTCTGGGACCAGATCAAGGTTTCTACCTTCCTCGGCACCGACCGTACGCACAGCATCCGCCAGGCGATCCTCGCCTGCCGCAAGGGCGGACGCGTATCGATGCCAGCGGTTTACGGCGGTTTCGTCGACAAATTCCCCTTGGGCGCCTTCATGGAGAAGGGCCTGACGCTCAGGACCGGTCAGACCCATGTACAACATTATATGCCCGCCCTTCTCAACGCGATCGTGGAAGAGCAGATCGATACGACCTTCCTTATCAGCCATCGCATGCCACTCGAGCAGGCGGCCGAAGGCTACAGGATGTTCCACGACAAGCAGAACGAAGTGACCAAGATCGTCCTGAAGCCCGGCATGGCTCAAGCGTCAGCGGCTTAGGAGAAAGAGATGGTTTTCCGTAAATTCGCGATCATTACCGGCGCATCGACCGGTATCGGCTTCGAACTCGCCCATCTTGCGGCAGCGGATGGCTATGATCTGCTCGTGGCGGCGGATGAACCTCTGATCGATGCCGCCGCCACTGACTTCCGCCGCCATGGCGTGGAGGTGCAATCGATCGAGGCGGACCTTTCCACTCTGGAGGGTGTAGATCGGCTGCTGGCCGCCGCCAATGGACGGCAGGCTGATCTTGTGTGCGCCAATGCCGGACGCGGTCTGGGCCACGCCTTTCTCGATCAGGACGTGGCGGACTGGCGAAGGGTGATCGACACGAACATCACCGGCACGCTCTATCTATTGCAAAAGATATTGGCGCCGATGGTCGGGCGCAATGACGGCAAGGTGCTGATCACGGGGTCCATCGCCGGTTTCATTCCCGGCACTTTTCAGGCAGTTTATAACGGATCCAAGGCCTTTATCGACAGCTTCGCCGACGCAATCCGCAACGAGATTAAGGATGCAGACGGCGTAACCGTCACCACCCTGATGCCCGGACCGACTGAAACCGAATTTTTCGACCGAGCCGACCTGCTCGACACCAGCGTGGGACAACAGGAAAAGGACGATCCGGCCAAGGTTGCGAGGGATGGTTGGTACGCGCTCCTCGCCGGCAAGGCCCATGTCATCTCGGCATGGAAGAACAAACTGCAGGCCGTCGCCGCTCACGTCACGCCGGCCTCCATCCTTGCAGAACAGCATCGCAAATTGGCCGAACCCGGCTCAGGAGAAGTGTCATGACCGACGATCAGGACAAAGTGGACCCGAGAGAGGATTCAGAAACGCCCCGTGGTCCGGGCGGCGATGCGCTGCCTGGTCGGGAAAAGGCCGATCCACGCACGCCCGGTGCACAGCCGCAGGAAGATGTCGAGGATCGGCCCAATGTCGGAACTGTGACGCCGGAAGATTATCCGGAGGAGGATCGCGAGAAATCGCGCCCATAGACGGGCATATGCGCCGGTTCCGTCCGATTTCGGCTCAACCAGCCCTCTCTTTAT
>NZ_JBHIWJ010000149.1:0-226 GCF_041987595.1 Sphingobium sp. | reverse complement strand
GCTGGCCCTAATAGCCCCCTTCCTGCAGCCAAGTCGGTGCTGGTCACGCTCGCCCGCCCGGCGTGAACCTGACGGTTCGCCGCGTGGCGGCGCTCGCTCTGCCGCTCCTGATCAGTTCATACTGCTCCCAGCAGCGCACGCTGCCGCATCGCAGACGACATCGGTGCCGATCGGCCCATCAGATCGGCCCATCCGGGCCGTCCAGACCGATTTTCACCAGATCGCG
>NZ_JBHIWJ010000148.1:0-7387 GCF_041987595.1 Sphingobium sp. | reverse complement strand
GCAGGTTTCCGATGCGCTCTGTCCTGTTCCGCCTCAGCCTTGCCCTCGCCACGCCCTTCGCCGCCATGACCAGCGCGCCAGATTATGCCGCCGCAATTGCCGATCCCAAACGCCCCGCCGAAGCAACAGCGCTGGATGAAGGACGCAAGCCTGCCGAAACGCTCGCCTTCCTTGGCCTGAAACCCGGTATGACGGCGGCCGATCCCGTGAGCGGATCGGGCTATCGGGCTGAGATCATGGCCGACTTCGTCAAGGCCGGCTTCGTGCCGGATGGGGAAAGCCCGCTGCTCGCCAGTCCGCGGGATGATCGCGCGACCGCTTCCTCTTCCGGTTCCGCAAAGGCTTTTGAACGCAAGCGACGGGATGACGGGGACAGGCGCCCGCGCCATTCTGGCGGGTATGGACCTTGCAGATCTCGACCTTCACGGGGCGGCGCGCCTGCCAGCCCTGCTCTCCCCCGATCAATGCGCGGAGATGATCGCGCTGTGGGAAGAGCCGCACCTTTTCCGCAAGGAAGTGGTGATGGCGCGCCACGGCTATGGCAGCGGGCGCTATCGCTATTTCGACTATCCCCTGCCGCCGCCTGTCGCCGCGCTGCGCGAGACGCTGTATCCGGCACTGGCGCGGGTCGCCAATCGCTGGGCGGAGATGCTGGGAAACAGCGACATCTACCCTGCGAGCCACGCCGATTTTCTGAGGCGGGGAGCGATCGTCGGACAGGACAAGGCGACGCCGCTCCTGCTGCGCTATGAGGCGGGCGACTGGAACGCGCTGCATCAGGATGTCTATGGGCCGCATATCTTTCCGCTTCAGGCGGCGATCCTGCTGTCGCAACCGGAGCGCGACTTTACCGGCGGCGCTTTCATCCTGACCGAACAGCGGCCCCGAATGCAGTCACGCCCGGAAGTGGTTCCGTTGGCGCAAGGGGACGCGGTGGTCTTCCCGGTGCGGGAACGGCCCGTGGTCGGGAGCCGGAGCATGCACCGCGTGCAAATGCGCCATGGCGTCAGCCGGTTGCTGTCGGGCATGCGCTATACGCTGGGGATCATCTTTCACGATGCATGATTTCCGCGGATTACATTTTGCGACAAATCTTTATGGGCCTTGCCAGATTCCTGCGACAACTCCCGCCTAGAGGGGAGGCACCAAGGGTCCAGAACTAGGGGTGAAAAAGTGCGCCGATCGATCGCGTGTCTTCTGTTTCCGATGATGGTCAGCACAGCGCCCGGCGCGCTGATGGCGCAGACCGACCTGCCTCAAGGCCCGACGACGCAGATGGAGGATGCCGACGAGATCGTCGTCACCGGCCAGCCCCAGCGCGGCGCAGTGATCGGCAATGTGAAGCCGGAGCAACAATTGTCCTCCGCCGACATCCGCGCGCTCGGTGTCACCTCCATTTCGGAAATGATCACCGAATTGTCGCCGCAGACCAACGGGACGCCGGTGATCCTGCTGAACGGCAAGCGGATTTCCAGCTTTTCGGAAATTCAGGATATCCCGTCAGAAGCGGTGGCGCGGGTCGACATATTGCCGGAGGAAGTGGCACTCTCCTATGGCTATGCGCCGACGCAGAAGGTTGCGAATATCGTATTGCGCGAGCGTTTCCGGGCCGAAAGCATGGACCTGCGCGCCGGAACCACGACGGAAGGCGGACGCGACAATGGCTCGGCCGAAGGTGGGCTGCTGCGCATCCGGGGCGACAATCGCTTCACCCTGAACATGCAGTACAAGACCGCCGCATCACTGCTGGAAAGCGAGCGCGCGGTGGTCCCGAACGTGCAGGGCGAAGCGGTCCGGACGCTGTCGGGACTGACCGCCTTTCTCGCCGGGCCGGACAGCGTCGGCGGGCCGGAACTGGCCCATCATCGCACGCTCAGCCCAGCGACCGAGAGCTTCGCCACCAACGCCACGCTCGCCCGCGCGCTGGGCAAGGTGTCGATGACCATCAACGGACGGCTGGAACTGTCGGACAGCGACAGCCTGCAGGGCTATCAGTCGGCGCGGCTGGCGCTTCCGGCGAGCAACCCCTTCTCGCCCTTCGACGAGAACGCGTCGCTGACCCGCTATCTGCGCCAGGCAGGCGAGCTGGGGCAGCAGATCAGGGGCACGACCGGCCATGTCGGGCTGACGCTGAACGGCCTTCTGGGCAAGGGCTGGCAATGGTCCTTCACCGGCAATGGCGATTATTCCAACACCCGCACCTCGACCGATCGCGGCGTCGACACCGGCGCGATCCAGAGCGCGATCGATGCGGGCGCCGATCCCTTCGGCAGCTTTTCGCCGGGCCTGCTCTCCACGCGGGTGACTGACCGGGCCGAGGCCGAATCGCGGGCGGTGCAGAGCGACCTGCTGCTGTCGGGACCACTGTTCGACCTGCCTGCGGGCGCAGTAACGACATCGGTGCGCGTCGGCGGATCGGCCTATGGCTTCGACAGTTTCTCGATCCGTTCGGGCGTCGAGCGCAACAGCAGCTATAGTCGCGAGATCGCGAGCGGGCAGGTCAGCTTCGACCTTCCGATCACCAGTCGGTCGAAGGGTGTCCTGGGCGCGGTGGGCGACGTCGGCGTCAATGTAAACGCGGCGGCGCAGCGTTATTCGGACTTCGGCACGCTTTCGACGCTGGGCTATGGGCTGCGCTGGCGGCCGGTCCCCGCGGTGCAGCTGCTGGTGTCGGCCAATCAGGACCGCGCCGCGCCGACGGGAACGCAGCTCACCGATCCACTGATCTCGACGCCCAACGTCTCCGTGTTCGATTATGCGACCGGGCAGACCGTATTCGTCTCGCAGCTGGGCGGCGGCAACGCCAATCTCAGGGAAAGCGTGCGCGACCAGTTCCGCCTGAGCGCCACGATCAAGCCTTTTGAAAAGCCCAATCTCACGCTGACGGCGAGCTATATCAACAGCCGCACCAGCAATCCGATCTCGGCCTTTCCGACGCCCACCCCGGCGATCGAGGCGGCCTTCCCCCAGCGATTCCTGCGCGACGAGGACGGTAATCTGGTGCAGATCGATGCGCGGCCGGTCAATTATCTGCGGTCGCAGAGCGAACAGCTGCGCTGGGGGTTCGACCTGTCGATCCCGCTGAAGTCGCACATCCAGAAGGTGGTCGAGGCGTGGCGGGCGGCGGGCGCCCGGCCAGAGGAGCGGCCCAAGGAATTGCAGGACCTGCGCGGCCTGTTCGGCAATCGCGGCCCAGGCGGCGGTCAGGGCGGCCAACCGCGGGGACAGGAGGGTGGCGAACGGCCGCATGGAGAAGGAGATCAGGGGCCCGGCGGCGGACCCGGCGGCGGTGGCGGCTTCGGCAGTGGCGCCCCCCGCGGGCCGGGCGGTGGCTTTGGCGGAAGCGGCGGCTTTGGCGGCGGTGGACGGGGCGGCGGCAGCGGGCGTTTGAGCTTCAGCCTCTATCACACATGGCATTTCACCGAGAGCATCCTGATCGCGCCGGGCGTGCCGGAACTGGACCTGCTGAACGGCGACGCCACCGGGTCATCGGGCGGCCAGCCACGCCATGAACTCAATGCGCGCATCGGCTATACCAACAATGGTCTGGGGGCGCGGCTCAGCGCCGATTGGGAAAGCGGCACCCATGTCAATGGCGCGCTCAGCGGAACGGCGGCCGGGACGTCGCGGCTCAACTTCGGCAGTCTGGCGACGGTGGACCTGCGGCTCTTTGCCAATCTGGGGCAGATGCCCTCGCTGGTGAAGGCGCATCCCTTCCTGCGCGGGGCGCGGGTATCGATCGGAATCGACAATATCTTCAACCAGCGCCGCGAGGTGACCGATGCCAGCGGGATGACGCCCGTGCGCTATCAGCCGGGCTATCTCGACCCGCTGGGGCGGGCCGTGACCATCAGCTTCCGCAAGCTGTTCTTCTGACAGACGCTGCCGCGCTGTGTCGGGGTTGGTGACTTTCCGCCCCGACAGGCCGCCCTCAGGACGCCATCGCCCTCGGCGCGGCGCGCAGTCCTGCCAGGTCGACAGACTGGGTGAACTCGACGCCCATGCGATCCTCCCTTGACCAGCGCGCAACGGCGTTGACGGTCTGGTTATCGCCCAGTTCGATCGCGAACAGCGTGCCTTCGGGCACGTTCCAAAGCCCTTCCAGCTGCGCGCCCGTCGCCGAGATATTGCGGATGCGGCCAGTGTAGACATGGCCTTCATGATGCACCGCCACGGTGCGCAACATGGTCTTGCGCTCCGGGCGGCTCGACTGGAAGCCCTGCGGCAGGATGGCGCCCTGCTGGCCGTGCTGCTGAACGAGTACGTCGGGCGCGGGCAAAGGACGGCCATAGACATAGCCCTGAATATGACTGCATCCCAATTGCCGGATCAGCGCCAGTTCGTCCTGCGTTTCCGCGCCTTCGGCCGTAGTGTCCATGCCCAGCGCTTCGGCGAGGCTGACGATCGCCTTGATGATCGCGCTGTTGCGGCTGCCCCTGATAGCGGCGCCGCGAACGAAGCTCTGGTCGATCTTGATCTTGTCGAACGGCGCCTTCTTCAGATAGCCGAGCGAGCTGTAGCCGGTGCCGAAATCGTCGAGCGCCAGACGCACGCCCAGCGCTTTCAGGCGAGCGAACATGGAATCCGTGCCGTCATCATCGTTCAGGAACACGCTCTCGGTGATTTCCAGCTCCAGCCGCTCGGGCGCCAGCCCCGCTGACGCCAGTGCGTTCATGACCGTGGAGGGAAGGCCCGGATTGGCGAACTGGATCGGCGAGACGTTGACCGCAACGCGAACCCCCTCGCCCCATTGCGCCGCGTCATGGCAGGCGGTGCGCAATACCCAGTCGCCGATCGGGCCGATCAGGCCGCTATCCTCCGCGATCGGCACGAAAATGGCGGGCGAAATGGCGCCGCGCGCCGGATGATCCCAGCGCAGCAGCGCTTCATAGCCGGTGATCTGCTCGGTCTTGGAGGACACCACCGGCTGATAGACGAGGTGCAGGCCGTTTTCGACCAGCGCCTTGCGCAGATCCTCTTCCAGTTGCCGGCGGTCCTCCGCATCGGCGTGCATTTCCGGGGAATAGAAGCGATAGACGCCGCGCCCGTCGCCCTTGGCCGCATAGAGCGCGAGATCGGCGTTGCGGATCAGCGCCTCTGCGGTGACGCCATCCTGTGGGCAGAAGGAAATGCCGATCGAAACGCCGATGACGACCGCGGTGTCCTCGATGCTGTAGGGTTGAGCGACATCGGTGATGATCGCCCGCGCCAGATGGTCGAGCATGATCCGGTCGGTGCGGCCGGGCAGCAGGATCTTGAACTCATCGCCGCCCTGACGGCCGACCAGCCCCCTGTCCCCGACGACGCGCTGGATGCGCTGGCTGACCTGCCGCAACAGCGCATCGCCCGCCGGGTGACCCAGCGTGTCGTTGACCGTCTTGAAGCGGTCGAGGTCGAGCATCATCAGCGTGCAGTCGCGGGGCTGGCCGTTCATGCCCGCCACCGCCTGTTCCAGCGAACGCATCATCTGCACGCGGTTGGCAAGGCCGGTCAGCGAATCATATTGGGCCAGCCGGTTCACTTCCGCCTGGCTGCGGCGCATTTCGGTAAGGTCCGTGCCGCTGCCGCGGAAGCCATGGAACTGGCCGAAGTCGTTGAACACCGGCTGGCCGGAGATCGACCACCAGCGCTCATCCTTCGCCATCGCGGCGCGCACCGCGATGTCCGCAAAGCCGGTCCGCGCCGACAGATGGAAGCCCAGCGTCCGTTCCCCGTCGCCCTCCTGCCGGTCGCCGGGCCGGACGATTTCGGTGAAGGGCCGCCCGATGAGCGTTTCCCCCCGCAGGTCGAGCGTGCGCGCCAGCGTGTCGGAAATATAGGCGATGCAGCCGTGCCGGTCGGTTTCCCAGAACCAGCCCCGGCCCGACCGTTCATGTTCATGCAGCAACCGATCGGATCGCTGGGCGCGCAGGTCGCGCTGATAAAAGGCGACGGCGCGGTGCATGTCGTGGGCCGCCTGTCGCAGGGCCGCGACCATCAGCACGGCGATGCAACTGATCAGCAGGCCGACCTGCGCGAAATCCGCGCCGTGCAGCAGAGAGGCCGTCAACAGACCCAGAAAATAGCTCACGCCCAGCAAGCGGCGGTCGCCGAAGATCGACACCGCCATCAGCGCAACCGCCAGTTCCGCCGCCAGATTGCGCGACAGGGCACCCGCGATCAGCGACGGCCCCAGCATCAGGCTGAAGGTCAGGCCCGACAGCAGCACCATGGGCAGCATCAGCCATTTCTGGTGATGGGGGCGCAGGCGCTGAAAACGGGCGCCGCGGGGCGCGACTATGGCTATGCCATCGACCAGCAGCATGGCCGACAGGGCAAGGGCATGGCCGATATTGCCCTGCTGGTAAAAGGGCACATGCAGCAGCGCGGTGATGCAGAGCTTGCCCAGAAGGACGAGCGGCCAGAGCCGGGCGATGTGAATGAAGGTGCCGGAAATCCAGGACGCGTCGACCTCCGTTCCGGCCTCGGCCAGACCGAGAGCCACGATGAGGTCAGTCCGCCGGGACTGCAATTCCGCGAGATTGGTCCGCAGGGAAGTCATGCTCCCCTGCGTAATGACGAGTTATTGAAAGATGCTTACCCGGCCGCCGGATTCAGACGCGCATCGGCATCAGCACGTAAAGCGCCGGGCTACGGTCATTTTCGCGGATCAGCGTGGGCGCGGCGGCGTCGGCCAGATGCAGTTCCACCGTCTCGCTGTCGATCTGGTTCAATATGTCGAGCAGATAGCGGGCGTTGAAGCCGATATCGAAGCCCTCGCCCTGGAAGGCGCCTGGCACTTCTTCGGCCGCCGTGCCGTTTTCCGGGCTGGTGACGGAGAGGGTGATCTTGTCGCGGTCCAGCGTCATCTTGACTGCGCGGGTCTTTTCGGTCGCGATGGTGGCGACGCGGTCCACGCCTTCCTCGAAGCTGCGCGGGTCGATCTTTAGCAGCTTGTCGTTCGCGGTCGGGATGACGCGGCTGTAATCGGGGAAGGTGCCGTCGATCAGCTTGCTGGTCAGGATCGCGCTGCCCAGGCCGAAGCGGATCTTGCTGGCCGACAGGGTGATCTGGACGGAGCCTTCGACCTCGTCGAGCAGCTTGCGCAGCTCGCCGATGCACTTGCGGGGCACGATGATGCCCGGCATGCCGTCGGCGCCGTCGGGACGCGGCACGGTGACGCGCGCGAGGCGGTGGCCGTCGGTCGCGGCGGCCTTCAGCACCGGCTGGCCGTCATCGGAGACGTGGAAATAGATGCCGTTCAGATAATAGCGCGTCTCTTCGTTCGACATCGCGGGCCGCACATGCGTCAGCGCCTCGGCCAGAACTGCGCCCTCCATCTCCCACTGCGCCGCCCAGTCCAGGCAGGCGATGCGCGGAAAATCGTCGACCGGCAGAGTCGGGAAGC
>NZ_JBHIWJ010000147.1:0-7568 GCF_041987595.1 Sphingobium sp. | reverse complement strand
CCGTTCGAGTTCGAGCTCGGTCTGTTTCACCAGAAAGTCGACGACCATGTCTTTGCGCGCCTGATCGAAACCGAGACCGAGACCGGCGTTCCGCACAATTTCCTGATCTACACGGCAGCGAATGCGCGGTTCACCGGCATCGACGGCCAGATAAGCTACCGGTTCACGCCGGCATCGCGCGTGACGCTGTTTGGCGACTATGTCGATGCCACGCTCAAGGGCGAAAACGACAATCTACCACGTATCCCACCCGGTCGCCTCGGCGCCCGATATGAGCATGGCACCGGACCAATCTCGGGCGATTTGGAATATTATCACACCTTCGCCCAGACCAAATTCGCATCTTACGAAACCCGCACTTCGGCATACGACATGGTCAATGCCACGCTCAGCTATCGCTTCGAGCTCGGCCAGGACAAAGCTGTCGAGCTCTATGTTCGCGGGACCAATCTTCTAAACGAGCTTGCCTTTTCGCATACCTCGTTCGTCAAGGACCAATCGCCGCTGCGCGGCAGAAGCGTCGCCTTCGGCGTACGCCATATATTCTGATCGGCAATTAAAGATGCGATTGTTTGAAACATGGCCTGACGCAGCCGGTCAAAGTTTCTGATCGTTTCGTAACGCCGAGGCCCGTTTCCTTACGAGGTCATCCAGGATCGGGTGTCACGGAGAAAAAGTGACACCCGTCTTGGTGGCCTTGAGGCCGGCCGCGGCAATTTAGCGCGTAGACTCATTACGAGGTGCACCCCGGATTTTCCTCCAAGCTTGATTAGAGTCTGGCCTGATGGAAGGACGGACGAATGAAGCGAGCAAGGTTCACAGAAAAGCAGATCATCGGCGTGCTGAAGGAGCAGGAGGCTGGCGCGAAGGGGGCTGTTCGCTATTGCAGCGAAAGCGACAAGGCTATGCAAGCAATCGCGCTTGACCGACATTTCATGGAGTCTGGTGGCGGCTTCGCGCCTATCCTCGAAAGCTATGCGCGGCAGCTGAACATATCGCTGGTCGATAAGCTGGCTTGCCGCGAGGCACTGGCCGATGACATCGCCCAAGCAACGCAGAAATCGGCGGATGCGATCAGCAGCAGCATCCATGTGACGCTGCCCGGCGCATCGCCCACCGAGATTTATCACCGCCATCGTGAAACTGGACACCCGCGTCAGCAGGGCGGTCGGCAAGCGGGCTGCATCCCCTGCCGAATATCCCCGTCCACCGGCTTCCCCCGATTGCCGGTACGCCCTTCCTTTGCCCACCATCAGGAGTATCGAACATGCGTCCCGTCGATCTGTCGCGCTCCACCGCCGGAACGCCGATCATCCAACCCTGGGAATATGTCGCCATGCGTCGTCGTGCGGCCGACATGTCGATCCATCAGGTCGCATCTGAAGCACGTCACGGAATTCCTCGAAATGCAGGAGGCCGACCCCGCCGGAAAATTCGGCGTGACCACGACCTGCGCCGCCGCCTGCACCAAAGTCTTCGTCAACGCTTTCCGCGCCTGGTTGAGCGAGCGCCCGGTGGAATGGAAGAACAAGGACGGCGAAGTCACCGTTTCCCGTCCCCGCTCCCCGGCCGCCGTGGAAGCCGCCATTGCGCAGCTGATCGCCGTCCTCAACCATGCGGCCAACGCCGACCCGCCGCGGTCGGACAAGCGCCCGACCTATCGCCCCTTACCCGCCGCCCAGGTGCAGCGTAAACGTCGCACCCGCATCGGCGCCCCGGAACTGGCGGAAATGCTCAAATATGCGGCCGATGCAGAAAAGCCGCGAGGTTCGCTGCATGCCTTCCTGATCGGCACGCTCTGCACGATCGCGCGCCCCAGCTCCGTAGTGGACATCTCGGTCCAACCGGCCCGCCAGCAATGGTGGCCCGGCTCCGCGACGATCGACCTCAACCCCGCCGGCCGCCGCCAGACGAAGAAATTCCGCCCGATGCTTCCGGTGCTGCCATTGCTCGATCGATGGCTCTGCGCCGAATACGCCGATTGGCTTGCCGTGGAAGACGGCCTGAAACCGTCGCGGGGCTGGCTGGTCAACTATTACGGCCGGGGCATTCAGGACGTCGACCGCGCCTGGGACACCATGCTGGGCGCGCTCGACTATCCCACCGGCCGCGAATGGCGCTCCTACGTCCTACGCCACAGCCTCGCCACCCTCTGCCGCAATCGCGGCGCCGAGCGCTGGGATCTGGAAGGCTTCATGGGCCACCGCGCCCCGTCGCAAACCGAAGTCTACGCTATGGGCGAATTTCCGTCGGTTCAGAAGGCTTTGCAGGGAATCATCGACGAACTCGACCAACGGGCACCCGGCACCCTGCATCGGGTTCACACCGGAACGCAAAAAGCGGTCGAAAGCGCAAAGGAGCCAAAAATGTCAGGATAATCAACAGGTTATGCTGGTGCGCTTACGATACTCGAATAGTGCCCTGATTTAGCTGATTTTTCGTCTTTCTGAAAAGTCAAGTTGACCGATACCCCCGCACTTACCCCCCGACCTTTTTGGCGGTTTCGGCGCGTGTTCGAGTCACCATTCCCAGTAAAGCCTCCGTTGATTGACACCTGAACCACAGAGAACTTGTCCAAACTGGCCGACACTGAAAGACGTAAAATGGCCGAATCCAGAACGGCGGCTTGGTGACAACCGACTCGGGAAAGCTGCCCTCAGCCTTGCGTAGGAAGCCGCCGCGCCGCAGACGACCATTTGTTGTCGTTTGCTATCAACTATGCGTAACCTGTAAGCGGACAGAGGTTGCAGTGGGATTGGGAAAGCAAAGTGGGAAAGCTGAGGCAAACGTTCGCCAACCCAACAGAATCCACCATCTTTTTGAATCTGGAACTTTCCACTTCTCGCTTCCGCCTCAATCCTGGCGAAGAGTTGATGCTGCTATATGACCCTGCTGACAGGGCTGCTGATGGAAATGGCTCCACATTGCGAATCGAACTTGTTCAAGGGACCGATTGCATCGAATTGGTGATCTATACGGCCGAGAGCGTGATGTTCTATCCAGATGGCCGGGCGGCACCGTTGGATTTCGGTCCTGCTTAACAGCCGCGCTGCGCTAACGACCATTTGTTGCCGAGCACAACGGTCATCGTGCTTCCCGATAGCGGACATGCCCAGACCCCGCTAAATCTAGGCCATGGATCAAGTGCAACTAGAGATATGTCAGCGGCATGGCACCAAATTCATGCCATCCGAAGAAACATATAAGGTAGGTATTTCTGAAAGCGCCCTGCGAGGCGAGTTGCCACTCAATGGCCTCCGTCATCCGCCGGAAAGTGGAACAACGGGCTGGTTCATTTGGTCAGGTGAATGGTCTGATGATCCTGCTTTCTTCAAACCCCTGCATCTGTATCACCTGAAAGAGAACTGCCCGGCTGCATTGCCGTTCATGGCTCTGCCGCCAGGATGGAGGTTTCTGGTCGCGGCGGACTATGAGGATGTTTGGTCCGACAATACCCTCCTCAACATCTAACGGACCGTCGCAATCCCGCCCGCGATCGTCGCTCCCGGCCTGCGAATCGTTCCGCCTCGCTCATAATCTGCTGGTCCGGTTCGGCATTGGAACGCCGCCCAGCGGCAGGCGACCAAAGGCCGACGCGTGAATTAGAATAAAGCTTGCTCGAAACCAGTCATTCGCTCAGCTTTGATCGGTTCAAGTTTTGGAGCTGCATTCGTGAACGTGGTCAATCTCGACGCCCAACATTGGCAGACGCCTGATGATTTCTACAAGGCTCTGTTAAGGAAACTCGGCGCTCCGGATTGGCATGGCCATAACATTGCAGCCCTCATCGATTCTATGATCGTCGGGGATATTAATGAGGTAGAATTGCCATTGCGCGTGGTTGTCATTGGCCTAGACCGCGCGAGCGAAACAGCCTTTGATGAACTGATTTCTGCGTTTGGCGCACTCGCTCGCTATGGGGCGGTCGCGAACATCACTTCCGATCATGCATCAATCGAAATTGCAGACGGTGTGTCTCCTTATTTAACAGGCCAACCCGATAGCTGACCTTCCGCCACCCACCCGTCAACGGCGTTTCCGGCCGGCGAATCAGTATGCGCCTTTCGATAACCCGCTGTTCCCGTTTGGGATTGGATAGCCGCCCAGCGGTAAGCGGCAGTTTTTGCCATTCAATGAACCAGACCAGTTCCCGGTTAGCGGACATTCGGCAGCTTGCTGCATAGCGGAAACAGAAACTACCTATCCTGAAACTTCCGAATGCCAATCCATATATAGAGGCCGAACATCGCTCCGCTGCCAATAAGCCAAGCCCAAGATTTCAAATCGCGTTCTGGTGCGTTCAACGAACCGAAAAAGGCGATACCGCTGAGCAAGAGTGCAATGGTGATGAAACGCCAATTGAGCAAAGCTCGCGCTTGACGTTTCGCCTCTGAAGCGGGCCTAGGTGGAGTTATCGCCGGTCGATCTTGAACCAAACGACGCGGGGCAAAGCTGGCCCAAAGTAACCAAGCCGAAATTCCCGCAACAGATGCGGCAACCATAATCGAGTCCCACCATTCCGGCAGAGACAAAGATTTCGATATGGCGGTCCAAAAGACGATAGCCAACATGACGATGCCAACGATCTTCCACATGCCACGGCGGCCAGCGACTTTACGCCAGCCTGCGGCTAACTGTTCGTATTCATCAACAGTGACAAGTTTACCGCCAGAATTTTTTGACGGATAATACAGATAGCCGCCATCTACCGGCGTAAATTGATTGTTGAACGCACCTATCGAATCGAACACAGAAGGCCCCTCGTTTTCTTCAACATGGCAAACGGAAGGCACGTTGCAAAGTTAATGGGTTAGCGCGACCACAAGGTTCGCAGCAAGCTCGTTCTATAAGCTGCCTTTCCGCTCCCCACCCGGCATCGTCGTTCGCGGCCCGCGAATCACTCCGCTCCGCCGATAACTTGCTGGTCCACTTCGGAAATGGATAGCTGCCCGGCGGCACGCGACCAGTTGTGGTCGTTCGTTTGGCCTCGCGCCGGTCGCAATAGCCGACATAGAAAATCGTGCTAGGTAGCGATCATGACACGTTTGCTCGATGCCCTATTCAGCGTTACCCATATCACGATATTCTTCATCGCGATCTGGGTTGGAATGGCCTTAATGGCAGGTGAGGCATTTGGCTTGCTTCGCCCCGACTATCGACGCCTGCTGTTCGTGATGATCCTTGCTTATTGGGCTGGGGTTGCGCTTGAACTTGGCTTTCTTGGTCGCCACAGGGCAAGGCGCTAACGACCAATGGCGATCATTAATGAATGATAAAATGATTTCAAATAGCGGACTATCGGGCCACTCCTAATCCGAGATGAAGTTGGATACCAAAAATCCTTACCGCCTGATATTCTGGATCGCAGTTGCGACGATCTTTACTTCGCTGAGTGTCGCTTTCCTTGTTGGTCAATTTGGAAGACGTACCACTGACCCATTCTTTACGGATAATCCTACGAGAAGACTCAGCGACGCTGACGTCGCCGCCATAGCGATCAAGTTTGACGACGCGAAAAGCAACAATCATGGTCGCTTGCGGCTGGGGCTTCATAACGATGTGATGGTCTTGGATGACCATATTTGCGGAGACATTTGCCCAGACTACACGGTCTCCATTGTTCACTACGACGCTGAACCGGGAGCTGCCTGCGAGCGGATCGGCGGCGTCACTGTAGATGCAGTTGTCCCAAGTGCCGCTTCGATTGGAACTCAATCATTTTGTATTCCTGCGCCGCTGGCTGCAGCAGAATGCAGGCTCCGCCTTGAAGCGTGGCGGAAGGATCGAAAGGAAGGGGCCCAAAGCTCTGCCATGCCAAATTGTTGAGTGTGGTATCCCTCAGCAGACCGTTCCCAATCCACCCGCGATCGACGCTCCCAGCCTGCGAATCGCTCCGCGCCGCCGACAAGGCAATGGTCTGGTTCGGGCTTGGAAAACGGCCCAGCGGCAGACGACCAAAGGCGGACCTAATGCTTCAATCCCAAGCTGCCATATTGCGGCCTGTCTGCTGACCAGCTTTCGTGTTTCAGGTTTTCCCTCACATTCGCGTCGAAATCAGCTACCGTGACGGATGACGTAGGCATGATTTCTATGCCTTGAGCGAAGGCCGTCTTTGCATATTTTTCGAGAGCCTGATGAAATGACCATGCAGCAAGCTGCATCCAATCATCATTTCCCAATCGCCTTTCCAATGACCAATAAATGTCATTCTGTTCGTTTTCTAGAATGGAGACCTCGGCTGGCCAAAGCTGCTTCACGCGATCAAACAATTCCTGCGGGTCAATCATTGATGGAAAGCCATCCCTAGCGATACCAAGGCTATTGTATGTCAGCTAAAATATGGATGTCCACCTGAAGCGGACTGCCGTCCACCCACCCTTGCTGTACGCTGTCGATTACCTGGCCCTCGATAACGTCCTTGCTGGTTCTGGTAAGGCTGCAATGACCGGCATGGATAGATGCACCATCACGGCTCGCATTCAGTTTGGTTTCGGCATCTCGGTATTCGCTAACGGTGATGCTGCACTTTTCGGTGATCTCTTCGTCAATGGTCGGATTTTTTAAGCACGCGCTGAGGATGAGCGTGAAGCTAAGAATGAGCATCGCTGGATTTTTCATTGTACAAGAATGCAATGCAGGGACGAGCCATACAACGTCCAGTTTCCTTTCGCGATTCCCGGAAGCCGCAAGTCTGCAACCCCATCCTTGGCAGGTATCAGGCAGGCGAAAAGTCCACTGCTGTAAGCCGCCTAGCCGCAGACGACCAATTTTTGCCATTCAGTCGACAATGTTTGTATCTCAGTTGCGGACATCCGCTGAGCCTTGCATGATGAAGCATGGACAGTCGAGATCGCAATCCTGAAAGCCATCAGCATATTATTGCTAACGTGCAAATGTACGAGACTGCAAGCGGCGGCAAAAAGGGGGCGGCATATCAGGGCTGGGGTTGCCCATGCCTGACCTCCTTGGATGAGCCTCGCGTCGGATATGATGCTTGGCCAGACATCGGTGACGAACCCTTGCTGCCCGGAACAAATCGGAGGCTCCGGTTTGTATTTTTATCTCCAAGCGAAGCGGTTCACGCAATGCTTCAGGCCGGTCGCTTTTATCTCTGGGAAGGCCGCATCATTGGCGAAGCCACGGTTGTCACCTCGTCCCTCACCGAGGATTTAGTCCGTCTGCTGGAGGAGAGTAAAATCAGGCCAGATGCGTACAACATAGGCAGCCATGACGCCTCCGAAGTGTATGTGTTGAAGCCTTGTTCAGGCGGCTGGGAGACGTTCTACAGCGAGCGTGGACACAAGAACGAACGGCGAATTTTCGAGACCGAGGCCGAAGCGTGTAGGTATTTCTACGATTGGATTTGCCAGAGTTCTACGACCCGACAGAGATAATTGACGTCCGCTTTGTTCCGCGATGTGCCTGATACCCGTCAGTCCGCTTCCCACTCGATCCATACCAAAATGGACTCATTTCCTGCGGAGTGGCACGACGGAAATCTGCCCGGCGGCAGGCGACCAGTTTTCGCCGATCACGATAGTTTTCTGGCTTCCCCATAGCGGACATAG
>NZ_JBHIWJ010000146.1:0-7616 GCF_041987595.1 Sphingobium sp. | reverse complement strand
GAGGCGCTGGCCGGGCCGCAGGGCACGCTGTTCGGCGCCAGTTCGCTGTCGGGCACGCTGCGCATCATCACCAACCGGCCTGAACTGGGCAAGACCACCGGCAGCATCGACCTTCAGGTCAACAAGTTCAGCAAGGGCGATTTCGGCGGATCGGCGGAGGGCTATATCAACCTGCCGATCAGCGACAATGCCGCGCTGCGCGTGGTGGGCTTCTACGACCGGGTCGGCGGCTATATCGACAATATCCCCGGCACGCGCACCTTCACGCTGGACGACGATGATCCCAGCACCAACCTGACCGTCAACAACAGCAGTCTGGTCGAGAACGACTATAACGATGTCGAAACCTGGGGCGGCCGCGCCGCGCTGCGCATCGATCTGGACGACAGCTGGACGGCCACGCCGCAATTTTTCTACCAGAGCCAGATCGCCCATGGCGGTTTCTTCTATGACCCGACCAAGGGCTATCTGAACGTCACCGACTATCTGCCCAGCCGCAACAAGGACCGCTGGTGGCAGGCGGCGCTGACCATCCAGGGCAAGCTCAGCGACTGGGACATCACCTATTCGGGCGGCTATTTCGAACGCAAGGTCGATAATATCGCCGACTATTCCTATTATTCGGTCGCCTACGACACTTATACCTATGTCGACGACAATGGCGTGGTGCAGCCGGGCTTCGCCACCAACTTCCCCGACGGCAACGGCGGCTTCATCGACCCGACGCAAACCTCGCACCAGTTCGACAAATATACCAAGCATACCCAGGAAATCCGGGTGAACTCGCCGACGGACAGGCCCTTCCGCCTGACCGCGGGCGCCTTCCTTCAGGTGCAGACCGACAGGATCGGCGCCGACTATCAGACGATCGGCATCAGCCAGATTCCGACCCCCAGCTGGATCGCGCCTTTCGGCAACACCGACACCGTGTTCCTCACCCGCGTCAAGCGCAAGGACCGCGACCATGCGATGTTCACGCAGGGCGAATATGACATCGTGCCGGGCCTCACGCTGATCGCGGGCGTGCGCGGCTACATCGCGCACAACACCATCTACGGCTTTTCCGGGACCAACAGCGCCGGCAACCTTGATCCCGCCAACTGCTTCCCCACCAGCCTTCCCGATGTCCCCTGCGCCAATGTGCACAAGAAGCAGGTCGAATCCGGCGTGATCTGGCGGGGCGGCGTCAAATGGCAGGTGACGCCCGACGTCATGCTCTACGGCACGGTGTCGCGCGGCTACCGGCCGGGCGGCAACAACCGGCGGCCCGGCGTCAATCCGTTCAAGTCGGACAAGCTCGACAATTTCGAGCTGGGCTGGAAAACCCATTTCGGGCGCTTCTACTTCAACGGCGCCGCCTTCTACCAGAAATGGCGCGACCTTCAGTTCGGACTGGTGCCGGTGGGGCAGAATGGCGTCACCAACACCTATAATGCGGGGAATGCGCGCATCTATGGCGTGGAGGGCGACCTGTCGGCGCGCTTCGGCGGCCTCTCGCTCTCGGCCAGCGCCACCTATGTCGACGCGCAGCTCACCAGCGATTTCTGCCAGGTCGATCCGGTGACGAAGAATATCGTCTGCATACCCGGCGTTGCCCCGGCCGCGGCCAAGGGCACGCGCCTGCCGGTCATGCCCCGCTTCAAGGGCACGGCGACGGCGCGCTACGAATGGCCGATGGGTTCGGCGACCGCCTTCGTGCAGGGAACGGTGTCGCATCAGGGCGGCACGCGGACCTTCCTGACCGATGCCGATTATGCCGCCGTCGGCCCGACCCGGCCCTTCACCACCGCCGATTTCTCGATCGGCACCCATTGGGACAGCTGGCGGATAGAGGCGTTCATCCAGAATGCCTTCAACAGCCATGGCGCGCTGGGGCGGAACACCATCTGCGCCACCGAAATCTGCGGCGCCTATGCGCGGACCTATCCCACCAAGCCGCAATTTTTCGGCCTGAAACTGGGCTATGACTTCGATTAGCGTCTAAGAGCCTGTCTCGAAATGCGCCTTTGGCGCATCCGCACCGCCCCTCACCCCACCCGACCGCCCACAGAGTGTATCCTGAATGGGCGGTCGGGTGGGGGTGAGGGCCGCTGCGGCAACCGAAATGCACCCTTATGCGCATTTCGAGACAAACTCTAAGGGGGAAGGGGTTCTACGCCCCTTCCTCCTCCGGCATGACGTCCACCATCACCTGGACGCTCTGGCCGGATCCGCCCACGAACAGCCCGTCCATCGGCGCGACGTCGGCATAATCCCGCCCCATCGCGACGAACAGATGCCCGTCCCCGGCGATCACGCCATTGGTCGGGTCAAAACCGATCCATCCCCGCGCCGGCCCGCACCACAGCATGACCCAGGCGTGCATCGCATCGGCTCCCACCAGACGCGGCATGCCCGCCGGCGGATCGGTGCGCAGATAGCCGCTCACATAGGCGGCAGGCAGCCCGAACCAGCGCAGCGCCGCCACCATCACATGGGCAAAGTCCTGGCACACGCCATGACGCGCGGCAAAGGCATCCTCCACCGGCGTCATCGCGTCGGTCGCACCGCTCAGATAGGCGAACTCGGCCTTGATCCGCAGCGCCAGTTCCAGCGCCGCCCCGACGATCGGCCGTCCGGGCGCCAGCAGGTCGCCCGCCCATGCCCCGATCTGCGGCAGCAGCGGCACCCGCGGCGAGGCGTAGAGGAATTGCGCCGGTCCCCCCGATCCCATGTCCCGCGCCGTCAGCGCCGCTTCCGCGACGGAGGCGATGGTCGGGTCGTCATCCTGCGGCTCGATCGGCGCGCCGCCCTGTATTCCGGCGCGAAAGCTGCTTTCGATGACGATCTGGCGGAGCGGGGTGTCGATCTCCAGCCGGGCGACGTTGACCGGCCATGCGCTGGGCCGCGATTCGATGGAGGCGGGCGCGGGGTCGACCGCCAGATGATAGTCGGACGTCCATTGTCCCGGCCAGGGGGCAGGCCGCAGCCGCAGGTTGAACCGCGCCAGCTGCACCAGCGCGTCATATTGCACGATGGTCTGATGCCGGATGTGATAGATCATGACAGCAGGCTGACGCCCTCGCTCTTTTCCTTGCGCCGTTGCAGGAAATAGCGTTGCCCGATGGCATCCGAAAGACCGAGCAACCGGCTTTCCGCGTCGGCCAGATCGTCCATCGTCAGACCGTCTCCGGTCAGGGGCGAAAGCCGGGCCGCCAGCATCGCGGCCAGCCTTTGCGGCTCCTCCGGCATGCCGTCGGCGCGCAGTGTCGGCAGCGCGGCGACATGCTCCGCAAGCCTCATCAACTGATAGACGATGGAGCGCGGATTTTGCGGCTCCAGCGCCACCAGATCGCGCACCGGCGCGAGTGCAGGCCCCGACAGATAGCGGTTGCGATAGCTGATCTGGCTGTCGTTCAAATCGAGCAGCACGGTCAGGTCATCGGCCGACGCCCAATCGGCGCCGAACAGCATGGCAAGGCGGCAACCGTTGATCGCCCGCTCCATCCGCCGCCCCATATCGTGGAAGCGCCAACCCTCGGTCCGCCCCATATTCTCTGCTGCCAGTCCCGACAGCGCCGAAATCCGCTCGATCATGCGGGAGGAGGCGTCCAGCAACGTCTCCGTCACGCCGCCGTCGAAATCGGGCAGGGGCAAGCGCACCAGCCGCCAATAATCCACCGCCAGCCGATCGCGCAGCCCTTCGCCGATTCCCGCCAACGCCGCCAGCAGCGAACGCACGCTGCCCGTCTGCGCGCCGTCGCCCAGAGCCTGCGCGCAGAGCGGCCCGACCGCGCCCATCGCGCCGGGGATCGCACCCCAGAGGGCGAGCTGGCCCATCAGGCGCGCCATGGTGGGCGATCCGACAGCGGGACCCAGATCGGCCTCGATCGATCCGCCGACGATCGCCCGGATCACCCGCGCCGTCATTTCCGTGCGCTCGATATAGCGGCCCAGCCAATAGAGATTGTCCGCCGCCTTGGCCGGCAGCATCCCGCCCACGCGCCGGATCGCGGGCGCGGTCGTCGCCAAAAGCCCGTCCTGCGGCACCGGCTTGCCGTCCAGCACGCACATGTCCGCCGACAGGTCGCCTTCTCCCATCAGTGCTGCGCGAATGTCGCCATGCGCCGCCAGCCGCGCAAAGGCGCCCGGCATGATCCGCCATTGGCCCAGCTCGTCCCGCGCCACGAACACGCGCAGGGTGAAGGGCAGGGGGGTGAGTTTCCCGTCCACGATGGCGGGCGTGGTCGACAGGCGCACCACTTCCTGCCCCACATAGTCCATCGGCCGCCGCGCCATGGCGTCCAGCAACTCGGCGCGCTGCGCCGCATCCATTGCCGATCCGGGCAGGAAGCGCGTGCCCGTCAGCCCGGCAACATCCCGGTCGAAGGCCGACCCCACCACCAGTTCGCCCATGGCGTCGGCGACATGCGCACGCTCGGCACGCTGCCCGCACCACCATGTCGCGATATTGGGCAGGATGAGGTCGGCACCCAGCACCTCCTGCGCCAGCCCCGGCAGGAAAGCCGCCATGGCGCGCGATTCGATCACGCCGACGCCCGGCCAGTTGGCCAGCATCAACCCGCCCTTCACGCAGGCGTCGAACAGGTCGGGCACGCCGATGCGCGATTCCCCGTCGAACGCCAGCGGATCGAGAAAGCGGCTGTCCATCCAGCGCCAGAGGCCATCGACCCGCTTCAGGCCCTGAACCGTGCGGACGAACAATTGCCCGTCGGACACGATCAGATCCTCGCCCTCGACCAGCAGCAGGCCCAGATAGCGCGCCAGATGCGCCTGTTCGGCATAGCTCTGGTTGAACCGTCCCGGAGACAGCAGCCCGATGCGCGGATCGCTCCGCTCGCAATCGGCCGCAAGGCCCCGGCGCAGATCGCTCAGGAACGGCGCCAGCCGGCGCACATTGAGCGCGCCCAGCAAATCCCCGGTCGCCCGCGACAAAGCCAGCCGGTTCTCCAGCGCATAGCCCACGCCAACGGGCGTGCGCACCCGGTCGGCCAGCACCCGCCATTCGCCGTCCGGTCCCCGCGCCAGATCGGCGGCATAGAAATGCACGAAATGCCCGTGCGGCGGCGGCGATCCGGTCATGACCCGCCAGTAATGCGGGCTGCCGGTGATGACGCTGGCGGGCAGCTTGCCGGTGCGGACCAGCGATTGCGTGGAGTAGACGTCGCTGATCACGCGCTCCAGCAACTGCGCCCGCTGGGCGAGGCCGCGCTCGATATGCGTCCATTCCTGCGCCCCGATCAACAGCGGAACGGGGCTAAGCGGCCATGGCCGTTCCTGCTGGTCGCCGGTCAGGCGGAAGGCCAGCCCCAGATCGATCGCCTGCCGCTCGACATTGCCCGCCAGCGCCGCCGGATCGCCCTGCGCCTGAACCGACAGCCGTTCCAGCATCGTCCGCCAGTGGCCCGCCATCTCCTTGCCCGCCCCGGCGAACAGGTCGCCCTTGGGCGCCCGCGCCAGATAGGTCTCGGCCCAATGGCCTGCTTCGACGGGCGAAAGGCTATCCGCCATGGTCATGGATGACGGAAACGCAGGTCCAGCGTCATCGGGAATTCGCTTGGGCTTTCGGCGGGCGGCATGTCGACGGGGCCGGGGGTATGGCCATGGTCCTGAAACCGTGCCTTGCGCCGCGCCTCGGCCTCATAGGCGTTGATCGGCAGCGTGTCGTAATTGCGCCCGCCCGGATGCGCGACATGATAGACGCAGCCGCCCAGCGACCGCCCGCTCCAGCTGTCCAGCACGTCGAAGGTCAACGGCGCGTTCACCGGCAGCGCAGGGTGCAGACAGGCGGCCGGCGCCCACGCCTTGTAGCGCACGCCGCCCACCGCCTCGCCCGGCACGGACGTCGGCGTCATCGGCACGCGGCGGCCGTTGCAGGCGATGATGTGCCGCCCGGCGATCAGGCCGGTCGCACGCACCTGCAGGCGCTCGGTCGAACTGTCGACATAGCGCACCGTGCCGCCGATCGCGCCGGTTTCGCCCAGCACGTTCCACGGCTCCAGCGCATGGGCGATCTCCAGCCCGACGCCGCCGGCATCGACCGCGCCATGGATCGGGAAGCGGAACTGCCGCTGCGCTTCGAACCAGTTGGGATCGAACTCATATCCCGCCCCGCGCAGGTCGCCCAGCACTTCGAGGAAATCCGCCCAGACGAAATGGGGCAGCATGAAGCGGTCATGCAGCGCCGTCCCCCAGCGCACCAGATTGCCCTGCTGCGGCTGGCGCCAGAACCACGCCGTCAGCGCCCGCAACAGCAGTTGCTGGGCCAGGCTCATCTTCGGTTCCGGCGGCATTTCGAAGCCGCGAAACTCCAGCAGGCCGAGGCGCCCCGTCGGCCCGTCCGGCGAGAACATCTTGTCGATGCAGATTTCGGTCCGGTGGGTATTGCCCGTCACGTCGACCAGCAGGTTGCGGAACAGCCGGTCGACCAGCCATGGCGGCGGCGCGTCGCCTTCGCCCGGAGCAGGAACCTGCGCCAGTGCGATCTCCAGCTCGTAGAGCCCGTCATGCCGCGCCTCGTCGATGCGCGGCGCCTGACTGGTCGGCCCGATGCACAGGCCGGAGAACAGATAGGAGAGCGAGGGATGCCGCTGCCAGTAAAGCACGAAGCTTTTCAGCAGATCGGGCCGCCGGATGAAGGGCGAGTCATTCAGGCTCGGTCCGCCCAGCACGATATGATTGCCGCCGCCCGTGCCCACCGACCGCCCATCGACCATGAACTTGTCGGCGGTCAGGTCGCAGGTCCGCGCCAGCGCATAAAGCTGCTCGGTGATGGCGACCGTCTCGTCCCAGCTGGCGGCGGGCTGGACATTCACCTCGATCACGCCGGGGTCGGGCGTGGCCTTCAGCACCTGCAGGCGCGGGTCGGACGGCGGCGCATAGCCCTCGATCCGCACCGGCACGCGCAGCGCCTCGGCCGCAGCCTCGATCTGCGCCACCAGCTCCAGATAATCCTCCAGCGCCTCGACCGGCGGCAGGAAGACGGAGAGGAAATGCCCCCGTGGCTCCACCGTCACGGCGGTCCGCACCGCCCCTTCGATATGGACCTGCTCGACCCGCTCCTGCGCGGCCGCGCCGCCCGGCGCATCGGGCACGCGCTGCACCGGCTGGGCACGGACCTCATCCAGCGTCGCGCGGAAATCGGGCAAAGGGCCACGCGGTTCGCTGGGGTCGCGGGGGTGAATATAGGGATAGGCCGACTCCGGCACATGCGGCAGCGACCCCAAGGGCAGGCGGTAGCCCAGCGCCGAATCCCCCGGCACCGCGAACAGCCTGCCGCGCCGCAGCTGCCATATCTCGCTCTGCCAGCGCGGTGTTGCCGCCTGCGTCTGCCAGCGCTGCACCGGCAGCACATAGCCGACCGGCTGATCGAGGCCCCGCTCGAACGCCCGCACCATGCGTGCCCGCGCTTCGGGATCGGAAATCTTCGGATCGTCCGGCGACGTATTGACCGGCAGTTCCGCCTCCTTCACCGCCCAGACCGCCGGGTCCTCATAGACCGGCTGGATATGCTCGGCCGTAAAGCCCATGGCCCCCGCCATCTGCGCGATAAAGGCTGCGGCATCCTGCGCCGTCACCGCCTGCGCATCCTGCGGCGCCACCTCATCCGCGATCAG
>NZ_JBHIWJ010000145.1:0-7942 GCF_041987595.1 Sphingobium sp. | reverse complement strand
GTAAGGGATAGTGACGGGCTGCATCGGCGACGACCGCAGACAAGCCTTGCTTCCAGTCGGGCGGCAGTTCGATCGAGATCAGCGTGCCCCAACCGATCATGGCCGGGGCGATGGCAAGCGGCGCGCCGCTGTCCCATGCGTCTGCCGGAATCTGGACTTTCCAGGCCGTGCCCGCAGAGGGAGAGAAGGACTGGATTTCGACCGCGCGGCCGGCAAGGCTGAACATATCCATGCCGGCCGGGTCTTCGCTGCGGGCAATGTCATCGCCCCAGCCCGAATGGCCCAGCATCAGCAGGGCGGCGGGATCATCGATGCCGCAGCCATCATCCCGGATGTGCAGAAGGGATCGGCCTTCCTGTTCGGTCAGATCGACCGCGATGCAGGTGGCGCCGGCGCGTCTGGCATTCTGGAACATCTCATGAAGGCAGTCCCGGCTGTCGCCTGAAAAAAGGCGGGATGCGCGGCGGATCGCCTCGGGACTGACAGCGCTATGGATCGTTGTTGGAAGGGGCATGGTGTTCTCCCTGGGTCCGGACTGGAACCCTCACCCCGCCCCGCTCCCTCCCCCCCGTTCGTCTCCCAGGGCCATGACGCCCGCGGATGCCACTATGCATCCGATATTGCGGCAGCGGTCCCGGACTGCGAAGGACAGGGAATGCCTCAGGATCTGGATTCGCAACTCACCGACTTTCTGCGCCGCCTGCCGGACTGGATACGCCGGGACATTTCCGCCGCCGATCCGGCGCGGCGCGAGCGCGCGGAAGAGGTGCTGCACGCCATGCTGCTTGCGCTGGTCAAGGGGGCAGGACGGTCGGGAGGTGAAGACATCTGATGGCGACCTCCGGCAGTGGTAAACGCGGCACCGGCAGGGTGACGCTCGATGCGCTCCAAGCGCTGGGACCCGCGCGCCTTGCCCGGCTTGTCCTGGCCCAGGCCGAGCGTGACGCCATATTCGCCCGCGCGGTCCGCATGGAGCTGGCGGCGAAGGACGATAGCGGCGCCTTGGCCCACGAAATCGACAAGCGGCTGAAGACCATTCGGCGTTCGCGCGGGTTCGTCGAATGGGACAAGGTAGGTCCGCTCGCGCGCGAACTCGACCAGTTGCGGGAAACCATATTGGGACCACTGGCCCAAACCTCGCTGAGCCAGGCGGTCGATTGCATGAAGCTGCTGCTGAGCCTTGCCGAACCGGTGTTCGAAAGGTCAGACGACAGCAGCGGTTCGCTGGGCACGGTGTTCCGGCAAGGCGGCGAAGATCTGGGCGGGCTGTGGGCCCGAGCCGATGTACCCGATGTCGAGCAGCTCGCCGGGGATATTTTAACGCTGATCGAAGGGGATGGCTATGGCGTGTTCGACGACCTGCCGGACGCAGCCTCCCCGGCTCTGGGACAGACAGGCCGCGCAGCGTTGCGCCGGATGCTGCTGGAGCGGCAGGCGGGGCTGACCGGCCCGGAGCGACGGCAATTCGATTATAAGGTCGGCTGGTTGTTGCCCAAGCTCGCTGACCTCGACGGCGATGTGGACGCCTATATTGCGACAGTCGATCCTGATCGGCGTAATACGCTGGTCAATGCGCAGGTTGCCGCCCGCCTGATCGCGCAGGGTCGTGCGGCAGAAGCGCTCGACTGGATCGACGCACCGGTTGAGCGCAGCCATAACGAGCGCGAACTTGCCGATCTCAAATTACGCGCCTTTGAGGCGCTCGGCCGCAGGGACGATGTGCAGGCGCAGCGCAAGGCGATCTTCGACCGCTGGCTCGACGCTCAGGCGCTACGCGAATGGCTCAGGGCTTTGCCTGATTTCGAGGATGTCGCTGCGGAAAGGCAAGCCCTTGATCAGGCCATGGCATATGATCGGGCGACATCGGCACTGGCGTTCCTGGTTGCCTGGCCCGATCTCAAGCGCGCTAGCAAGCTGACCAGGGAAAGGCTCGAAGGTCTGGAAGCCCGGGCCTATGACATTCTGCGTCCTGCCGCCGAGGCATTATCTCAGACCGATCCAGGCGGGGCCACCCTGCTCTATCGGCGGCTGGTTGCAGGCGTACTCGACCGGGCGAGTTCGAAATACTACCCCTATGCCGCGCGGGACTTTGCAGCCGCGACGGATTTGGCCGACCGTATCGCAGGCGATGTCGATGTCGTACCGCATGATGACTGGCTGGCCGATCTTCGCAAGGTGCATGGACGCAAGATCGGCTTCTGGAATCAGGTCGCGGGGAAATTCGGATAATCGCGGAGAATGCCGGGGCGGCCAGATTGGAAACCTCCCTACCAATGGTGGAGCGGCAGTCCGTCGACGTCACTGCCGTCACAGTCGAAGAGCAGGAACTGGAAACCGTGCGCGCGGCCGAAAGCGATGAGCCGCAGCAGATCCTGCGGCAATTGCGCACGGCGGTCATCATCAATGGCGCGCGTCGGCACGAACCAGCCATAGACCGAAGCCGCGATGTCGATCGGTCGATCACTGGGCGGCCAGGACGCCCATTTATCGAGACATGAGGCGGTATGGACCGTGAGATGGGCGGTCGATAGTACACAATAGCGACCCTGCTCGATCGATCCGGCGACGAGGGCGCGCTGATGTGCGACGGGCGCAATACGCATGCGATCCTTCGTGCAGCTTTCCGACGGATGACATTCAAAATAGTTTGATATCACTTCGGCGTCGGACAGGTTATTCGGGTCGCGCGCGTCGTCGATCTCGCTCCAATATTCACGGCAATAAGCAGCGATTTCCTCGTCGAGAGCCATCGCATCGACCGCGACGTGGATGTTCATTCCATGCCGATGTTCAATCACGGCCGTGTGGACCTCTATCGCCAGATGGTCCTCATGGCTGGTCCCGATCGCGGGTTGGGGGGGTGCGTCATATCCGGGCAGTGGAAACGACTTCGATCCGGCGTTCCGAACGGGCGCAGTTGCGCGAATGACCGGACGGCGCGGATCTGACCAGTCGATCGTGTCGGCAATCCAACGGGGCACAAAATCCCAATCGAACGACAACGGATATTCGCCTTCGACGGTGCGCCATGCAGCCTCGACCGCATCGACCCAGCCTACCACTATCAGACGCAGCGCCGCTGTACCGAGCGTATCGAAGCATGTGCGCAAGGCAAGCGCCAGACTGCTTTCATCGGGAGTGGTCGCAGCACGATCGCGCATTTCAAGGACGGCTTCCCAAAGACAAGCAGCGGTTTCGAGATGGGATAATGTGTAGCGGGTCATGGAGATGGCTCCAGGGGAAGGTGGCACGGCGCCCACGGTTCGGACAGCGGCTGGATCGGCACACCCGTCCCAGGATTCCGGTTCGGAAGTTTTGTCATCGAGATTGATCTCAGAGCATGATCAGGCCGTGCGGACAGTGGCGGTTCGGCTGAGGTCAGGAATGCGCGCATCGTCATAGACGCTGTTTACCGACATCTGCAGCGCCTGTTGCTCCGCAGCAAACCAGGTGGATGCAGGAACGGTGTAAGTCTCGGTGGCATAGTATTCGCCGCCGCTGAAGAAGGCGATGTCGACGATAAATTGCGGCAGGGTAAGGGACGATTTGGCGCGCATGGCGGCATCCTTTCATGACGATGGCCACCCCGGCGAATGACCGGGATGGCGAGGAGGGAGGTGGAGAAGGCATGAGAGCGGCGGTGCCGGGCCTCAAAGCGCCTGTTCGAGCAGCTTTCTGGCCTTGTTTTCCAGATCGAGGCGGCTGTCCTGATGCGGCTTCGCGCGCGCCAGCGCCGTTATGCCCTGGACGAAGTCATAGATGGATTCAGGCGGACGGCCTTCCTCGGCCAGTACGGTCTGGATGATCTTTGCCGTCTCGGCCCTGGAAAAGCCGCGCTTGCGCAGGAAGGGTTCGCGCTCTTCCTCCTTGCGCGCGACGATCCGCTCGCGAGCGGCCTTGATGCCGGAGATGAAATGCGACGGCGAGGAGTTTGCGAAATGCTCGAGCGCGGGCGCGGCCTGATGCGCGAAACGGGCACCGGCGAATTTCGAGTGGCGGATGTTGACCTCCTCGAAATTCTCGACACCCCACAGACAGCGGTTGGCGCATACGCCGCGCAGATAGAAAGTCGCGATCCCGAGCGTTTTGGAGCCGACTTCACTGTTCCAGGCGTAGAAGCCTCGAAAATAAAGGTCGGGATCGCCATTAGGGAGCTTGCCGGCCTCGATAGGGTGCGTGTCGTCCACGAGGAACAGGAAAATGTCCCGGTCCGATGCGTAGAGCGTGGTCGTCTCCCTGGTGATATCGACATGAGGGTTGTAGGTCATGCTGCCCCAGTCGATCGTTCCAGGCACCTTCCAGCGCGTGTCGCCGACGCCATCGCCGGCAAAGGCCATCACCGCCTGGACCAGTTCCCAGTCGAAGATCCTGCCATATTCCGATCCGGTCGCCGCGCGCAATTCGGTGCGACCATTCTCGGTCTGGAGCAGTTTGACCTGCTCGCCCCGGTGGTTGATCAACCCATGCTGCAGGTTGATGCCGGCAAGCGCGGCAGGCAGCTGGCGCAGATAAGAGGCCGGGGCACCGACGAGACTTGCTACCTGGCCAAAGGACCAGTTAGTGGGTGCAAGCGGTCGATCATCGCCCGGCGCCACCAGCATCAGCCGCTCTGGATTGTCGCTTTTCGCCTCGACCCGGATCGACCGGCTTTCAACGATACGCGTGGTCGCACGGTCCGCGCGGCCGCGCACGGCATCATAAAGACTGGTCAGCGAGAGATATTTCTCATCGTCCGGACGGGAGAACCACTCGGACGATACGCGGCTGCTCATGCGTCCGCGCGAGACATCGATCCGATAGGGCGCCGTAACGCGGGGGTTTTCGTTCATGGGGGCAAGGGTCGCCATGGAAATCGTCTCCTTGAGATGCAAAGCGACAGGTGCTTCACGGCCCCTGTCACATTCCCGCCCCTCCCTTCCCTTTCGCGCATCGCGATATGGGTTCACGAGACCCCGACCGGCGGCAGCAGGTACGACGGCGGCTTGTATGTTTTACAAATTGGCGTATATGTTCAACGAAAGGAGGCCGTGATGGCGACGAAGCACGAGGATCATCTGTCCCAGCGACATGGAGCGGTCGTGGCCGCTGCCAAGGCCGCGGGTTTGCTGTCGGGCACGAACAGCGCGGTCGGCGCCCGCGTGCCACGCGAACTCATCGATCGCGCCAAGATGCGCAGCGGCATCGCCTCGACCACCGATCTTGTCGAATATGCGCTCGCAAAAGTGGCGCTCGAAGATGATTTTGGAGCCAGGCTTGTGCGCCGAAAGGGCATGATCCCTGCGGATATTGCGCTTGGGATTTGATCGTAAGGCCTCGTTGCGCAGGATCAGGCCGCAGCGATCTGGTGCCAGGCTGTCGCGACGACCCGAAGAGGAATTGCCACTGGTTCACAAGGCAGCTGTCATAGGCCGCGAGCTTCTGCTCGACACGTGCGTCTATATTGACGTGCTCCAGGGCAAGACACCGGTTGAAGTAGATTGTTTGCTGGAAAACCGGATCGTCAATCATTCCTGCGTGGCGCTTGCCGAAATGACTCATTTGATGGGCGCGCTCGATCCGGCCGACAAACGCACCGCGTCGGTCCTCAAGACGCTGGGACGGACAATCGACGATATCCCGGAGCATCGCCTCAGCGCGCCCTCCTCCCGCATGTTCGGAGAGGCAGGGATGCTGGCAGGCATGGTCACGAGGCTTTGCGGCCAACCTCATTCGATCGCCCTGCTGAACGATGCCCTGCTGTTTCTGCAGGCTGCGGCGACCGGCTGTGAACTGCTGACCGGCAACCGGCGCGATTTCGATTTTTTCGATCAGATCATTCCTGGGACGGGCGTCATCCTGTATTGACCCGTCACATGGGCGCGGGAAACCGACCATGCTCGCGACCGCCAGGATCGGTCAGGCAACATGCCAGCAGCACCAGCGTTCAGCCGCCTGCCGTGGACTGAGCAGGCCATGATTGTCGGCACACCATGTACGAAAAGAAGGATCGAGCGCGAGACTCGGATCGCCGAGCCGATCGGTGACGTCCTGCGTGAAGCGATCAACTGGAGCGATGGCGGCCCCGGCTCGAGCATGAGCGACCGCAGCCTGAAGTTGAGTGACCATTTTCTCGGCTTCATCGATCGAAATTTCCTCGACGGCGCGCATGCCGCCGCGCGGTCCGCAGATGGCCAAAGTTATGATTGCTGTGCCGGACGTCATCCGGCCCAGGGCGTCGATATGGACATGTCGGGACATGCCAATCTCCTATGATGTGAGGCGTGAGAATGTCAGAAGAGGCTCAACTGTCGCGGCATGGATCGCTGCGATGCCCGTGGTTCGTACAATGGCGGAACGGCACCTTGCGATGGTGAAGTCGGGCCGGTCGCGATGGTCGCGCGTTGGGAGATCTCAGCCACGGGTCCGCAACGTTGGCGAAGGGCGAGCCGAGCGGTCCATCCCCCCAATATATGCGCTGGGGCGAACCAATGGTCCTGTATCTCGCCCGACAAGTCGTTTCCGACCATGAGGTGGGCTGGAATATGAAGCAATGAAAACTGGATATAGGCCATGTGGATCGCCCGCGGATCGATATCGCTCGCTGTCACATGAAGGTGCCGCTGACAATTATTCCCGATATCGCGCATGGCCTGGGCAAGCGCGATCACCATAGAAAATGGCGCTCAGGAAGCCCTTAGCCATTCGTAGAGAAGATGATCGTCAGGACCATATTGCGAACCGATAGCAATCCGGATCAGGCGGCCGTCGCAGGCGAAGGCGGATCCCCTGGGAAAGGACAGGTAGGAGCGACCTTCGAGGATCAGGTCGCCCGAGCGCACTTTGGTGATGTCGCGGGTCGTTCCAAGAAGACGATGACCAGACGGTGCGTCGAGAAGCTTCAACCGATCACCGGCTTTTACGCGCTTCTTGAACGCCGCCAGTGATAGGACCGTATCGACGGGATTGCGGATACCCTGACGTTTTGCCAATGCCGCCCAATAGGCCTGGCCGATGCGGACCTCGCTGTAGAAACTGCATGACCAGAAATCCTGCAACGGATTGGTCCGCGTGAACCCGAACCGTTCCATCTGATCGCGCACCTCGCCGATGAAGGCGTCCTGCGCTTCACGGCCGGTGAGGTCGTCAGGTGTATCGAGGATTTCCGCGATGACCTTGCGTCCGCCCGCAAATGTCTCGGTGCGGATCGCAAAGCTGGTGCCAGTAAAATGCTGGGCGAGGTGGCGATCGATCCGGGAGGCGAGCGATGGCAACGCTTCGCCGGCGCGATAGAGATCGCCTTCATAATGGAAATTGCCGCGTTCGTCATGGTCGGTCTGGCTATACAGGCGCGCGGACGCGCCCGGCGCGTTAGCATCGGTCATGATGTCATCCTTATGGCTCGATCAGATTTGGAGGGGCGGGTGCGTCAGGCGGACGGCACTTCCATTGAGGGAGGCACGCTGTGGTCTACTTCAGTTCGGGCGAGAACCCAGTCGAGATAGCCAAGACGCGTGTCGCCGTTGGCGACCTCGGTCTGCCAATCGGCGGAGGGGTATTGTGGATAGTCGATCCATGGATCAAGCGGTTCCACCGATGGCGTCACTGCAGATCGGACCAACCGGCGCGCCAGTTCCTCCTGGGTGCTGGCAAATTCGACATGATCGGCAAATATCGCGCACCATCCTCCACCAAAACTGTCGCGACTTGGGCGCGAACAGCCATAGCTCCAGTCGAACCCGACAGGCGCGGTTTGCAAGCTCTCCTGGCAACAGCGTCGGATGAGTTCTGCAATCGGACCTGGCTGGAAGTCGGTCGTGCCATAAATGGCGACAATGCACTCGGCTGCTCCCGCAATCTCGATCTCAGCCCCGAAATGCGGGAAGTCGGGATCATCGAAGATTTCGAGCAGGCCGTTGAACGGATTGGCGAGATCGGTCGGCATGAAGGCAGCGAGGAATTCAGC
>NZ_JBHIWJ010000144.1:2745-8168 GCF_041987595.1 Sphingobium sp. | reverse complement strand
ACCAGCAGTTCCATGCCGCTCTCCCGCGCCATGCGGTCGCGCAGCTCGTACATCGCCTTGAACTTCCAGGTCGTGTCGACATGCAGCAGCGGGAAGGGCGGTGGCGAAGGGTAGAAGGCCTTGCGCGCCAGATGCAGCATCACCGCGCTGTCCTTGCCCACCGAATAAAGCATCACCGGCTTCTCAGCCTCCGCTACAACCTCCCGCAAGATGTGAATGCTCTCCGCCTCAAGACGCTCCAAATGCGTCAGCCCTATCCGTGGCTCTTTGATCATGAATTTCCTGCCGATAGCAAATGGACACTATCTGCTCGGTAGCAATATAAGGTGTCGATTCCGAGCTATCGATCAGCATTCAAAGTGCCAAATGGATAGCGATTCCGTCATGGACAGGCTGGTACGCTCGTAGCCGGTCCGAATGATGGTAACAGTAACATCTTGGGTATCTATCGTCAAAAATATGAATATTTTTCGCAATCGTGTATCAGGGAAATCATCTGATTATATTTTTGGAACCAGAAGAGATCCTCCGATAAATCAGCTTCTCCTGATAAGGTTGATCGCTTATCATCACGATAATCCGGAGAAAAGAGAGCGCAGGGCAAGGGCCGATATGTCGATAAGACCTTATGATGCTGCCCGCCATGCTGAGGGCACAAGCCTGGACTTCATATTCCCGCAGGAATTCGAAACGTCTCTCGAAGCGGCCAAGGCTACAGTTGGTGCGCGCTTTGAAGTCCGGCGGTTTTTCTGGCGGGAACGGAACGAGATCGTCTTCACGCCGCCGTGCAGCTATTTCGAGTTGACCCGCTTCTCGTCCGTGGGCCGATATCTCGCTTCTGCCTGCGACTTTTGCGAGCAGGGCGAAGTGCGCTTTTATCCGGCCGCGCGTCCGTTCCAAATGCATTGGCAGGAACGCGAGCAAAGATCGCTATTTTGCAGAATAGATATTCCCGCGATTACCGGATTGCCGATGGAACTTTCCGATCAGCAACTGCGCGACACCATAGACATGCGCAATCCCCACGTCAGGGCACTGCTTCTAAGGGCGCAGCAGGAACTGGTGGCGCCGGGGCTGTGTTCGCAACTCGTTCTGGATTCGATCAGCGTCGGGCTTGCAGCCGAAATGGTGCAGCAATTCGGCCCGGAAACGCAAGCCGAATTCACCAATCGCCGGACGTTCGACCAGCGCTATCTGGCCGGCCTTGTCGCACATATCCGGGAGCAGCCCGGCAGGGTCGGGATCGGCCAGTTGGCGGCGGAACGCGGCATCAGCGTCCGTCATTATGAACGCCTGTTCCGCGCCGCGACGGGCGAAAGTCCCGCAGCCTTTTGCCGCCGTCATATGCTCGCTCTGGCGAAGGACCTGCTGATGGACCGATCGCTTCTGGTCAAGGAGATCGCCTATCGCTGCGGTTTTGCCAATACGGCAAGCTTCAGTGTGGCCTTCCGCCAGATAGAAGGGTGTTCGCCGCAGCAGTTCCGCGACCGGCTCTTGATCCACTGAGCGCCCATTAGTTTAGCCGCAATTTTCGACATCTGTTTGCGATAGGCGACATCGAGGCCGCCTGCGCTTTTCTTCGGTGTCCGGACCAGTCATCCTGCCCAGAACGGTCGTCAGATCGGTTTGAGAGAGGATGGCAATGACATTTGGATTTCCGGACGCGGACGCGCTGCTGGCGCAATATCCGCTGCCCGATTATTTACGGGACAATGTGCGGCCGGGGCTGGAGCAACTGCTCGCCTCGATGGCGGAAGACCGGGCACTTAACGCCAATGGCCATGCCCGGGCGCTGCATATCATCGCCGATGACTTGTCCCGGCTGAAGGCGATCGCCGACGACCGGGCGCGTTATCCCGACATTGCCGATGTCGAAATCAGGCAGCCGCTTTTCATCCTCGGCCTCCCCCGATGCGGCACCAGTTTCCTGCATGCCCTGATGGAAGGCGACCCGCAGATTCGCACGCCGCTGATGTGGGAAGTGGCCGAGCCATCGCCCCCGCCCGAAGCCGCAACCCCCGATACGGACCCGCGCATCGCCCGGTTCGATGAGCATCTGCGCGCGCAACTCGGCGGTGATGCCGACGAATTGCTCAAAGCCCATCCGCTCGGCGCCAAAATCCCGCAGGAATGCGGATCGTTCATGACGACCTCCTTTCAGAGCAGCAATCCGTGCATGTTCCAGCATCTCCCGCGCTTCTACGACTGGTTCAAGGGCATCGACGCGACCTTTCGCTACGAGGTCCATAAGATGTGGCTTCAGCATCTGGGCTGGCGGCATCCCGGCAGGCATTGGGTACTCAAGATTCAGGAGCATATGTATAAGCTCCCGGCGCTGCGCTACGTCTATCCCGATGCGATCTTCATCCAGCCGCATCGCGACCCGACCACCGTCATCGCCTCCATCTCCCAACTGATCAGCGTCATCCGTGGGCCATCATACGACCAACTCGACCTGCATGCGCTGGGCGCCGAATTCCTGCAACTCTGGTGGGACGGGGTGAAGTGCTGCATGGACTATCGCAAGGCGCATCCGGACCTGCCGATTTACGACATGCGCTATAAGGATCTGGTCGCCGACCCGGTCTCGACCATCCGGGCCGCCTATCACCATTTCGGCTGGGATTTCACGCCGGACTCGGAAAAAGGCATTCTGGGCTGGCTGCGGGAGAATCCGGCGGGCAAGCATGGACATCGCAGCTACACGCTGGCCGATTATGGCCTGACCGCCGAACAGGTGAGCGACAGGTTCGCCGAATATATCGAGACCTACCATGCCTATCTCTGAAACCTCTCCATGGCGCGCGTGGCTGGAGCGGATGGCGGGGGCGGAAAGCGTGCTGGACAGGCTGGCCGATCCCGGCGACCCGCAGGCCCGGGCCGAGGTCCATCGGCTGTTCTTCGCCATCCTCGCCACCGGCTATCAGACGGCCTTCGCCGATCCCGATCATCCCGATTTCGTGCCGTCGGTCAGCAGCATCCTCAACACGGTCGGAGTCAATCCCGACTTCATCTATGGCGCGGCGCGGATCGACGGCAGCGGCGTCTACAGATTGTCTGGCACGCGCGGGGACGGGGTTTTCGTGTTCCTTGATCTGGTCGCGGGCGGTCTGGGACCGATGGAGGATCTGGGGCCTTCGGTGGGCATGATCGATCTGGATGCCTGCACATTGGGCCCCGACGGAGTGTTCGACATCCTGTTGGGCGGCGAGCGGCCGGAGGGGCATGCGGGCGACTGGTTCCCGCTCGACCCGCGCGCAGTCACCATCGGCCTGCGCCATGCCTATTATGACTGGGGCGCGGGGCGCGATCTGCGCATCGCGATCGAACGGGTCGACCGGCGCGTCGGCGGCGGTCCGGTGCCCGCGGCCGAGATCGCCCTTCGGCTCGATCGCCTGTCGGCCTTCGTCGAACGCTATGCCGCATTTGCCCTGGGCTATGGCCAGCGGCAGCGGGCGCAGGGCTTCGTCAACAGGCTGGAATATGACGACTGGGCCGGTCGCGGCGGCGTTGCCGGGCAGCATTATTATCAGGGCATCTTCCGGTTGGAGCCGGGGGAGGCGATGATCATCGACACGGCGGTGCCCGATCAGGTGCGCTACTGGAACGTGCAGCTCAACGATCCGCTGTGGAACACGATCGACTGGATCAACCATCAGAGCAGCCTCAACGCAACGCAGGCGCGGCTCGACGGCGACGGCCGCTTCCGCGCCGTCATCGCACTGGACGATCCGGGCGTGCCCAACTGGCTCGATCCGGCAGGCCGCAACGAAGGGTCGCTGATGCTGCGCTGGACCGGCGCGAGTTCCGGGCCGGAGCCGACGCTTAGGATCGTGCCCGCGGCAGAGCTTCGGTCGCATCTTCCCGGCGACACGCCGCTGGTCACGCCGGAGCAGCGGGACGAGACGATCCGTCACCGCCGGCGTGGCGCGCAATGGCGGCGGCGCTGGTGACGGGATCGGCCCCATCCGGCGAAAGGTTGGTCGCGTCGTAATCACCGATATGACAGGCGTTCAGCGCGGCATTTTTTGATCCCGCCGACGCCCCGTTTTGGAAAGAATATGCGGATGGACTTTGCAGGCAAGGTCGTACTGGTCACCGGCGCCGGGTCGGGTCTGGGCCGGGCGGCGAGTCTCGCCTTCGCGCGGGAAGGCGCGGCACTGTGCCTTGTCGGGCGCAGCCGGGCCAAGCTGGAAGAGACCGGGCGGTTGATCCGCGACGCGGGTGGCCGATGTGCCGAGCTGGCTTGCGATCTTGGCGAGCCGCGTGGCTGTAGGGAGGCCATCGAAGCGGCGATGACGGCATTCGGCCGGCTGGACGTTCTGTGCAATATCGCCGCCGATGTCATGTTTCACCGCTTGTCCGACATCAAGGAGGAGGAATGGCACCGGACCATCGCCTCGAACCTGTCCGGTCCCTTCTTTCTCATGCAGGCGGCCATGCCGCACCTCATCGAGAGCGGCGGGAATATCATCTGCGTGGCCTCCACCGCCGGTTTCATGGGGCAGGCCTATCTGGCGCCTTATACCGCCTCCAAATTCGGACTGGTCGGTCTGACGCTGTCGCTCGCGATGGAGATGATGGACAGTCCCGTCAGGATCAACATCCTCTCGCCCGGCCCGATGCGGACGGAAATGACGCAGGGCATGTCCTTCCCCGATTTCGCCGATCCCCGGCTCCTCGCGCGCTACACCGGCATGCGGCCGCCCTGTCTGCCCGAGGATGTGGCCGAGCCGCTTCTGTTCCTGGCTTCCGATCGGGCGCGTCATGTGCATGGCGCTTGCTGGGCGGTCGACGGCGGCATTACCGCCGGTTAGGCAGCTTCTCTATCCGCCGATGGGATAGAAGACCGACTTCTGGTTTTGATATTCGTGCAGCCAGTCGGGACCATATTCCCGGCCCACGCCCGAGCGTTTGTAGCCGCCGATGGGTGCATAGGTCATACGCCCAGTGCCACCATTGAGCATGACGCTGCCCGCACGGATATGCATCGCCATCTCATAGCCTTTGGCAGCGTCTGCGGTTTCGATGCCACCATTCAGGCCATAACGGCTGTCGTTGGCGATGCGGATCGCCTCTTCGTCGGTATCGAAGCCGATGACGCAGCCGACCGGACCGAACACCTCTTCCTGGGCGATCGTCATCTTGTTGTCGACATCGTCGAAGATCGTGATGTCGGTGAAGAAGCCCTTGTCGAGACCGGCCGGACGCCCGCCGCCATGCACGATCCGCGCGCCCTCGTCGCGGCCGATGGTGATCAGTCGTTCGACCTTTTCCCGCTGGGATTCGCGGATCAGCGGCCCCATCGCCACGGTGGGATCGGCAGGATCGCCGATTTTGAACTGGCTGGCGATGGCACAGGCGGTTTCGACGAACGCTTTCCTGATGCTGTTATGGACGACAAGGCGCGTGAGCAGGGCGCA
>NZ_JBHIWJ010000144.1:2043-2578 GCF_041987595.1 Sphingobium sp. | reverse complement strand
CCGTGAAGGTGACGAGGTCGACGCGCGGATCGCTGGTCAGGGTCGTGCCAACCTCCGGTCCACCGGTCACGATGTTCAGCACGCCTTTGGGCAGGCCGATCTCTTCGGCGATCTCCCCAAACAACAGCGCGGAAAAGGGCGTGAAGGGCGACGGCTTCAGCACCATCGTATTGCCGGCGAGCAACGCGGGAACGATCTTCGCCAGATTGATGAGAAAGGGGAAATTATAGCCGGTGATGGCTGCGACGACGCCCACCGGCTCGCGAACCACGGTGGTCCCGCCTATTTTCTTCGGCCCGTCGAGGTTGAAGGGATCGGGGGTGATGTCGATGGGCAGGCGGACGCTGTCGTCGCGCGTCGAATGTTCGACGGCGGCCAGCAGATGGTCGAGCGGATTGGCGACCTGCATGCCCTGGGTGATGCCCTGCGAACAGCCGACTTCCGCGATGATCAGCGCCGCGATCTGCTGTCTGCGCGCATCCAGTGCGGCATGCATCCGGCGCAGACAGGTCGCGCGTTCGGACATGGCCATGCG
>NZ_JBHIWJ010000144.1:0-1835 GCF_041987595.1 Sphingobium sp. | reverse complement strand
TGGGCCGCAGGATCATGTCCGCGGAGTTGAGCGCGATGGCCATGGCCGGCGCATTGGTGTTGCCCGACACGATGGTCGGCATGATGGAGGTATCGACCACGCGCAGGCCGGTGACGCCGCGCACGCGAAGTTGCGGGTCGACGACGGAGGCTTCATCCGCGCCCATGCGGCACGTCCCGCAAATGTGGAAGGATGTGCCGCCCAGGGCCATGGCGTTGGCCAGAATGTCCTCGTCCGCCTCTATGCCGACGGTCTTGCCTGTTTCCTCGACGATCCAGTCCTTGAGCGCGGGCTGTTGCGCAAGGCGGCGGAGCCAGCGAAACAGGGCGACGAAATGGCGCCGGTCGGCATCGGTGGCCAGATGATTGGCGTCGATGACCGGCGGGACATCCGGATCGGCCGAGCTTATCCTGACATGGCCCTGGCTGTCGGGCCGCATATAATAGGCGATGACGGTCATGCCGGGATAGGGGTCGAGAGCCACCGCCCCCTTGTCGTCCGTGTGAAAGGAATAGAGGCCCATGCCGATCTGCGCGTCGGGCCGGTCGAGCGTGGCATCGGTCTTGACGAAGCCGCCCACTTCATGCGCCGCATGGGTCAGCGGACCTTTCGATCCGAAAGCATAGCGCAAAGCCGACATGATGAGGCCCAGGCCGGACAGTTTCTGGTTCAGGCTGTTCCCCCGAACCCTGTAGTTGAAGCCCAGATAGCGATGTTCGCGAAGGTTGGCGCCGACGCCGGGCGCATCGACGACGACCGGGATGCCGAGCGATTCGAGCAGGGCGCGGGGACCGATGCCCGACAATTGCAGCAGCTTGGGGCTCTGCACCGCGCCTGCGGAGAGGATGATCTCCTGCCGTGCCGCGACCTCATGCACGCCATCCTTGTTGCGCAGCAGGATGCCGCTCGCCCGCTGCCCGTCGAACAGGATGCGCAGGACGTCGGTACGCGGCGCGACGTCCAGATTCGGCCGCCCACGCACGGGCTTCAGAAAAGCGCGGGAAGCGGAGAAGCGCTTGCCGCGAAAGGTGGATGTCGGCTGATAGGCCATGCCGCCCTCGGTCACGGCCGGCATATCGTTCATGTCATCCACCCGTTGCGTCCCGGCCTGCTCGGCGGCGGTCAGGAAGGCTTCGCAAAGCGGGTCGCCGGAAGGGTGGACGCTGATCTTGAGCGGGCCGCCGGCGCCGCGCCACGCCTTGGCGCCCAGCACATGGTCCTCCAGCGTGACGAAATGTTGGCCCATCCTCTGCCAACCCCAGCCGGTGCAGCCTGCCGCTTCCCAGCCGTCGTAATCGGCCGGAGCGCCCCGGACATAGACCATGCCGTTGACCGAACTGGACCCACCCACCGCGCGGCCCTTCAGCCATATTTCCTGGGGTGCGTTCCCGCCGGGCGAAACGGCGTAATCCCACACATGGGGATTGCCCGGCGCCAGCAGCTTGCCGATGCCGCGGGGCATGGCGATCAACGGGCTGCTGTCGTCCGGTCCCGCCTCCACCAGCAGAACCCTGACGGTCGGGTCGGCCGACAGACGATTGGCCAGCACGCAGCCGGAAGAACCCGCTCCCACGATGATATAGTCATAGCAATCAGCCGGCATATTCGCTCTTTTGTCGGGCATGCCGCGATGGAACAGCAATGCTGGCCCTGGATGACCTGCCGGACGGCAGGGTGGCGTTGTCGGAGGTGAGAGTCAGCCGAAAGCCAACGGCAGGCCGGGCACGTCCCAGTCGAAGCATATGACCTTGCCGGAACTGCCCAGCGTGACGAAGGCCACGCGCCCGTCCGCGCCGCCAAAGCAGATATTGGTCGTCAGGAAGTCACCGGTTTCG
>NZ_JBHIWJ010000143.1:0-8235 GCF_041987595.1 Sphingobium sp. | reverse complement strand
GCGCAGGTTGCAACGCGCCAAAGGCCCTGGATACCACATGAAGAAAGCCCGCATCAGCGGGCTTTCTTCGCCGCTCAGGCGGAACAGCAGGGCGGCCAGATCCTCAACGATGCCGGACAGCTTCAGATGGCCATAGGCCGGGAAGGCGAAACCGGCGGAACTGGCGGCCCGCTGTTGCGCCTTGCTGCGCCATGTCGACAGTCGGGCCGGCGTCGGCCGGTCGAGGAACAGCATGCCGCCGATCGCGCTTTCCACCTCCGCCTCGATTCCCGGCCGCAGCGCGTGCAGGATGCGCGCCATGCGCCGAATGCGCGAACTGTGCCGGTCGATCGCGTCCAGATTGTCGCGTATCGGCTGTTCGCGGGGAATGTCGCTCAGGGCGCCGAAAATGGTGCGGAAAAAGCCGGGAAGCGGCGCATCCTGGCCTGATGGCGCCTCCTCGGCCTCGCCCTGCCGGTTGAGCCGGATCGACCGATGGCCGGGCTTGGGATCGATATAGACGAAGCGTCGGTCGACCTCCCGCCGGGAGGGCCGGTTCTTGAGCGCGCCTATGGCCAACGCGAAAGGGGCATTGGCAAGCACCGATCCGTCGATCAGCACCGCATCCTCGGCCTGCCCCCGCGCCGCATGGCGGGGGAGGGCGCGGGTCAGGAAGCGGTCCCGCGTCGGCCATGCACGGTGGCGGCGTTTCAGCACCCGGTCCAGCTCCCGCACGGTGAAAGGGGGGAAGGCGCCGGGAAAGCTGGCCGTCGCCCTCGCCGCGAAAGCCAGTTCGGCGGGATCGGCGAAGATTCGTTCGCCCCGGCCCCGTGCGCGAAAGCCGATCGACAGGCGATGCTCGGTCTCGATGACCTGCGGCGGGCTGTTGAGGTTGAGGCTTTGCGGGTGCCCCTCGAAATCCGTCACGGTGACGAACAGGTCGAGCGGATGCCCCTCCGGCAACAGGGCCGGGCCACGCTGCGTCGCCTCCATCGCGTCGAGGGCGTCCAGTATCATGGCGGTGAAAATCTCCCCGCCGAAGGGCGGCTCGAACCAGCGGGAGCGGATGAAGTGGGACAGCTTGTGCCGCACCTCCTCCCGCGTGTCGGGGGCGACGGTGCGCTCCACCGTATCGCCCGGATGCCGCGCCGCCATCCAGACCAGAGGCGTGGCCCAGATCTTGGTGATCCGCCGCGCAGGCCGGGCATCAGGGTCGAGCAGCTGTTCGACGTCGGCATTGTCCAGCCACATGTCCGTCAGCGGATCGAGCGACTGGCCCGTTTCGATCGCCTGCGCCAGAAAGATGCCGTTGATCCCGCCCGCGCTCGCCCCGGCGATGATGTCGGGCATGACGCGCAGGCGGATGCCGCTGGCTTCCTCCAGCGCCTTGAGCACTCCATGATACACGGCCTCGCTGCTGTTTCCCGGCGGCGTCCCGTCATGAAAGGCCCGGCTTGCCCGCGCCAGATGCCAGACTTCCTTGGTGATGCCGTGCATGTAGACGGCCAGGCTGATCCCGCCGTAGCAGACCAGTGCGAGCCTGAGTTCCCGCTCTTTCATGGCCTTATGGATCGCAGAGCGCGGCGGGCTTGTCGAGCGAAACTCAAGCCGGTTTGAACTCCGCCCAGATCGGCAGATGGTCCGACGCCCGTCGCGCGGCCGCGCTGTCATGCACGCCGCTGTCGACCAGCTTCAACTGCCCGCAATGCATGATGCGGTCGAGCCGCGCCACCGGCCTGCGGGCATGGAAGGACCGCCCGCACGGCGCAAAGCTGTAATGCCGTCCGAAGTCGGCCAGACAGCCCCGGTCGGCGCTCCATTCGTTAAGGTCGCCCATCAGCACGGTCGGCATGCTGTCGCGCAGGCCTGCGGCATGGATCACCGCCGCGGCCTGCTTGCGCCGCCACAGGCCCGACAGGTCGAGATGCATGCCGAATATCCGCATGCTCGTCTTGCCCAGCCTCACCTCCGCCATGGTCGCGCCGCGCGGCTCCAGACAGGGCAGATGCAGCACGTCATGCGCTCCGATCTCCGCCTCCTTGCGCACAAGGATCGCGTTGCCGTGCCATCCCATGGAATCGAGATGAACGTTGAGCGGGACAGGCTTGTAGGGACTGATCGATTCCAGGAGCCATGGGGGCAGGGCGGCGGTGCGCACGCCGAAGCGCCGGTCGGCCTCCTGAAGCGCGATTACATCGGCGTCGATCTCGTTCAGCACATCGATCACCCGTTCCGGCACCCGGCGCCGATCGGTGCCGATGGCCTTCCGGATATTATAGCTGGCGACGCGAATGGTCTTCATGCCGAAACAATGCGCTACTCGGACGGCGGTTTCCATGGGAAGATGCAAAGAAGATTTGTGTTCCGCATATGTTCTGATATGCGTCGCGCATGGCAAAGGCAAAGCGCAAATTCGTCTGTCAGCAATGCGGTTCCGTGAGCAACCGCTGGCAGGGCCAGTGCGACGATTGCGGCGAATGGAACAGCATCGTCGAGGAAGCGGCCGAGACGGTGTTCTCCGCCCGGCACGACCTCCACACCGGCGGCCGGGCGCTGACGCTCGTAGGGTTGGACGACAAGGTTGAACTGCCCCAGCGCACCACCACGGGGATCGCCGAGTTTGATCGGGCCTTGGGCGGCGGCATCGTTCCCGGTTCGGCCACTCTGATCGGCGGCGATCCCGGTATCGGCAAGTCCACGCTGCTGTTGCAGGCGGCTGCCCGGATCGCCGCCGCAGGGCACAGCGTCGCCTATATCAGCGGCGAGGAAGCCTCCGATCAGGTCCGCCTGCGCGCTCAGCGTCTGGGGTTGGGCGGCGCACCCGTTCAGCTTGCCAGCGCAACCTCCGTCCGGGACATACTGACCACGCTGGGGGAGGGCACGCCGCCCACGCTGCTCATCATCGATTCGATCCAGACGATGCACAGCGACCTCATCGAAGGGGCGCCCGGAACCGTCAGTCAGGTCCGCGCCTCGTCACAGGAACTGATCCGCTTCGCCAAGCAGCGCGGCACGGCCGTCATTCTGGTGGGCCATGTCACCAAGGACGGCAGCATCGCGGGACCCCGCGTGCTGGAGCATATGGTTGATACGGTACTGAGCTTCGAGGGCGAGCGCAGCCATCAATATCGCATCCTGCGCGCGATCAAGAACCGCTTCGGCGGCACGGACGAGATCGGCGTCTTCTCCATGGTGGCCGAAGGGTTGGAGGAGGTCGCGAATCCGTCCGCCCTGTTCCTGACCCATCGCGATGAGAATGTGACGGGCGCGACCGTCTTTCCGGCGCTGGAAGGCACGCGCCCCGTGCTGGTCGAGATTCAGGCGCTGGTGGTGCGTTTGTCCAGCGGCGCCACGCCGCGCCGCGCAGTCGTGGGATGGGACAATGGCCGTCTCGCCATGATACTGGCCGTGCTGGAGGCGCGTTGCGGTCTCAGCTTCTCGACATGCGAAGTCTATCTGAACGTCGCGGGCGGCTATCGGCTTTCGGACCCCGCCGCGGACCTGGCCGTCGCCGCAGCGCTCATGTCAGCCCTGTCTGAACGCCCGGTTCCAGCGGATATTGTGCTGTTCGGGGAAATTGCCCTGTCCGGCGAAGTCCGTCCGGTCGCCCATTCGCCGCTCCGTCTGCGCGAAGCCGCCAAGCTGGGCTTCAACCGCGCCTTCGTGCCCGCCGCGGCAGCCGACGGGGTCAAGGGCATTTCGGTAAGCGGCTTTCGCGCGCTTGCGCAACTGGTTGACCAGATGCTCGGGCGCGGATAGCCAGCAGGCCGATGAACGCGATCGATATTCTCGTCCTGCTGCTGATTGGCGGTTGCGCCATTTTCGGCCTGCTGCGCGGTTTTGTGCAGGAAACCCTGTCGCTGATCGCCTGGGTGCTGGGCATTTTCGCGATCCGCCTTTTCCACGCCTCGGCGACCGAATTGGTCAGCCCCTTCGTCGGAACCACCAGCGGCGCGGCGGTGCTGGGCTTCATCTTGGTTTTCGGCGTCACCTTCGGCGCGGGCAAGCTGCTGGCCCATGCGATCGGCCGCCGCACGCGCCAGTCGATCCTCGGTCCCGTCGACCGCGTGCTTGGCGCGGGCTTCGGCGCGGTCAAGGGGCTGATCGGGGCCACTCTGGTCTTTCTCGCCTTCAGCCTGGTCTATGACACTTTCTACGGCAGCGGCGCACGGCGGCCGGATTGGTTGTCCGATGCGCGGACCTATCCGCTGCTCAATGCCAGCGGTCAGGCGATCAGCGAATTCGTCGCGGAGCGGCGTGCGCGCAAACCGGCCGACGCGGGTTAGTGCGATTTCCAAGCGAACCGAACGGTTGCTGATTGGGAAATCGCGTTAAGCCAAGAAATGAGGGCGGTTGATCTGATGCAATCAGATCGCAAACCGCTCCAGATCACGACACACCGTTTTCCTGCCCGATCCGGTCTTACAACCATCCCTTGGCGCGATACGCCTCGACCGTCGCTTTCAACCCGTCCTCGGTCGAGATCTTCGGCGCCCAGAGTTTCTTTGGCGGCTGCTTGCGCTTCTTCACCACCCAGTCGGGGTGGCAGAAATAGCTGACCCGATCCGGCGTCAGCTTGGCATTTTTGCCGCGCACCATCCGGTCGATCCGCGCGCCCATGCCCAGCACCCATTCGGGCGTCGCGAAGGTCCGCACCGGCCGTCCGACCGCACGGCCGATGGCCTGCGCGAAGTCCAGATGGTCCCATCCGCCCGGTGTGCCGTCATCGACCTCATAGACATGGGTGAGGCTGCGCATGTCCTTTTCGACCGCCAGCGTCAGGAACAGCCGCGCCAGATCGCTCACCTCGATCACGGAGAGCCGCCCACCGGGGGGCATCAGCATGACGCCGCGCTTCGCCATGCGGAACAGCTCCAGCATCTCCCGGTCGCCCGGCCCGTAAATGGCGGGTGGCCGCACGATGGTCCAGTCCAGCCCGCTTGCCTTTACGTGCCGCTCGGACAGTTCCTTCGACCAGCCATAGTCGGACAGTTCCGGCTCCCGCGCCGACAATGACGACACATGGATCAGCCGCCTGACGCCGCGCTGCCGCATGGCGTCGACCACCGCCATGGTGCCGCGCGCATTGCCCAGTTCGAACCCTTCGCGGTCGGGCGCGTTCACCACGCCCGCGATATGGATCACCACATCGGCGTCACGCACCAGCGTATTGAGCGCCGCCCGGTCCTCCAGCGCACCCGGCACCCATTTCAGATGGGCGCGGGGCGGCTGCGCCCGGCGGGTGATGGCGGAGACATGATGTCCGGCCGCCAAAGCCTGATTCAGTGTTTCGGCGCCGACGAAACCCGTCGCGCCCGTCATGGCGATGCGTAGGCTCATGAGGCGTCAGACCATCGCCATATGGTCGCGGTGGACCAGCACGGAGCGGGGCAGGTGCCCCAGCAGCGCGGCAATGTCCTCGCTGCGCTTGCCCGCGATCCGCGAGGCCTCCTCGCTGTCATATTCGATGAGGCCCCGCGCAATGACCCGCCCGTCCTCGGCAAGAATGTCGACCACATCGCCGCGCGCGAAAATGCCCTCGACCCGCGCCACGCCTGCCGGGAGCAGGCTGTTGCCACGCTCCAGCGCGGCCGCCGCGCCCGCATCGACCACGATCCGTCCCCGCACCGTCAGCCGCCCGGCCAGCCAGCCCTTGCGCGCGCCCCTGGCCTGCGCCGCGAGGAAGATCGATCCCTTGCCGCCGTTGCTCCAGCGCGACAGCGGCGCATCCACCTTGCCGGAGATGATCGCCAGATGCGCACCGGCCCCCGTGGCGATCCGCGCCGCCTCGATCTTGGAGGTCATGCCCCCCGATCCCATGCCGGACGCGGAACCGCTGTCCGCCATCCCGGCGATGCGCGCATCGATGCGCTCGATTGTCTCTATCAGCATGGCGTTCGCATCGACATGCGGATTGGCGGTGTAAAGCCCGTCGACGTCCGACAGCAGCACAACTGCGTCAGCCCGTGCCGCCTGTCCGATGCGCGCCGCCAGCCGGTCATTATCGCCAAAGCGGATCTCCGCCGTGGCGACGCTGTCATTCTCATTGACCACCGGCACGACGTCGAGCGCCATCAGCCGCTCCAGCGTGGCCGATGCGTTCAGATAACGCCGCCGGTTCTCCAGATCGTCCAGCGTCACCAGCATCTGCGCGGCGGTGATGCCCTCGTCATGCAGCAGGCTCGCCCAGCATTGCGACAGCGCGATCTGGCCGGTCGCCGCAGCCGCCTGCGCATCCTCCAGACTGCCGCGCCCGCCCTTTGGCAGCTTCAGCCGCCGCGCGCCCAGCGCAATGGCGCCTGAGGAAACGATGATGATCTGCTGTCCCGCGGTCTTGCGGGCGGCGATATCCGCGACCAGCGTGCGCAGCCACGCCTCGCGCACCTGCCCCTGCGGATCGACCAGCAGAGCGGAGCCGATCTTGATCACCAGACGGCGGATCTGCGAGGGCGGAAAGCCCGAGAGGGAAGGGGTCATGCGAAAGTCCGGTCAAGGGCAGTCAGAGGGGCGACCATGTGGCTTCGCCTTCTTCCCCATCATCTTCTTCGGCGCCCCTGGCTTCGCTGAGCAGCGGCAGCACGGCGTCCAGCAGGGCCGGAACGCCTTCGCCCGTCGCGCCGGAAATGATGAACACATCCTCCACGCCCGCTTCTTCGCGCAGCTGTCCGGCAATGTCTTCCATCAATTCCTGCCCCAGCAGGTCGCCCTTGTTGAGCGCCACGATCTGCGGCTTTTCGTCCAGTCCGCCGCCATAGGCAGACAGCTCGTCCTGCACGATGCGGAACTGCTCCACCGGATCGTCGCCCGTCGCATCGATCAGATGGATGAGCACGCCGCAGCGCTCGATATGTCCCAGGAAGCGATCGCCGATCCCCGCCCCCTCGGCGGCGCCTTCGATCAGCCCCGGAATATCCGCCAGCACGAATTCCCGGTCACGGTGCAGCACGACCCCAAGTTGCGGCTTGGTCGTCGTGAAGGCATAGGCGCCCACCTTCGCCTTGGTATTGGTGACCTGATTGATGAAGGTCGACTTGCCCGCATTGGGCATGCCGACAAGGCCGACGTCTGCCAGCAGCTTCAGCCGCAGCCACACATACATTTCCTGCCCCGGCCAGCCCGTGCCATGCTGGCGCGGGGCGCGGTTGGTGCTGGTCTTGTAGGACAGGTTGCCGCGCCCGCCGTCGCCGCCGCGCAGGAACACCATGCGCTGCCCGACCTCGGTGAAATCGGCCAGCACTTCCTGATCCTCATAATCAGGATAGCCGTCCTCATCCTCCGTGCCCTCGATCGGCTGGGGATCGGACAGGATCTGCGTGCCCACCGGCACCTTGATGACGAGGTCTTCGCCGCCGGCGCCATAGCGGTTCTTGCCCGCGCCGGGCATGCCGCGCTGCGCCTTGAAATGCTGGGTGTAGCGGAAGTCGATGAGCGTGTTCAGCCCCGCCACCGCCTCAAAGATGATGTCGCCGCCCTTGCCGCCATTGCCGCCGTCCGGGCCGCCATATTCGACATATTTTTCGCGCCGGAAACTGACCGCGCCGGGACCGCCCCAGCCGGACTTGATATAAATCTTCGCTTGATCAAGAAAATGCATCGCGCGCCCATAGCCGTTTATGCGGCGGAATTAAACCATGCGCGCCGTAAAAGCGGTCGCTTCGTGAAGTGGGGCGGGAAACAAGCCCCTGCGCGGCGGTTTCGCGCGCGGATCCCAACGCTCTGCCTGGCGTCGATCCGCGAATCGCGCCGGGGTACGGCCGCTCATCGACTTCCTGTCCTTTACATTTGTCCCCTCGCTCGGCTGCCGGACGGGCCGGCCATCGGTCCGTCCAGCGTTGAACGCCTGCTCAGGCTGCCAGAGCGGGCCAGGCGTCGCGATAAAGATCCATGGCGGGATCGTTGCTGATGCCCGGAACTTCGCCGTCCTCGAAGATCAGGCAATCCGCTGCCGCGTCCCGCCCCAGGCTGAAGCGACGCTCGACGCGTCCGGTGGAGCGGAAGCCTATCTTGCGCAGGACATTGCCCGAAGCGGGATTGTCGATGAAGTGCGCGGCGCGAATGTCGCGAACGCCCGCTGCCTTGGCCATGCCCAGCACGGCCTGAGCGGCCTCGGTAGCGAAGCCCAGTCCCCAATAGGGTCGCGCAATCCAGTAGCCCAACTCCACCGCGCCGTCTTCGTCCAGATGAACGCCGCAGCCGCCCACCAGCCGTGGCGCACCATGAGTACGGTTGAAGGCCAGCAGCCGGGGCAGGCGCGGG
>NZ_JBHIWJ010000142.1:0-8318 GCF_041987595.1 Sphingobium sp. | reverse complement strand
GCCCTAGGCTGGCCGAAGGATGGGGAGAATGGGCAGAAGCTGATCCGCCGGTCGGTGGCGCAGCTGCTGCGCGACCCAGCCCGCAAAGTCCCGACCGAGCAGCTGGAGCTGCAACTGGGGCACCGCCGCATCGACAGTGTTACGGATCTCTATGCGGCCTTCGATCCGGGGTATCTGGCCGAGTGCACCCGCGCGATTGAGCAGCTCATGGATGAGATCGAGAAGCTCGCGCCGGGAGCGTTTCACCGGAAGGACACCGGAGGAGGCGCTACAATCATCCCGCTGAGGGCATAGAAAAAGCCCGCTAAGTCACTGACTTAACGGGCTTTTCCATGGTGGGCGTGGCAAGGATTGAACTTGCGACCCCTGCGATGTCAACACAGTGCTCTACCACTGAGCTACACGCCCACTGTGGAGGCGGCCAATAGCCGTGCCTGCCATGTCGCGCAAGCGGTAAATTTCGACTTCCTGCTATTCCTCTGGACAGTGGGCGTGCAGCCCATATGCTGCGGTGCAAAAGGGGACGCCAAACATCATGCTGCCATCCACCATGACGTCTGACCAGACCGTTCAGCGATTGCCCATCTACCGACAGCTTTATGCCCAGGTTCTCGTCGCCATCGCCTTCGGCGTGGCGATCGGACATTTTTTCCCGGAAACCGGCGTGGCGCTTCAACCTTTGGGGGATGCGTTCATCAAGCTGGTCAAGATGATCATCGCGCCGGTCATCTTCCTGACCATCGTCACCGGGGTCGCCGGCATGAAGGAACTGGGCGCGATCGGACGGGTGGCGGCCAAGGCCTTCGCCTATTTTCTGACCTTTTCAACCCTTGCGCTGATCGTCGGGCTGATCGTGGCCAATGTCGTGCATCCTGGAGCGGGGCTCAACATTGATCCGGCGACGCTGGATACGGGCAAGGTCGCCCAATATCAGCAGCAGGCGCATGACCGCACGTTGACCGGGTTCCTGCTCGATATCATTCCCGGCACACTGATCTCCGCGGTGGCGGACGGTCACAACATCCTTCAGGTGCTGTTTGTCGCAATCCTGTTCGGCATAGCCCTCACCATGATCGGCGAGAAAGCAGCGCCGTTGATGATGGTGCTGGAATCGGCCAGCCACGCAATTTTCAAGCTGGTGTCGCTGCTCATGAAGGCTGCGCCGCTCGGCGCTTTGGGTGCGATGGCCTTCACCATCGGCAAATATGGCGTGGGAGCACTCGCCAATCTCGCCGGACTGGTGGCGACATTCTATCTGACGTCGCTGCTGTTTGTCTTGTTCGTGCTGGGCGCCGTCGCCCGGCTTGCGGGGTTCAACATCCTGCACCTGATCCGCTATCTGAAGGCGGAACTGCTGCTGGTCCTCGGCACTTCCTCTTCCGAGGCCGCACTGCCCAGCCTGATCGAGAAGATGGAGCGCGCGGGTTGCCGCAAATCGGTGGTCGGGCTGGTCGTGCCGACGGGCTATAGTTTCAACCTTGACGGCACCAACATCTATATGACGCTGGCGGCGCTGTTCATCGCGCAGGCGACCAATGTGCACCTCAGTCTGGAGCAGCAATTGCTGCTGTTGCTGGTCGCCATGCTGTCGAGCAAGGGCGCGGCGGGCGTGACGGGGGCGGGCTTCATCACGCTGGCGGCGACGCTCTCCATCGTGCCCTCGGTGCCCGTGGCCGGGATGACCCTGATCCTGGGGGTCGATCGTTTCATGAGCGAGTGCCGCAGCCTCACCAATTTCGTCGGCAATGCGGTGGCCACCGTGGTCGTGTCTGTCTGGGAAAAGGGGCTGGACCGCGAACGCTTCGCGGCCGCCATGGCAGGACAGCCTCTTCCTGTCACGGCCGATATGGAGGAAGTGGTCGCCAGTTAGGGCATTTTCCCCGGCACTATCGCTCCGGCGCAAAATCAGGTTATGATATGTTGTAACTTTCGTTGCTCTCGCCTATGTAGCAGTCATCATGACGATCAGCCTTCGCCATTATCTGTTAAACGGCCGCATTGACCGCTTTGCGATCGCGCTGTCGGGCATGTGCGTGGCGCACTGTTTCGCGACGGCGGTTCTGCTGGGCGTGCTTGCATCGGCGGGCGGGATTTTCGAAAGCCCGATCTTCCATGAGGCGGGACTGGTGCTGGCGATCCTGCTGGGCGCGGTGGCGCTGGGCCATGGTGCGGTGGCGCATGGCTTTATGATGCCTGCCGCGATCGGGTCTTTGGGGCTGGGTATCATGGCTGGCGCGCTCACCATGGATCATGGCTGGCAGGAAAGCGCCTATACGCTGCTGGGCGTGGCGATACTGGCGCTGGGCCACGATCTCAATCATCGCGCCGGGCGGTAGGCAGACCCCTCCGAGCGGGCTGGCATGAAAAGGGACCGGCGGGGTCCCTTTTTTTCTGCTGTCCAGCCTCAGACCGGCTTGCGGTCGAGCCTGTGCTCGCCTTTCACCCAGCGCACCGTGCCGGTGCTGGCGCGCATCACGACGCTGTCGGTGGTGAGCTTGCTGCCCGGCAGCCGCTTGACGCCGGCCAGCAGCGATCCGTCGGTCACGCCGGTCGCGGCAAAGATGCAGTCGCCCTTGGCCAGCTCTTTCAGATCATAGACCTTGTCGAGATCGGTGATGCCCCATTTACGGGCGCGCGCGCGCTCATCATCGTTGCGGAACAGCAGCTTGCCCTTGAACTGCCCGCCGACGCAGCGCAGGGCCGCGCAGGCCAGCACCCCCTCCGGCGCGCCGCCCGACCCCATATACATGTCGATATTGGTTTCGGGGTTGGTGGTGGCGATCACGCCCGCCACGTCGCCGTCCGGGATCAGCATGATGCCGCAGCCAATGGCGCGCAGTTCCGTGATCAGCTTTTCATGGCGAGGCCGGTCGAGGACGCAGACGATGATCTCGTGCGGATCGACGCCCTTGGCATTGGCAACCGCCTCCACATTCTCCCTCACCGATTTGTTGAGGTCGATGATGCCGTCGGGCAGGCCGGGGCCGACCGCCAGCTTTTCCATATAGACGTCGGGAGCGTTGAGCAGCCCGCCTTCTTCGGAGATCGCCAGCACGGCCAGCGCATTGGGACCCGCCTTCGCCGTAATGGTGGTGCCTTCCAGCGGGTCGAGCGCGATGTCGATCCTCGGTCCCGTGCCGATGGCGTTGCCGACCTTCTCACCGATATAGAGCATCGGCGCTTCGTCCCGTTCGCCCTCCCCGATGACAACGGTGCCGTCCATATAGAGGTCGTTGAAGGCCAGGCGCATAGCTTCGACGGCAGCGGCATCGGCCGCCTTTTCATCGCCGCGGCCGATCAGTTTCGACGCGGCGATGGCGGCAGCTTCCGTGACCCGCACCATTTCCAGCACCAGCACACGATCGAGTATCGAGCTTGCCTGCACCATAGTCATTCCTCTTCCATCACTATTGGCGAGCGCGATAGGATGTCAGCCGATCCTTGTCGAGGGTGCGCTTTTCACGGGCGGGATGCAACGGAAGCCCGCCTGCCGCGTTCGCAGCAAAATAGACAAGAGTCGCGAAGATGATCGTCCTGCTGATTGCCGCCAGCCTCACTGCCCAGCCCGAAGGCCTGATCCGCCACGGCGCCAGAATTCGCCAGGCGCCGTGTCAGGCGGTGCCGTCGCTTTGTCTGGCCGGGGACGAAAATGAGGGCCGGCGTCTCACCATGGGCGCGGCGCTTCCGCGCGACAGCAAGATGAATGCCTATCGTTTCGATGCGCGGCCGTGCTGCGTGATCGGCAATATGAATTGCCCCAAGCGCGCCAATCGCCAGATATTCCGGCTGGGCGAGCCGATCGAACAGACGCTGGCGCGCAGTTTCGGGCTGAACTGAGCGCGGCCGGAACCTCGATCAGTCGAGAATATGCATGACCATCGGCGTCTGGAGCAGGCTGTCGGACCCGGCGAGCCGTTCCAGCGTGTTGAGGACGCATCGTTCCTCGCCCGCATGGGTGACGATGGCTACCAGCACGCCGTCAGCCTGATTCTCGCCGCGTTGGATCATGCTTTCGATCGACACGCCTGCATCGCGGGTGGCAGCGGCGATTTCCGCCAGCACCCCCGGGCGGTCCTGCACCTTGAAGCGCAGATAGGCGCGGCCGACGCGCTTGCCTGCATCCGCGGGCTTCTGTTGGGCGAGGGCGGCGACGGGCATGGCCAGCGCGTCGCCATATTCGTCACGCGCCACGTCGATCAGGTCTGCGACCACCGCAGAAGCTGTCGGGCCGTCGCCTGCGCCGCGCCCCTGAAAGAAGAGGCGGCCGACGAAATTGCCCTCGGCCACCACGGCGTTCAGTGATCCGTCGACATGGGCCAGCGGATGGTCGAGCGGCACCAGCATCGGGTGTACGCGCTGGAACAGGCCGTCGGGACCGTTCTCCGCCATGCCGACCAGACGGATGCGATAGCCCAGCGCGGCCGCTTCGGCGATGTCGGCGGCAATGACATGGCGGATGCCGGTCGTTGCGACCGCGTCAAAGTCGAGTTCCGTACCGAAGGCGAGGCTGGCAAGAATGGTCAACTTGTGCGCGGCATCGATCCCGTCAATGTCGAAGCTGGGATCAGCCTCGGCATAACCCAGTTCCTGCGCTTCCTTCAGAACCTCGTCGAAGCCCCGGGCATTCCCGGATTCTTTGGCCTTCTCCATGGTGGTCAGGATATAATTGCAGGTGCCGTTGAGGATGCCGTAGACGCGGCTGATCTCGTTCGCGGCTGCGCCCTCGCGCATGCCCTTGATAACCGGGATGCCGCCTGCCACCGCCGCTTCATATTTGAGCGCGACGCCCGCCTTCTCCGCCAGCGCTGCGAGATCGAGGCCGTGATGGGCCAGCATCGCCTTGTTGGCGGTAACGAAGGGCTTGCCCACCGACAGGCACTGACGGGCGAGGGTGAGGGCAGGGCCGTCCGCCCCGCCGATCAGTTCGACCACCACATCGATGTCGTCGCGGGTCGCCAGCGTCGTCATGTCGTCCACCCACTCATAGAGCGACAGGTCGACGCCGCGATCCTTGTTTCGGTCGCGCGCGGAGATAGCGACGATCTGAATCGGGCAGCCGGCGCGGCGAGCGATCAGATCGGCATTGGTCTGAAGCAACCGGATGACCCCGCCGCCCACCGTGCCGAGGCCGACGAGCGCGACGCGCAGCGGGGCATGGCGGTGCAGATTGGTCATGGCTTCTCTTTGTCCTTCCGGCTGATGAAGCCGCGCTGATAGCCGCCCGCGCGCGTCTGTCCAAGGAAAAGCGCGATCACCGCGCGGAACGCGTGCGCCCGCAGGGGCCAAGTGCGTGCAGGACGACCTGATAATCGGCCCGGGCTGCGTCGGCATCCTGGGCGGACAAGGCGCGCACCGAACGGCCGGGCAAGGCATCAGGCAACCCGCAGGCGAGGCGATACCAGAGCAGGCTGCCTTGTGCAGGCGGGCGGGCTGCTTCGTCGACAATCTCGCCCAGCGCTACCGCCCAGCGCGGTTCCTGACCGGGGCGCCGCAGAATCGACAGTGAAACCGGGTCGCCATTTTCGGTGCGAAGGAAAATCTGCGTCTCGCCCTCGCCCGCAATCGTGCCGGCGACATGGAAGGCATCGCCAAGGCCAATGATGCGAGGCGGAGCATTATCGGCGACGAGTTCCGAGAGAATCGCCTTCACCCGCTCCAGTTCTTCCGGAGAGGCGGCAATCTGGGCATCCGGCGCAATCAGCTGGATCTCGCCGGGTCGGGTGCCGGGGCGGGCGAAGAGAATGACCTGCGCCTTCTTCAGCTTGGGCAATCTGCCCCGCCCGTCGAGCGGCGCATCATACAGGTATCGAACAGTCGGACTGATTCCTCCCTCGCCGCGAATCAGATTGCTGACATTTGCTTCCACATAGACCCTCTGGTGGCCCGCGGGGGCGGTGCCGGCCTGCTCAGGTTTCAATTTTATGATGTTGCCGATACGCGCCTGTGCCACCAGCGGAGCAGCGTCCGCGAGATCGGCGATATCCGCATAAGCGAGGCCGGCTACCCGTGAAAATGATTGCGCTATCATGGCTCGAGATGGTGTCTGAGCCACGGAAATCTGCGATTGTGCGGCGGAAATGAGGCAGAGGAGGGCGACATTTCGGAACGGCATGGTGGATTTTTTTTTCATCTTCGTCCTAAGGTTGGCAGTCCGTGACATGTTTGTCACATGCAAGTCTTTCTGGTGTGTAATGGCGGTCGCAAATGATCATATCGATAAAGCGTTTGCGTGCCACGATGCGCCGCGATAGGAGTTCGCACGGTAGCAAATGGACGGATAGGGGCCAAGATGACCGGGGTGACCCGGCCAGCTCGGCCGTTTTTGGCTTATTTGCCGATAATCAACTGGTAAGCTGAGTTAAGGAGTGTCGTTGCCGAATGGCCTATGCTGACCACTCGCAAGGATCGAGTCGCACAGTCTCGATCATTATCGTCGCCCTGATTCACGCTGTTCTGGGTTATGCCTTCGTCACCGGTCTTGGCATGAAATATGTCAAAAAGGCGGCGGAACAGCTGAACGTGATCGACGTCAAGGAGGAACCGCCGCCACCCGATGAGGAGCCGCCGCCGCCGCCGCCGGATCAGCCTGTCGAACCGCCGCCGGTCGTAGCACCGCCGCCGATCGTGCAGACCCCGGTGCAAGCGCCGCCGATTCAGACGGTGCGCACACCTCCTCCGGTCTTTAACCCGGTCCCGGTTGCTGCACCGCCGCCGCCGCCTGCTCCGCCGCCGCCCGAGGTGCCCGCATCGCGTGCAACCCCGCGCAGCAGCCCGGGCAGCTGGCTCAGCGACGCAGACTATCCGAGCCGCGCGCAGCGTGAAGAGCGCTCGGGTACGGCAGGCTTCCGGCTCGAAATCGGACCGGATGGTCGTGTGACCAACTGCACCATCACCTCTTCGACCGGCCATGCCGACCTCGACGAGGCGACCTGCCGCCTGTTGCCCAAGCGCGCGAGATTCAAGCCCGCGACCGCAGCTGGGGGTGGTCCGATGTCGGATACGTACAACGGCCGTATCACCTGGCGTCTGCCGGAATGATTTGAAGGGCGGGCGAGCGCCGGTGCGCCGCCTTCCCGATTTATTGATCCTTTGAGAGGGAAGTCTTGAACATGTTGATGTCTATCGCAGCGGCCGCCGCTCCCAAGTCGGCCAATCCCTATGGCCTGATGGAAGCGCTCGAGCAGGGCGGCACCATCGCCTGGACCGTCTTCATCATCCTTTGCGGTATGTCGGTCGGTACTTTCTACATTCTGTTCACCAAGCTGATCGAACAGCAGAAGGTCATCAACCAGGGCAAGAAGGTTCGCGCGACCTTCTGGCGCGCCGCGTCGCTGAAGGAAGCTTCCGCGAAGCTGGAAAAGAACTCGGCCTACAAGCAGATCGTCGACGACGGCATCAAGGCCCAGGACGAGCATGGCAAGCTGACCGATCCGGTCGAAGCGCATGACTGGCTGCACGGCTCGCTGGCCCGCTCGGAAGCCGCGATCAACTCCAGCCTCGGTGGCGGTCTCGCCTTCCTCGCGACCGTCGGTTCGACCTCGCCGTTCATCGGTCTGTTCGGTACGGTTATCGGCATCTACCGCGCGCTCATCAAGATCGGCGCTGCCGGTCAGGCCTCGATCGACGCCGTTGCCGGCCCGGTCGGTGAAGCTCTGATCATGACCGCCCTGGGTCTGGCCGTGGCCGTTCCTGCGGTGCTCGCTTACAACTTCCTGCAGCGCCGCAACAAGTCGATCGCCGAACAGCTCAACGGCTTCACCGTCGACCTGCTGGCCTATCTGGTGTCGAACGGCGCCGTGAAGCCGTCGGTTGCCGCTGCTCCGGCCGCTGCTGCCGCCAAGCCGGCTGCTGCCGCGACCAAGGCCTGATAGGCTGAGATGCCGGTGAGGGGCCTGGCGGCGGCTGCGACTGCCGGTTCCCCCCGCCGGACGTGGGCCTCGGCAAACGGGGCACCATCGAAAAGCATGTTAGGAAATAATCAATGGCAATGAGTGTTGGCTCTGACGGCGGTGACGACAAGCCGATGTCCGACATCAACACGACGCCGCTCGTCGACGTCATGCTGGTGTTGCTCATCATCTTTCTCATCGCGGTCCCGGTCGTCGTCCAGACGGTTCAGCTGCAGCTCCCCAAGGTCGCGTTCGAGCCGACGACGACGAAACCGGAAAATGTCTCGCTATCGGTGACTCAGGCATCCGACGGCAGCTGCGCAGTCTACTGGAACCTGACCAAAGTGTCCTCCGACGAGCTGCTCGACCGTGCGGTCGCGAAGCTGGAAGCGGACATCAAAAAGGCTGGCGGCGTTGAAAATCTGACGC
>NZ_JBHIWJ010000141.1:0-8321 GCF_041987595.1 Sphingobium sp. | reverse complement strand
TGCCCGGTTCATCCTGGACGTGCGCGAGGCGCGCAAGATCCCGGTGGTCCTTGTCGAACATGACATGAGCGTGGTGATGGATCTTGCCGACCGCGTGGTGGTGCTGGATTTCGGGCGGGTCATCGCCGAGGGCACGCCGGCGGAAATCCAGAAGAACCCGGCCGTGATCAAAGCTTATCTGGGATAGTTTCATGGTCACGCAGCAATCTGCCAAAACCTTCACCGACCCCGCCGTCACGCAAAGCGAAACCCTGCCGCAGGTCCTGTTGGCACGGGCGGGCTCCGCCCCCGATGCCTTGGCCCAGCGTCACAAGCGGCTGGGCATTTGGCGCGAGTTCACCTGGGCCGATGTGCTGGAATGCGTCCGGGCGCTGGCGCTTGGTCTGGAGGAGATGGGTCTTTCGGCCGGCGACTCGGTGATGCTGATCGGCGAGAACGAACCCGAACATTTCTGGGCCGAATACGCGGTTCAGTCTTTGGGCGGCAAGGTCCTGTCGGTCTATCCCGACCAGACAACCGAAGAGATCCTCTATCTGGCGCAGGATTCTCGCACCCGTGTCTTTTTGGCGCAGGATCAGGAACAGGTCGACAAATGCCTGGAGATCGTCGACCGGGTCGAGGGGGTGCTTGGGATCGTCTATTGGGATGATTCCGGGCTGTGGAACTACGATCACCCCATGCTGCGCTCGTTCGAGAGGGTCAGCCAGACCGGGAGGCAGGTCCACGCCAAGGACCCAGAAAGGTTCGACGATCATGTGCGGCGCGGCAAGGCCGGCGACATCGCGGTTCTGTCCTATACCTCCGGCACCACCGGCAAGCCGAAGGGTGTGATCATCACCCACCGCTACCTGTTCGACAACACGTCGCGGGTGATGGGTGCGATCGACATCACCCCGGGGACGGAATACCTGACCTACATCTCCCCCGCTTGGGTGACCGAGCAGATCTTTGGCCTGTCCATCGGCCTGATCGGCCCGATGGTGGTGAATTTCCCCGAAGGTCCCGAAGACGTGCTCGCCAATATCCGCGAATTAGCGGTGGACGCGCTGGTTTTCAGTCCGCGCCAGTGGGAGAACCTCGCCTCGATCGTGCAGGCGCGGATGCTGGGCGCCGGTCCGATACGCCGGGCGCTGTACAACTGGGGGATGAAGGTCGGCCGCGGCGTCTATGTCGAACGCCTGGAAGGCCGGACGCCAAGGCTTGCCGCGCGGCTTCAACTGCCCTTTGCCGAGGCTCTGGTGTTGCACCACCTGCGCGACAATCTCGGCCTGGGAAAGGCCCGGAACGCCATGAGCGGCGGCGCACTGATGGCTCCGGACGTGTTCCGCATGTTCCACGCGATGGGCGTCAAGCTGCGCAACGTCTATGGCGCGACCGAGGTCGGGCTGATGACCGCGCATATGGGCGAAAGCTATCAGCTGGAAACCAGCGGCTGCTGGATGCAGACCAATCCCGCCTATGGCGATCCGCTCGAATTCCGGATCTCCCCTGAGGGCGAATTGCAGGTGCGCGGCGGGTCGGGCTTTGGCGGATATTTCGGCAAACCGGACAAGACGGCCGAGGCGCAGACCGAAGACGGCTGGTATGCCACCGGCGACGCGGTCTCGATGACCGACGATGGAGAGCTCTTGTTTTATGACCGGGTGAAAGACATGCGCCGCCTGGCAAACGGTCACAGCTATCCGCCGCAGTTCATTGAAACGCGGTTGCGCTACAGCCCCTTCATCAAAGATTTAATGACATTGGGTGACGAATCCCGTGACTCCGTCGGCGCGCTGATCAATATCGACATGGAAGTCCTCAGCCGCTGGGCGGAAGAGAACAATATCAGCTTCTCGACCTATACCGATCTGTCGCAAAAGCCCGAGATTCTGGATCTCATAAAGGGCGAGATTACGCGCATTAACGCCTTGCTGCCGGAAGGTTCACACGTTGCGCGGTTTGCGAATTTTCCGAAAGAACTCGACCCGGACGAAGGTGAACTGACCCGGAGCCGGAAACTTCGGCGCGGATTTCTGGAAGAGCGATATGCGGACCTTGTCGCGGCTATCTATAGTGGTGCCGACAAGGCCGATCTCAAGATCGCCGTGACCTATCAGGACGGCCGCCAGGGCACGCTTGAGGCCAAGGTTCTCGTGTTGGATGTCGAGAGCATATCAAAGACTGTCAACCGGCAGTCGGAAACATAAGGGAGGTCGGCAACAGTGGTCTACTTCGTCAATGACATCATAACCGGGGCATTGATCGGCCTGCTATACGCGCTGGTGGCCATGGGCTTTGTCGTGATCTACCGCGCCAGCAAGGTTTTCAATTTCGCTCAGGGCGAACTGGTGATCATCGGCGGCTTCATCGTCTGGTTCACCACCTTGCAGGCCGGATTGAGCCTTTGGCTGTCGATACCGCTGTCGCTGCTTCTCGCAGGTTTTGTAGGATACCTGATCGAGCGGATATTTCTGACAAAACTGATCGGTGAATCGGTCTTTTCGATGGTCATGGTGACAGTCGGCCTGCTGATTTTGCTTCGCGGGTTTGTTCTGCTGCTGTTCGGCCCCGCGGTTCGGCCCTTCCCGGTAATCTTCCCGCTGAAACCCCTCTTCCTTGGGGACATGCTGATTCCGTTGAACCTGCTGATTGGTGGAATCATCACCATTGTCGCGGCCGCCGGTCTGTCGTGGTTCTTCAACCGGACCCGACCCGGGCTGCGGATGACAGCGGTGGCCGAAGATCATGTCGTTGCGTCTTCAATGGGGATCTCCGTGAAGAGTTCGATCGCCTTCGCCTGGGTTCTCGGCGCAATACTGTCCACGGTTGGCGCGATGATCTTTCTCAGCGGCAAATCCCTGACCTTCCTGGCCTCCGATATCGGATTTGCCGCGCTGCCCGTGGCGCTGTTCGCCGGGCTGGAATCGATCGGAGGGCTGATTTTGGCCGGGGTCATCATCGGCATCGTCCAGAGCCTGACAACAAACTACCTCGACCCAGTTATCGGCGGCTCCCTGGGCAGTGTCGTGCCCTATATCATCATGCTTGCCATTCTGCTGATCCGTCCCACCGGCCTGTTCGGTTGGCGCACCATCGAGCGGGTATAAGCCATGGATCCTTCAGGCATCTTCCCGACAAGCTATCAAGCCGACAGACGCCTCATACGCACGCGCTGGCAGGCACTTGCCCTCGTCCTGTTCCTCGCTCTCATGCTGGCGGCTCCCTATCTAGTGGGCGCGCGCATCATCGCAGTCCTGAACATGATGCTGATCAGCGCGGTCATCGCCGTGGGACTTCAGATATGCACGGGTTATGCCGGCCAGATCAATCTGGGCCAAGCGGCATTCATGGGTGTCGGAGCCTATACCGCCTCGATACTGGCCTCCAAAACCGGGCTTACATTCCTGTTGGTCATTCCCCTGGCGGGAACCGCAGCCGCGGTATTCGGCTTTCTCTTCGGACTGACCGCGGCCCGGATCAAGGGTTTCTATCTTGCCCTGACGACGATCGCGGCACAGTTCATCTTTCATTTCGCGGTCTTGAATCTGCCGTCGACCTGGATGGGTGGATCAAACGGTATCACTGTGCCGCCTGCGGAACTTTTCGGCCTGCGCTTCGTCAGCGAGACCGCGCAGTTCTATCTGAGTTTCGCTGTTGCCGCGATCATGATTGCGGGCGCATTCGGGATCGTCCGGTCCCGGTTCGGCCGTGCCTTCGTCGCGGTCCGGGACGATGACGTGGCTGCGGGTATCATGGGGATCAACGTCGCGGCCACCAAGGCCAACGCCTTTCTGATCGGTGCTTTCTACGCCGGCGTGGGTGGGGCGCTTTGGGCCTATATGATCCGCTTTGTCGGGGTCGATCAGTTCACGCTGTTCCATTCCATCTTCTTCGTAGCGATGATCATTGTCGGAGGGATGGGGTCGATCGTGGGGGCGTTGATCGGTGTTTTCGTCATTCGCATCATTCAGGAAATTATCGCGACGGTTGGCCCCAACATCGCCGAGTCAGTGCCTTTCGTGGGCGGCGACATCGTGTTCGCCGGCATGAATGTAATTCTCGGCGGCGTGATCGCTTTATTCATGATTCTCGAACCGAAAGGGCTGATGCATCGCTGGAACATCCTGAAGTCATCTTATCGCATCTGGCCGTTCCCTTATTGACGGATCGGGCGGCCAGCAACCAAAGAGGAAGCAAAATGACCTACAAAACACATTCAGGCCTTCGTAGTCTGTTGGCAGTGAGCGCTATCGCCTTCGCAACCGTCGTGCCTGCGAAGGTGCAAGCCGAAACGAGCTATAACCTTGCCCTGTTGTCGGACTTCTCGGGTCCCTATGCCGATATCATGCCTGTTCTGGCAAGCGGCCGCGAGACCGTGTTCAACTGGTGGAATGAGACACGCGGCAAGGAACTTGGGGTCACGCTGAACTTCAAGAACTATGAAACCCGCTACGATGCAGCACAGGTTGCAAGCCTGTGGCCCGGCATCAAATCGGAACTGAATCCGATAGCGGTTGTTGGTTTGGGCGGGCCCGATGTCGCCGCTCTGTCTGAGCGGCTGCCGGAAGACAAGATCCCCATGTTCATGTCCACGGCCGCTTATGGCTTTGCCTGGAAGCCCGATTCCTGGATTTTCAATCCGCGCCCGACCTATTCGCATGAGAGCGCAGGATTTCTGTCCTGGCTGCGCAAGCAGCGGGGCGGAGACGAGCCGATCAAGGTTGCGATCCTGGCCTCCGAAGCTTCTCCTGCCTATGTGGACATGGCGAAGGGTCTCGAGCTTTACGCCGAACAGAATCCCGATGATATCGACATCGTCGAGGTTATCTATACCGAGGTGCAGCCCACCGATCTGACAACCCAGATGCGCCGCGTCGCACGTTCAGGGGCCGAGGCGCTGGTCATCCAGACCAACACTTCGATCGTCGTGGCCGCTAAGCGCGGATTGCAGGCCAACGGCGCCAACGTCCCGATCATGATGAGCTCGCACAACGGGTTGCCGGCCTCCGGAGGGGCCCTGGGCGGTCTCGAACAGCTCGAAGGCGATTACGAAGCCTACGGTATGGCGATTGCGGCCGACGAGGACAGCCCGGCCCGGCAGTTCTATAACACCCTGACCTCAGACTACGGGCTTAAAGCGCCCTGGAACGTGGTGACCGCCATGGGCATTTCTCAAGGTCTCTTTGTCGCCACGGTCATCGAGCACGCGATCCAGGAAAACGGCGCCGAAGGTCTGACCGGCGAAGCGGTGCGCAAGGCGCTCTTTTCCAAGCCGATCACCACCGAGGAAACGAACGGTTTCCTGCCGACGCTAACCTTTACCCCTGATGCGCCCTTCCCGCTGGAAGGCCTCAAGGTGAATATTGGCACGGTCAAAAACGGCAAGATCGTCATCGAAGCGACGAGCGTCGACATTCCCGTCGTTCAAAAATGGTGAGATGAACCGGGCGCCGCACAAGCGGCGCCCGTTCCCGTCCCGAAACCCAGGCGCGAAGGCCATGCTGGAACTCAACAACGTAGAAGTGATCTATTCCGACGTTATCTTGGCGCTCAAGGGTGTTTCCATCACTGTACGCGAAGGTCAATGCGTCGCGCTGCTTGGGGGCAACGGGGCGGGAAAAAGCACAACGCTTAAAGCCATTTCCGGGACGCTGAAATCCGAAGACGGGAAAGTTTCGGCGGGATCGATCATCTTAAACGGCAAGCCGGTCCAGAATCTGGAAGCGTCGGATGTTGTAAAGAACGGACTGATCCACGTGATGGAGGGCCGACGCGTGTTGCGTCACCTGACCTCCGAGCAAAACCTGATCGTGGGCGGGCATATGGCGCCCAACGCGGCCGAATTGAAACACCGGCTGGATCACGTTTATTCCCTGATGCCGCGCCTTGCGGACCTGCGCAGTCGCACCGCCGGCTTCATGTCGGGTGGCGAACAGCAATTGTTGCTGATCGGCCGGGCAATGATGGCGAGGCCTAGGATCATCGTAATCGACGAGCCGTCGCTGGGATTGGCGCCGATGATGATCCGCGATGTTTACGAAGTTCTCAAGCAGCTCAAGGCCCAAGGCACGACCTTCTTTCTGGTCGAACAGAACAGCGCCGCGGCCCTGTCGATCGCCGACTATGCCTATGTGATGGAAAACGGTCGCATCGTTCTGGATGGCCCGGCAGACAAACTCGCAGAAAACGAGGACGTCAAAGAGTTCTATCTTGGTGTCTCCGCCTCAGGTGAACGGAAGAGCTATCGCGACATCAAGCACTATCGGCGCCGCAAGCGCTGGCTCGGGTAGGAAGGAACGACAATGAGTGACATACTCCATATCAAGGGACGTACTGCAATTGTAACCGGAGCGGGGCAAGGCGTGGGTCGACAGGTTGCGCTTTACCTGGCCGAGCACGGCGCGGGTGCCGTTGTGATCAACGACTTCCACGCCGAGCGGGCGGAAAGCGTTGCTGCGGAAGTCGAAGCGGCAGGTGTCAAGGCGCTGCCGATCGCCTTTGACGTCTCGGACTTCGAGGCCGTCGGCGCGGCCTTCGCCGAGGCGCAGTCGGCTCTGGGAAGCGTGGATATTCTGGTCAACAACGCCGGGAACGCGGGGCCGACCTCGCGGCTCGATGATCTGGTGCCTTTTTGGGAATCGGACCCCACGGAATGGAAGCGCTGGATGGCGACCAATTTTGACGGGGTGCTGAACTGTACCCGTCACGCGATGCCCTTGATGGTCAAAGGTGGTTATGGGCGCATCGTGACGGTCATTTCCGATGCGGGCCGTGTGGGCGAGCCGCATCTGGCGGTCTATTCCGGCGCTAAAGCGGGGGCCGCGGGTTTCATGCGCGCCATCGCAAAAGCCGGCGGCCGGTTCGGGATCACGGCCAATTGCGTAGCCCTCGGCGGCACCAGAACGCCGGCGGTTGCCGATCTTATCCCCGATGCGGAAACCGAAAAGCGAGCTTTGTCGCAGTATGTGATCCGCCGGTTGGGCGAACCGGAAGATCCTGCGGGAATGATACTGTTTCTGTGCTCGGATGCGGCCAGTTGGATCACCGGGCAAACCTATCCAGTCAATGGCGGGTATTCCTTTGCCTGCTAACAACCAATGCGGAGAATGGACCTTAGACAGGTCCTTCTCCAAGAAGGGTTTTATTGTCGGCACCGATGGCCGGCGGCGGACCGGACAATTCGGTCTCGAAACCGTCAAATTTCAGGGGCTGGACCAGAAAGACCTCGGCACCGCCATCTTCGCGCGCAAGCGTTCGCAACAGGCCTCTGGCGCGCACATGCGGGTCATCAAGAGTTTCGGCCAGCGAATTGACCGGGCCCCAGGGCACCCCCGCCCCATCGAATATCTGCCCCCATTCATCGCGCGTCCTGCCCACCAGTACCGCCGCGATCTCTTGGCGCAGCTCGTCCTTTCGGGCGACACGTTCGCGGCCTTTCAATCCCGCATGCTCGGGCTTGCCGATCACTTCGCAGAACGGGCGCCAGAACCAATCTTCATGCGCGATGGACAGCGTCACAAGCTTGCCGTCGCCGCAGGTGAAAACGCCATAGGCCGGTTCGGCGATGAAATCGCCCAACGGTGTGCCATTGGCCGCGGGTACGAGAAACGCGGTGAGCATGGAAACCACCGCATCCGACATCGACACGTCGACATAGCGGCCATTCCCCGTCCTCTGGCTGGAGACCACTGCCGAAAGTATTGCAATGGCCGCAAACAGCGCGGCGCCGATATCGGCAAGCGGAATAGCCGGCAACACCCCGGGTTTTCCGGTTTCGGCCTGATCTGCCAACAATCCGCCGACACCTTCATAACTCAGGTCGTGCCCCGCCCGGTCACGATAGGGCCCATCCTGTCCGTAGCCCGAAACCGACACGTGAACCAGCCGCGGGTTGATCTTTCGTATCGCTTCATACCCGGCTCCCAGCGCGTCGAGCTTCCCGGGCCGGAATCCCTCGACGATCACGTCGGCCGACCGGGCCAATTCACGGAACCGGGCCAGCCCCTGGGTGGATTTCAGATCCAGCGCCACGCTGCGCTTGCCCCGGTTCAGCGCCCTGAACAGCGGCGGAAACTGCCGTGCCGGATCGCCAAGGCCCGGACGTTCGATCATGATGACCTCGGCCCCCATGTCCGACAAGAGCATCGTCGCATACGGGCCGGGAAACTGTTCCGCCAGGCTAAGGATCTTCAATCCGGAAAGTGGTGCATTGCTCATTTTGGTCTCTCGTTCTCGTTTCACCCGCGTGCGGGTCCGCCCATAGCATCGCAAGACCCTGCGAAAAGCAACCCCAAAATCTAAAATTATCTATATAACTCAGAGGCTTACCATGGTTGAAG
>NZ_JBHIWJ010000140.1:0-8395 GCF_041987595.1 Sphingobium sp. | reverse complement strand
TTCAGCCAGATAAAATAGGCGCTTTCGCCGTGTGCTGCGGTGTCGTAGCCGCGGGCGAAGTCGCCGGCCCCCTTGCGCTCGATCTTGATCACCCGGGCGCCGGCGTCGGCCAGCCGCGATGTGCAGAACGGCGCCGCGACGGCCTGTTCCAGCGCGACGATCAGCGTGCCCGCGAGAGGGCCCGAATTCGGAGGAGTCATAATCGTCTCACTTTCGGCAATACCGGGTTGAAAAAAATCTAACATCTGTTAGAAACAAGGTCAACACACTCGGATTGCAACCAAAAGAAGGGCAACAATGCAAGAAATTACCGGATCGGATCAGACATTCCGGCGCGCGCTGGCGAATGGCGAGATCGCGCTCCCAAAATGCGACAGTTGCGGAAAATTTCATTTCTTCCCGCGCGTCGTCTGTCCGCATTGCCATGAAACGGCGTTGTCCTGGCACAAGGCCAGCGGTTGTGGAGAGGTGCATACGACGACCGTAGTCCGACGCAGGTCCGAGCAGGGCGGGGATTACAACATTTGCATGGTCGAGCTGGAAGAAGGCGTGCGGATGATGAGTCGGGTCGAGGGGATCGCGCCTGCGGATGTAACGATCGGTATGGCTGTCACCGTCTATGTCGGCGAGATCGACGGAAAGCCTGCGGTGCTGTGCAGGCCGGTGGAGGGCTGAGCGATGACGGGAGAATTGCGGGGAAAGGCTGCCATCGTGGGCACCGGCCATGCCGGATTCGGCGAGGCGCATGGCCTGACCGCCTATGACATCATGGCCCAGGCGGGGCTGGCGGCGGTGGCCGACGCGGGACTGTCGCTGGCCGATGTCGACGGGCTGTTCTGCACCATGATGGAAGACAGCATGCCGGCGCTGATGGCGGCCGAGTATCTTGGTATCCAGCCGCGATTCGTCGATGGTACGATGACCGGCGGGTCGTCCTTCGTGAACTACTTGACCTCGGCGGCGATGGCGCTCGATGCGGGACTGTGCGACGTCGCGCTGATCGTCTATGGCTCGAATCAGAGAACCGCGTCGGGACGGCTGGTGACGGCCTCGCGCCCACCCGAATACGAGGCCCCGTACAAGCCGCGCTATCCGATCTCTGCCTATGCGATGGCCGCGGCCCGGCATATGTACGAATACGGCACCACCCGCGTGCAACTGGCCGAAGTGGCGGTGGCCGCGCGCGCCTGGGCGCGGCTCAATCCCGAAGCGTTCGATCGCGGCCCGCTGAGCCGCGAGGACGTGCTGGCCGCGCGCATGGTAGGCGACCCGCTGACTGTGCGCGACTGTTGCCTGGTGACTGACGGTGGCGGCGCGGTGGTGATGGTGCGCGCCGACCGTGCCAGGGATTGTCCGAAGCCGCCAGTCTATCTGTTGGGCAGCGCCGCAGCCAGTTCGCACCGGCAGATATCACAGATGCGGGATTTCAGCACTACGGCGGCCCGCGAATCCGGCGCGCGCGCCTTCGCGGCGGCCGGAGTGGCGCCGGGCGATATAGACCTGGTTGAGCTCTATGACGCGTTCACGATCAATACAATCCTGTTCCTGGAGGATCTCGGGTTCTGCGCCAAGGGCGAAGGGGGCGCCTTTGTCGAGGGTGGACGCATCGCCCCGGGCGGGGTGCTGCCGGTGAACACCAATGGCGGCGGGCTGTCCTGCGTGCATCCGGGGATGTACGGCATCTTTACCGTGATCGAAGCCGCGCGGCAGATCCGTGGCGACGCGCCCGGACAGCAGCTAGAGAATATCGACCTGGCGCTTGCCCACGGCAATGGCGGCGTTCTGTCCAGCCAGGTCACGGCGATCTTGGGATCGGGAAACACGTTGTAGGGCGTTCCAGGGAGGAAGAAACATGCCGCTGGATTTCGAGGCGCTTTCGAATTGGGATTTCGAGGAAATCGAACAGACGCTGAGCGAAAGAGACACGATTCTCTATGCGCTCGGGCTGGGTTTCGGCGAAGACCCTACCGACAGGAAGGAGTTGGCCTATGTCTACGAGGACGGGCTGAAGGCGGTGCCGTCCATGGCGGTCACGATGGGCTATCCGGGGTTCTGGCTGCGCGACCCGAGAACCGGCGTGAACTGGCAGAAGGTTCTGCATGGCGAGCAGTGGCTGGACATCTACAAGCCGCTGCCGGTGAAGGGCAATATCGTCGGCCGCAGCAAGATCGACTTCATCTCCGACAAGGGCGAGGGCAAAGGCGCCGTCATCTATCAAAGCCGCGAAATCATCGACGCCGATACCGGCGAAAAGCTGGCTCGCGTAGCGATGTCGGCCTTTTGCCGTGGTGACGGCGGCTTCGGCGGGGAAAACTGCCCCGGACCGACGCCTGCCGAGCTGCCCGACCGCGCACCCGATCATGTCTGCGACATCGAAACGCTGCCTCGGCAGGCGCTGATCTATCGGCTCAGCGGCGATTACAACCCCCTGCACGCCGACCCCGACGTAGCACGCTCGGTCGGGTTTGACCGGCCGATCCTGCATGGGCTGGCCACCTATGGCTTGGCGGCGCGCGCGATCCTCAAATCGCTGCTGGACTACGACGCCAGCCGTCTCGTCGGGCTGGATGTGCGGTTCTCGGCGCCGGTCTATCCGGGTGAAACCGTGCGGTTCGAGATCTGGGAAGACGGGGGCGAGGCCCGGTTCCGTGCCTCGGTCCCTGTACGCGAGGTGGTGGTCCTGAACAACGGGGCCGCCAGGTTCGCGTGAGGGCGGGAAAAATGCAGCCGCTCGACGATATCCTGGTGCTCGATTTCAGCACCCTTCTTCCGGGTCCGATGGCGACGCTGATGTTGGCCGAGGCCGGCGCTGAGGTAATCAAGTTCGAGCGCCCCGGTACAGGCGAGGGCGCGCGCCATACGAATCCCAAATTAAATGGTGAAAGCATCGGCTTTGCCGTGCTGAACCATGGGAAGCGATCGGTAGCAATTGATCTGAAGGCAGAGGGCGCGGTGGAATCGCTGCGCCCCCTGATCGAGAAGGCCGATGTGCTGGTCGAACAGTTCCGCCCGGGCGTCATGGATCGGCTAGGGCTGGGGTATGACACCCTTCGCCGGATCAATCCGGGGCTCATCTATTGCTCGATCACCGGATATGGCCAGACCGGGCCAAAGGCGGCGTCCGCCGGGCACGATCTGAACTATGCAGGCGATTCGGGCTTACTGTCGCTCAGCCGGGGCCCCGACGATAATCCGACGATGCCATCTGGTCTGATCGCCGATGTTGGCGGCGGCACCTATCCAGCCGTGATGAACATCCTGCTCGCGCTTCGGGCTCGCGACCGGAACGGGCAGGGGATCCATCTGGATATCGCGATGGCCGAGGGCGCCTTTGCCTTTGCTTATTGGGCTCATGCCGAAGGCGTGATCGCTGGCCAGGACATAGACAGCGGCGGCAGTCGGCTGACAGGCGGGCTTGCGCGCTACCGGCTCTATACTGCGGGCGACGGACGGCAGGTCGCGGTTGGCGCGCTGGAAGAGAAATTCTGGCAGGCCTTCTGCGACGTGATCGGCCAGCCGGTCGATCTGCGCGACGATTGGGTTGATCCGGAAACCTGCGCCGCAGAAGTGGCGCGGCGTCTGGCAGAGAGGCCTTCGTCCGATTGGGCGCCGCTTCTGGAGGAGGCGGATTGTTGCTGTACGGTTGTGAAAACCCCTGCCGAGGCCGCCGCAGACCCGCATTTCGCGGCGCGCGGGGTGTTCGGCCGGAAGCTGGCGATTGCCGGCACCAAGGTATCGGCCCTGCCATTGCCAATCGCCCCCGGATTTCGTGGTCCGGCGGATCAAATCGGTCGCGCGCCATCTTTGGGAGAAGACAATGCGCGCCATGCTGTGGTGGAACTTGAGCCGAAATGAATCCCGTTGACGCATGGGCTTTCGGGCATTATTCTAACATTTGTTAGAAATATAAGGGAGAGTTGCGATGGCACAGTCCAAGGAGGGCTTGTCTGCTGAGGCCGGTCAGTATGTGATGCCATCGCGCTTTGTTGAGAGCGACAGCGTGGAAGTGCAGGATTTCGTTTCCTCAGCATTGCGTGATCTGCCTGCCGATGCAACCGGCCGGGACAAGGCGATCCGCCTTTTCGAGGCGGTACGCGATGGCATTCGTTACGACCCATATTGTTTTGCATTGGATGAAGAATCTTATCGAGCCAGTCGGATCGCGGGCGCCGAGGCGGCGTTCTGCGTCCCCAAGGCCATTCTCCTAGCGGCTTGTCTTCGGGCGGCGGGCATACCGGCGGCGCTGGGTTTTGCCGATGTCCGCAACCACCTGAACACACCCAAACTGCAAGAGCTGATGGGCACGGATTTGTTCATCTATCACGGCTATGTCCAGCTGTGGCTGGATGGCGAGGTCTACAAGGTCACTCCAGCCTTCAATATCGAGCTGTGCGAAAGGTTCGAGGTGAAACCGCTGGTCTTCGACGGCCATCACGATGCCCTGTTCCACGAGTTCGACGAAAAGAATAATCGGCACATGGAATATGTGAACGACCGTGGTCTCTTTTTCGATGCGCCGATAACCGAGTTCCTGCGCGTTTTCCGTGAAACTTATCCCAAGCTGGAGGAGTTCAACCGCGTTCGCATTGCCAACGGGTCCAAGGGCTATGATGCCGGGTTCTCGGTAGAAGGCGGGTCATGAAATACTTGGAGGATTTCCATCCAGGCCAGGTGTTTCGCTTTCGAAGTGCACCGATGAGCGTGGAGTCGATAAAGGCCTTTGCCCTGGAATGGGACCCACAGCGGCTGCATACCGACGAGGATTATGCCACCGCCATGCACGGAAGCCTGATTGCCTCCGGTTTTCAGACCATGCTGGAGGCGTTCAAGCCCATCATGATCGAAATGATGGTCGACGTGGCCAATATCGGCGGCATGGGCTTTGACAATCTGCGCTGGTCGCGCCCCGTTCGCCCCGATGAACCGCTCGATATCCAGATGCAGGTCAACTCGGTCACGCCGTCGCGCAGCAAGCCCGACCGGGGTGTTCTCCACTATACGCTGCGTGCCAAGAACCCGGCGGGCGAGGTCGTTTTCTCCACAGACACGCCTGTCATGATCAAGCGAAAACCAAATGAAACAGACTGAAGACAACACCCAGGATCAGGAAGACCTGCGCCTGCTGAGGGAAAGCGCCCAAACCCTGTTCGCCCGGGCAGGCGGCAGCGACCGCGCCAGAAAACTGCGCGATGCCGGTGGTCGGTGGGGTGACGGCATGATTACCGAACTTGCCGGCGCTGGCGTTTTCGGCGTCGCGGTGCCGGAGGAAAACGGCGGCCTGGGCATGGGTCTTGCTGCTGCCGGCGTGCTGGCCGAGGAGGCCGGCCGTGTCATTGCCCCCGAACCTGTGGTGGCAACAATCGGGCTGACGATCGGTCTCTTGTACCGTCTTTGCCCGGATCACGGGATGTTGGAAAAGGCCATCGGGGGCGAAACCGTGCTGGCGACGGCCTGGCAGGAACGCGGCGCGGCGGGGGTCGCGCCGGGCAGGGACTGCCGCTTTGCGGGCGGCAGGCTGACCGGCGCGAAAGCCTGGATCGCCGGTGCGGTCGGGGCCGACGGCTATCTGGTGGTGGCCGAAGGCGACGGCGGCGCGGTTCTTGCCTATGCGGAGGCGGGCGCGGCCGGGCTGAACGTCGAAGGCCGCCGGCAGGCCGATGGCAGCGCATTGGGCGAACTGTCCTTTTCGGCGACGCCGGCCGAGCTTCTGGCCGAGGGGGCGGCGGTCGAGGCGGCTCTGGCCGAAGCGGTCAGCGACACCACCGCGCTGGCCGCGGCCGAGCTTGTCGGGCTAAGCGGTCGTGCCTTCGAGATCGTGCTTGATTACGTCAAGACTCGCGAACAGTTCGACAAGCCCATCGGCGCCTTTCAGGTCATCCAGCACCGCGCGACCGACCTGTATGTGATGCAGGAGGTCGCCCAGGCAGCGGTGCGCGAGGTGCTGTCGTCGATGGACCGTGCCGCGGCCGGCCCCCAGGTGCGTGCCCGCCAGGCCAGCCGCGCCAAGGCTCGCGCCGGCGTGGCGGCAAAGAAGATCACGCGCGATGCGGTCCAGCTGCACGGGGCGGTCGGATATACCGATGAATTCGACATCGGGCTATTCCTGAACCGGGCGCTGGTGCTGTCGGCCTGGCTCGGGGACGACACCTATCACCGGCGGCTCTGGCTTGATGCCCGCGACAAGGAGGGGGCGCAACGATGACGGACTGGAACGCCATGACCGACGGGGATTTCCGGCGCGAGGTCGGTCAATTCTTCGAATCCGAATACCCCGAGGAACTTCGCCATCTGCCGCACCGCCCGACCTTTTCCGAGGTCGAGCATTGGCATCGCAAACTCCATGCCAAGGGCTGGGTCGCCCCGGCCTGGCCCGCCGAATATGGCGGCATGGGGCTGAGCGCCGCGAAACTTCTGATCTTTTACGAAGAACAGCAACGCTGGGGCGTGAACCGTGGGCGCGACATGGGTGTGCAGATGGTCGGCCCACTCATCATCAAGTTCGGTACCCAGACGCAAAGGACTATTGGCTGCCGCGGATCCTGAGCTGTGAAGACATCTGGTGTCAGGGCTATTCCGAGCCAGGCGCCGGGTCCGATCTGGCCAACTTGCGCACCCGCGCAGAGATCGACGGGGATGACTTTGTCATCAATGGCCAGAAGATCTGGACCACCATGGCGCATGACGCCACGCATATCTTCATGCTGGTGCGGACCGATCCCGACGCGCCGAAAAAGCAGCAGGGCATTAGTTTTATTCTGGCGACGATGGACCAGCCCGGTGTCGAGGTGCGCACGATCCGGACGCTCGCCGGCGAAACTGAGTTCTGCGAGGTCTTCTTCGACGGTGCCCGCACGCCGCGCGAAAACCTCGTGGGCGAGCTGAACAAGGGCTGGACGATGGCCAAGGCCCTCCTGAGCTTCGAGCGCATCTTCATTGGCTCACCCAGCCTTGCGCAGAACGCTCTGGGTCAACTGGAAAGCTTTGCGCGCGGCCGCGGCGCCTTTAACGATCCGGTGTTCCGCGACCGCTTCGCCCAAGCCGCGCTCGACGTGGAAGACCACGCTGCGCTCTATGCCCGTTACGCCGATCAGCTTAAGCGCGGCGAGACGCTGGGCGCGGATGTCTCGATGCTCAAGATCTGGGTTACTGAGTGCTTCCAGCGCATCACCGAGTTGATGATCGAGGCCGCGGGTCCCGATGGCGGCACCATCGGTCCACTTCAGGTCGGCAATGTCAGCGTCGATGTCCTGGCTAGCTTCTACAAGGCCCGGCCGACCACGATCTATGGCGGATCGAACGAGATCCAGCGCAACATCCTGTCTAAAGCAGTCCTCGGGCTGCCGGGTTGAACACAAAGGGAAAACCAACAAGGAACTAGGATATGTCCAACCGTTACGCGAAATATAACAAGCTGAAATTTGACTACCCGGCGGATCGCGTCCTGCGCATCACTTTCGATCGGCCCGAGAGCTTCAACTCGGTCGATGCAGAAACCCATACCCAGATGACCGATATGTGGATCGACATCGATCGCGACCCCGATATCAACGCGGTCATCGTGACCGGCGCGGGCAAGGCGTTTTCGGCCGGCGGCGATTTCAGCCTGATCGAAAGCATGATCGGCAATTCGCACGAGATCATGAAGACGTGGAAAGAGGCCAAGGACCTCGTCTACAACATCATCAATTGCAATAAGCCGATCATCTCCGCCATCAACGGCCCGGCCGCCGGCGCGGGTCTGGTGGTCGCAATTTTGGCCGACATCTCGATCGCGGGCAAACGGGCCAAGATCGTCGACGGACACCCGCGGCTGGGCGTGGCCGCGGGCGACGTCGCGGCGATCATCTGGCCGCTGCTGACCTCGATGGCCAAGGCCAAATACTATCTGATGACCTGCAAGCCGGTTTCGGGCGAAGAGGCCGAACGCATCGGGCTGGTCTCGATGTGCGTCGAGGATGACGAGCTGCAGCAGATCGCCCTGGATACGGCTGTCGAACTGGCCAACGGGTCGCAAAGCGCGATCCGCTGGACCAAGTATTCGCTGAACAACTGGCTTCGTCAGGCCGGGCCGATCTTCGATGCCTCGACCGCGCTTGAAATGCTTGGCTTCATGAGCGAGGACGTCAAGGAAGGCGTTCTGTCGCACCGCGAGAAGCGGGCGCCGAACTTTCGCAAGGACTGTCCGCTTTAAGGGGCGCAGGGTCGAGGAGGTATGGTCATGTCCGAGAGCATCTATCAAAACATCGCGCAAGCCTATGCCGCCGCCGCGCGCCACCTGCCCGCGACGCGGATCGACACCGGCTCGCACAGCTTCGCCCGGGCGGAAGACCAGCGCGCGCTACGCAACGCCGTCCTCACCGCCCTCACTAAACTCTGAGCACAACGCGGACCACTC
>NZ_JBHIWJ010000139.1:0-8500 GCF_041987595.1 Sphingobium sp. | reverse complement strand
GCCAAAAAAGGCCAGCGTTTCTGCCGGATGGCGATATTGGTCGCGCGCGACATTGGCGGGCTTGCGCGTGGGGGCAGCGACAGCGGCGGCGATGGGATCGGCGGCCATCTGGTGGCCGGCATGGGCATCATGCTGCGCCAGCAGCGGCACGGTGCGGTCCAGCAGCGCGTCGCCATCGCTCCATTTCTTGAAGTAGCCCGGTTCGACCTGATTTTCCGAAGAGCGGTGATGCTCAAGGCCGATGCCGCCCATCTCGTCGGTGATGGCGAACAGGAAGTCATAATGGTTGAAATGATAGGTGCCGAACAGCGCGCCCGCTTCGTCGACCAGCTTCTTGTGATGGGCGATCTGGTCGGGCTTGGCGTCCAGCTCGTCGGCATCGTCGGCGACGATGTTGAGCGTCACATTATGGCCGAGGTCGACCGGCTTGAAATGGAGGCCCGCAAACACCGGCGAATCCTGCAAGGCTTCATAGTCGATCGTCTCATAGGCGACGGTCGATCCGGTCTTCCTGCCGCGCAGCGCGGTCGCGGCCTGCCAGCCGTCGGGATAGGTCACCGTCGCCTGAATCGGGATCTGGCGGGTATAATAGCCCGCGGGATAGAGTGACACCGATTCCCACTGGATGTTCAGCATCTTGGGCGTCACCACGACGCGGCCCTGATTGGGCTGGGTGGCGGAGAGGAACTGGAAGCTGGCCACGACCTGTTTCGTCCCCTGCGGCACGTCGATCACGAAACCATAGACGTTGAGCGGGTCGCGCTTCCACGCCAGCGGCTTGCCGTCGGCGGTGAAGGTCAGGCCCGTCAGCTTCTCGATCTGTCCCCGCGGCGCATGGTTGCCCGGCAGCCATTGCGGCATCAGCAGGGTCATCGGGCCGCTGCTGGCGACGGGGATGGTTTCCCTGACGCGGAAGATGCGCTGCACCGTGTCGGTGGCGTCGACCTCAAGGCGGATCGTGCCGCCGGGATAGGGGACGTCCCTGGGCGTGGGCGCGGCATTGTCGACCGGCAGCGCGGTCGGCCTGGAGCGGATCGCATCCTGGGCGACCAGTGGCCCTGCGATGGCCGTGGAAAGAAAAAGGGCGGCAGCAAGGCTGCGGATCATGAACATCTCCGAAATCATGTGCGGTCGGACGACCGTATAACAGCAGCATGGCGAGCCGATCAGCCCCCGTCCACCCCCAACGATGCCTGCGACATTATGGGACAAAAAAGCGCGTTTCCTTGTGGCTTCTTTGCCGCTAAAGGCGCTGTCCCATGGCGAAAATCGAAACGCCGCGCCCGGTGCGCGGCACGCAGGACATGCTGGGCGGCACCACCGAAGCGTTCCAGGAACGTTTCGCGCATGTGGTCGCGACCTTTGACCGGGTGCGCAAACTCTACGGATTCCAGCGGGTGGAAGTGCCCGTTTTTGAATCGACGGCGGTGTTCGCCCGCTCGCTGGGCGAAAGCACCGACGTCGTCTCGAAGGAAATGTATACGTTCGAGGATCGCGGCGGCGACAGCATCACCCTGCGCCCGGAATTCACCGCCGGTATCAGCCGCGCCTACATCACTGAAGGCTGGCAGCAATATGCGCCGCTCAAGGTGGCGACCCACGGCCCGCTGTTCCGTTACGAGCGCCCGCAAAAGGGCCGCTTCCGCCAGTTCCACCAGCTCGATGCCGAGATCATCGGCGCGGGCGAGCCGGGCGCGGACGTCGAACTGCTCGTTCTGGCCGATCAGCTGCTGCGGGAACTGGGCGTGTCGGAAGGCGTGACGCTCAACCTCAACACGCTGGGCGACGGGCAGAGCCGCGACGCCTGGCGCGCTGCGCTGATCGCCCATTTCGAGGCGCATCGCGATCAGCTTTCGGAAGAAAGCCTTGACCGCTTGGCTCGCAACCCGCTGCGCATCCTCGACAGCAAGGACCCGCGCGACCGCCCGGTAGCGGACAGTGCGCCGGACATCGACGCTTATCTGACCGACGAAGCGCGCAGCTTCTTCGAAAAGGTGACGGCGGGTCTCGACGCGGCGGGCGTGGCGTGGGAACGCAATGCCCGGCTGGTGCGCGGACTCGATTATTATCGCCACACGGCGTTTGAGTTCATCACCGACCGGCTCGGCGCGCAGGGCACGGTGCTGGGCGGCGGGCGCTATGACGGGCTGATCGAGAATCTCGGCGGTCCCTCGACCCCGGCGGTCGGCTGGGCGGCGGGGATCGAGCGGTTGGCGATGCTGATCGACCTGCCGGAGATTGCCGGGCCGAAGGTCGCCGTCATTCCGATGGGGGAGGTCGCCGAAGTCAGGGCTACCGGCATTATCGCCGACCTGCGCCGTGCCGGCGTCGCCTGCGACATGGGCTATCGCGGCAACATGAAGAAGCGGATGCAGCGGGCCAATGCGTCGGGCGCTGCCTTTGCGGTGATATTGGGCGATGATGAGCTGGCCCGCGGCGAAGCGGCTGTCCGCAACCTGGCCACGGGCGAGCAGGAGGCGGTGGCGCTGGACGTTCTGATCGGGAAACTGGCAGCCCTCTGATGCACATTTCCGCCGAACGCATCGCGCAGATCGAGGCGCGCCGGGACGAGGTGCAGGCGTCGATGACGCGCGCCGACCTCGCGCCGGAGGAGTTCGTGCGGCTGTCGAAGGAATATGCGGAGATCGAGCCGGTGGCCAAGGCCGCCCATGAAGTGCGTCGTCTCCGGCAGGAACTGAGCGCGCTCGAATATATGGCGGGTGGCGAGGATGCGGACGCCGATCCCGCCATGCGCGAAATGGCGCAGGAGGAAATGCAGCTGATCAAGGGTCGGTTGCCCGAGGCCGAGCGCGCCCTCGCGCTGCAATTATTGCCGAAGGATGCGGCCGACGCCCGCCCCGCCATGCTGGAAATCCGCGCCGGCACCGGCGGCGACGAAGCCGCTTTGTTCGCGGGCGACCTGTTCCGCATGTATCAGCGCTATGCCGACGCGCAGGGCTGGAAGATGGAGCTGATATCCGCCAACGCATCGGAAGTCGGCGGCTATAAGGAAGTGGTCGCCAGCGTCACCGGCATCGGCGTCTTCGCGAAGCTGAAGTTCGAAAGCGGCGTCCACCGCGTCCAGCGCGTGCCGGTCACCGAAAGCGGCGGGCGTATCCATACCTCGGCCGCCACCGTTGCGGTGCTGCCGGAACCGGAGGAGGTGGACGTCCAGATCGCCGACAGCGACCTCAAGATCGATATCTACCGCGCTTCGGGCGCGGGCGGGCAGCACGTCAACACCACCGATTCCGCCGTGCGCATTACGCACCTGCCTTCCGGCATCGTGGTGACGCAGCAGGACGAACGATCGCAGCACAAGAACAAGGCCAAGGCGATGCAGGTGCTGCGCGCCCGCATCTATGAGGTCGAGCGCGAGCGCGCCCAGAGCGAGCAGGCCGGGGCGCGCAAGGCGATGGTGGGATCGGGCGATCGGTCCGAGCGCATCCGCACCTATAATTTCCCGCAAGGGCGCGTCACCGATCACCGCATCAACCTGACGCTGCACCGCCTGCCCGAAATCCTCGAAGGGCCGGGCCTGTCCGAAGTCATCGACGCGCTGGTGGCGGAGGATGAAGCCGCCCGCCTCGCCCAGCTGGACGGCGTCGGGTGAGCGTCGCAGCGGCGCTGCGCGATGCGGCCGCCCGGTTGGACGCCATCAGCGGCACGCCGCGGCTTGATGCCGAACTGCTGCTGGCGCATGCGCTGGGAATCGGCCGCAACGAACTGTTGATGCGTCAGCGCGACCTTGCCGTGCCGCCGGGCTTCGAAGCGCTGCTCGAACGACGCCTGAAGGGCGAACCCATCGCCTATATCATCGGCGTCCGCGATTTCTGGACCATCAGCCTGGCCGTCACGCCCGACGTCCTCATTCCCCGTCCCGACAGCGAAAGCCTGATCGAGGCGGCGGTCGATCATTTCGGGGCGGCGGCTCCCACGCGCATCCTCGACCTTGGCACCGGCTCCGGCGCGCTGCTGCTGGCGGCGCTCAGCCAATGGCCGCAGGCGCGGGGGGTAGGGGTGGACCTGTCGCCCGCCGCGCTGGCGGTGGCGAAAGGCAATGCCCGGCGTCTGGAACTGGACGATCGCGCCGATTTTCGCCTGGGCGACTGGGCGGAGGGGGTGGATGGGCCGTTCGACCTCATCCTCATCAACCCGCCCTATATCGCGCGCGACGCGGCTCTGTCGGGCGATGTGCTGCACGAACCCGAAAGCGCGCTTTTCGCGGGCGCCGAAGGTCTGGACGACTATCGCCGCATCATCCCCATGCTGCCGCGTCTGCTGGCGCAGGGGGGCATGGCCGCGATCGAGATCGGCTATGACCAATGCGACAGCGTCTCCGGCCTGCTTGCGAATCAAGGATTTAGCGTTTCGGTTCGCCGCGACCTGGCCGGGCATGATCGGTGCCTGGTTGCGGTTCCCGTCCGATCGGTTTGACCGCGTGACGGATTTGCAGCGGCCCAAGCGAAAATTGCTTGGTTTATGTCATCGAAGACACTACATGGAGGTCAGGGACGGCACTATCCTGAGGATCTGCCCCGTGGGGCTTGACTGAGAAAAGGCCGTTTTCCCGCTCCTTCAAAGTCACGACGGCGCTGCTGCGCAAGCGCCTCTGGCAGCGTAAGGGCAAGGGTCTCGACGAGGCCCCTGTCCGGCGGAGCCTTACCCGGTCTGGCGGACAGACCGTGCTTTGAGGATGGCGACTGAACAGTGTTTTCAGCGAACGATGGCAAAGTGAACGCAAGGACCAGCTCTTGATCAACAACCGGCAGGCCGGTCGTCGCAATCGCGGCCGGAACAATAATGGTCGTCCCAATGGTGGCAACCGGGGCGGTGGCGATAACGGCAACCGTATCGACAACCGCGCCCGCGGCAATGCGGCCCAGCTTCTTGAAAAATACAAGAATATGGCTCGCGACGCGCAGATGGCCGGGGATCGGGTGAATGCGGAATATTATCTGCAGTTTGCCGATCATTATTTCCGCGTTCTGGCCGACAACCGCGCCCGTCAGGAGGAGCAGCAGCAGCGTTTCCGTCCGCGCGAAGACAGTTTCGACGAGAATTTCGACGAATTCGATGCAGGCGACGAGGGCGGCGAAGAGGTTCGCGCCGAACAGTCCTTCGAACGTCAGGATTATGACCGCCGCCGCGACGAGCCCCGCGATCAGCGGGATGGGCAGCGGGATGGGCAGCGGGATGGCCGGGGCGGTGATCGCAATCGCCGCGACCGGAACGAACGCAATGACCGCAACGACCGCAATGAGCGGCACGACCGCCGCCGCGAGCGGCCGGTGGCGGAGGAGACGGCTGAACAGCCGCAGGCCGAGATTGCTGCTGAGCCGGTGATCGCCGCCCCCGCGCCCGAACCCCAGGCAGAGGCCGAAGCGCCCCGTCCGCGCCGTGGCCGTCCGCGCAAGGCTGCTGCGTCTGAAGAGGAACAGCAGGGGCTGGATCTTGCGGTCCTGCCGCCGTCGATCGCCCGCGCCGACAATGATGCGGAGCCGGTTCAGGAAGCGCCGCGCAAGCGCACCCGTCGTGCCCGGCCCGCGGCCGAAGCGGCCGAGTGACCCGATTTTCCGCACCGCTTGCGTGAGGGAATCAAAAAAGGACGGTGCCGATGGCGCCGTCCTTTTTTCATGAACTGGGCAGGTCCGTCGCTTCAGCAGTCCGGCAATGGCCGCGGGCGGTGATTTTCATCCAGTGCGACGAAGGTGAACAGGCCGCTGGTGAGTTCGATCTGCTCCTCCGTGATGCCGCGTGTCGCCACCACATCGATCCGGATCGCCACCGACGTGCGGCCCCGGCGCTCTTCATGCGCATAGACCGACACGATATCTCCCAGCAGAATCGGCGTGATGAACTTCATGCCCTCGATTGCGACCGTGGCGACCGCGCCTTGCGCAACGCGCGCCGCCACGATGCCGCCCGCGATATCCATCTGGCTCAGAACCCAGCCGCCGAAGATATGCCCGTTGGAATTGATGTCGGCGATGCGCGGGCAGACCCGCAACACCACTTCGCCTCTCTGTTCAGTCGTCAAGGGGAACCTCGTCTTTCATCCGATCGATGACCTGCTCGTCATGGCCTGTTCCGCTGGACAGGAAGGTCAGCGCCATCAGACCCGTGCCGAGCATGAAGGTCAACCAGACTCCCAATATCGTGGCAATGATCATGTGGATCGGCATCGGCCCCGCCCACCAGCGCAGGAAGATCAGCGCCGCCCCGACGCATAGCGCGCCGCCCAGCGCCATCCAGAGCATGATGCGCCGGAACCGCCGCCAGGCGACCCGTGCAATTTGGGGATCATCAAGGCCTTGTCTGCGCGTCATCCCTTTTCTTTGGGGTGCGAAAGTGGGATCATCAAGGGACGGAAGAGGACATTCGACAGGGAGACGGATCATGACGATCGCAGCGATTCTGCAACGCAAGGGTCAGGATGTCGTCCAGGCGCGATCGAGCGACAGCGTGCTGTCCGTCGTTCAGCTGCTCGCCGAACGCAGGATCGGCTGTGTGCCGATCGTGGATGACGGCAAGGTGGTGGGCATATTTTCCGAGCGCGATCTGGTCTATCGCGTCGCGGAGGAAGGGGCTGCCGTGCTGGATCGCCCGGTCAGCGCCTTCATGACCAGTCCGGCGATCACCACCGATGGGCGGACGCCGGTGATCCATTGCCTGTCGCTGATGACGAAGCGGCGCATTCGCCATTTGCCGGTGGTCGTCGACGGTGCGCTGATCGGCCTGGTGTCGATCGGCGACCTTGTGAAGTTCCGGATCGACACCATCGAATCGGAAGCGGCTGCCCTGCGCGATTATATCCAGACGGCCTGAAACGTTCAGGCGGGTGCCTGCGCTGGCGGCGCCCGCCTGATGACCAGCGCGACCAGTTCGATCAACGTGCCCCGCGCGCACAGCATGAGCGCGGATAGAAAGGCGATCCCTCCCACCGGCACCAATATCCCCAGTCGGATCGGTGCCGCGAGCGGCGGCAACAGGCGATCGACCGCGACTACGACGCCGGCCATCAGCACTGAACAGCCCAGTCCCGGCGCCGCCGCCCGGCCCAGATCAATGAGCCGCAACCCCATCGGCGCTCCCGCCAGCCGGGCGGTGGCGAGGGTGAGAAGGGGAAAGGCCCCGATCCATGCCCAGGCCAGGCCGATCGCGCCGTATCGAATTCCGATCAGAAAAGCCGTCGGCATCAAAAGGGCGCCCACGGCCGCGACCCGGGCGGTCGTGCCCGGACGGCCGAGCGCATTGCTGACCGGGGCGAACATCACCTGAAGCGTCATGAACGGCATGGCGAGCGCAAGGATCGCGACAAAAGGCGCCATTTCCCGCCACTTCGCGCCGAACAGCGTTTCGACCAGCGGCTGCGCCGTGGCCGCCATCCCCAGATAGACCGGACAACTGATCAGCAGCAACAGCCGCACGGCCTTGCAAAAGGACCACGCGATTCGCGCGGGATCTTTCTGCATCCGGGCATAGGCCGGGAATGCAACGTCATTCAGCGGCGGAATGAATTTGCTGACGAATATCTGCGTCAGGAACAGCGCTTCGGCATAGAGGCCGAGTTGATGCGGTTCCAGCACACGCCCGCCGATGAAGATATCGGCTTGGCTCTGTACGATCCAGAAGAGCTGCCCGCCCAGCAGTGACGCGCCGTAGGTCACCATCGCCCCGGTGCCGCGGAAATCGAAGCTCGGAATTGGCCTGAATCCGGTTGCCAGCACATAGCCCGCGCCCTTGACCCAAAATCCCGCAAGTGGGGCGAATACCAGGGTCCACACGCCCCAACCCGACAGGGCGCCGGCCAGCGCAACGGCCGCTGAAGCCATTGCCGCCACCAGATTGACGAGGGCAGGGCGCCGAAAATCCATGGCACGGCCCATGATCGCTTCGGGAATCGAGATGAAGGGTGTCGACAGATAGAGCAGCGCCTGCACCCGCAGCAGCTCGGCGACCTTGGGCTGGGCATAATAGTCGGCAGCCCATGGCGCGATGGCGAGTTGCATCAGTGCCAGCGTGCCGTTCAGCAGCAGCATGATGCCGAAGGCCTGACGCAGCCGATGCCGGTCCAGCGTTTCCGACTGCACCAGCGCGCTCACCAGTCCATAACCGTTGAGGAAGGTTGCGAAGTTCAGAATCACCTGCGTCATGGCGAACAGGCCGTAATCGGCAGGATCGAGCAGGCGGATCACCGCCAGCGTCACCACCCAGCTGACCATCTGCGACAGGATCTGACTCCCCGAACGCCAGATAATCGCGCTCCTGATCCGCGCGCCAAAACCGGCATCATTTGCGTCGGCGTCCTGCAAACCCATTTTCATTCCCATATTTCCGGCCGCTCCTGGCCGCGAATTCGCTTTAGCGGGCAACTCCCAAAAAATTCTGAAACAAAATTGCAAAAAGGGTTTGACGGTTCGGAAAGCCCTCCATATATGCCGCCTCACCGGACGGGACGCCGCCACTGAGGCGCTGGACTGGACGGTCGCCAACATGG
>NZ_JBHIWJ010000138.1:0-8526 GCF_041987595.1 Sphingobium sp. | reverse complement strand
TCCAGCCTGCCGGCGAAGTCCACCCCGTCGGCGTGGAACTCCGGCGAGTGCACCCGCTTGCCCGCGTCGATCATGGCACGCACGCCCGCGCCGCCGGTCGCTTCGATGCTGCCGTCGTTGGTCAGGGATACGCCATCGATCGAAACGGCGGCGTCGGTCACGCTCGTCAGGCTTGCCTTGATGGTGCCGTCATTTTGCAGGCTGAGTGGCGAGGAATAGCCGGAGCCATAAGCCTCCATGGCCCGGCCTTGTGTATCGATCAGTCCTTGGTTGAGTAGCGTGCCCGTGCCGAAGACATAGAGGCGCGACGTGCCGCTGAAATTGGTGTCGAGCGTAAGCTTCGCCTGATTGGTGAGGCCCGCCTGCAGCAGGGAAAAGCGGGTCGGCAGCAGCGGCGCGCCGGTCAGCGTGGCATCGGCGGCAATAGTGAGAGCAATGGCGTTCGTGCCAGCGCCGCCGTCGATCTGACCGGTGATCCCGGTCGTCAGCCGGTTATTCTCATCGAGCGCGGCGATGATGATGTCATCACCATCGCCCAGCAGCACGTCACCCTTGATGGTGCCTGCCGTGCTGTCGATCGTGCTGGCGCCATTGGCCACGATATTGCCCTTGATCGTGCCCGAATTGGTCAGATACAGGTTCGATCCGGCATGGATCGACTGGCCGCCATTGCTGTTGCCGATCAGACCGCTATTGTTAATGGAAAGCGGGTTTTGTTGCCCGATAATCGTCGCCCCGGCAGTGGAAGTGATTGTACCGCTATTGATGATGTATGACAGGCCATAGCTGGCAAAGAAGCTGTCATAGCGCAGGCCAACGTCGATAGCCGCATTGCCGCGCCCGTCGATCAGGCCGGCATTGGTGATTGTTTCGATGGGTGCTGCAATGCCGTGGATCGTCCCGCTTTCCTGGTTGGTGATCGATGTGTAGCTGACGCCGGAAAGACCGGAGGGACCACGGATCGCGCTTCCCGAGGTCGCGGTGATCAGGCCGCTATTGTCGATCGAGGCCGTGGAGCCGCCCAGATAGTTGTTGCTCGACCGCTCGATCCAGATACCGGTATCGCCACTGATGACGCCCTGTTCTCCGATCAGAATCCTAGCCTGACCGGTGGGATAGAGGTAGGGGTAGGAATAGTATCGCCTCGGCGATGCAGCTCCGGCATAGGGATCGTAGTTAAGAATCCGGTCGCCATTCTGGATGGTAAGCCCAGCAGCGCCAGTAGCGCTGACCGTCCCATTGACGACGAGATTTGCTCGCGTGCTGTTCAGGCGGATTGCGGACAGACCGGACCCGGTAACGGTCGCGTCCTGCGCAATAATCGTCTGGGTGTCAGAGGTTATGGTGAAGGGCTGGTTGTCGCCCGTGCAGGTGACGATGCCGTTGGTGGTGGTGCAGGCCGCCTGCGCGGACGAAGCGGTAGCGAGCGCGGTGATGAGACTCGCGCCAGCGAGCAGCGTCCATTTGGACGCGCCGTTCTTCAGATTCATATTGTACCCCTGTAAACCCCGCCAATGGGTTACACGGAGAATTCGAAAGGTTGCAAGCCGCTAAATCATTCCAATTTGAAGATAAATTCCGTTCCTTGCTCAATGCTCCGACCTTGGTCCCGGACATGGAGATGGCATTCCATCGCAGTTCGATGTCAGTAGATCGGAAAGGCATGTGTCGGCATCGCCATTCTCGTCCCTGCCCGACAATGGATACCCTTTGTCCACGAAACCTGGCGCTTCAACGCGAACGGGACCAGGACAGGAATCGCGAGACTAGGCTGCCTCGAATTGCCTGGCGGAGGAAGGGGGGAGAAGCGGCAAGACGGGTGTTTCGATTATGGCGTTGGGAGGCAGTCGCGCGTGGCAAAATAGTCGCGATCGAGGAAAGGTGACGGGGAGAGCAGAGGGAAGCGGGAGGGGGGCGGCATAAGGCAAGATAAAGGTGCCGGCACCAGAGGCCGTCTAACCTCTTGTCTGCACATCATTTTTCCTGGTGCCATATTTCGGGATGGGCGCTTGTCCAGTGCCCAGTTCATCTGAAAGGCGCGGATTTCCGGGCTTTCTGGCGGCACCGCTTCCCATGGCGCGGAAGATGCCGCACTCTGGCTACGAGAGGGGCCAGAGCAGGAACCATGCGATGGCCGATGATGAGGATTTCGCGCCCCGGCTTGGACGGCAGCGCGCGTCGCGTGGGCCCAAGGCGCGGCGTTATGCCGGCAGGGTGGTCGCCGCCGCCAATCTGGCGCGCGGCGCGGGGCCAGGACGAAAGGGACGAGCCGGTTTTTCCGGCCATCGCTATGGGCGCGGCGCTGGCATCGGCCGGCTGCTTAGCGTTGGGACAAGCAATGCGTTCTTCCGGCGCCGGCGTGTCATCGTCAAGGCGCGGCTTGTGAGGCTGGGCGGCAAGGGCGGGAACCGGGCGGTTGCCCATCTGCGCTATCTGCAGCGGGACGGAACCAATAGGGCGGGTGAGCGCAGCGCGCTTTACGGTCCCGGGGAGGACCATGCCGACGGCAAGGCCTTTCTGGAGAAGGGCAGCGGTGACAGGCATCAGTTCCGTTTCATCGTCGCGCCGGAGGATGGCGATCGATATGAGGATCTCAAACCCCTTGTTCGCCGTCTCATGACACAGATGGAAGAGGATCTCGGCACGCGGCTCGAATGGGTCGCGGTCGATCATTATAATACAGGCCATCCGCACAGCCATATCCTGCTCCGGGGTGTCGATCAGGATGGCGACAATCTTGTCATAGCGCGCGACTATATCGGCAGGGGATTGCGCGAGCGTGCGGCGGAACTCGTCGAACTGGATCTTGGCCCCAGAAGCGACCGAGAAATTCTTGTTTCGCGACGCTCCGAGATCACGCAGGACAGGTTTACATCGATTGACCGTTCGCTGCTCCGCATCGCCGATGGCCATGTCGTCAATCCCGTTGCCCGCGATCCTCTCGAGCATGACCTGCAGGCGAGCAGGCTTGGGCATCTCGTGCGCATGGGGCTGGCCGAGCCTTTGCCCACCGGCCGCTATCGGCTTGACCCAGATCTCGAATCCGTCCTCCGCACCATGGGTGAACGGGGAGACATCATCCGCACGATGCAGCGCGAATTTTCGCGGCTGCGGCTGGAGCGGTCAAGCGCCGACCAGCTTATCTATGATCCGGCCGAGGCAGGCGCCTCGCCGCTCATCGGGCGCATACTCATGCGCGGGCTTGCCGATGAGCTGGAGGACCGTCATTTTCTGCTGATCGACGGTGTCGACGGACGCACTCATTATGTGCGGGTCGGCAAGGGCGAAACCGGCGATTGGCTCCCACCATCAAAGGTCGAGGGGGACGGTCCTCAGCCAGGCGGCGCGGTCGTCGCTATCAGGCCGAGGGAAGCGGTCGTCCGCGAGGTCGATCGAACGATCGCCGCCATCGCGGCTGGCAATGGCGGGCGCTATGATCGCGAAGCGCATCGCCGCCATGACCCGGACGCGCGTTCGGACTATGTGGAGGCGCATGTCCGCAGGCTCGAAGCACTTGCGCGCGCCGAGGTTGCCGGGCGTTCGAGCGATGGGACCTGGGTCATTGCCCCCGACCATCTCAAGCGCGTCGCGGCGTTCGAGCATCGGCAACTTACAGCCCAGCCCGTCATGGTCGAGATGCTCTCGCCAATAGATGTTGCGGAACTGGCGACCGCCCATGCCGCAACCTGGCTCGATCGCACGCTGCTCGACGGCGATCCTCCCCAGTTGCGCAATGCGGGGTTTGGCCGAGACATGGCTGATGCGCTGGCGCGCCGGCGGCAATGGCTGGTCGAAGAGGGTTTGGCCGAGCGGGACGGCAGCGAGATCGGCTATCGCAGGGATTTGCTCGCGACCTTGCGGCGCCGTGAACTTTTGCGCGTGGCGGGCCAGTTGTCACGCGAACTGGCCTTGCCATTCGCCGAGACCGCAGAGGGCGAGAAGCTGGAGGGCATATACAGGCGGCGCGTCGACCTGATCTCCGGGCGCTTTGCGGTGCTCGAAAGGTCGCGGGATTTCGCGCTTGTGCCCTGGCGGCCAGTGCTGGAGCGGCGTGTCGGCCGAAGCGTGTCGGGCCTGATGCGCGAAGATGGCGTGAGTTGGTCCTTCGGGCGGGGTCGAGGCGGGCCGACGATCAGTTGACCTTGGGAAGACCGTCTTCATTTACGTGGAGACTGCCGCTCGCGATACGACACGCGAGGATGCATCAGGTGCCGCCGGCCCCAGGCGCAAAGGAACCGACGAGGCCTTGCTGGTCCACTGAATCTTCACGCTGTGGGCGTAGGCCGCTGGCTGTCGGTCGCAAGGCTGTCAGCCCAGCCTGAATATCCTGATGATCGATCACCCGGCCCGCATCTACATCTGCCAAGGCTTCAAGCGTCATCTTGTGCCGCTCTTCCTCCAGGTCGATCCATGCCGCCAGAGCCTGCTTCATGATCCACCTTCGTGAACGTTCGATGCGAGCGACCGGGGCATCGATCTTATCGGCCATCCCACCGGCACATGGGCCGTCAAGACACCGGTTCCTGTTGCCATCTTCATCACTCCCAATCGTCATGAAAGTTGTTCAAAAGGCTCTTGGCTTGGCAAGCAAATGCAACAGCCGTGGCCGGGAAGCGATGCTCTTGTCCCTGCCCCACGATTGTGCACGCTTCGCTTCTCCAGGACAAGTTCATAGGTGCTTGCCAAGGGAAGGAAATCCCGCGAGAATCCGGACATGAAAACGGATCTTGATCACCTGCCGGATATCCAGCGCGGCGAGTTGGAGCGGGTCCAGAAAATTCTCCTTGGCGAATTTGCCGAGGCGACCTCGCGGGCAAGCCAGTCCTGGAAGCGTAACGGACGGATTCTGAAGATCATCCTCTTTGGGAGCTATTCGCGCACGGATTGGGTCGATGAACCTGAAAATGGCTATCAGTCCGATTTCGATCTGCTGATCATCGTCAGCCATGCCGACCTTACGGACATTGCCGATTATTGGTATGTCGCCGAGGACAAGATCCTGCACGATGACGCTGTGCGCCGGCCGGTCAACATCATCGTCCATACGCTCGATGAAGTGAATCAGGGTCTGCGGAACGGCGAATATTTCTGGGTCGATATCGCGCGCGACGGAATCGCGTTGTACGAGTTGCCCGGGTATTCCCTGACGCTTCCACAGCCCCTTACTCCGATTGATGCTTGGGGGATGGCGTCCACTTATTTGAAGGATTGGCTTGGAAAGACCAATAGTGCATTGAAACTCGCTGCTTTCGCAACGGATGAAGGTGAATGGAATGACGCTGCGTTTCTTTATCATCAAGCAGCGGAGAGAGCATACATCTGCTTTCTACTCGTCCGAACACTGTATTTTCCGCGCTCCCATAACATCAAATTTCTTCGATCCCTGGCCGAAGACATTGAAGCACGTCTGATCTCCGCTTGGCCAAGGGGCACAAGAGCAGATCGTCGCTTGTTCGAACTTCTTAAGCGCGCCTATGTCGAAGCGCGTTACTCGGCTGCGTACGACATCAGCGTCGAGGATCTGGAGGCGATTGCCCGGTCCGTCCGCATGTTGCGGGATGCCGTCGAAATATCGGCACGCGAGAGAATCGAACAGCTGCGGGTGGATGCCGGGGCCTGATCGATCGGGCGATGATCGCCTAAATCCGTAAATGACGTCCGAATTGAGCCGATCTGGGCCGATCTGCACCATGTCCTTCTGAGGCGCTGTGACGGATTCTTGAACCCGCTCGAACCGGTCCAGTCCGGCGGGCGGGAGCAAAGCCGTGACCCCGACCAAATTGCTGATCGGCCAGATCCTCATTGTGCTGGCCATCGTCCTTGCAGGCCTATGGGCAGCCACTCAATGGGCGGCGGCCATGCTCGCCTATCAGCCCCAGCTCGGATCCGCCTGGTTCATGCTCGGCGACATCCCGGTCTATCGCCCCTGGTCGCTCTTTCCCTGGTGGTATCATTTCGACGCTTATGCGCCGATCGTCTTCGACAAGGCAGGCGCGCTGGCTGCCGCCAGCGGGTTCGTCGGCTGCGCAGCCGCCATCTTCGGTTCGCTATGGCGCGCCCGCCAGTCCCGGCAGGTGACGACCTATGGCTCGGCGCGCTGGGCGAGTCCCAGGGATGTCCGGCGGGCGGGGCTGTATCGGTCGGCCGGCGTCATGCTCGGCTGCCATGGCGACCATTATCTGCGTCATGAGGGACCGGAGCATGTCATGGCCTTTGCGCCCACGCGCTCGGGCAAGGGCGTTGGCCTGGTGGTGCCGACCCTGCTGTCCTGGACCGGGTCCGCAGTCATTCACGACATCAAGGGTGAGAACTGGACCCTGACGGCAGGCTGGCGCGCCCGCTTCTCGCATTGCCTGCTGTTCAATCCAACGGATGCGCGCTCCGCCCGCTACAATCCCCTGCTTGAGGTTCGCCGTGGCGCGGACGAGGTCCGGGACGTCCAGAATATCGCCGATATCCTCGTCGATCCCGAGGGCGCGCTGACAACCCGGAACCACTGGGAAAAGACCAGCCATTCCCTGCTGGTCGGCGCCATTCTCCATATTCTCTATGCCGAGGAGGAAAAGACGCTCGCCCATGTGGCGACCTTTCTTTCCGATCCCCGCCGGAGCTTTGCGGAAACGCTCCATCTCATGATGACCGCCAACCATCTGGGGACGAAGGAGCATCCGCAGGTCCATCCCGTCGTCGCCTCCGCCGCCCGGGAATTGCTGAACAAGAGTGAGAATGAACGATCGGGCGTGCTTTCGACCGCCATGTCCTTCCTTGGCCTCTATCGCGATCCCACCGTTGCGCAAGTGACGTCGCGCTGCGACTGGCGGATCGCCGATCTCATGGAGAGCACGCAGCCCTGTTCGCTCTATCTGGTGGTGCCGCCTTCCGACATCAGCCGTACCAAGCCGCTGATCCGGCTGATCCTGAACCAGATCGGGCGGCGCCTTACCGAACGGCTCGACCAGCAGGCCGGGACGACAAGCCGGCACCAGCTCCTCATGATGCTGGATGAGTTCCCTGCGCTTGGCCGACTGGATTTCTTCGAAACGAGCCTTGCCTTCATGGCCGGCTACGGCATCCGGGCCTTCCTGATCGCGCAAAGCCTCAACCAGATCGAGAAGGCCTATGGCGAACACAACGCCATTCTCGACAATTGCCACGTTCGCATTGCTTTTGCGACCAATGACGATCGGACCGCGAAGCGTATATCCGACGCGCTGGGGACGGCGACCGAACAGCGCGCCATGCGCAACTATGCGGGGCATCGGCTGGCGCCGTGGCTGGCCCATGTCATGGTCAGCCGCCAGGAAACCGCACGCCAGCTTCTGACACCCGGAGAAGTCATGCAGCTTTCGGCCGACGAGGAGCTGGTTCTCGTTGCCGGCATGGCGCCGATCCGCGCGAAGAAGCTACGCTATTATAGCGACCCGAATTTCGCAGCTCGTGTCGGAGCGCCGCCGCTGCTCAACGACAGGGCTTATTCCGACATTCCCCCGTCCCGGAAGGATGACTGGAGCGCGAATAGCGATGCGGGGAGTATAGTGGTCGCTCCCGCCGAGACCAGGCAGGCGGCCGACGAAGGCGGGCGCGAGCAGCATCGGCATCCGGCGCTTGAAAATGAGGTCCGGCGGGACAGGCAGGATTCCGAACCGGAGGTGGATCGCTCCATCGTCGAGGATGAGGATGTCGTTTCCGACAAGCGCGCCATGGCGCAGGCGCAGCGCATGGCGCCGGTCATTCGCGGCCACGCCATCGATGTCGCGTCAACCCATGAAAAGGCGCTGGGGCTATGAAGCGCGCGCCCAAGATCCGCCAGAATCTCTATATCGACCGCGAGATCGGCGATGCGCTCGATGCCATGGCTACCGGCCATGCAGGGAACAAAAGCCGATTGGTCAACGATGCGTTGCGGACATGGCTGCGCCATCGCGGCGCCAGCGAGGCAGAAGCGGCGCTGCGCATGCGCCTCAATGAACTGTCGAAGGAACTGGCAGCCGCCCGCCGCGACATCGACATAATGGTCGAGAGCCTGGCTCTCTTCATCCGCTACCAACTCATGGTGACGCCCCCGCTCGGGGACAATGACGAGGTTGGACGCGCCCAGGGACGCCAGCGCTTCGAGGCGTTCATCAGCCAGGTTGGCCGCCAGCTTGCGACTGGCAAGCGGACGATCGCTGCCCCATCGGCTAAAGGAGGCGAGGGGTGACCAGGCACGAAACATCCACGGCGACGGCGCGCGATGAAACGGCAGCCGGACGGCGCAAGGCCATGCTGCACAGCGCAATGGGCCCGGCGATCGCTGCCGCGCTCGATGATCCCCGCGTCATCGAGATCATGGTCAATCCCGACGGTGCCCTGCGGCTCGATCTGTTGGGCGAGGGGCGCGTCGACACCGATATTGTCCTTGGGCCCAGCGAAGTCGAACGGATCATCCGCCTGGTCGCCTCGCATGTCCGTGCCGAGGTCCATGCCAGCGCGCCCATATTGTCGGCGGAACTGCCGCCGCAGGCCGAAGGAAGGGTCGGTGAGCGT
>NZ_JBHIWJ010000137.1:0-8785 GCF_041987595.1 Sphingobium sp. | reverse complement strand
GCCTTCCAGCGCGCCGTCGGCATCTATCCGATCGGATCGCTGGTGCGGCTGCGCTCCCATCGGCTGGCCATCGTCGTCGAGCAGAATCCCGATGACCTGACCCTGCCCATGGTCCGTCCCTTCTATTCGCTGGCCGACCGCGCCTTCGAAAAGGGTGAGGATATCGATCTTGCCAATTGCTATGGCGCCGACCAGATCATGACCCGCGAGACGCCCGAGGGATGGGACATGGCCGAATGGCCCGCATTGAGCGCGAAATTGCTGGCTGCGGCGGGCTGAACCTTCCCGCTTGCCGCCCGTTCCCGGCAGAGCGATAAAGCCGCATGATCGTGCCGGACTTGCCCTCGACCGCCGCGGGTGTCGCGGCTCATTATGACGAGCTCGATCTCGCCTACAGGCGCATCTGGGGCGAACATGTGCATCATGGCTACTGGCGCACCGGCCGCGAAAGCGCGGCGGAGGCGGCCGACGCGCTGGCTGATATCGTCGAGACACGGCTGGCGCTGGAGCCGGGGCAGAGGCTGTGCGACATAGGCTGCGGCTACGGCGCGACGGCGGCGCGCATTGCGGCGCGGCATGACGTGCACATCACCGGCGTCACCCTGTCCGCCGCGCAGCAACAGATCGCCGACACGCGCCCGTCGCCGCGCTTCACCTGTCTGCGGCAGGACTGGCTGCACAACGACTTCGCCGACGCAACCTTCGATCGGGCCTGGGCGATCGAAAGTTCCGAGCATATGACCGACAAGGCCCGCTTCTTTCATGAGGCGGCACGGGTGCTGCGGCCGGGCGGGAGGCTGGTGGTCTGCGCCTGGCTGGAAGGCGAGGCGGTTCGTCCCTGGGAAGTCAAGCAGCTGCTCCAGCCCATCTGCCGTGAGGGTCGGCTTCCCAGCATGGGCAGCCGCGCCGATTATGAGATGCTCGCGGCCGATGCGGGCTTTGCCCTGACCGCCTATGAGGATGCCAGCGCCCGCGTCCGGCGCACCTGGACGATCTGCCTGTCGCGGCTGGCGAAAGCATTGTTGACTGATCCTGCGCTGCGGCGGCTGGCGCTCAGCCGCGGGACGACGAACCGCCGCTTCATGCTCAGCCTGCCGCGCCTGATCGTCGCGCTGCGCACGGGCGCGATGCGCTATGGCATCTTTATTTGGGACAAGCCTCTGGACGGGGCGGCGCCAATAGCCCCGAACAGCCTCCCTCGGCGGCTCTAGAGCAAGTCTCAATCGAATTCATACGCCCTTTCGCCGTGAAGGCTGAGATCCAGTCCGTCATGTTCCTGTTCGGCATTCACGCGCATCGGGAGAAGCAGGGCTGCCGCACGCGCCGCGATGAAAGTCATCACCACCGACCAGAGAGCCACGACCAGAACCGCTTCCGCCTGCACGAACAACTGACCCGCAATGCCATGCCCGGTGTCCATCCCCGTGCCGCCAAGCCGCTCGCTGGCAAAGATCGCGACCAGAACCGAACCCAGCATTCCGCCGACCCCATGCACCGCGAATACATCAAGGGTATCGTCAATCTTCCACCGGTGCTTCACCGCCAACACCGCAGCGAAGCAGACCAGCGAACCCATGATCCCGATGACGACCGCACCGGCGGGCGAAACATAGCCGGCCGCCGGCGTTATCGTCGCAAGGCCCGCGACCGCACCGGTCACGACGCCGATCGAGGTCGGCTTGCCGATCTTGAAATGCTCCGCCGCTGCCCATGTCAGCGCCGCCGAACTGGCCGCCAGATGCGTGGCGATGATGGCCGCGCCGGCAGCCTGATCGGCAACCAGAGCCGATCCGCCGTTGAATCCGAACCAGCCAACCCACAGCATGCCTGCGCCGATCATCGTCATCGCGGGGCTGTGCGGCGGGATCATCGATTGCGGAAATCCCCTTCTCGGCCCGACCATGATAGCCAGCACCAGAGCCGCCATGCCCGCGGTGGTGTGGACCACGATGCCGCCGGCAAAATCGCGCGCGCCGCGCTGCGCCAGCCAGCCTCCATCCCACAGCCAGTGCGCGGACGGGGCATAGACCAGCACGAGCCAGAGGCCTGAGAACAGCATCAGCCAGCCGAACCGGACCCGTTCCGGAAAGGCGCCCACGATGAGAGCCGGGGTGATAATCGCAAAGGTCATCTGATAGAGCGCGAAAACATTTTCGGGCACTGTCAGTCCCTGCCGGATGGCGCTGAGTCCGGTAAGCCCGACCGCAGACAGATCGCCGATGAAGGCGTTATCGCCGCGGAATGCAAGGCTGTAGACGCCGAGAAACCAGAGGATCGAGGCCAGCGCCGCCAATCCGAAACAGTGCATCAGCACCGACAGGAAATTCTTGGCGCGAACCAGCCCGCCATAGAAAAGCGCCAGCCCCGGCAACGTCATGAACAGGACGAGAGCGGCCCCCACGATGAGCAGGAGCGTGTCCGCCTTGTCGACAACGGCTGCGGCAGGCGCTGCCTCCGCCATGCTCGCGCAGGATGCCAGGCAACAGGCCGCACCCAAGCGAAATATATCACGCAACATAATGTCTCGTTCCTGCCCCCCGACTCTCGTTCGCGCGGCAGCTAGCCTCCGGCAGTGCCGTGCGCAATGCATAACAGCGCTTGGCGAACGGAAAGGAACGGTCGCGGCTGACCTCAGGATAGAGGTGGCGGGCCGGAGGCGGGTTACCTGAACAGGCCGCCAAGAATCAGATTTCGACCTGCGATCCCAACTCGACCACCCTGTTGGTCGGCAAATTGAAGAAATCCATCGGCGTCACCGCATTGCGCATCATCCAGGCGAACAGCTTTTCGCGCCAGATCGCCATGCCGGGCTTTTCCGAAGGGATCAGCGTCTCGCGGCTGAGGAAATAGCTGGTGTCGATGACATTGATGGGACCGCCGCAACCGCTGACCGCCTTCATCGCGGCAGGAATATCGACCTCTTCCATGAAGCCATGGCGCAGCACGACGCGATAGAAGCCCGAACCAAGGTCGCTCACTTCCGCCCGGCCATCCAGCGGCAGATGGGGCACGCCCTTCGTCTTGACGGTCAGGATGATGATCCGTTCATGCAGGATCTTATTATGCTTCACATTATGCAGCAGCGCGGGCGGCACGCCCTCCAACCGCGAATTGAGGAAGATCGCGGTGCCCGGCACGCGCTTTAGGGATTTGGCGACGGACTGGATGAACAGTCCCACGTCCATCGCCCCTTCCATCAGATAGAAATTCATGATCTTCCGGCCCGTGGCCCAGGTGGTCAGCATGAGGAACACGGCCGCGGCCACCAGCAGTGGGAACCAGCCGCCATCGGGGATCTTGGTGGCGTTGGAAGCAAAATATACCCCGTCCACCATCAGGAACAGTCCCGTCACCGCACCAGCCAGCAGCGGCGGCCAGCGCCAGACGGTGAAGGTCAGAACGCCGAGCATGCAGGCAGTGATGACCATGGTGCCGGTCACCGCAATGCCATAGGCCGCCGCCAGATTGCTGGACGACTGGAAGCCCAGCACCAACAGCACGACGAACAGCAGCAGCGTCCAGTTGACCAGTGGCACGTAAATCTGACCCTGCGCCGACGCGCTGGTGTGGGCGATGCGCAGGCGCGGCAGGAAGCCCAGCTGCACCGCCTGCTGCGTTACCGAAAAGGCGCCGGAGATCACCGCCTGGCTGGCGATGATAGTCGCCAGCGTGGCCAGAATGACCAGCGGCAGCCGCGCCCATTCCGGCGCCAGCAGGAAGAAGGGATTTTCCGCCGCCTGCGGCTGATCGAGCAGCAGCGCGCCCTGCCCCATATAGTTGAGCAGCAGGCAGGGCAACGCGGCATAGAGCCAGGCGATGCTGATCGCCTTGCGCCCGAAATGGCCCATGTCGGCATAGAGCGCTTCGGCCCCCGTCACCGCCAGCACCACCGAACCCAGGGCGAGGAAGGCCAGCTCGGGGTCGAGCAGGAAGAAGCGCAGCGCCCAGAGCGGATTGACGATGCTGATGATTTCGGGATGGCGCGCGATGTTGAGCAGGCCGAGCCCGGCGAGCGCAAGGAAATAGAGCGCCATGACCGGCCCGAACAGTGCCCCAACCCTGGCGGTGCCATGTTTCTGGATCAGGAACAGGCCGATCAGGATGATGATCGCAATGGGCAGGACGAAGGGTTCGAAGCCCGGATTCACGACCTCCAGCCCTTCGACGGCAGACAACACGGAAATAGCCGGGGTAATGATGGCGTCACCGTAGAAGAGCGCGGTCGCCAGCACGCCCAATATCGCGATCCACGGCGTCCATCGGGTGACGCCCAGCTTGCGCGAGATCAGCGCGAGCAGCGCCATGCTGCCGCCCTCGCCATGATTGTCGGCACGCATCACGATAAACACATATTTGACCGTGACGATCAGCGTCATCGTCCAGAAGATCAGCGACAGCACGCCATAGATATGCTCCGGATCGACCGCCAGCGGATGATGGCCGACAAAGCTTTCCTTCAGCGCATAGAGCGGCGAGGTGCCGATGTCGCCGAACACCACCCCCAGCGCGCCCAGGGCGAGAGCCGGCAGCTTCCCATGCACTCCATGACCCGAAGCATCGCCCGCGCTATCCGTCATCCACGCACCCGCTGTTACCCGCCGCGCCCTTTGCACAAAGCCGCATAGGATTGCCAGTGCGGCTTTGCCCAGGCGGCATAGGATTTGCGTAGGATTCGCATAAAATTGCGGCAAATCCTATGCAATTTCAACGCGGCCCCCGCTTTCCCGCTCTCGATAAGCTATGCGATGCTGGGTAAATCGGCCTTCTCCGGTTCGAGGATGCCTGTGATGACGCGCTGGTATGACCATAGGGGTGCAAGGATTTTGTTGCGGATCGCGGGGCTGATGCTGCTTGCGTCCGCCTGGCCCGAAGAAGGCCTGTTGCGCCGGCTGGTGATGGCCAACCCGGCGGAGGGCATGACCCCAACGCAATATCTGCTCGGCGCGCTGCTGTTTCTGAGCGCCACCGGCGGGGCCGCGCTGACCGCCATGGGGGCGGGTCTCTGGAAGCCCGTCAGCCTGTCGGAACGCTGGTCCGCTTCGCTGCCGTCCGCCCGTCCGGGCGGCCGGATTGCGGAAGGCCACCGTCACCGGAGAGATTCTTCGACCCCGGCCTAATTTTTCTTGTTGGCCTGACCCGGATTATTGCCGTTTTGCCCCGGCGTTGCGCCCGCCTGACCGGGTGGGGCGCTACCGCTGGCGGGGGTCGATCCCGACTGGCCGGGCGTCGTGCCATTCTGTCCCGGCGCGCTGCCCGAATTGCCGGGCGAACCGGAGGAAGAGGCGCTGGTGCCGCCGCCCCCCGATGAAGCGGTCGACCCGGCATAGCTGGCGAGAAATGCGCTCGTATCGTCCAGGGCGCCGTTGATCGACTGGCCGAGCGCCCAGGCGCCGATCGCGACCGAACCTGCCAACACTCCCAGCAGCAGCGCATATTCGGCCGCCGATACGCCCGAACGGTCGGCTGCCAGTCTTGCGATCAATCCGGACCCCCGCACCATGGACTCCCCCCTGCCCCACTGCGACGGCGATATTGTGCGCCTTTCGACCCGCCATGTAAAATCAATTAACCTCAGCGTCAGTTCACCCAGCCGCCGTCGATCACATGCACCGCGCCAGTGGTGAAGGCGGCCTCATCGCTGGCAAGGTAGAGCACCAGCGCCGCAATCTCCTCCGCCGTGCCGAGCCGCCCCATGGGCTGGCGGGCGGCGAAATCCCGCTGCGCCTTTTCATAATCTCCGGTGTCGCGCAGCCGCTGCTGAAGCGAGGGCGTGTCAACCGTGCCGGGGCAGATGCAGTTGCAGCGTATCCCCTGCCCGACAAAATCGGCGGCCACCGCTTTGGTGAGGCCGATCACCCCCGCCTTGCTCGCACCATAGGCAAAGCGGTTGGGGATGCCCTTCACCGAACTGGCGATGGAGGCCATGTTGACGATCGAACCACCGCCCTTGGCCAGCATCCCCGGCAGGAAGGCGCGGATGCTGTGATACATGGCGGTCATGTTGAGCGAGAGGGCGAAGTCCCAATCGTCCTGCGAACATTCAAGGATGCTGCCCGCATGGACCACGCCCGCGATATTGGCGAGAATATCGATGGGCCCGATCTCTTCCGCCAGTGCCTCCACCGCCGCGCCGTCGGTCACGTCGAGGGCGCGCAGCTCGCAGCCCTCCAGCCCCGCCAGCGCTTCCAGGTCGCGGTCGGTAGCGAACAGGCGGGCGCCTTCTTCGACAAAACGTTGCGCCGAAGCCCGCCCGATGCCCCGCGCCGCCGCCGTGATCAGCGCAGTCTTGCCCGCTAACCGGCCCCTCATGCGCGCACCCGCGCAGGCAGACATTCCGGGCCAATGGGATCGAAAGCCTTGTAGGTCAAAATAAACTCCTGATGGCCAAGCATTTCGGAAACGCTGCGCTCGCCGGCCGCCACGGCCAGCACCTTGTCGTAGATTTCCCGCCCCACCTCTTCGAGCGTCGCATCGCCCTCCAATATGCGCCCCGCATTCACATCCATGTCGGCGGCGAGGCGGCGGCCCGTGTCGGGATTGGCGCAAATCTTGATGACCGGCGAAATGGCCGATCCCACCACCGATCCGCGCCCGGTCGTGAACAGCGTCAGATGCGCGCCGCAGGCGATCAGCTCCACAATCTCGGCATTGTCGGAAATATTGGGGAAGCCGAAGCGCGGCTCCCCATCGGGCACGACGTCGAGCAGATAGAGGCCGCCCACCGGAGGCGCATCGCCCGGCTTCAACAGGCCGTCGATCCGCGAGCTGCCCGACTTGGAATAGGCGCCCATCGACTTTTCCTCCTGAGTCGTGAGACCGCCTTCCGCATTGCCCGGCGCGAAGCTGCCAAAGCCCATGATCGTGTAATAGGCCTCCGCCTTCTGCACGCACGCCTCGATGGCGACGGCGAGTTCCGGGGTAGCGGCGCGATCGGCCATGATCTTTTCGCAGCCGACCAGTTCGCCGGTTTCCTCGAAAATGCAGGCCGCGCCATCAGCCACCAGCCGGTCGAACGCCCGCCCGACCGCGGGATTGGCGGTGATGCCGCTGGTGCCGTCCGACCCGCCGCAAATGGTGCCGACGACCAGTTCGTCAATGCCCATGGGCACGCGTTCGACTTGAGCGGCGGCGGCGCGCACCCGCTCGACCGCTTCCAGACCCGCTGCTATGGTGGCGGCGGTGCCGCCTTCCTGCTGGATCACCAGCAATTCGGTCGGGCGACCGCTCGCCTCGGTCACAGCCTTCAGCCGTTCGCGGTTGAAGCTCTCGCACCCCAGCGAAATGATGACGAGGCCACCGACATTGGGATGGGTGGCGATCGCCTCCATCACCTTGCCCGCATAGGCATTGGGGTAGCAACCCGGAAAGCCGATCAGCTGCACATCGGGATCGTCCGCCCTGTCGACAATCCGCCGCGCCACATGATGAGCGCACTCGACCAGATAGGCGACCGCGACAATATTGCGGATGCCCTTGCGGCCGTCCTGTCGGAGCCACGCCTCGATCATGCGTCCTGCTCCAACGCGGTGCGGGTGTGACTGCTGATATAATCGCTCTTCATATTGTGCATATGGACCCAGTGGCCCGCTGCGGCGTCCGCCGTCATCGATCCGATCGGCGCGCCATATTTGATGACCTTGTCCCCGGCGCGCAGGGGCATGCGGGCGATCTTGTGGCCGATGGCGATGCCTTCGCAGGCCGGGATGGTGCCGCCGGACAGGGGTGGATCGCCTGCCGCTATGGCGCGGACGCAGATCAGGACATTGTCGTCCGGGTGGAGCAGGATGAGGCGGGCATCGTCCTCAAGCATGATTGATGTCCTCGAGATGGTGAAGGGCTGCGTCGAGCGCAGGCCAGAGAGCGTCGGGCAGGGCCGCATCGAGCCGGGCGATGCTTTCCCGCACCTGATCCGGCCCGACGAGGCCGGGGATGACGGAAACGACCGGATCGCGGCGCAGCGGGAACTGCAGCGCGGCGGCGGGCAGCGGCACGCCGAAACGGGCGCAGATTGACGACAGGGCATGAGCGCGGGCGAGTATGTCCTCGTTGGGCGCGGCATAGTCGTAGTGCAGCGGTCCCGTCAGATCGCGGGCCAGGATGCCGCTATTATAGGGGCCGCCGACGATGAGCTTCACGCCCCGCTCGGCGCAGCGTTCCAGCAAGGACTCCGCGCTCCGGTCGAGCAGGGTGTAGCGCCCGGCGAGCAGGATCGCGTCCAGATCGACATGGTCGAGGAGTTGGTGGCAGATCGCGACCTCGTTGACGCCGATCCCGATGGCGCCGATTGCCCCGGAGGCACGCAGGTCGGCCATTGCGCGATAGCCGCCGTCGAGAAAGGCTTTCAGATGATCGGCATGGCGCGCGCCATGGGTAAGGCTGCCCAGATCATGGGCGAGCAGAAGGTCGACCCTGTCGCGGCGCAGACGGCCAAGGCTCTCCCCGAAGGAACGCAGCACCGCGTCATGCGAATAGTCGAAATGCGGCTCGAACGGGTCGGCATCGACAAAGCCGTGGCGCTCGCCCTTGGCCTGCGTCGGCATCAGCAGACGGCCGACCTTGGTAGAGATCATGGCCTTGCCCTGCGGATCATGCTCGGCCAACGCCGCACCCAGACGCCGTTCGGCCAATCCGAAGCCATAATGGGGCGCGGTGTCGAAATAGCCGATGCCCGCCGCGAAGGCCGCCGCCAGCGTGGCCTGCGCCTCCGCCTCGCTGACCACGCGATAGAGATTGCCGATGGGCGCGGTGCCCATGCCGAGCGGAGGAAAGGCGCTCATGCCCAGCC
>NZ_JBHIWJ010000136.1:239-8853 GCF_041987595.1 Sphingobium sp. | reverse complement strand
ATAGGCGATGCAGACCGCACCCGACGCCATCAGATCGCGGGCCTGATCCGGATCGGGGGCCAGATGCAGGTAGGTGTAGAGGATCTGCCCCGGCCGCAGCATCGCCCGTTCCTCCGGTTGCGGCTCCTTGACCTTCACGATCATCTGGGCGCTGGCGAATATCTCCGCTGGGTTGTCGACGATCTCCGCGCCGGCTCGCGCATAGAGGCCGTCATGCGCGCCGATCCCTTCGCCCGCGCCGCTTTCGACCAGAACGCGATGGCCGTGGGCGGTCAGTTCATGCACGCTCTCCGGCGTCAGGCCGACGCGATATTCGTTATTCTTGATTTCCCTGACGGTGCCGACGATCATGACCCATCCTCTCTTTGCTTCGACCTCTGGGACGATAGATGGGGATTGTTGCGCGCTTTGCTAACAGGCGGCCCGATCAGGGCCGGGCGCGCACCGGCACCGGCGCGTTGCAAAGGTCCACCCCGCCCGCGGGCCGGTCGTAGAAATCATCCTTCCTGTTGGCCCGCAGCCGCAGATAATCGGCAAAGCTCTGCGAGCCGACGTCCATCACCTGATAATAAGGCCGCTCCGCCTCGGGCAGATCGCTCGCCAGCCGCGCCGACATGATCGGCAGGGGCTTCTCTCCGCTGGCGTAAAAGCCCATTTCCCCAGACCCGCGCGGCAGGCTGGCGAGCAGACCCATGCCCTCTATCACCCGCCCGATCAAGGCGATGTTGCGGTCAAGCTGGCGCGGCGCCTGCCCGATCACGGCATATAGCTCAGCGCCCGTTCCGGCATCCGGCGACAGGTTCCGCGCCACGCCGACCATGCCGTAGCAATGCGGCAGCCAGATCGAAGCCTCGTCCATCGCCACCGGCCAGCCGTCGGCAAAGCCGGTCCTGGGCGCATAGGCGTCGGGATAGGGCAGGGGCACGACGCTTTGCCCCAGGGCCGCCAGGGGCTGCGCATAATCGGCCTTGATATCGGCGGCGATCCCGGCGGGCAGGGGCAGCTTCTCGGTCGGATCGCCCCATTGCGCGACATAATTGTCCTGCACCCGATAGACGCTCTTGCCGTCCCACCAGCCCGCCTTGGCCAGCGCACGGATATTGGCGACATGGGCGGGCGCAAAACGCGGCGCGAGCTGAATCACGATCCGCCTGCCGCTCTCCACCGTCATCACCAGCAGCGCGTCGGGTGCGATGGCCTGCCATGCGCTGGCGGGCGCCTGCGCCACGACGGCCGCCGGAGTCTTGGGCGGCGCATCGGCGGCCAAAGCCTGAAAGCCAAGGAAAAGGGCGGCTATGGCGGCGGTCGGACGGATGGGCATGGACCCATCAAGCATCGGGAAAGAAGGAAAGTAAATCCCCTTGCCACACTGCCCGAGCCGCGATAGGGAGCCGCCTTCCAGTGCGATGGGATAAGAACCCGATTCAGGCCGCTTGCAGCGGCGACAGGGTTCATGCGGAGCGGTGGCCGAGTGGTCGAAGGCGCTCGCCTGGAAAGTGAGTATACGTCAAAAGCGTATCGAGGGTTCGAATCCCTCCCGCTCCGCCACACCCTGTCCCTTTCCCATCATCAGGCGAAATTCGATCGGCTGGCCCGCGCCTGATCGAGTGCCGTCACAAGCCCCACCGAAAGGTCCTGAATGGTGAACGGCTTTGTCAGCAACGGCACGCCGACCTTCGCTGCGGAGGCTGCGGCGGCGCTGTATCCGGTCATCAGCATGATGGCCAGGCCCGGCCAGTCGCGTTTGACCTGGACGGCGAGATCGATGCCGCTGACGTCGCCGGGCATGATCATGTCCGACAGCAGCAGCGAAAAATCCGCCTTTTGGGCAAGCCGCCGCAGCGCTTCCTCACCTCCGGTCGCGCGTTCGAGTTCATATCCCAGTTCAGTCAGCATGCCGCCGACCGTATCCGCCACCGTATCGTCATCCTCCACCAGAAGGATGCGCTGCCTGTGCAGGGCGGACAGCATTTCGGCCGGAGCCGCGCTCGGCTGAGGGGCGCGGGCGGATCGCGGCAGCAACAGGGTGATGGTCGTCCCCTGACCGACGATGCTGTCCACCTGCACTTGGCCGCCCGATGCCCGGGCAAAGCCATAGACCTGACTCAGCCCCAGTCCCGTGCCCTGGCCGACGGCCTTGGTCGTGTAGAAGGGCTCGAAAATCTTTTCGACCAGTTCGGGCGCTATGCCCTGGCCGCCATCCGTCACCGCGATCTGCACGCGGTCGCCGGTTTCAGCGTCCCCGGCGATGTTCGCCGCCTCGATGACGATCAGGCCGCCCTTGGGCATCGCGTCGCGCGCATTGAGGGCGATGTTGAGGATCGCCACTTCCAGTTCGGACGCATCCACCTCGACCGGCCAGAGGTTCGCGGGCAGGTGCATGGCGGTTTCGATGCTTTCGCCCAGCGACCGTTCGAGCAGCGCATCCATGCCGCGCAACCGCTCCCGCAAATCGACGACCTCCGGATTGAGGGGCGTGCGCCGCGAAAAGGCGAGCAGTTGCCGGGTCAGTTTCGCGCCCCGGTCCACGGCCTGACGGATGCCCGCCTTCAGCTTCTCGATCCGCACCGGATCGCTGGTGCGCTCCATCAGATCAAGGCCGCCCGACGCCACCATCAGCAGATTGTTGAAATCATGCGCAACGCCGCCGGTCAGCTGTCCCATCGCCTCCATTTTCTGCGACTGGCGCAGCGCCTCTTCGGCCCGGTGGCGGATCGCGATTTCCGCCTGCAACTTGTGATGCGCCCGCCGCAGGGAGGAATAGGAGGCGGCCAGCATCACGATCAGCACGGACGCGGCCATCACGATCACGGCGATGCCCAGATAACGGGTCAGGCGGCGGGACAGGCTGTCGAGCGTCGAAACGAGGTAGACCGAACCCAGTTTCGTGCTGCCCTGCATGACCGGGATGGTCACGGCCAGACTGTTGGAGGCCGTTTCGGTTCGGGCACGGGTCGCGTTCTTGGGCAGCGTCATCGGCGGGCGAGCGAAACCGGCCGCAAAGTCGCCATCTTCGTCAAAGGCCGCGACGGCGACGATCTGCGGATCGGCCTTCAGCGCGTTCAGATATTCCTGCAAGGCGACGCCGTCGTCGAAGGCGAGGGGCGCGGCGATGCCGCTGGCCAGAATCTGCGCCTGAACCGTGATCTGGCGCAGCTTTTCGGTGCGGCTGATCTGCTCCAGCTGAACGGCGAAGGCGAGACCGGCGATCAGCAGCAGGATGGCGATGATGGCGGCCGACAGCGGCGTTGCCATCTGAGCTACCACATTGCCCAGGCGCAGCCGGCTTTCGGGGGAACGGTTTTCAGGCGCCTTTTCCGTCATGTCCGTCATTTCCTGTCCACCGCAATTGCAAGGCCAAGCAATTTGGAACTGATTTTAAGGCCGTTGGCGCGCGCCGCCCCATCATCGATCTGGAAGCGGACATGGCCGCCCTGCCGCACGAATTCGATCATCGCGCCCGCCGGACCCGTGCCCTTGTCGGTGACGGTCAGAACCGGCTGTCCCTGCGTCGCGGCAAAGGGGGCGTAGTCCGGCGCGGCCGAAGGCCCCGCGAACAGGATCTGGCAGCCTGACGGGTCGCCCTGCGCCCCCGTGCGCCGGACGACGACCGGTCGTTGCGCGACCTTCTGCCCCCGCACCACCTCGTTGAGGACGGAGCCGAACGGATCGTCGCCGGCGACGCAGATGACGAAGCCCTTGTCCGCAGCCGTGAAGGCGGCGGGGGGCCATTCCACGAAAGGCGCGAACTTGAACAGAAAATTCGCCTGAATGGCGCGTTCCAGAGATTCGGGTGAATTGGCAGGGCTGGCCGCGCAGGCGAGGCCGGCGACGAAGGGCAGGCTCCACCATGCCCATCGTCGGGGTCTGTTCCGGGCAGGAACAGCGCGGGCGCCTAGATCGTCCATTTCAGGGCGACGAATATGCTGCGGCGGATGGCGGTGGCCTGCGAGGCGGGAAGCTCCCGATGATGGTCATGCAGCAGGTTGAAGCCGGACAGGGACAGTTCTGCCCGTTCTTCGAACTGCCAGCCAAGACGCGCGCCCAGCTCGATATAGCCCGGCACATGCGGGTCGGGCAGCGCGCTGACGTAGCGCAGGTCGAAATCGGCGTTGATCCGCGAGCCAAGGTCCATCGACGAGCGCAGCGACGCCCGGTGCTTGGGATCGTTCCCGGCCTGCGAGATGCCCAATAGCGGCACGGACCCGTCCTTGAACCGGAATTTCTGGATCAGCAGGCTGTAACCCGGCTTCAGCCGCCACCAGTCCGCCAATCTTATGTCAGCCCATGCGTCAAAGCCATAGCTGTCGCCCTTGATCCCGTTCCCCCAGCGCAGCGGAATGAAGCCGTCCGGCGCCGGTTCGACGGTCCGCAGATCGTCGTAGAGATTGTAGAAGGCGGAGACCGACAGCGACGCGCGCGAGGACAGGGTGGAACGGGTGCCCAGTTCAAGGGCGGTCAGCTTTTCCGACCGGAAGCTGGAAAGCGCGGTCAGGAATATGGTCTGGCCGATCGATTCGACGACATCGCGATCGAAGGGCGTGGGCGACCGGACCGCCCGGGATACCGCGCCCCAGACGAGCATCCCCTTGCCCGCCTTCCACGAGAGTCGGGCGCTGGGCAGCAGGGTCAGGCCGGCATAGGTGCGCCCCTCCAGCTTGACGCCGACAGTGGCCTTCAGGGCGGGGGCAAGGGCGACGCTGTCCTGCGCGAAGATGTTGGCGACGAACAGGGTTCGCCGGTCCGGCACGAAATCCAGCCCCGGAATATCCTCTATTTCATAGCGGCTCGCCCGCGCGCCGCCGCCCCAGACGATCTCATGACCGGACCCCGGCGAAAAGGAATGTTGGCCCTCGACATCGAAAGTGTCGAGCGAGAAGCGGCCGCCGTCATCGTCGACATGGCGGCCCGTATGGTCATAATAGGCCTGAAGCTGAAGCGTCTGCCCGGACGGGCCGCTATGCCGCCATCGGGTCAGCAGGTCATAGCCATATAGATGCTCGTCGGCAGCGGTGCCCTGCGACCGGGACCCGTAATAGCCGTCGCCCTGAACCATCAGCGCGTCGCTGGGCGAGCTGTTCCAGTCGACGCGAAAGCCCGCCTGCGTCCGGCGGCTGCCGTCGTCGCGCCCCGATGCGGTTTCGAAATTCTCATGGCGTTTCACGAACAGGCGATAGCTGGCGGTCTCGCTGGTGCGGCCGCCCAGGCGCAGACCCAGATCATAGGTCCGGTTGCCGACCACGCCGGTCCCGTAGAGGCCCTGTGAAGCGCCTGCGTCGCGGGTGATGATGTTGATGACGCCGTTGACGGCATTGGACCCCCAGAGCGTCGCGCCGGGGCCGGAAATCACCTCGATCCGCTCGACATCTTCGGGCAGGACGTCCTGCATGTCCCAGTAAACGCCGGAAAAGAGCGGGGAATAGACCGTCCGCCCGTCGATCAGGACAAGCAGCTTGTTGGAGAAATTCTGGGCCTGGTCATTGCCGCTCAGGCCGCGCGCGGCGATGACGGTCTCATTGGGGCCGCCCCGCATGACCTGCAGATTGGGCGCCAGCCGCAGGATGCCGGCCAGCGTCAGCGTACCGGAACGGACGATATCGTCATGGGTGATGACGTAAATGGAGGCCGGCGCGTCAGCGATGGAGGCGGCGGATCGCGTAACCGATGTTACGTCCAGCTTGGAAAGCGCCTCGATGGGCATGTCCCGCAATTCTTCGAGACTTTGCGCCCGCGCGGACGATAGCGGGCAGCTGAGGAGCAGGCCCACCACCCCGGCTGCACCGCCCACAGCCCACGCCCGCGAAACCATATCTGTTCCCCCCTGCGCCGGAATATTTCCCGATGCGCGTCGATCGTTACGCAGATCGGCATAAAAAGTTCCATGATTTGTACTTCACTGGAAGCAGCCCTGTCGAAGCAGAGGCTTCCCGAATCAGGACAAATCCGTCTTTGTGTGCAGGGAATGCGATTATATCGCAACACGATATCAAATGGGAATGGATGGTCGATGCCGTTAGAAAACCCTGTCCTGAATGACGAGGATTATGGTGCGCTGGCGGAATTCCGCTTCGCATTGCGCCAGTTTCAGGCGTTCAGCGGCGAACGGGCGGCGGAAAAGGGGCTGACCCCGCAACAGCATCAGGCGCTGCTGGCGCTGCGCGCCGCGCCGGCGGAGGAGGCCACGGTGGGCTTCGTGGCGAGGCGTCTGCTGCTCAAGCCGCATAGCGCGACCGGCCTGATCGACCGGCTGGAAAAACTGGGTCTGGTGACGCGCCATTCGACCGCCGCCGATCGCCGTCGCGCCCAACTGCAACTGACGCCCAGCGCGCTGGAACTGCTGGCGAGCCTGTCGGCCACGCATAAGGAAGAGATCAGGCGGCTGCGTCCGCTGCTCCAGACCCTGTTGGAGCGTTTCGGCTAAAGCAGGCTGATGTTGGTCAGGCGACGTTGAGGCCCAGTTCGCCCAGCAGATTCCCGGCCTGATCGCGGGAGATGGTCGCCCCGCGAAACAGCCGGGCGTCGCCCAGCCGCAATCCTCCCAGATCGGCGCCGCGCAGGTCGGCGCCATCGAAACGGGCGCCGTCCATCATCGCGTCGCGCAGGCTGCAATCATGGAAGACGGCGTTGCGGAAGTCGCATTTCCTGAGATCCGCCTGCGAAAAGTCGATGCGGTTCAGCACCGCCTTGCGAAAGGACTGCCCCGGCAGCTTCGCATGGATCAACAGGGTTTCGTCGAACTGGATGTCGATTCCCCGGATTTCCGACAGGTCCGCGCCGGTCAGCTTGCACCGTGCGATCTTCGCGGAGGTGAGGGTGCAGCGCCGGAAGGAGGCGTTGTTGAAGTCGCCGGCGACGAACTGCGCGTCGGTCAGGTCGCTGGCGGCGAAATTGGCGAAGGCGCCCCGGCACGACAGCCACATCGTCCCCTCCAGCTTCGCCCCGCCGACATCCGCTCGCCGCATCGTGCACTGCTCGAACGTCCAGCCGGTCAGATCGAGGCCGGAGAGTTCTGCTTCTTCAAGGTTACAGCCGACGAGCTTTTGCAAAGAGCCGGTCAAAGGTGCGATGTCAGCGCGGGTGAGGGTCCGGTCGCGTAGCGCTCGATCGGAAAACAGATCGTCCATCCCCCGCTTTTAGGCAGGCGCAGCCGATCCCGCCAGAGCCGATGAAGCCCCCACCCGCATGACGCGCAGCCGAGCGTGGCTTTCATGCGACAAGGATCGGCAAAAAATGCATGATTGCTGCTGCGCAATGATTTTTCGTTGCGCCGAACCGTAACTTGATGACAGTTTCCTGTCAGAAACTCGCGCACCTGAGGGGGGTAGCCGATGTCAAGTCGCGTTCGCTTGATTGAGTTTTCGTCTGCGCTGCTGGCCACGACGGCCCTCGCATGTCCAGCCTATGCGCAGGAGGCGGCGCCACCGCCTTCTTCCGACGGCGATGTGATCGTCGTCACCGCGCAGCGGCGCGAGGAACGGTTGCAGGATGTGCCGATCAGCATCGCCGCGCTCGGCCAGCAGAAGCTGGAACAGGCCAATGCCAAGGCGCTGGACGATTATGCCAAGCTGCTGCCCAGCGTCTCCATCCAGTCCTTCGGTCCCAGCCAGGCGCAGGTCTTCTTCCGCGGCGTGGCGACCGGGTCCGGCGGCCCGCCGCTGCATATCGGCCCGTTGCCGACCAGCAGCACCTATGTCGACGAAATCCCGGTCACGACGATCGGCGGCATGGTCGACGTTCCGGCGATCGTGCGTGTCCGCCACATGGCCGGCGAAGAGCGACATGCTGATGGCCGGCAGCGCCTCGGCGAGCCCCACCAGCCCCAGCGCGAGCGGATCAATATCATGCGTGCCCGGCAAGGCATGGGGCCACTGCCGAAGAACTGGAGCGTGAAATAAGGCTTGCCGCACGAGACCCCGGCCTTCGCCGGGGTGAGCGGGGAGTGGATGCAGCCTGCCCTATTGCGGGCGTTGACGCATCAGCTTGCGCAGGTCTTCAAGACGCTGCTGGCGGAACTTTTTCAGGCCCGACCGCAGGAACAGGCCGAGCTTCGGGTCGTGCGTGGCCGTGCTGGCCTGCGCGCGGTGGATGCGTTCATCGGTCCGCGAGATTCGGTCTTCGAGCTTGTTGATCATCATGTGTCAGCCTCCATTTCTGTCTGAAGTCAGAGCAGCGCCAGCGTTGACCGGCATGCGCCGGGCAGCTGAAGCGCCCTCTCATTATGCCATAACTCAACGGCACCGGCAAAAGTTGCAGGCGATTGCAGAGGGCGGATGAGGCGGGGCTGCGAGCGGGCTCGCCCCTCTGGCGTGCATGAAAAAGGCCGGCCCCCAAAGGGAGACCGGCCCATGTCCTGTCCTGCCCGCTGCGCCTAGTTGGCGGTCAGCGACAGGGTGATGATGTCGGAATAGTCGCCAGCGAACACGGTCGTGGTCGGCGCGCCCTGGAAGTCCGGGCCCTTTACGCCATCGACGACGATATAGGCACCGACTTCGCGGCCCTGGCGCAGTTCTGCAGAGCCGGCAATCGGATAGGTGCGGTCGCTGGTCAGCGATTCTGGCCGGGTGCCGAGGGCGTAGGAGAACTCATCGTCGCCCTTGTCGAGGTCGAAGGAGTA
>NZ_JBHIWJ010000136.1:0-229 GCF_041987595.1 Sphingobium sp. | reverse complement strand
GGCCGGTTTCCGTGCCATTGCGCAGCAGGTAGCCATTATTGGCCGATGAGACGCCGACGGTCGCGCCGGCTGCCGCGTTGCAGACGAGGCCGAAGCTCACGCCGCCAGGCACAGTGCCCGTGGTGCCGGCAAGTTCGCCATAATCAAATTGCAGCGTCGTGCCCGACGCCGTGATGCCGCAGATCTCTTCCACCGTGCCGGTGATTTCGATCGTCAGCTCTGCCGTGCC
>NZ_JBHIWJ010000135.1:0-8942 GCF_041987595.1 Sphingobium sp. | reverse complement strand
TTTGGGGGGGTTGGGTGTGTGTTCAAGGCGGTGGCGATGGTCGCCAGCACAGCTTCGGAATTACGCATCACATCATGGTTCCAGAAGCGGATCACGCGATAGCCTTCCCATTCGAGGAAAGCGGTGCGGTGCGCGTCTGCCGCCTCATCATGCTGGCCACCGTCCAGTTCGATGACCTGGCGGGCGGCATGGGAGGCGAAATCTGCGAAATAGGGGCCGATCGGGACCTGGCGGCGGAATTTTGCGCTGGGCAGCTTTTCGCGGAGGAGCTTCCATAGAAGTTTCTCTGCGTCGGCAGCGTTGCGGCGAAGTTCCCTCGCGCGGGCGATCGTCGGGTTTGGGGCCTTACCCCTCACCTTCCCACGCGGCTGCGCCGCGCGGGCCCCTTCCTCTCCCACAAGGGGAGAGGAAATTATCGGGTTACTGGCAGGCGAGGCACTCGTCATAGTCGGTGGTCTCGCCGATTTCGAATTTCGGGGCGTCAATCGTGTTGTCCGCTTCCACCCCGCCTGCGAAGCCGGCGCGCTGGACCGACTTGGAACGCAGATAGTAGAGCGACTTGATGCCCAGTTCCCATGCCCGATAGTGGAGCATGAGCAGGTCCCATTTTTCCACGTCGGCCGGGATGAACAGGTTCAGCGACTGCGCCTGATCGATATAGGGGGTGCGGTCGGCGGCCAGTTCGAGCAGCCAGCGCTGGTCGATTTCGAAGCTGGTCTTGAACGTGTCTTTTTCTTCCTGGCTGAGGAAGTCGAGATGCTGGACCGAGCCGCCCTTTTCGAGGATCGAGTTCCAGACGGCGGTCGAGTCCTTCGCCTTTTCGACCAGCAGCTTTTCCAGATAGGGGTTCTTGACCGCAAAGCTGCCGGACAGCGTCTTGTGGGTGTAGATGTTCGCCGGGATCGGCTCGATGCAGGCAGATGTGCCGCCGCAGATGATGCTGATCGACGCGGTGGGCGCGATCGCCATCTTGCAGCTGAAACGCTCCATCACGCCCATGTCGGCTGCGTCCGGGCACGGTCCGCGCTCGACCGCCAGCTGCATCGACGCTTCGGCCGCCTTTTCGCTGATATGCTTGAAGATGCGCAGGTTCCACGACTTGGCCATCGCACCCTCGAAGGGAAGGCCCCGGGCCTGGAGGAAGGAGTGGAACCCCATCACCCCCAGGCCCACCGACCGTTCACGGCTCGCACTATATTTCGCCCGCGCCATTTCCGGCGGCGCGCGGTCGATATAGTCCTGCAGCACATTGTCGAGGAAGCGCATGACATCCTCGACAAACTGCCTGTCGTCCTTCCACTCATCCCATGTTTCGAGATTGAGCGAGGAGAGACAGCAGACGGCCGTGCGGTCATTGCCGAGATGGTCGCGACCCGTCGGCAAAGTGATTTCGGAGCAAAGGTTCGAGGTCGATACCTTGAGGCCCAGATCGCGGTGATGCTTGGGCATCGTGCGGTTCACGGTGTCGTTGAAGACGATGTAAGGCTCGCCGGTGGCGAGGCGGACCTCCACCAGCTTCTGGAACAGGGCGCGGGCGTTGACGCTGCCGCGCACCGAGCCGTCCTTGGGGCTGCGCAGGGCGAATTCCTTGCCGTCGCGCATCGCCTCCATGAACTCGTCGGTCAGGAGGACGCCGTGGTGCAGGTTCAGCGCCTTGCGGTTGAAGTCGCCGGACGTCTTGCGGATTTCGAGAAACTCCTCGATCTCCGGGTGAGAGATGTCGAGATAGCAGGCGGCCGAACCGCGGCGCAGCGACCCCTGCGAAATGGCGAGGGTCAGCGAGTCCATCACCCGGACGAAGGGGATGATGCCGCTGGTCTTGCCGTTGAGGCCCACCGGCTCGCCAATGCCGCGCACATTGCCCCAATAGGTGCCGATGCCGCCGCCGCGCGAGGCGAGCCAGACATTCTCGTTCCAGGTGTTGACGATGCCCTCCAGGCTGTCGTCGACGCTGTTGAGATAGCAGCTGATCGGCAGGCCGCGGCCGGTGCCGCCGTTCGACAGGACGGGCGTGGCGGGCATGAACCAGAGGCGCGAAATATAGTCATAGACGCGCTGGGCATGATCGGCGTCGTCGGCATAGGCGGCCGCGACGCGGGCGAACAGGTCCTGATAGCTTTCGCCGGGCAGCAGATAGCGGTCCCGAAGCGTTTCCTTGCCGAATTCGGTCAGCAGCGCGTCGCGGCTGGCGTCGGTCACGACATGGAAGCGGCGCTCCTGCACGCTGGACGAAGTCAGGGGCGGCGAAGAAATCGGGTCCGGGCCGGGAACGGCATCAGCCTTGGGCTGCGGAGCCTCTTTCTTGTCCGTCACGGTTTCGACCACTTCGTCAATCACGGTTGCCACGTCGCTTGCACTCACCTGTTCGCTGTCTCGAAAATCCATACCAGCCCCCGAATGTTCCTGTTTCGTTCGATTCGGTCAAGCCGTTGCCGGCCAAGCCGAAAGAACTTAGCATTTTCGACCCGGTCAGACACGGAGATGGGGCCAGCAGAACCGATCGCAAGGGCAAAAACTCCCTCCCTCCAGGAACCAGCCCGGTTGGCGCGATCACAATCTGTTGGGTAACCCCCGTTAACCCGATACAAGGGATAGTGCCACAGCCGCATTTGCTTGCAAGGGGGTAAATGACAGTTCGGGGACTCGGTTCGCCGCTGCACCGACTCATTTCATCGATGGTTCGCAACGGTGCGTCGCAGCGACGCATGGAATTCCCTAGCGTCCAAAAAACGCAAGAGGACAATTGCGCGCGCAAAATAAATTTGGCTTGCCAAGCGATTGCGGGATTCGCCGATTCAGTCCGCAAGCGTGGACAGGGATCAGTGACAAGATATGGTGCTGCATCTCCCCGCCTGCGCGGTTGAGGTGCCGTCATCCGGCCCCGCGCGCATCGTCAGGGCCTGTACGACCGTCCGAGAGGTGCCCCGCGATGATTCTCTATTATCACCCGCTCTCATCCTATTGCTGGAAGGTGCTGATCGCCCTTTACGAAAATGCCATCATGTTCGAGCCGAAGATGCTGGACGATCCGGCCACGGCCCAAGCATGGCTGACGCTATGGCCGCTCGGCAAGTTCCCACTGCTGCGCGATGAGGCGCGGGGGAACACCGTGGCGGAGGCCAGCATCATCATCGAATATCTGGGGCAGCATTGCCCCGGCCCGTTCCGGCCGATCCCTCAGGATGAGGGGGCGGCGCTGGAGGTGCGGCTGATGGACCGGCTGTTCGACAATTATGTAATGACTCCGGTACAGGCGCTGGTCGGCGACCGGATTCGGCCCGAAGGGGTGCCGCGCGATCCCTACGGCGCCGATCAGGCGCGGGCGACGCTGAAGAAAGCCTATGCGGTGCTTGAGGAGCGGATGAGGGCGCGGCGCTGGGCGGCGGGAGAAGAGTTCACGCTGGCAGACTGCGCGGCGGCCCCTTCGCTCTTTTACGCGGACAGGATTGAGCCGATGCGCCGCGGCTTTCCAGCGCTCTCCGCCTATATGGAGCGGGTAGAGGCGCGGGAGAGCTTCGCACGGGTGCTGCGGGAAAAGGAGCCGGTGTGGCATATGTTCCCCTTTGCCAATGGGTGAACGCCATCTGGACTCGGGCCGCCAAAGGCCTATAGCCCCGCCTGCATGGACCCGCCGTGCAGGGCGGGCCGCAAATATGGGAACCAGGGTAGATGACCGTCATCAAGACCGCCGATCTGATCGAGAGCGTTGCCGACGCGCTCCAGTTCATCAGCTATTATCATCCGATGGACTATATCCGCGCGCTGGGCAAAGCCTATGACGCCGAAGCCAATCCGGCGGCCAAGGACGCCATCGCCCAGATCCTGACCAACAGCCGCATGTGCGCCGAAGGGCATCGCCCGATCTGTCAGGACACCGGCATCGTCAACGTCTTCATCAAATGGGGCATGGAGTGCCGGCTGGACGACAACAGCCGCTCGATGCAGGAGGTCGTCGACGAGGGCGTGCGCAAGGCTTATCTGAACCCGGAAAACCGCCTGCGCGCCTCGATCCTGAAGGACCCCGCCTTCAGCCGCGTCAACACCAAGGACAACACGCCCTGCGTGCTGAATGTCGAGATGGTGCCGGGCAACAAGGTGACCGTCGACGTCGCGGCCAAGGGCGGCGGCTCCGAGAACAAGACCAAGTTCAAGATGATGAACCCCAGCGATTCCATCGTCGACTGGGTGCTGGAAATGGTGCCGCAAATGGGTGCCGGCTGGTGCCCGCCGGGCATGCTGGGCATCGGCATTGGCGGCACGGCGGAAAAGGCCGTGGCGCTGGCCAAGGAATCGCTGATGGAGCCTATCGACATGGGCGAACTCAAGGCGCGCGGCCCGCAGAATGAGATTGAGAAGCTGCGCATCGAGATTTTCGACAAGGTCAATGCGCTCGGCATCGGCGCGCAGGGTCTGGGCGGCCTCGCGACCGTGCTGGACGTCAAGATCTACGACTATCCCTGCCATGCGGCGGGCAAGCCGGTGGCGATGATCCCCAATTGCGCGGCGACGCGTCACGCGCATTTCACGCTGGACGGCTCCGGCCCGGCCTATCTGGAGGCGCCCAAGCTCTCCGAATGGCCGCAGGTCGACTGGAAGCCGAGCAAGGAAGCGATCCGCGTCGATCTCGATACGCTGACGCCCGAAGTCGTGCAGAGCTGGAAGCATGGCGACCGCCTGCTGCTGAACGGCAAGATGCTGACCGGCCGCGACGCCGCGCACAAGCGGATCGCCGACATGCTGGCCGCTGGCGAGGAACTGCCGGTCGATTTCAAGGGCCGCGTCATCTATTATGTCGGCCCGGTCGATCCGGTGCGCGACGAAGTGGTCGGCCCGGCCGGTCCGACGACCGCGACCCGCATGGACAAGTTCATGGACATGATGCTGGAACAGGGCCTCGCCGCCTGCGTCGGCAAGGCCGAGCGCGGTCCGGCGGCGACCGACAGCATCGCGAAGCATAAGAGCGCTTACCTCATGGCGGTCGGCGGGGCAGCCTATCTGGTGGCCCGCGCGATCAAGGCGGCCAAGGTGGTCGGCTTCGAGGATCTCGGCATGGGAGCCATTTACGAGTTCGAGGTGCAGGACATGCCGGTCACCGTCGCCGTCGACAGCGAAGGCCAGAATGTCCACCGCCTCGCCCCGCTGGTGTGGCAGGAGAAGATCAGGAAGGAGCATCTGCTCGAAGGCGCATGAGCGCTTCCCTTCCTTCGTGGATTTTGGACGCGCCGCCCGGACTTCGAGCGGCGCGTTTTTTTGTTGGCACGAGTATCGATATGAGCTTTCCGATCTGGTTGCCCGCGACATTGATGGCGGGCGGGGTGCAGGCCTGGCGAACGGCGGTGCAGCGGCGCGTAAGCCATAGCCTGTCGCTCAACGCCGCCGGACTGGTGCGCTATCTTTACGGGCTGCCCTTCACGATCCTGCTGCTGGGCGGATATCGGCTGCTTTTCCCCGGCCCCCTCCCCTCGCCCGATCCGTCGTTCCTTCTGTTTTGCCTGGCCGGGGGGCTGGCGCAGATCATCGCCACCAACCTGCTGATCATGGCCTTCGCCCATCGCAATTTCGTCGTCGGCACAGCCTATTCCAAGACCGAGGCGGTGCAGGGCGCCATCCTGTCCTTCCTGTTGATGGGGGAGCGGCTGCACCCGCTGGCCTGGGCCGGGATCGGCTGCGGCGTCATGGGGGTCATGCTGCTGTCGACCGGGGGCAGGCGGATGGGACCGCTGGACTTCCTCCGCGCTCTTAGCCAGCCCGCGGCGCTCACCGGCATCGCGTCGGGCTTTTTCTTCGCGCTGACCGCGATCGGCATCCGGCGCGCGACGCAGCAGGTGGGCGGTCCTGATCCGATCCTCGCCGCGCTGGTCGTGCTGGTGGCGACGGTGAGCGCGCAGACGGTGATGCAGGGCGGCTATGTGCTGCTGCGCGAGCGCGAGCAGATGGTCAGGGTCTTTCAGAGCTGGCGCGTTTCGGGGCAGGTCGGGCTGCTGTCCTCGCTGGGATCGGCCTGCTGGTTCAGCGGTTTTGCCACCGCACCGGTCGCGCTGGTGCGGATCGTCGGACAGATCGAGGTCGCCTTCACCCTGGGCTTTGGCCATTTCTACCTCGGCGAGCGGATGGCGCGCAGCGAGATCATGGGGCTGATGCTGGTGGCGAGCGGCGTGGTGCTGGCGCTGATGGGATCCCTGTAACGGCCGGGCGCATCGATAACGCTTCTTTTACCATCGTCCGATAGCCCGATCCTCGTGGAAAATCAGGCGAGAAACCGGAACGTCGAGCAGGCGGTGATGAAGGTGGCCAAATTGTCTGGCGACCTGGGCATCCGCACGCTCGATTTGCAGGCGGACATCAGCGAACTGGCTGGCCGCGTCACCCATCAGGCCCGCACGATCGAGGCGATCAGCGGCGCTGCGGCGCAATTGTCGCGGGACGGCGAGAGCGTGTCGCTTGCCGGGCAGGATGCGCGGGAAAAGGCGGTCGCGGCGCGCGGCATCATCCATGATTCGGGCCGGCAGCTGTCGGACGCCAACGCCAATTTCGTCGACCTGATCGAACGGGTGGGCAGCGTTCATGCGCAGCTGGATGGCTTCCGCGAAGCCCTCAAGACCGTCGCCCATGTCACCAGCGTCATCAGCGGCATCGCCAGCCAGACCAATTTGCTGGCGCTCAACGCCACGATAGAGGCGGCGCGGGCGGGCGACGCCGGGCGCGGCTTTGCCGTGGTGGCGGCGGAGGTGAAGAAGCTGGCGCAGGAAACCGCGTCGGCCACCCAGACCATCGAACAGTCGATCGGCGCGCTGACCGGCGAAGCGGGCAAGATGCTGGAGGGCATCACCCACGGCGCGGAAACGGCGCGCACCGCCCTGTCGGACACCAAGAATATCGAACAGCTGGTCGAGCGGCTGGGGTCGCTGATGGGCGATCTGTCCAGCAACAGCGAGGCGGTGGCGCAGCGGATCGCGTCGATGGTCGGTTCGGCGGGCGAGATCAGGACCGGGCTGCTGGCGCTGGCCAGTACGTCGACCGACAATGCGGGCGGGCTGCAAAGGCTGTCGGGGCGGATTTCCACCGCCAGCGACGACACCAACCAGTTGCTGCAACTGGTCGCGGAAAGCGGCGTCGACATTCCGGATTCGCCCTATATCGACTTCTGCCTCGACGCCGCGCAGGCAGTGAGCGGGGCGATCGAGCAGGCGCTGACGGAAGGCAGCCTGACCGAAGCCGGGCTGTTCAGCGAATTTTACGCGCCGATCCCCGGCACGCAGCCGCCCCAATATAGCCATCCGGTCCAGCCGGTGCTGATCCCGGCGGCGCGGGTCTGGCAGGAAAAGGCGCGGCGCTTTGCCGGGCTGTTCGGCATGACCTTCACCGACCGCAACAGTTTCGGCGCGGTGGCCATGCCCGAACGATCCCATCCGCAGCGGCCGGGCGACGACCTTTGGAACATGGAACATTCGCGGCAGGGGGTGATCTTCGATTTCCCCGACACGCGGGAGCAGTGCAGGATCACCGATCCCTTCTGCATCAAGGCCTATCGCCGTCTGACCGCCGAGGGCGAGGTGATCCTGCTGAAGCAGGTCATCGCCTCCATCCACGTTCGCGGCAGACATTGGGGGATTTTGCAGATGGCCTATCAGGATCAGGGATAGGCGCGGTTCAGGGGCGGCAGGCGGTCAGTTTGAGCCGAAGTTCACAGTGTACGCGCGCGTGCCCGGGCGCGCGTATGCAGGGGTGCGATCTGGCAGACGTTTCAAAGAGCGACGCGGGATAGGCCCGTCCGTGCGAAATAGGACAGGCTTAATCGCCTCCTGTTGGAGAAATAGGATATTTTCTTCGGGCGGCTGTGACCATGGGGGCACGCATGATCCTGAACCAGCGATCTCGGCCGTCGTCGGACGGTAGGGCCTGAGTCCGGAAGCGACCAATTTTTGCCATTCCGCCGCAGAATTTTCTTGCCCGATTGCGGACGTTGGAAGCTTGGGCCAGAACATCTCAGCTAACGCCATCGGATCGGACTGTTAAATGCCGCAACGTGTGAAGCTGGGCGATGTTTTTCTCATTCCGATTGATCAAGGGCGCAACGGCCTTGGACAGATCGTGGGTGACTGGAAGGGTGAACTCTACATCGTTGTCTTTGACAAGGTCGTGAACGACGATATCGCGGTTGCAACCGTGGATGGAGCCGCGATCCAACTTGCAGTCCTTACTCTCGACGCCAAGCTGCATCGCGGAGATTGGCGCATTATCGGCAATTATCAAAATAATTTGGGCACCATTCCCCAACCTTGGTTCAAAGTCAGCCAAGGTACGGAGATGTATATCGAGGCGCGTGATCGATCATATACCCGCAAGGCCACATCATCGGAGGATGCCATGTTGCGACTTCGGACGGTGGTTGCTCCCGTTCGATTAGAAACGGCTCTAAAGGCCATGCATGGTATTGGAAATTGGCACTCGCGCTTTGACAATCTCAAAGCCGACTATGCTGTCGAAACAGCAAAAGCTATCGTACCTTAAGTCTGGTTTTCGGCGGTAGCGGGCTAATAACAGACGTTCCGCTACCCACCCATCAAGGACCCGCCCCACGGATAAATGGCAATCCGCCTAAGCCCTTGCCGCCGCACTGATCCGCGCTATGTCCATCCCCGTCATCATTGCGGGAGACGGCATGGGCCGCATCATCGGGAAAATCGCGAAAAACGCGGGGGTTGCGCTGCTGTTTCTGGTGGTGGCGCTCTGTCTGGCGATCACCATCGTTCCGCCCTTCCTCGACCGCATCTATTATGAAGGGCCGGTCAGCCATCATTATGACGGCCGCCGCTTCTTCAATCCCGATGGCGAGATCCAGTTTCCCGCCCCGCCGGGCAGCAACCGGCGCGGCTTCATCGCGCGCTGGCTGATCGGGCAGGACGACCGGCCGGAATGGCCCGATGCGGTGGCGGTGAAGC
>NZ_JBHIWJ010000134.1:0-9028 GCF_041987595.1 Sphingobium sp. | reverse complement strand
CATTGGTCGAGCTGGCAGCAAGCCACGGCCACACGATCGCGCGCTCGTCCATGGGCCGCTGGGCCAAGCGCCGCCGCGACTGGCACCGCGTGGTGGAGCGCGAGAAGGCCGTGCGCGGCATGGCCGAGGCCGTCGACGGCGAGTTCGGTGACGAGAACGAGACGCGCAACCGGATGCTGCTGCACCTGGCGCGCACCAATCTCTCCATCATAGCCGCGCGCATGGGCGGCCAGGAGAAGCTCGAGCTGGGCGATGCCATGGGCCTCATCAAGGCGCTGAAGGACCTGGTCGTCGCCGACAAGGTCGACGCCGAGCGCGAGCGCGCCATCCGCCTCGAGCAGAACCAGCGCGCGGCCAAGGAGGCCGAAGGCGAGCTGCGCAGCCGTGGCGCGACCGAAGAAACCATCCTGGCCGTGAAGACCAAGCTGCTCGGCCTCAAAGCCTGAAGGGAGAAAGACCGTGAGTGAAGCCATTAGAGCCGACGACCAGCTCCGCCTGTTCATCGAGCGCATCGAACGGCTCGAGGAAGAGCGCAAGGGCGTCGCCGACGATATCCGCGACACCTACAACGAGGCCAAATCCCAGGGTTATGACGCCAAGATCATGCGCCAGATCGTGCAGCTCCGCAGGATGGAGCCGCACGATCGGCAGGAAATGGCCGCGATCCTGGACACCTACAAGGCAGCGCTGGGGCTGGGATGACCGAGCCGCGCCGCATCGTTGCTGGCCTGAGCGCGAACGGACCCGGCGACATTGCGTCGCTGGCGTTCGCGATCGCGCAGGATGCCAAGCCGTTCGGCTTCCGGGTGCTGGCGATCAAATGCTCGCGCGCGACCAGGGCAGCAGCCGCATCAAAGGGCTCTCGCACCAAGTACGTGCACCTGGCCGACAACCAGGAGCGCTGCTGGATCATCCGGGTGTCGGACCATTACCGGCCCCGCCGCGTCGCGCATATCCCGCTGCACTTTGACCTGGTCGCGCTCGATGGCATGTCCGGGCAGGCAGACGTTCGCGAATGGCTGGCGTCCGTCGCCAGGGGCGAGATTGCCTGGGTGCAGCCGATGACGTCGCCCCGCGCGCGCAATACTCGCCAGCGCTGGAAGGGCCGCAGGCCATGAGCGCGAAGGTCGGTTCCCTTGCACCAATCGACGATCTCCCGTCGCTGCTGATGCCCTATCAGATCGAGGCGATCCAGCTCAGCGATCAGCATCAGCTGTTCGTCAGCGAAAAGTCGCGCCGCACGGGCCTTACCTATGCTTTCGGGGCTGACGCCGTGCTGACCGCTGCGCCAGCCCAGGGCGGGCAGGATTTCTTTTACATCGCCTATAACAAGGACATGACGCGCGAGTTCATCGGCTATTGCGCGGACTTCCTGCAGGCGTTCGACCAGCTGGCCACCGAGCCGAAGGAATTCCTGCATAACGACGGATCGGATGAGGGCATCAACGCTTTCCGCATCGATCTGCCGTCAGGTCACAAGATCGTCGCGCTGTCGTCCAAGCCGCGATCGCTGCGCGGCATGCAGGGCAAGGTGCTGATCGATGAAGCCGCGTTTCATGACCAGTTCAACGACCTGCTCGACGCGGCCATGGCGCTCACCATGTGGGGCGGCAAGGTGGTGGTCATCTCGACCCACAATGGCGCGGACAACCCCTATAACGAGCTGATCGAGGACATCCGCAGCGGCAAGCGCGAAGGCGTGGTGCAACGCGTGACTTTGAAGGACGCGCTGCGCCAGGGCCTCTATCAGCGCATCTGCCTGCGCACGGGCCAGAAATGGTCACCCGAGGCCGAGGCGGCGTGGGAAGCATCGCTCCGCAAGCGCTATGGCGCAGCTGCCGAGCAAGAGCTGGACGTCATCCCCTCGCGCGGATCCGGTATCTACCTGGCGCGCGCCACGATCGAGCAGGCGATGTCGCACGAGCTGCCGGTCATTCGCCTGGCGTGCCCGGATGGCTTCGAGCGTCACAGTGAGGAGTACCGAACCAGCTGGATCCTCGAGTTTCTGGAGACCGAGGTAGCGCCCTATCTGGACGACTTCGATCCGACCAGGCCGACCTATTTCGGCCAGGACTTTGCCCGCAACGGCGACGTCTCCCCGATCGTGTTCGGCCAGCGCGATGACAGGATGCGCCGCGTCGCGCGGTTCCTGCTCGAGATGCGCAATGTGCCGTTCAAGGACCAGGAGCTGATCCTCAACTGGATCATCTCGCGCGTGCCGATGTTCGCCTGCGGCAAAATGGACGCGCGCGGCAACGGGTCGGCCCTGGCCGAGGCCATGCAGCAGCGCTGGGGCTTTGACCGCGTCGAGGCCGTCCAGACATCGGAAAAGACCTATCTCGCCTTCATGCCGAAGCTGCGATCGGCGATCGAGGATCAGATGCTGCTCATCCCCTGGGATGAGGGCGTCATGGACGATCTGCGCATGATCAAGCTCGTGCGCGGCATCCCGATGATCCCGGATCGCGGCAAGGTCAGCAAGGCCGATGGCGACAGCGGCAAGCGCCACGGCGACGACGCGATCGCGCTCATGCATTTCGTCGCCGCTTCGGACGAGGATATCGGCCCGATGGAATTTTACTCGGCGGGCCAGCGCAGCACCCATCTGGCCTCCGGGCCTGTCTCGACGCGCGGGTTCGGCTCTGCCGGTGCCCGTGCCGGATTTGTGAGGTAACACCATGGCCCGCAGGCCTCGACCCTTTTCCAGCAGCAGCACCCGAGTGATCGCCCGGCGCATCGCCGAGCCGACGGGCACGATGCAGGCCCTGATGCGCCCGATCGCCACGACCTCTGACGGGCGGGACATCACCAGGCCGTTTGTCACCGGCCTGCAGCAGCCGCGCGACCCGCGCATCAGCATGGCGATCGACTGGGGCGTCTACGACGTCATCCTTGAAGACGACCAGGTCATGTCGACGCTGCAGCAGCGCATCGGTGCTGTGGTCTCGCGCAACTGGAACGTGCTGCCCGGCGATGAGAACGACCCTCGCTCGGTCGAGGCGGCAGAGAAGCTCAACGACAACCTCGTCCGCCTGGGCTGGGACCGCGTTACCCGCAAGATGCTGTTTGCCACTTTCTACGGCTATTCGGTCGCCGAATGCCTGTGGGAGGTCCGCGACGGGCTCTTCCAGTTCAAGGATCTGAAGGTTCGTCATGCCCGGCGCTTCCGCTATGACGATGCTGGCAATCTGCGGCTCATAACCCGCGTCAACTGGAATGGCGAGCTGCTGCCCGATCTCAAGTTTTGGGTGGCGACCGCAGGCGCCAGCGACGACGACGAGATCTACGGGCGCGGCCTGGCCGAGTGGCTCTACTGGCCGACGCTGTTCAAGCGCAACGGCTTGCGCTTCTGGAACAACTTCCTCGACAAGTTCGGCGCGCCGACCGCGATCGGCAAATATCCTGCCGGCACCCCGCAGGACCAGGTCAACAACCTGCTCGCCGCGCTGCAGGCCATCCAGACCGACACCGGCATCGCGATCCCCGAGCGGATGGTCATCGAGCTGCTGCAGGTCGCAAAGAGCGGCGTGGCCGATTACGAGCAGCTCTGCCGCTACATGGACGAGTGCATCGCGAAGGTGGTGCTCAGCCAGACCATGACCACCCAGGACGGCTCCTCGCGCAGTCAGGCCGAGGTGCATGCGGACGTGAAGCTGGAAGTCGTGAAGTCGGACGCGGATCTGCTGTCCGACAGCTTCAACGCTGGCCCCGCGCGCTGGTGGACCGATTTCAACTATGGCCCTGAAGTCGCTTCTCCGCGCGTGATGCGCGATGTCGAGGCGGAAACGGACACCAAGCTCGCCGCCGAGACCGATGGCCTGTTGAAGGCGCTGGGCTGGGAGCGCGACGAGGAGAGCTTTCAGGACACCTATGGCGACGGCTATGTCCGCGTCCAGCAGACAAAGCCGCCGATCGAACCAGACCTTATTCCCGAAGCCGGGAACATGGTCGACGAACAGAAGCTGCTGGAAGACAACCGCCGCGAGCCGCTCCAGCCCGTCACAGAATTCGCGGCCGACGATCCGCGCCCGCTCTACGTCCATCGCAAGCTGCTCAATGCCGACAAGCTCGTTGCATGGGCCAGGAAACAGGGCTTCAGGACGGTGGTCGATCCCGCCGACATGCATGTCACCGTGGCCTATTCGAAGAAGCCGGTGAACTGGTTTGGCATGGGCGACGATTTCGGCTTCTACCGCGAGCCGCTGCGCGTCATGCCGGGCGGCCCGCGCGTCGTCGATCGGCTCGGCGACAAGGGCGCTGTCGTTCTGCATTTCTGGGACGGCTACATCGCCAACCGGCACCGCACTATGCGCGAGGCTGGCGCGAGCTGGGATTTCCCCAGCTATCTGCCGCACGTCACTTTCACTTACGATCCGGGCGACGTCGATCTGGCACAGGTCGAGCCGTTCACAGGCGAGCTGCTGTTCGGTCCCGAGATCTTCGAACCGATCGTCGACGACTGGCAGGACACCATCCGCAGCGTGAGCCTGGCCGAAGGCGATCCCGACTATGTCGAGCAGTCGCCTGAAAACACCCTGATCGACGAGCTGATCGCCGCCGAGGACGATCGCGTCACGGCAGCGATGACAGGCACGATCTTCGACCGCATCGCTGCCGCCGCCACGTCCACCGAGCTGCTCAATTTGCTCGATACCGAGGCCACCGCCCTGATGAACGATGCGCCGCTGCGCGAGAGCATTGAGCGCGCGGCCTTCGCTCTGCGCCTGGCTGAAGAAAACCGGGAGGGCGGAGCGTGAGATCGAACCCCTCTCTCATGGCTGCAATGACTTTATTGGCCAGCGCGGCGCTTCTTGGTCCGGCCGCTTCCCCGTTCGTGTGGGAGATAGGCGACGAGAACCGATCGCGGCGGAGAGCAAGGCGCGACATCGTCCACCTCACCGTGCCCGAGCCGCTTGGTAAGAGGGCAAAGCGGCGCGCACGGGCAAGAGCCAAGGCGCGGAAATGACACGCGCAACGCTCCCTCCGCTCGCCTATGCGCTCGGCATGGTCGAAGGTCTGCTGCGCCAGTTGCCCGCGATCAGCGTGATCTATTCGGTGCAGATGCAGCTGGAGGATGGGTGGACCAGGCACCGCGAGGACGGCTTCAGCATCCGGCTCGCTGGCATCTCCGCTACCTGTGACGCAGCTCACCCGGACTGCGCCTCCGTCGCTCTGAGAAACTGGCGCGCTGCCGCACGAGAGCGGCTCGGATGGGAGACGATACCATGAGCAATGCACACAATAGCCACCTCATTAACCCCGAGGAGTATGCCCAAGCTGAGGCTAGGGCAACCGCCTTCGCGACATTGTCGGCGGCGGCCGCGCAAACCCCGTTTACGTCAGAACAAGAGGCTCGGATTGCTGAAATCGTGGCGCAAAAGATCCATGAAAGCACGTTCAAACATCTGTCGCAGGCCAACGGGTCAGATCCTGTCGCGGCCCAAGGAATGGCTGATAGGATGAAGAGCTTTATCAATCACCGGCAGCTTGACGAACCCTACCCCAAAATTCCTCCTGAAGCGCAATGACTTGGCTCGCAAACTCGTGCGTGACTGGGTCATTGAGCCGATCTCGCGCAGCCTCAACATCCTCGCGAGTTATGCGGGAAATATAGTCGATCTGAGACTTATTGGACGCCCCCCCATTGTTGATGAACGCCGCCCACAGATGCACCAAAACATGCTCGAGCATCCAATTATGACAATCGTTTTTAGAAAATTGCTGGTGCATGCATCGTTCCTTTCAGTCGTGAGTCGCATTGTGACTGTAGCCGAAGGGGTGGTCTCGGCAAGGGCCACCCCCAAGGATAGCCCCGCATTGAGGGCGATGGCTCATGCCTGACAGCCCCTTCGCCAATCTCCCGATATTCGGCTCCGACATCATTTATGCCGATCCTCCCTGGGGCTTCGACAACTGGTCGGAAAAGGGCGAGGCTCGCAATCCCAACCAGCATTACGACACGATGCCCTGGGAGGAGATCGCAGCGCTGCCCGTCGGCGAGCTGGCCAGCCGCAACTGCGCTTGCTTTCTGTGGGCGATCGACCCGCTGCTCGACAAGGCCTTCGAAACCCTGCGCCGCTGGGGCTTCCGATATGCCACCGTCGGGTTCACCTGGGCGAAGCTCAACCCGTCTGGCGAAGGCTATGCCATGGGCACCGGCTATTACACCCGCGCCAACCCGGAGATCTGTTTGCTCGGCATGACCGGCAGCTTGCCGCGCCTGGATGCTGGTGTGCGCCAACTGGTCGTCGAGCCGCGCCGCGAGCACAGCCGCAAGCCCGATCGCATCGCCGATGATATCGTCCGCCTCTTCGGCGATCGCCCACGTATCGACCTGTTCGCCAGAACGAAGCGCCCTGGCTGGGAAGCCTGGGGCAACCAGGTCGAGAAATTCGGAGCCGCATCATGAGCTTCATTCATTGGGATCCCGAGACCACGCTGCTCAAGAAATACAGCTCCAACACGACCAGCGGCCCGCGCGGGAAAACTGTCATCCGGATCGAGATCGAAACCTCGGACTCCTATGCCCTGGCGAGCTTGTTGGAGAGCTTGGGTGGTATTGAGCAGGATCAGCGAAAAGCGAAGGAAAAGGCGAAGGCCACCGCGAAAAAGGGTCGCGGGTTTCTCGCTCTGCCAGCACCGCAGTTGAAGCTGACCGATAGCCGGGATCCGTTCGATGCCTGAGCTTCGCCCGACCATGTATCTCAGCCCGGAAAACACCGTCCGGGTCTGGCAGGAGCGGCAGGAGCTGCGCCCGACCGTGCGCTGGTCGGAGATGATGCACGAGGAGCATTCTCGCGCCTTCACCGTGGCGAAGATCGCCAAGCTCGATCTGCTGGCTGCGGTTCAGAAATCGCTCGACAAGGTCATTCGTGATGGTGGCACCTTCGAGACCTGGAAGGCGAACATCCTGCCGGAGCTCAGGCGCGCTGGCTGGTGGGGCGAGGTCTCGGATCCAGCGCTCACCGGCACCGATCAGCCGATCATCGTCAATGATCGCCGCCTGCGGACGATATACCGGACCAACATCCGCATGAGCATCGCAGCAGGCCGCTGGCGGCGCTTCCAGGCGCAGAAGGAGCTCTTCCCCTATCTGCGCTACCGGTCTGACCATCCGCGCAAGCACCCTCGGCAAGATCACCTCAGTTGGCACGGCATCATCCTGCCGGTCGACCACCCATGGTGGCAGGAGCATTTCCCGCCAAATGGCTGGGGCTGCAATTGCCTGCCAGAACAGGTTTCGGAAGGGATGCTCAAACGGCGCGGGTGGAAGGTCACGACAGATCTGCCGCCATCGGCGCGGGAGCGCTTCTATCCTGCCGGCAGGACCGACCCGATCATGGTGCCCAAGGGCATAGATCCTGGCTTCAGCTACAATCCCGGCACCGCGCATCTGCGCGCGATCGCCGACAAGGCGCTCGAATCGGTCGAGGATGCGGCTCAGGCAGGCCTGGCGAAAGCTGCTCAGCAGACCATCCGGGAGATCGTCGCCGATCCGGCGTTTGATCAGTTTGCCGCCTTACCCGATCAGCCTTTCCCGATCGCCGCGCTCACGGCTGACCAGGCAGCTGCCATCGGCGCGACCGCGCGCACCGTGCGCTTCTCGCTGCAGACCCTGGAAAAGCAGAAGCGCCGCCATGCCGAGTTGACGATCGCCGATTATCGTCTGCTGCCAGAGATCATCTCGAACCCTGCCCATGCGCTCCGCGAGGATGACAGGAAGGTTCGGCTGCTGTGGGAATCGGACGGCCAGTGGTGGCGAGCCACAGTCAAGGCGACCGAACAAGGCGACGAGCTCTATGTGCTCAGCATGCATCGGGTTGGCGCAAACGAGGTCGCCGCCCTTGTCCGCCGTTTCGCCGCTATCGTGGAGTGGTTCAGTGCGTGGTGAGGACTCCCGTTTCCCTCACATGGCGCTCCTGGCTTTCGCCAGTGCTACGGCAGGGAGATGCACCGTGTCGCACGCACTGAGCCACCTGCATACACCAGCAAAAGAGTATAGGCAATGAACGGCCCAGATCCTTGGCATGACGCGTTGTCGAAAGCCCTGGCAGCACCTTTAGAACTGCGGAACGGCGTCAACACCATCGTCGATCGAGCTGTCGCAGAAGGGATGACACTGCCTCAGTTCAAGATTGAGGTGCAGGCCCTGTTCAACCGCCTTGCCACGTCCATGCAAGGCCGCGGCAACGCCCCTGCAACGGCACCGACCGGTGTGGAACTGGACTAGGGCCTGTGGAACCACACTTCACAAATTCCTATAACCTTCGCCGCAGGCATTTTCAGCCTCCACATGGCCGCTTTGACCTGCCCCTGAAGGGTGGTTACGGCGGCTCTGGCGATGCGGGATATGGGCCTCGCGGCGGTCCGATCAGCAGGCTATCCAGGTGCGCTCCGGCAAGGCCACGATGGGCGCTCCGGGATGGGATGCACGGGGCGGTTTCAGAGCGATATTGCGTCCGAATGCGTCCGAATGATTATCGCGCTATGTCAGTCGGTAACGCTTTATTAACAATGGGTTACCGCATTCGGACGAGCACCCCCTGTCATCCGGACTCTCTGAGGACCAGCCCACGCATTTCTGCGGGTTTCCGGGCGTCCAGGGGTAGGTGAGGGACCTATTTTTGGCCAGAATGGCGTTTGTGGGCTGGCGGGCCTCCAGTGGCCTCATAGGGCCTCAAAACGCCCGATTTCCCGAGGGTTTGTCCCGCAGAGGCCCAAAATGTCCCGCTGATCCCGCCACCCGTATTTATGGCCAGTCACAGCCATGTCGGCAAATTTTACACCCGGTCGCCGCTGCAACAGCTCGTTAACCATTCAGGCTTATGCAAAAGCTTGGTTTTCACGGTGTGGCATGCTGCGTGCTACGTTACGCGCACAGTCATCTTCACTTCCGGCAGGGTGGTTCGCTTCACAGGTCTCGCGAGCCCCCTGCCGTCCCCCTTCCATCATCAACCCGCCAGCGAACGCAGCACCTGCATGGTGTGGGCATCGGCGGGGAAGAAGGTCTCGAGCGCGAGTTCGGACA
>NZ_JBHIWJ010000133.1:0-9516 GCF_041987595.1 Sphingobium sp. | reverse complement strand
GATCGAAATGACCCTGACCGAAGGCAAGAACCGTGAGGTCCGCCGCATTCTCGAACATCTCGGCCTTCAGGTGAACCGTCTGATCCGGACCAGCTATGGCCCCTTTCACCTCGGCGAACTGGCTTCCGGCGCGATCGAGGAAGTGCGCCAGCACGATCTCATCCTGTTCCGCAAGAGCCTGAAGGTTTCCAAATGAGGATCATCGCGGGCCAATGGCGCGGGCGCCCGCTGGTCGCTCCCAGGGGCGATGCCACGCGCCCCACGGCGGATCGCACCCGCGAAACGCTGTTCTCCATGCTGTTGAGCCGCATCGGCTCCTTCGAAGGACTGGCCGTGGGCGACTTCTTCGCCGGGTCGGGCGCACTGGGGTTCGAGGCGCTGTCGCGGGGCGCGGCAAGCTGCGTCTTTGTGGAACAGGATCGCGCCGCTCTCGACGCGATTCGGGCTAATGGCGACAGGCTGGGCGTGCGCCCGGACATCCGTCCGAGCAGCGTCCTGTCCCTCGGCCCGGCCAGCAGGCCGCTGGACCTGATCTTCATGGACCCGCCCTACAACACCGGCGCGGGCATGGTCGCTCTCGACAAGCTCGGCCGCCTCGGCTGGACCGCGCCCGCCACCTGGGTCAGCATCGAAACCGACCGTCGGGAGGATGTGGAGGTGAAGGGCTTCACCGTCGAAGCATCCCGCGACGTCGGCAAAGCCCGCCTCACCCTGTTGCGTGCAGAGGCTTAAGCGGCCTCTGCATCCTCATAGGCCTGCGCTTCCTTGCCGATGAGAATATTGGCGAGGAACCAATAGGCCTGACCCCAGGCCTCCAGCACCGCATCGGTCGCGACTTCAGCGCCCAGCACATCCCGGATCGCGGGCAGCAGCGCTTCGGCGACCTTGGGATAATGCTCCGCCTTCACGCCGGTTTCGACGTGCCGCTGCACCATACGCGCAACTGCGCCGTCCAGCGCCTGCAACCTGTCGATATTTTCCGCGTAGCCCAGGATCGCAGCCGCCAGCCGCTTGGGCTGCTCACCGTTTTCTTGCGCCGCCTGATCGAACATGTCCTTGATCGAAGCGTCCTGAAACAGCCGGGCATACATGGCAGTCGTGATCTCCACGCCATGCTTGCGCAACGCGGGCGCGGTAGCCTTGATGATAGCGATGGTGTCGGCGTTCAGCAGGGTCATGGAAGGCACCTTTATCAAAAGACTCGATAAAGGTGCATTTACATTGCATCTTTTAAGATGTAAATAGGATGAATGTTTGTAAGTGAGCCTCCCCTCGGGTAGCAGGACTTCCCATGCAACTCACCCGCCACACCGATTATGCCCTGCGCGTCCTTATTCATCTGACAGTGACGCTGGCGGGCCGCGCGACCATTCCTGAGATCGCCGACACTTATGGCCTTTCGCGCAACCATCTGATGAAGGTGGTCCATCATCTCGGTCAGGGCGGCTTCGTGGAAACGCAGCGAGGGCGCGGCGGCGGCTTTACCCTCGCCCGCGCGCCGGAGACGATAAAGATTGGCGACGTCATCCGTCATACCGAACCGGACATGAACATGGCGGACTGCGCCACCTGTGCCATTCGTCCGGCATGCGGCCTGTCAGGCATATTGAAGGCGGCCACCGCCGCCTTCATGACCGTTCTCGACCAGCATAGCCTGGCCGATGCGGCACGCGATCGGGCCGGACTGGCAGCACTCATCGCTGCCTTGCCCGGCCCCGATGCACGCCCTAACGACGCCTGCGCATAGATTTGGAAGCCTCGCCTCGATTGATGCAGCTATCCTGCACAGTGCTGCTGCATAACGGATAGTCTTTCCGCTCAGCCGGCGGGGGCGTCATGTTGCCACCCACGGTGACCGGATTGTTGGAACTTCCAACCGGAGCAGCAGCGTCCCTCGGCATATTGGGCGGAGCCGGGTTCATACCCGCGTCAGGGGGCACCGCGCCCGTCGGCTGCCCAGCATTGGGGTCGGCACCCGAAGGCGGGGTTGCCGGGGTTGCAGGCGTCGCCGAAGTCGCTCCCAGCCCCGGCGTTCCCGGATCGGCAGGCATAGCAGGCGTTGCCGCCGTTGCGCCCTGATCGGCAGGCGGCGGCGGCGCGTCAGTTGCAGGCGGCTGAGCCGAGGCAGGCATGTCCTGCGCCGCTGCAAGGCCAGTAACGCCGCCGCCAAATGCGAGCAGGGCCGCACCCGCCAATAGGATCGATTTCATCGGGATCTCCTTTCCTTGTTCTTCACCCGTTCTGCCGCTTGGGCTGGGGAGAAAACCGGAGTCGTGACGCCCGCGTTCCGGGCACGGCGATGAACCGTGGCCCAGGTGCCGCCAGATGATCCGTTCAGCGCGCCTTAAGCCTGCGGATACCGATCGAATTTCGGCAGTTCATGCGCCTTGTCCATCCAGGGCGCTGCCTCCGCATATTGCACATGAATGCCCGGCGGAAAGGCCGACTGATCGTCCAGCGTCGCCGTCTGGATATCCACCATGCCGGGAAATGTGGCGCCATTGCGATAGAACAGCCCCGTCCCACAGGTCCCGCAAAATTCCCGAACCACATTGTCCGACGACCGATACTGCGCCGGCACCCCGCTGATCGTCACCTGTCCATCGGGAAACAATGCCCAGCCCACCATGGGCGCACCCGCGCTTTTCCGGCAATCGGAACAGTGACAAAGCGCGCTGTAAACCGGTTCGCCCTGCGCCTCATAGTGGATGGCCCCACATTGGCATCGTCCCGTAACCATGAGCTTTCTCCTTGCATGATTCTCCTTTTGTTCTCATAAATTGCGCGACGCCGCAAGGCTGCTTGCCCTTGCCCCTGCAACCCGCGCACCCTAGTTGATGGCCCATGACCCTGCCCGCTCCCTCGCCCGACGATCCCGCCTATCTTCAGGGCCTGAACGAGCCTCAACGCGAAGCCGTGCTGACGACGGAGGGCCCGGTGCTGGTTCTCGCGGGCGCGGGCACCGGCAAGACCGCCGCCCTCACCGCCCGTCTTGCGCATCTGATCGCGACCCGCCGGGCCTATCCTTCGGAAATCCTCGCCGTCACCTTCACCAATAAGGCCGCGCGGGAAATGCGCGAGCGCGTTGGCCGCATGATCGGCCCGGCGGTGGAGGGCATGCCGTGGCTCGGCACCTTTCACGCCATCGCCGCCAAAATGCTGCGCCGCCACGCCGAACTGGTCGGGCTGCAATCCAATTTCACCATCCTCGACACGGACGACCAGCTCCGCCTGATGAAGCAGCTCATCCAGGCCGAAGGGATTGACGAGAAGCGCTGGCCCGCCCGCCAGTTGGGCGGCCTTATCGACCAGTGGAAGAATAAGGGCCTGACGCCGGAGGAAATCGGCGCGGGCGAAAGTGAAGGCTATGCGAACGGCAAGGGGCAGAAACTCTATGCTGCCTATCAGGCCCGTCTGCGCGACGTAAACGCCTGCGATTTCGGCGACCTGCTTCTGCATGTTCTGACGATATTGAAACGCCACCGCGACGTATTGGAAAGCTATCAGCAGCGCTTCCGCTACATCATGGTGGACGAATATCAGGACACCAACTCCAGCCAATATCTCTGGCTCCGCCTGCTCGCCCAGACCCGCAAGAATATCTGCTGCGTGGGCGACGACGACCAGTCGATCTATTCATGGCGCGGCGCAGAAGTCGCCAATATCCTGCGGTTCGAAAAGGATTTTCCGGGCGCGAAGATCGTCCGCCTCGAACAAAATTACCGCTCGACCCCGCACATTCTCGGCGCGGCGTCGGGCGTGATCGCGGAAAATGGCAATCGCCTGGGCAAGACGCTCTGGACCGACATCGACGTGGGCGAGAAGGTGCGCATCATCGGCGTCTGGGACGGCCCGGAGGAAGCCCGCCGCGTCGGCGACGAAATCGAATCGATCGAACGGAGCGGCCAGTCGCTGGACGAAGTCGCCATCCTCGTCCGCGCCCAGCACCAGACCCGCGAATTCGAAGACCGCTTCATCCAGATCGGCCTGCCCTATCGCATCGTCGGCGGCTTCCGCTTCTACGAGCGTGCCGAAATCCGCGATGCACTGGCCTATCTGCGCCTCGTCAACCAGCCCGCCGACGACCTCGCCTTCGAGCGGATCGTCAACGTCCCCAAGCGCGGGCTTGGCGACAAGGCGGTCGAGAAACTGCACCGCCTCGCCCGCGCCGAGGGCATTCCCCTCGCGCTCGCCGCAGCGCGCATCCTCGACACGGACGAGATGACGCCGCAGGCCCGTCGCTCATTGGGCGCCTTCATCGGCGACCTCGCCCGCTGGCGGGACCGCGCCGCGCAGCTTCCCCATGCGGAACTCGCCCGGCAGATACTGGACGAGAGCGGCTATACCGCCATGCTTCAGGCCGAGCGCACCGCCGAAAGCGCAGGACGCCTCGAAAACCTCAACGAACTCGCCCGCGCCATGGAAGAATATGAGACGCTGGGCTCCTTCCTTGAGCATGTGTCGCTCGTCATGGACAATGAAGCACAGGCGGACGAGCGGAAGGTCACGATCATGACCATCCACGCCGCAAAGGGCCTGGAGTTTGACACCGTCTTCCTCGCGGGCTGGGAGGAAGGCATTTTTCCCTCTCAGCGCGCCCTCGACGAAGGCGGCCTCAACTCGCTGGAGGAAGAACGCCGCCTCGCCTATGTCGCGATCACCCGCGCAAGGAAGCGCTGTCTCATCCTCCACGCCGCCAACCGCCGCATCTACGGCCAGTGGACCAGTTCCATCCCTTCGCGCTTCGTGGGCGAATTGCCGCCCGAACATGTGGAGGAGGAAAGCAGCATGTCGGGCGGCGCCTCGCTCTGGCGCGCCAACTGGTCGGAGCGCGCCGACCCCTTCGCCAATGTCCAGCGCGGATCAGGCAGAGGCCCCGGCTGGCAACGTGCCCAGCAAAGCGGCCAGTTCGTGAAAGAACCCGTCCGAATCGTGGAGGCTCGCGCCGCGGCTGTGTCGCTGGGGAATAAGGGGCGGGACGACATGAGCGTCGGTCTGCGCGTCTTTCACCAGAAATTCGGCTACGGCACGGTCGCAGAGATTGAAGGCAACAAGCTTGAGATCGACTTCGAAACAGCGGGCCGCAAGCGCGTGATGGACAGCTTCGTACAGCCCGCGTGACCGATCTCCGCATTCGTCGAGCCTGGAAGGATGGCATTTCGATCGCTGTGCGCATCCCAAATCCCAACTTTGGCCGGGATAACCAGGTGGGACGGACTGAAGGCGGTCGGTCTCGAAGACAATAAAGTGTCAGGCAATTAATGCAGAAACGCATCAAGCCCCGATCCAGACCGATCAAGGCGAAATAGACATCATTACTGCCGGCAAACCCGCTCTTGCTGTCGGGCGTTCTTCGAGAAAAATGCCCATCGGACATTTTCGTTTTTTATCGAAAAACTGGTGGAGCCTAGCGGGATCGAACCGCTGACCTCCTGCATGCCATGCAGGCGCTCTCCCAGCTGAGCTAAGGCCCCATCGTTGCGCGGCATGTTTATACCGCATCCCAATGGACTGGACCATGTCCGGCATAAAGCCGTCGGCCTGATTTATAATGCAAGGTCACTTGCAACCTCACGACACCCCTCGCTGACGCTCGGGAGTTTTTCGGGAAAATGTCCCTCCGGACATTTTTTTCCGAAAAACTGGTGGAGCCTAGCGGGATCGAACCGCTGACCTCCTGCATGCCATGCAGGCGCTCTCCCAGCTGAGCTAAGGCCCCGTTTCCAGTGTCGGCGCCGTTGGGGCGGCGCCTCGGAGGTCGCTGCCATTAGGTGGCGGCGAACTCCTTGGCAAGCACAAAATTCAATTAATTGTCATCGTCGCCGTCATCGCCGCCGGCATCGACGCCGAGGTCGTCGTCACCGCCCAGATCGACGTCATTATCCGGCGAATCGCCGTCATCATCCACGTCCAGATCCAGGTCCAGATCGTCATCGGCCGTCTCGATCTCCCCGTCGGCGGTTTCGATGACCTTCTTGGGCGCTTCCTCATAGGGCAGCGGCTGCTTCGACTTCAGCACCGGTTCCGGTTCCCAGGCCGTGCCGCAGTTGATGCAGGTGACCGGGTCATCCTTGCCCAGGTCATAGAAGCGCGTGGCGCATTTCGGGCAGGTACGCTTCGTGCCCCATTCAGCCTTGACCATGTCCGGCCTTTTCCTTCTCTTGCGAGTGCTCAAAACAGATATTACGCGGCACGACCGGGTCGCCCGCGAAGAGACGGCGCCTTGCCATAGCGAAACCGCCCTGTCAAAAGCCGGGCGCATTTTTTCAAGCCCCAACAAACGGATTTCCCCGTGATCGCTTCTTCCGACCAGCCCAGCCCGATGACCTTCACCGCAGCTCCGGCGCTTTCCGGCTCCATCGCCGTGCCGGGGGACAAGAGCATTTCGCACCGCTCGCTTATGCTCTCCGCGCTGGCGGTGGGCGAAAGCCGGGTCGAGGGACTGCTGGAGGGAGAGGATGTTCTCTCCACGGCCGCCGCAATGCGCGCGATGGGCGCGGATATCCGGAGGCAAGAGGACGGCATCTGGCACATTCACGGCGTCGGCGTGGGAGGCCTGCTCCAGCCCGAGAGCGCGCTCGACATGGGCAATAGCGGCACTTCGACCCGCCTTCTTATGGGTCTGGTCGCCAGCCACGGCATCACCGCGACCTTCGTCGGCGACGCCTCGCTCAGCCAGCGTCCCATGGCCCGCGTGACCGAACCGCTCACACGCATGGGCGCCAGCTTCACCACCAGCCCGGGAGACCGCTTGCCGCTCACCATGCGGGGCGCCTGCCCAGCCGTGCCGCTCGACTATCGCCTCCCCGTCGCCTCGGCGCAGGTGAAGTCGGCGATCCTGCTCGCCGGTCTCAACACCCCCGGCATTACTCGCGTCGTCGAGCCGATCCCGACCCGTGACCATAGCGAACGGATGCTCCGGGGCTTCGGCGCCGAACTTGACGTAGAGGTTGAAACCGACGGAACCCGTATCATTACCTTGAAGGGCGAAGCAGAACTGCGCCCGCAGTCGATCATCGTGCCCGGCGACCCCTCCTCCGCCGCCTTCCCGATGGTCGCGGCGCTGCTGGTGGCGGGATCGAAGGTCACCATCGCCAATGTCGGCCTGAACACCACCCGCGCCGGCCTTGTCGATCTGCTGCGCGAAATGGGCGGCAATATCGTGATCGAAAATCCGCGCGAAGTCGGCGGTGAGCCGGTGGGCGATCTTGTCATCACCGCGTCGGCATTGAAGGGTGTCGAGCCCGACCCGGCCCGTGCGCCCTCAATGATCGACGAATATCCCGTCGCCTTCATCGCCGCCGCCCTTGCCGAGGGGCGCAGCACCTTCCGCGGCCTTGAGGAACTGCGCGTCAAGGAATCGGACCGCATCGCCACGATGGCGACGGGCCTCCGCGCAATCGGCGTCACCGTCGAGGAACTGGAGGACGGCATCGTCATCGAAGGAACCGGCGGCGCGCTACTGCCGGGCGGCGGCCCGATCGCCACAAAGCTCGACCATCGCATCGCCATGAGCTTCGCCGTCGCCGGCCTCGTGTCGAAAAACGGAGTCACCATTGACGACATGCGCCCGGTAGCGACCAGCTTCCCCGGCTTCACAGGCCTCCTGAAATCGCTCGGCGCGCTGGCATGACGTTCGACTCCGCTGAAATCATGGGCCTCATCGGCAGCGGCCTGATGGTCATCGCCTATGCCTATAGCAACATGGCGAAGCTGCTGAATTTCACGCTCTTCAATCTGCTGAACCTGATCGGCGCGCTGCTGCTGATCTATTCGCTGACGATTCATTTCAATGTTGCATCGATGGCGCTCGAAATCGTGTGGGCGTTCATCGCGCTCGTCGGCCTCGCCAAGGCGCTGCGGAAAGGCAAAGCATCATGATCATCGCCGTCGACGGCCCCGCCGCCTCTGGCAAGGGCACGATCGCCAAGGCGCTCGGCCGTCACTATCGCCTGCCCGTGCTCGACACTGGCCTGCTCTATCGGGCGGTCGGACTTGCCGTGCTCAAGACCGGCGGCGATCCTGACCATGAGGCCGATGCGCTGGCCGCCTGCACCTTCAACGACGGCGTGCTGGCCGACCCGGCGCTGCGCAGCGAGGCGGTCGGATCGCTCGCCTCGCGCGTCTCAATCCACCCAAGCGTCCGCCAGGCGCTGGTCAAGCGCCAACGCGATTTCGCGACCCGGCCGGGCGGCGCCATTCTTGACGGCCGCGACATCGCCACTGTCATCGCGCCCGACGCCGACGCCAAGATCTTCGTGACGGCCAGCGTCCACGTCCGCGCCCAGCGCCGCTATCAGGATGCACTCGAGCATGGCGGCCATCCCGACATGGACAGTCTGATCGCGGACATTCAGGCCCGCGACACTCGCGACATGAGCCGCGACCACGCGCCGCTGCGCGTGGCCGATGGCGCGGACTTGCTCGACACCTCCAATTTGACTATAGACGCCGCCGTCCAGCAGGCCATTGCACTGGTGGACGCCCAGTTGGAACGTCGGCGGAAAGCCTGACGCGATGCCGGGCGCCGGGGTTCCCAGGCGCCCTTTTCGCTTATCCACAGGGCGTCGACTCGTCAGGGCCGAACGGATGTCCGCACGCTATACGGGTGTGCGGACGGTTTGGCCTGAAAGACCACCGGACACAACCGGTAGGCCAGCAATGACGAGTGAAGGAAACTACAATGGCCTCTACGGCATTCCCCTCGCGCGACGATTTCGCCGCGCTTCTCAATGATTCTCTCGGTGGCGAGGACGGCGGCTTCGAAGGCCGCGTCGTCAAGGGCACCGTTACCGGCATCGAAAACGACATGGCGCTGATCGACGTCGGCCTGAAGTCGGAAGGCCGCGTGCCGCTGCGTGAATTCGCCGCGCCGGGCCAGAAGGCTGACCTGAAGGTCGGCGACGAAGTCGAAGTCTATGTCGATCGCGTCGAAAACGCCCATGGCGAAGCGATGCTGTCGCGCGACCGCGCTCGCCGCGAAGCCGCCTGGGACAAGCTGGAATCCGAGTTCACCGAAAATGCCCGCGTCGAAGGCGTCATCTTCGGCCGCGTCAAGGGCGGCTTCACCGTCGACCTCGACGGCGCCGTGGCGTTCCTCCCCGGTTCGCAGGTCGATATTCGCCCCGTGCGCGACGTCACCCCGCTGATGGACATTCCGCAGCCCTTCCAGATCCTCAAGATGGATCGCCGCCGCGGCAACATCGTCGTGTCGCGCCGCGCCATCCTGGAAGAAACCCGCGCCGAACAGCGCTCGGGCCTCATCCAGACGCTGGCCGAAGGTCAGATCATCGAAGGCGTCGTCAAGAACATCACCGATTATGGTGCGTTCGTTGACCTGGGCGGCATCGACGGCCTGCTGCACGTCACCGACCTCAGCTACAAGCGCATCAACCATCCCAACGAGATGATCAACATCGGCGACACCGTCCGCGTTCAGATCATCCGCATCAACCGCGACACCCAGCGCATCAGCCTTGGCATGAAGCAGCTGGAAAGCGATCCGTGGGAAGGCGC
>NZ_JBHIWJ010000132.1:0-9545 GCF_041987595.1 Sphingobium sp. | reverse complement strand
GTCCCAGAGCCTGTTGCGCCGGGCCAAAGGTCGATCGCGCCTGCGCCGCATAATAACGCAGGAAGTCGATCGCCTCGCGCACTTCGGCTATGGCATTGGGCAGCGACTTGCCCGCCTCCCGCACGATCAGCCCCAGCAGGACCGGCATGCGCGCCTGCATGGCGTCGGCCGCCCGCTCCAACATGGCGGCCCGCTCCGCCACGGGCACCTGCACCCAGCCGCTGGCTGCCGCCCGGGTGACGGCGGCGCAGGCATGATCGACCGACGCCTCCACCACCGTTCCGACCCTGTCCCGGCGATCCGCCGGATTAAGGACCGGCCGCGCCTGCCCCTCGCCGCCCTCGGGCGCGGCCCTCCACGCCATGGCGGCGCTTTCCTCCAGCGCCCGGCTCAGGGCCGCCAGCGCCGTCTCATCGCTCAGGTCCAGCCCATCCGAATTGCGCCGGTCCGGATAAAGGCCCGCGGGCAGGGCAATGTCGGGGTGCCGGGCGCCCGGCTGCGGCATCGCCCGCACCAGCTCGACCGGATCGGCAATCATCTCCTCGACCGGCACGGCCGGGTCGGCGATGCGATGGACGAAGGAACTGTTCGCCCCATTTTCCAGCAGCCGCCGCACCAGATAGGCCAGCAGCGTCTCATGCGTTCCGACCGGCGCATAGATGCGGCATGGCCGATCGAGATTGCCCCGGCCCACGACCTGCTCGTAAAGCGGCTCGCCCATGCCGTGCAGGCATTGAAACTCATAATCCCCGACCATGAAATCCGGCCCGGCCAGATGATGGATGGTCGCCAGAGTCTGCGCATTATGGGTCGCGAATTGGGGAAACACCCGCTCCTTCGCCGCCAGCAGCCTCTTCGCGCAGGCGATATAGGCGACGTCGGTATGCAGCTTGCGGGTATAGACCGGGAAATCGGCCAGCCCGTCGACCTGCGCCCGCTTGATCTCCGCATCCCAATAGGCGCCCTTGACCAGACGCACCATGATCCGCCGCCCGGCCCGCCCGGCCAGATCGATGATCCAGTCGATGACGAAGGGGCAGCGCTTGCCATAGCCCTGCACCACGAAGCCAAGCCCGTTCCACCCCCCCAGATCGGGATCAAGCGCCAGACTCTCCAGCAGATCGAGCGACAGTTCCAGCCGGTCGGCCTCCTCCGCGTCGATGTTGAGGCCGATGTCGTAGGATTTGGCCAGCAGCGCCAGTTCCCGCACGCGGGGCAGCAACTCGCCCATCACCCGGTCGGCCTGCGACCGGGCATAGCGGGGATGAAGGGCGGACAGCTTGATCGAAATGCCCGGCCCGGCATAGATGCCGCGCCCGTTCGACGCCCGACCGATGGCGTGAATGGCGCGCTCATAATCGGCATGATAGCGCGCCGCGTCGGCGGCGGTCGTCGCCGCCTCGCCCAGCATGTCGTAGCTATAGTGGAAACCCCTGGCCTCCTGCACCTTTGCGCGCTTCAGGGCCTCCGCGATCGTCTCGCCGGTCACGAACTGCTCGCCCATCAGCCGCATCGCCAGATCGACGCCGCGCCGGATCACCGGCTCCCCGACCCGCGCCACCAGCCGCGTCAGCGCCGCGCCCAGCCCGCGATCGTCGACGCTGCCGACCAGCTTGCCGGTCACCACCAGCCCCCAGGTCGCGGCATTGACGAACAGCGACTTGCCCCCGCCCAGATGCCCGCTCCAGTCGCCATCGGCGATCTTGTCCCGGATCAGCGCGTCGCGGGTGGCATCGTCGGGAATGCGCAGCAGCGCTTCGGCAAGGCACATCAACGCCACGCCTTCCTGGCTGGAGAGCGCATATTCCTGCACCAGCGCCTCGACCCCGCTGCCCTTGCCGTTGGCGCGCAACACCGTCACCAGCCTGCGGGCCGTCTCGCGCACCGGCGCCGTCAGGGCATCGGGCAGGGCGGCTTCGTCCAGCAGGGGTGCCATGCACGCCGCCTCATCGCGGCGACAGGCGGCGGTAATGGCCCGGCGAAGCGGCGACTGCACGCGGATGGCGGGGGCGAAGGCGGCAAAGGGCGAGGAGGTCGTCATCCCGCGATGATAGGCAAAGACAGGCAGGCAATCCGACTTAAGATGACCTGTATCTCAATCCAGATGACTTATTTTTCGGACTTTGATAGGCAAAAGTCATGAAAAATGAACCAGCGGCAGTCGAACTGGATGAATTTGACCGCAGGATCGTCGCCGCGCTGGTGGACGACGGCCGCATGACGGTCACCGATCTGGCCCAGACGGTCGGCCTGTCGAAGACCCCCTGCCAGCAACGGATGCGGCGACTGATCGAACTGGGCGTGATCCGGGGGTTTCGCGCCATCGTCGATCCGGCGAAGCTGGGCATGGATCATGTCGCCTTTGCCGAGGTGAAGCTGTCCGACACGCGGGAAAAGGCGCTCAATGAATTCAACGCCGCCGTCCGCCGCATCCCGGAAGTGGAGGAATGTCATATGATCGCCAGCAGCTTCGACTATCTGCTGAAGGTCAGGACCGCCGACATCCGCCGCTACCGCGCCGTGCTGGGCGAAAAAATCTCTTCCCTGCCGCATGTCGCCAGCACCTCCACCTATGTCGCGATGGAAACGGTGCTGGACGCCGGCGGCCATGCCCGCGGCAAAGCGAAATCATAAGCAATATTTTGCTTAGTATCGGCCCATGATCCCGCTACCATTGAAAGCATGACCGAGGCCAGAAGTTCGCGGCGGCAACGCAATGCCCCCACCATCAACGACGTCGCCCAATATGCGGGCGTTTCCCCCATGACCGTTTCGCGCGTCATCAACGGCGAACAGATCGTCCGTCCAGCAACGAAGGAAAAGGTCGAACAGGCCATCGCCGCGCTCAACTATTCGCCCAGCGCCGCCGCGCGCAGTCTGGCGGGGGGTGAGGAAATCCGGATCGGCCTGCTCTACAGCAACCCGTCCGCCAACTATCTCAGCGAATTTCTGGTCGGCAGTCTCGATCAGGCCAGCCGCAGCGGCGTCGATCTGGTCGTGGAAAAATGGGATGAGGAAACCGCCGTCGACACGGTGGTCGATCATCTGCTGCGCGGCCGGATCAACGGCGTCATCCTGCCGCCGCCGCTCTGCGACCATCAGGGCGTGAAGGATGCGCTGGCCGCAGCCGGGATCACCGCCGTTGCCGTCGCGACCGGCGAAGCGCCGGACGACATGTCGGCGGTCAGAATCGACGACCATGCCGCCGCGCTCGCCATGACCCGCCATCTGATCGCGCTGGGACACCGACGCATCGGTTTCATCAAGGGCCACCCCAATCTGAGCGCCAGCGAACGGCGGCTGGAAGGCTATCGCGACGCGCTGGCCGAAGCGGGGATCGCGGCCGACGACGCATGGGTGGCGCAGGGCTATTTCACCTATCGCTCAGGGCTGGAAGCGGCGGAGAAGATTCTGGCCTTGCCCCAGCCGCCAACGGCGATCTTCGCCAGCAATGACGACATGGCGGCGGCAACGGTGGCGATCGCGCATCGCGGCGGGCTTGACGTGCCGCGGGACCTTACCGTCTGCGGTTTTGACGATACGTCGCTCGCGACCACCATCTGGCCGGAACTGACGACGATCCGCCAGCCGATCAGCGCCATGTCGCGCGCCGCCGTGGAACTGCTGGTCCGCCAGATCAAGACCCGCAAGGGCAAGGCGGCGGAAAAGCCCGCCCATCTGCTGCTCGACTATGAACTGATCCACCGCCAGTCGGACGCCGCCCCGCAGTAAGGGCGCCGCCGCCCCTGATGGACAAATGCAGATTTTTTGAGTTTGCAGGAAAAACAACGGAAAGGGCGCATTTCTGCGCCCTTATCCTGTCGCCCGTGTCAAACTGTTCAGGCTTCGCCGAACACCCGGCGGAAAATCGTATCCACCTGACGGAAGTGATAATCGAGGTTGAACTTCTCCTCGATCTGATCGGCGGTCAGCGCGGCGGCGACGTCCGGATCAGCCTTCAGCAATTCCATCAGCGACAGCTGGCCGTCGGATTCCCAGACCTTCATCGCGTTGCGCTGAACATAGCGATAGCTGTCCTCGCGGCTCACCCCCGCCTGCGTCAGCGCCAGCAGCACCCGCTGCGAATGGACAAGACCACCCATCTTGTCGAGATTCTTCATCATCCGCTCGGGGTAGACGAGCAGCTTGTCGATCACGCCGGTCAGACGGCCCAACGCGAAGTCGAGCGTGATGGTGGCGTCGGGACCGATATAGCGCTCGACCGACGAGTGCGAGATGTCGCGCTCATGCCAGAGCGCCACATTCTCCATCGCCGGCAGCGCATAGCTGCGTACCATGCGGGCGAGGCCGGTGAGGTTTTCGGTCAGCACCGGGTTGCGCTTGTGCGGCATGGCGGAACTGCCCTTCTGGCCGGGCGAGAAATATTCCTCGGCTTCCAGAACCTCGGTGCGCTGGAGGTGGCGAACCTCGACGGCCAGACGCTCGATCGACGAGGCAATGACGCCCAGCGTCGCGAAGAACATGGCGTGGCGATCGCGCGGTATGACCTGCGTGGAGACCGGCTCGATGGCGAGGCCCAGCTTCTCCGCAACATGCTCCTCAACCCGCGGATCGATATTGGCGAAGGTGCCGACAGCGCCGGAAATGGCGCAGGTTGCGACTTCCTCGCGCGCCGCCACCAGACGCGCGCGGCAGCGGCTGAACTCGGCATAGGCTTCCGCCATTTTGAGCCCGAAAGTCACCGGCTCGGCATGGATGCCATGGCTGCGGCCGATGGTGGGCGTCAGCTTATGTTCATAGGCGCGACGCTTGATGACGTCGAGCAGCTTGTCGAGATCTTCGATCAATATGTCGGCTGCGCGACTCAACTGCACGGCAAGGCAGGTATCCAGAACGTCGGAGCTGGTCATGCCCTGATGCATGAAACGGGCTTCGTCGCCCACCTGTTCGGCCACCCAGGTCAGGAAGGCGATGACGTCATGCTTGGTGACGGCTTCGATCGCGTCGATGGCGGGCACGTCGATCGACGGATTGGTCGCCCACCAGTCCCACAGCGCTTTGGCGGCGGATTCCGGCACCACGCCCAGCTCGCCCAGCTTTTCGGTCGCATGCGCCTCGATCTCGAACCAGATCCTGAACCGGGCCTCCGGTTCCCAGAGGGCGGTCATTTGCGGGCGGGCGTAGCGGGGGACCATCGGGCGAATCCTGAATCTAGTGAATGAAAGTCGCTGCGCCCCCTAACAGCACCAGGTTTCTGGGGCAAATCCGGGCGGAAAGAGGCAGCGCCAGTCCAGCTTTTCCGCCATTTCGTCCCATTATTCGCATGCCCATGCGGCGAATCGAGCCAATCAGGGGGCGAATGGCGCGGGATGAACAAATGTTCAGGAACCAACTGAAATGCTTGTCTATTGTGCCGGGGTGAACAGGCCGGGAGCCATGTTCTGGAGAATGGAATGATCCGCGCTTTTCTTTTGACGGCAGCTTTTGTTGCGGCAACGCCCGTGCTGGCGCAGTCCGGGGCCGCTCCACAGCAGCCCGCCCCGATGGCGCCGCAGGATAATAGCGCGCAGCCGGCCTCACCCTCGGGCGACGGGGTGGCATCTATCGTCGATACCGAATTTCCCGCTTATGACCAGAATCATGACGGGCAGCTCGACAGGGCCGAATTTTCGCGCTGGATGGTTGCACTGAAAGGTCAGGAGATGAAGGCGACCGGCAAGACCCTGGCGCCGGCTGAAGTGACTGCATGGGCCGATGGCGCTTTCATCACGGCCGATACGGACAAGAGCACGACCGTCAGCAAGCCGGAGTTGATCAGCTATTTGAGTGGTGGCGCAGGATAAGAGGCGGCTTCCCGCGCGGAAGGCGGGAGACAAAACCCACAACGGGTCGCAACATGAGGCGGCATGGAGCGAAGGCCATGTCGCCTCTTTTTTGCGTAATGTACCGGTTCAACCGCGTTTTTTGTTGGCGTAGAGCAGCGCCGCCACGATCGCGGCGGAGCCGATGCCAACGGCGGTCCCCATCCACACCGCCTTACCCGCGGATTTGCGCGCGGCGGCAGCCATGTCGGTCTTCGCGGTGGAAACGGGGGCGGCGGCGTCCATTGCGGACGCTTCTTCGTTCGGCTTCGTCATGGTGACTCACGCTATGCAACAAAGCCGAAGCGCAGAAAAGATGCATGCGGCGAAATCGGCCTTCAAATGGCGGGCAATATCTGCCGCGCCTCGCCCCAGCCGCGCAGTGATCGCGCCGCCGCCCGGTCGAGTAACACCGCGACATCCTTCACCGTGAAGGCGCCAGCGCTTTCGACGTCGGCCAGTTCGTCCCAACTCACCGGCGCCGCGACCGGCGCATTTTCCCTGGCGCGCACCACATAGGGCAGCACGGCGGTCGCGCCGCGCTGGTTGCGCAGCCAGTCGATGAAGATGCGCCCCTTGCGCTTGGCCTTGCTCATCGTAGCAGTGAAGCGATCCGGCTCCGACCCGGCCAGCGCCCGGGCGAAGCGCTCGGCAAAATCCTTGACCTGCGGCCATTCCGCCTCCGGCGTCAGCGGCACGACCACATGGATGCCCTTGCCGCCCGACAGCATCGGAAAACTGGCGAGACCCATATCCTCCAATGTCCTGCGAATGTCGCGGGCCGCCTTTTTGACGTCCTCGAAATCAAGACCTTCATCGGGATCGAGGTCGAAAATCAGGCGGTCGGGGCGCTCCACATCCTCGACCAGAGATCCCCAGCCGTGAAATTCGATCGCGCCCATCTGGACGCAAGCGAGCAGGCCATCCGTATCCTCGACATAGAGATAATCCTCCTTCGCGCCGCTTTTTTCCCGGATCGGCACATGCTTCACATGCTCACCGAAGCTGCCGCTGTCATGTTTCTGGAAAAAGCATTTCTTCGCCCTGCCCTGCGGACAGCGCACCAGGCTGATTGGACGATGGACGATCCAGGGCAGCATGACCGGGCCGATGGCGGCATAATAGTCGGCAAGTTCCCCTTTGGTCACCTTCGCTTCCGGAAAGATCAGGCGATCGGGGTTGCTGATCCTGACGTCGCTTTCGGCTGTGGGTGCGGGCATGGCTTTCTCGCGTCGGACGTCCTGCGCCTCCTTATCTTCGCGCAGGCCCAGGAAACTGGCGTGGCGAACCACATTGTCGGCGGTAAATTCGGCAAAGGCGATTTCCGCGATCAAATCTGGGCGCACCCAATGCGCGCCTCTCGCTTCGCTGCGCGGAACGGACAGCGACGCAGCCTTGCGCTCGCGTTTTTTCAGGGCGCGCATCAGTGTATCGCTGTTGGAGGCGTTGAAGCCGGTGCCGACCTTACCCGCATAAACCAACATCTTTCCGTCATGTTGCGCCAGTAAAAGATTGCGGATGGAACGCCCGCCCGCACTGCTGGGCGTCCAGCCGACGATGACGAATTCCTCCCGCCGGGTGCATTTGACCTTCAGCCAGTTTTTCGTGCGGGCGCCACGATAGGGTGCGTCGGCCCGCTTGCAGATGATCCCCTCCTGCCCGGCTTTGCACATGGCATCGAACAGCGCTTCGCCCGCCCCGACGATGTGATCTGCCACATGGATATGCGCGGAGCCTTTCCCCAGCAGAGCGGCCAGCTTTTCCTTGCGGCTGATATTGGGCTGCGCGGCGCAATCTTCGCCGTCGAGCTGGAGGAGATCGAAGGCGAAGATATGAAGCGCCGACCGCCCTTCTCCTTTCAGTGCGCGCTGAAGGCTGGAGAAGTCAGGATTGCCTTGACCATCCAGCGCGACGATCTCGCCGTCGATCAGGGACGGCGGCAGTTGCAGGCTCGCCGCTTCGCCAGCGATCTGGCTGAAGCGATCCGTCCAGTCGAGGCCGCTGCGCGTGAAGATCGTAACCTTGTCTCCGGCCGCGGACAGCAGACAGCGATAACCGTCATATTTGATTTCATGCATCCAGCCATGGCCGTCCGGCACGGCATCCACCAGAGTAGCAAGTTGCGGCGGCTGAAACGGCGGTGGTTTGCCGGCAACGCGCTTGCGGCGCGGCCGGGCAGGCATAGCCTTCTTCGCCTTGTCCATCGCCGCGTCGAATGCCTTGCCACGCTTGCCCTTCAGCGAGATCGCGGGCGCATCCCCGGCGATCTCGCTCATGGTCCGGCCGCTTCTGACGCTGGTGAGTTCACGCGCGACAAGACTGTCGCCGCTGCCCGCATAAGCATCCTCGATTTTGCGGAGCAGCCAGTTTTCGCGCTTTTCATTCCCTCGCGGCTTCAGACGGATCAGCAGCCATTCGCCTTTCATCCTCTGCCCGTGCAGGATGAAGTGGAGGTGGCCCTTTTCAAGATCCTTCGCGCTCTTGCCGGGGACGGGTTCCCAACTTCCCTCGTCCCAGAGCATGACGGTACCGCCGCCATATTCGCCCTTGGGAATGGTGCCTTCGAAACTGGCATAGGACAGGGGATGATCCTCGGTGCGGACGGCCAGCCGCTTGTCGCCGGGGTCCAGGCTGGGTCCGCGCGTCACCGCCCAGCTCTTCAGGACCCCGTCCATTTCCAGACGGAAATCATAATGCAGGCGGGTCGCGTCATGTTTCTGAACGATGAAGCTGTTGCCCCCCTTGCGGCCCGCTTTGCCAGCCGGCTCCTTGGTGCGCGTAAAATCGCGCTTGCTGTTGTAGAGGGTGAGGGCATCGGCTTCAGCCATCGACATTCAGCTTCCTTCGCCAGGGAGAAATGCGCCAGCCGTGGCGCGGTTCCGCTCGATTGAATGGAGGACACTTGACTTCGGCGGCAAGTCGTGGTGGTAGCGCTATCAATAACGGAAGATTTTAGGAGCCGATGATGCCGAGCGCCCTCTCCCTGCTCGATTGCCTTCCCGCCGACTGGCGATCAGGCCTGTTTCTGGGCCGTGTTGCGACGGCATCCGGGCCAAGCCCGATTCTGGTGCGCGACGGCGTCGCCTATGACATGAGCCGCGTGGCGCCGACCGCAGCGCAACTGGTGGAGATGCTGCCGGTTGCCGTGGAAAAGGGCGAACGGCTGGGCGCGCTCGATGCTCTCGATCTGCCCCTGCTGAGTCCGATCGACCTGCAGTGCGTGAAGGCCTGCGGTGTCACTTTCGCGCTGTCGGCCATCGAACGCGTGATCGAGGAAAGGGCGCGCGGCGATGCAAGCGCCGCGGCAGAGATCCGCGCGCGGCTGGAAGAGCGCGTGGGCGGCTCGATCCGCGCTGTCATTCCCGGATCGGAACAGGCGGCCGCGCTCAAGCAGGCCCTGATCGAAGATGGCGTCTGGTCGCAATATCTGGAGGTCGCCATCGGCCCCGATGCGGAGGTCTTCACCAAATCTCCCGTTCTCTCAACCGTGGGGGCAGGCGCCCAGATCGGCATCCGCTCGGACTCCACCTGGAACAATCCGGAGCCGGAAATCGTGCTGGTCGTCAACGCGAGCGGCAGTGCGGTGGGCGCGACGCTGGGCAATGACGTCAATCTGCGTGATTTTGAGGGCCGGTCGGCGCTGCTGCTGGGCAAGGCGAAAGACAATAACGCGTCCTGTTCGCTGGGACCGCTGATCCGGCTGTTCGACGGCGACTTCAGCAT
>NZ_JBHIWJ010000131.1:0-10131 GCF_041987595.1 Sphingobium sp. | reverse complement strand
TCGCGGAGCCCTGAATCACATCGCTGCCTGCCAATCAATGGGTCCTGAGCCTAGGCCGGATCCGGGGAGGTCTGCGGACAGAAAAAATATTTCGCGCGTCTTGTCCGCGCGTCCCTTCCCGACCAGCCTATGCATCAGGCAGCCCATGGGAGTGACGTGCACCACGACGTTCTTGGCCTTGAAGAAATCGGGATCGCCATCGCCGGCCTGACCGAGATCGACCTGATCCGCATGCGGCGGGCCGGAAGGTCATTCGCGTGGGGTTCCGCTCATGAGGTCAATGACCTGATCCAGGAAGCTATCCTGGCGGCATCGACTGGCCGCCGTAAATGCCCGCGTGAAGTGGCGTTCGTGAAATTCCTGACAAACGCCATGCGAAGCATCGCATCGGCGGCCCGGGAAGCAGAGCGCGTAGCAGGCGTCGACTACACGCTCGACGCCACTGGGACGGACGGAAATCCGATCGTCGTTCCCACCGGTGTCGAACCGGATGCGGAGACTGTTCGATTGCGGGCCGAAGACGTCGAACTCCGGATCGCCGAATTGCACGAGATCTTCGACGACGACGATGAGGCGATGCTCGTCATCCTCGCGCTGCTGGAACCACAAACCAAGGAGGAAATCATGTCGACCTACGATTTCACGGAGACGGGCTACGACACGATCCGACGTCGGATCCGTCGCAAGATAAGCGGGAGGTCTCCAAATCGGTGGACTTCGTGAGCCGGGACAAGAAACCCGACCCCACGCTGGACCGATTTCTCGACGAACTGACCGAAGATGTCATGAGCATGACCGACGCTGAACTCCTCGCCGAACTGGCTGAGGAAGGCACCGATCCGGTCGCCGAGGCACAGGCTGCGCGTGATGCAATCGCTGCCGGTCTGAACCGCGCCGGTAGGGCGAAACTCGAGGCGGCACGCGCGGCGGTCACTCGCGACCGGGCGGCACATGTCGTGCATCTGCCAGTCAGCAGTGACCGCCGGGCAGACGTGCTCGCGCGCTTTGCGAATGATGACGTGAAGCTCAAGTCCAGACTGACGATGGCCGCCCGCAAGGGTGAGGGGATCACGGCCAACGAAGCTGATGCGATTCTAAGGAACCTGCGTGAGCTTGGCGCCATCGACGATGACGGAAACCCGAGTGACGGATGACAGCCCGGCCGAGGCGCTGCTCCGATCACTCGGTGTCGAGGCCCCCGGCGACATTGACCTCGATGCCATCGCCTGGACCGTCGGCGCAAAGGTGCGCGAGGAGGAGTTGGAGAGTTGCGAGGCGCGCATCATCGGCTTCCGCGACCGTGCCATCATCACTGTCAGGAAGGACGGGGACCCTCGCCGCCGCCGATTTTCCATCGGCCACGAACTGGGGCACTGGATACACCATCGCGGTCGATCATCCATTTGTAGAACGAGCGAGATAGGCAACCCAGGAGCGGCCAGCCAGCTTGAGAAGCAGGCCGACAGGTTCGCAGCCGATCTGCTCATGCCGCGATATCTTTTCGCCTCCTCGCTCGCAGAAATGAAGAAACCCGACTTCGAAGGCGTCGATGCACTCGCAGGTCTCTACTCGACCAGTAGGATCGCAACCTCTCTTCGAATGGTCGACCTCGGCAATTGGCCTATCGTCCTGATCTGCCACTCCCGATCCGGAAGGCGCTATTTCAAGCGCAGCCATCTGATACCCGACCGCTGGTTCCCCAGGGAGGATGTCGACGCATCATCGCCATCCTTTCAGGTGCTGTTCGGAACCGTTGATCGCACTCGCCCCCAGAACGTATCCGCCAGTCTGTGGTTTGATCGGCGGGATGCCAATCGGTTCAACATCCTGGAGCAGTCGGTGAAAGCGCATGGCAACGAGATGCTGACGATCTTGACGCTTGCCGATCGGAAGATGCTCGCTGACACCTCAGCGTGACCGGCTGAGTGGACTTCGAGGCGCGGCAAGGCCCACGCTTTAATCCGTGAAAACCCAGAAAATTGCCCCTCGTAAATCCTTGGTTTCAGGGGATAGGTGACGACTGTGCAAATAAAGCACGAGTTAGGTGGCGCGTTGTGCAATCACCTCTTTGCAACTACCCCCAAAACCCGCCTTTCCGGTGACATCGCTGATGCAACCGGACATCCTTCAGCGCGCCGGATCTTCAGGAAGAACGCAGCAGCCGGTCCTCGATCACCGTCATGGTGAAGATGGGGTCAGCGTCGGGCGGCACTTCGGCAATGGCATCGACGAAGGCGGCGCGGGTTTCGGGATCGTCATAGACCATCTTCCGGTCGAAAGCGGCACGCCAGGTCGCTTCATCGGGCCATTCGGCATAGCCCACGAAGCGTCCGTCGGCGTCACGGTGCAGCCGCGATCCATAGCTGCCGTATCTTTCGCGGATAAGATCGGTTCCCCGCGCCCAGGCCTTGCGGAACTGTTCTTCCTTGCCGGGATGGACGCGCCACCAATAGACCGCGACGAACATTGCGCCTCTCCTTTGCCAGGAGAATGAGGCTCCCCGTCGAAGGTTGCGACAAAAAAAGCGCGCAGGACCGGCCTGCGCGCCTTTCTTCAAATGCCCGAAATCGGATCAGAGGACCGACTGGCCGGTCTTTTCCCAATCGGCCAGGAAACCGGCAATGCCCTTGTCGGTCAGCACATGGTTGAACAGCGCCTTGATGACCGAGGGCGGCGCGGTCATCACGTCGGCGCCGATCTTCGCGCTTTCCAGCACATGGATCGGGTGACGGACGCTCGCGACCAGAATTTCGGTGGCGAAGGAATAATTGTCGTAGATCAGGCGGATGTCCTCGATCAGCTTCATGCCGTCGAAGCCATTGTCGTCATGACGGCCGACGAAGGGCGAAATGAAGCTCGCGCCCGCCTTGGCCGCCAGCAGCGCCTGATTGGCCGAGAAGCAGAGGGTGACGTTCACCATCACGCCCTCGCTGGTCAGCGCCTTGCAGGTCTTGAGGCCGTCGATGGTCAGCGGCACCTTGATGCAGACATTGTCCGCGATCTTCCGCAGCACGGCGGCTTCCTTCATCATCGTCTCATGGTCGAGCGCGACGACTTCGGCCGACACCGGACCGTCCACGATGCCGCAGATTTCCTCCACCACTTCCAGGAACTTGCGACCCGACTTGTGGATCAGCGAGGGGTTGGTGGTAACGCCGTCCAGCAGGCCGGTGGCGGCAAGATCGCGGATTTCATTGGTGTCGGCGGTATCGACGAAGAATTTCATGGCACGGCTCCGAAGCGAAAGGATGGGCGAATCGCGCTCCCTTTAGCGGCTGATGGCGGACTTAGCCATTATTGCCGGTGCCCAAGCCTTTACCGATGCGCCTGCGCAATATTATGAGGCAGGCACCTTTCCAAAGGACCGATCCATGCCCCGCTTCCAGCCTTCCCGTCCTATATGGGGGGCGTCCGTTCTCATCGCAACGATCGCCGCCACGCCCGCCGCCGCGGCTACCAGCGAAACCCAGGGCTGGCTGACCGAATCGCTGATCGTCAGGGCAAGCGATGCCGATACCGTCACGCTCGACAGCAGCCAGCGCCTTCGCCGGGACAGGTCCGGCGGCGATCAGCAGACCGTGCGCGTTTCGATGGACCATCGCATCGCGACGGGGGTGCTGATCGGCGGGGGATTCGCCTATTTCCGCTCAGGACCGGAACAGGAGCAGCGCCTGTTTCAGCAAATGACGCTGACCAAGGGGATTTGGCTTGCGCGGACCCGGATTGAGCAGCGCTTCTTCGATACGGCCGACAGGGCAAGCTGGCGGTTGCGCCAACGGGTGCAGGCGTCGGTTCCGCTCGACCGCGCCGGTCAATGGACGCTGGTGGCGGCGACCGAACTGATGTTCCATCTCAACCGCGCGAGGCCGAGCGACAAGACCGGCCTGGCGGTCATGCGCAACCAGATCGGCCTGCGCCATCCGATCAGCAAGCTGCTGGACGCGCAGCTTCTCTACATGCGGCAACAGACCTTCCGCGACAGCCGCCCGGATGCGGTAGCCCACATTCCCTGGCTGACGCTCAGCTGGAAAATCTGATGCTTGCCTCATCCGCCCCAAGTTTTTGCTGCCGCATCGTTTGAAGCGGAAACGCAGTTCAGCGCAGCTAAAACCGGTTCCCACTTTCCCGCACGATGCTCTAGGGAGGGGGCAATGAGTTCGCGCGCCCGTGTCATCCTGCTGAACGCCGCCTTGGGGCCGCTCGACTATCGCGTGCCGCACGGGATGAGCGCCAAGCCCGGCAGCATCGTGGTGGCGCCGCTCGGCCCCCGCCAGATCGTCGGCGTGGTGTGGGATGAGGACAGCTTCCCCGATATCGAGACGGTGGGCGACAATCGCCTGCGCAACATCGTCGGCCCGGTCGACGCGCCGCCGGTGCCGGAAACGGTGCGCCGCCTGATCGAATGGACCGCGGACTATTATCTCGCCCCCATCGCCGCCGTGCTGCGGATGACGCTGGCTTCGATGGCCGCGCTGGAGGGGGCGCGAACCGTCATCGAATATCGCGCCACCGGCGACCTGCCGGGGCAACAGCTTGAGGGGCGCATGACCGAGCAACGCGCTCAGGCGATGGAGCGCATCGGCGAACGGCAGGGGCTGATCCGCGAGCTGGCGATGATCGGCGGGGTCAGCGACGCAGTGATTCGCGGGCTGATCAAGGCGGGGGCTTTCGAAGCGGTGGAAGTCAGTGTCGACACCCCCTTCCCCATGCCCGATCCTGATCATGCCCCGCCCGTCTTGTCCGACAGGCAGGGCGCAGCCGCCGACCAGTTCATAGAGGCGGTGAGGGAACGGGCCTTCGCGCCCTTCCTGCTCGACGGCGTCACCGGATCGGGCAAGACGGAGGTGTATTTCGAGGCCATTGCCGCTGCCATCCGGGACGGGCGGCAGGTGCTGGTGCTGCTCCCGGAAATCGCCCTGACGGAACCTTTCCTCGAGCGATTCGAAAGGCGCTTCGGCACGGTTCCGGTCAACTGGCACAGCGGCCTGCGCCAGAGCGAGCGGCGCCGGGCGTGGCGGGCGATCGCTGCGGGCGAAGCGCCGGTGGTGGTGGGCGCCCGCTCCGCCCTGTTCCTGCCCTATCCCAATCTCGGCCTGATCGTGGTCGACGAAGCGCATGAAGCCAGCTTCAAGCAGGAGGACGGGGTTCACTATCACGCCCGCGACGTGGCGGTGATGCGCGGGCTTATCGAGAAATTTCCGGTCATACTCGCCTCCGCCACCCCCGCCATCGAAACCCGGCATCAGGTGGAACTGGGCCGCTATCGCGAGATCAAGCTGCCCTCGCGCTTCGGCGGGGCGCAAATGCCCGCCATCGAGGAGGTGAACCTGCTCACCGACCCGCCCGAGCGGGGCCGCTGGATCGCGCCGCCGCTGGTCAAGGCGATCGACGAGAATATGGCGAAGGAGGAGCAGAGCCTGCTCTTTCTCAACCGCCGCGGCTATGCACCGCTGACGCTCTGCCGCCATTGCGGCTATCGCTTTCAATGCCCCAACTGCACCGCCTGGATGGTCGAGCATCGGCTGACCCATCGGCTCGCCTGCCATCATTGCGGCCATGTCGTCCCTGCCCCGCGCTTCTGCCCGGAGTGCAAGGAGGAGGATTCGCTGGTCGCCTGCGGCCCCGGCGTCGAACGGATCGCGGACGAGGTGAAGGCGCTCTGGCCCAATGCCCGCACGGCCATCGTCACCTCCGACACGCTCTGGTCCCCCGCCAAAGTCGCGGAATTCGTCAAATCGGTGGAAGCGGGCGCAGTCGACATCATCGTCGGCACGCAGCTCGTCACCAAGGGCTATCATTTCCCGAACCTGACGCTGGTAGGCGTGATCGATGCCGATCTGGGCCTGGAAGGCGGCGATCTGCGCGCATCGGAACGCACCTTCCAGCAGATCGTGCAGGTCGCGGGCCGCGCCGGACGCGGGCAGAAGCCGGGCCGCGTCTTCATCCAGACCCGCATGCCCGAAGCCGAAGTCATCAAGGCCCTGATCGCGGGCGATTCCGAACGATTCTACGAGGTCGAAACGGCCAATCGCCGCCACGCCAACGCGCCGCCCTTCGGTCGCTTCGCCGCGATCATCATCTCCAGCGAGGATGCCGACGAAGCCGCCGAGGTCGCCCGGCTGATCGGCAAGTCGGCGCCGCTGATAGAGGGGATGCGCGTCTATGGCCCCGCCCCCGCTCCGCTGTCGGTGCTCCGCGGGCGGCATCGCCACCGCCTGCTGATCCACGCGACGCGGCAGGTCGACGTGCAGGGTGCGATCCGCGAATGGCTGGGCAATCTCAGCTGGAAATCGGGAACCCGCGTCGCAGTGGACGTCGACCCCTACAGCTTCATGTGATGGCCTGAGACTCCCATGGAAAGCCCCTGCGTCAACATCTGCAAGCTCGACAAGGCGAAGCGCGTCTGCACCGGCTGCGGCCGAACGACCGACGAAATCCGCCGCTGGGCAGGCATGGGCAAGGCGCAGCGGCGCGCCATCATGGAGCGGCTGAAAAAACGTCCAAGCTGAACCCGGCCCGTTTCAAGCCCCGTCGAGAAACGATCGAAGCGGCCTCTCCCGCTCCAACAACGCCTGCTTGCGTTCCGTGCCATAGGCGTAGCCGCCCAGACTTCCGTCACTCCGCAAAACCCGATGGCAGGGGATAAGGACGGCAAGAGCATTCTCGCCGCAGGCCGTCCCCGCGGCCCGCACAGCGCCGGGCCTGCCGATGGCCGCCGCGATCTCGCCGTAACTCCGCGTCTCGCCCAGCGGGATGGCGCGCAGCGCAGCCCAGATCGCCTGCTGGAACGCCGTTCCGCAGACGTCCAGCGGGAGGTCGGGCGCATGGGCCGGGTCATCGATCAACCGCGCCACCTGCGTCGCCAGCCCCTCCAGCCGGGCATCGGCGGGCAAGATCTCCGCCTTGGGGAAGCGCCGTCGAAGATCCGATTCCCCTTCATCGAAACTGATGCGGCACAGGCCCCGCCCGGTCGCCGCGACAAGCATTGGGCCGAGGCCGGTCGCCACCACCTTATGGCGAATCACCACGTCCCGGCCGCCATCCTTCCAGGCGCTCGGCGTCATCCCCAGATGCTTTTCGGCATCCGCATAAGCGCGGCTGGGCGCATTATAGCCCGCTTCATAGATCGCCTGGGTGACGCTGCGGCCCTCGCCGAGCGCCGATTTCAGCCGCTCGGCCCGCAGCGACCGGGCATAGGCTGCTGGCGTCAGCCCGGTTTCCCGCTTGAACAGCCGATGAAAATGATGCGGCGCATAGCCGGCATGAGCCGCCACGGCCTCCAGCGGGGGCGGCGTTTCCGCCTCCGCGATAAACGCCCGCGCCATCTCCACCGCCAGCCGGTCGCGACCCACTTCATCAGGGCGGCAGCGCAGGCAGGCGCGAAACCCCGCCGCCCGCGCCGCATCAGCATCCGGCAGGAAGATCATGTTCTCGCGTTTCGGGTGCCGGGCCGCGCAACTCGGCTTGCAATAGATGCCGGTGGTCCGCACCGCACCGACAAACCGGCCGTCAAAGCCGCGATCCCGGCGCAAAAACGCGGCCCAGCAGGCATCCGGGTCCGGCATGGATCGGGTCAGGATTTCAGGAACGGCTTCAGGATTCAACATCTTGGTCATGCATATGGGATAGCCGTTTGAAAGACGCCAGACTTCCCGCCGTTTGCGTTCAAAAGCGGATTCGCGCATTTCCGCATTGCCTCAATCCCACCATCGCATATGAATGCCGCCAACCATGGTCGCCTTTCTCCGTCGCCTCGCCCTTTTCCTTATGCCCGCACTGGCGGTCTGCGCACCGCTCTCCGCGCACGCCGAACAGCAGGATATCGCCGCCGCCGCTCGCGGGGTGGTGCGCGTCGTGCTGGTCGCGACCAACGGCTCGGATGCCTATTTTGTTGGCCATGGCAGCGGCTTTGCCGTCGCGCCGGACAAGATCATCACCAATGCCCATGTGGTCGAACTGACGCGGGAGGAGAAGGATCTCGTCATCGGCGTCATCCCTTCGGAGGGGACCAGGACCTATGGCGGCAAGATCATAGCCTATTCGCCGGGCAATGACCTGGCGCTGATCCAGCTCGAGGAAGGCAGCCTGCCGGTCAGCACATTTTACGCCGGGGCGATCAGTGACGGCCAGCATGTCACCGCGATCGGCTATCCCGGCACGGTCGACCGCGCACAGGGCCTCGGCCTCAAGCAGTTGGTCGAGCCGCTCGGCACGGTGAAGACCAGCGGCACCGTCTCCTCTGGCCGGGCCAGCCAGAGCTTCGACACGGTGCTGCACACAGCGCCGCTGGCGGCAGGCAATAGCGGCGGACCGTTGGTCGACGATTGCGGCCGGGTGCTGGGCGTCAACAGCTTCGGCTCCATATCGGACGGCAATGATGCCGAATTCGGATTCGCCGTATCGTGGCGGGAGATCGCCTCCTTCCTGCGTCAGGCGGGCGTATCCTCGCTGCACACCGTCGTCCCGTGCCGCTCCATGGCGGAGGCGGACGCTGCCGAAGCCGCCCTCACCCAACGCGAGGAAGCGCGGAGCGAGCAGTCCGAGCGCGCCCGTGCCGATGCTCTCGAAGCCGCGATCACCAAGGCCCGCGACACGGCCGAACGCGATGTCATCTCGGCCCGCGAAAATGCGATGGCGGGCGCGGCGGTGCTGCTGGCGCTGGCAGTGCTGGGTCTGGGCGCGGGTGGCCTGTTCTACAGCCAGGGCCGGGAGAAGCGAGCGACATGGTGGCTGGCGGGCGGCGGCGTGCTGCTGTTCGGCGCGATCGGACTCTTCTTCCTGAAGCCCAGCTTCTCCAGCATCGATGAGCGCATCAAGCTGCCCGAGGACAGAAGCGTCACCGGCAACAACGCCTATGCCTGGGCAGGCGACAATGTCTGCAAGGTCGACCTCAACCGCAGTCGCCTCACCGTCTCGGAACCCAATGACATCGGCTTTCACTGGGCCGATGGCGGTTGCGTCGATGGCGGCACGCAATATCTTGCCTCCGGCACCGGCTGGCAGCGGGCGAAAGTACCCGACGACCATAATTTCGTAACCGTCAGCCGTTTCGACCCCGCCACCGGCACGCTGCGGGTCCAGCGCTGGCTGCCCGACCTCGACACCATGGCCAAGGCCCGCGCCCTGTTGAGGAACGGTCCGATCAAGGGATGCGGCAACGACTCCGCGCTGCTGGCGAAGATCGCCTCGCTCCAGACAGATCTCACCGCCCTGCTGCCGGCCCAGCCCAACGAGCGGATCGTCTATCATTGCCAAAAGGGGCGGCTCGCGCCGCCCGACGCCGGAAAATAGCCGATTCAGCCCATATAAAAACTCAGTCAAATCGCGATGTTTCCATCCTGACGGTCGAATCGCGTTCCATGACTTGCATAGTCACAATCCCACTGCTAACCGGCCCCCCAACAGGGGACCGGGACGGATCAGACCGCGCCCCCTTTTTGCATGACCGGCAAATGAAGTGGAGGACGGTAAGCGCGTGGAGACTACCGGCGGTATTCAGGCCAGCCTCAGCGGCCGCTATGCGGTGGCGCTGTTCGATCTGGCCCGCGACGGCAAGACGCTCGACACCGTCGCAGCGAGCTTGGCCGCGCTCAAGGCAGCATTGGCCGAATCGGCTGATTTCAAGGGGCTGATCAACAGCCCCGTCCTCAGCCGTGACGCACAGGGCAAGACGATCGCCGCAGTCGCATCCTCCATGGGTATCGACGCGCTGACGACGAATTTTCTGGGCGTCCTCGCCCAGAACCGTCGCCTGTCGCAGCTGCCAGCGGTCATCCGCGCCTATGAGACGCTTCTGTCGAATCACAAGGGCGAGGCCCGCGCCGAAGTGACGAGCGCCCATCCGCTCGACGCCAGCCAGATCACCGCTCTGCAAAAGAGCCTCAAGGCCCGTGTCGGTCGCGATGTCGCGGTCGACGCCAGGGTCGATCCCGCGATCCTCGGCGGGCTGGTCGTCAAGATCGGCAGCCAGATGATCGACTCCTCCATCCGCACCCGTTTGAATAGTCTCGCCCTGGCGATGAAAGGCTGAACATGGATATCAACGCCGCAGAAATTTCGAAGGTCATCAAGGACCAGATCGCCAATTTCGGCACCGAAGCGCAGGTGAGCGAAGTCGGTTCCGTGCTGACC
>NZ_JBHIWJ010000130.1:0-10282 GCF_041987595.1 Sphingobium sp. | reverse complement strand
GGCGCTCGCATAGATATGAACGGTCACGTCTTCGTCGTTCAAGGGATCGTCGACGCCGATGATCTCTACCAGCGTGGGCGAGCCGATCGACGTGATCACTTCATCCGCGACCTTGGGCGTGCCATAGTCGCGCGTAGCAAAGTTGCACCCGGTGGCGCGGATCAGTTCATTGTCCACACCCTGTTCCCCATTGGGACCCCGGAAATCATCCTTGCCCTTGCGGCCGTCCAGGTCGATTCCGTAGGCGACCTCTCCCCGATACGGTTCGTTGCCCTTGGCCAGGAACGGGAAATCCTCGGGATTGGTGCAACTGTCATAGGCCAGCCGCGTGCCGAGGAACGACAATATGCCCTTGCCCTTGGGGATGTCATGTTTCTGCCGGAGCGCCTCTATTTCCGCTTCCGGAACCGCTGCCATGCTCCCGTTGGCTCCCGACGCGTGACCGGTGGGCACCATCTTGAAACCGAGCTTGTCGCTCATCAGCCGCTGAAGTGCCTGAACCTTTTCGGGAGCTTCATATTTTACCCGCTCGGCAGGCGGCAGGCTTTGCAGGAATATATCGCTGGAGCTGAGCGATAAGGCACGACAGGCCCTGTCGTCCTCATAGGACGGCACGTAGATGTTGGTCAGTGCGAAGGACAAGGGCGCAGGCTCTGCGAGCGACGGATCTGCCGTCAGGCCACCGCCTATCGCCAGCACCGAAATAAACGCGATTCGCCTGTTTGTATGAGGACGTCTTCCGCCCTTGCGCCATATGGCGTTCATTACCCTCTCCTGCCGCAGTGCTTCTCGCCCGCGTGCTTCTGACTTACTGTCTTCTTTATCGCTTGATTTTTGATCAGGTCGCCACCCGAAAGCTGTTCATCGACCCGGCAAATCTGTTCGCTTTTTCGATGCCGCCATGACGGTCCCCAACGTCCGTGACGGTTCACGCGACGTGCAGCCGACGACCGGACAGCCGGTCCTGCAATTCTCAGAAATATTGGGCGGCGATCTCGCTGCTCATCTGCTGGGCGGCCATTACCAGCGTTGGCCCCAATTCATCCAGCCTCGTCCGCGCCAACCGCAATGACCGGTCGGACACGGACAGCGCCCCCTTTGGCAAGCCATGGCGATCATGAACCATCGCCGCCACGCAGCGCAGCCCGGCGTCATATTCCTCGTCATCCATGGCATAGCCACGGTCGCGGATAGCCGCCAGTTCCCTGCGGAGACGGTCGGCATCGACGATGCTGCGCGATGTGCGCCCCTTGAGCGAGGCGTGAGCGACATAGTCGTCAAACTCCTGGCGCGTCCAGTGCGCCATCAGCACCTTCCCCGATGCGGTCGTGTGCAGCGGCAGCACCGCACCAGGGCGGGCAGCGGTCGGACGGAACCCATTCTGCGCAACCTGACCGACATAGCAGATGCCCCGCCCTTCGGGCACGGCGATGTTCACGCAATGGTTCACTTCGGCCATAGGCGACCGCATGATCGAACGGCCGAGTTTTCCCAGATCCCGCGTCTGGGCGAAAACGGCTCCGACGGTAAACGCCTGAACCCCGATCGACCAACGATTGGTCGCTCTGTCGAACCCGACATAACGCAGCGCTTCCATACCTGCAACGATCCCGTAACGGTCGGCGCCGATATGCGGCAGCAGCCAGGCATAGTTGATTTCGCCGGTCCCGGGTTCGGCGCGTCCAGGATTGTCGGCGAGCTGGATGTGGCCGATTTCCGGCAACAGCCGCCCGATGTGTTCACCGACCCCGGACGCTGCCCGGGCAAGTCATCCTAAAATGCAATGCCAAGAACCAGGTCCATCACATTGGTCCCGGTCGAACCCGTGCGCAGCAAGTCCTGTGTCCTGTCGAACAGCGTGTAGCTGTCGTTTCGCGCGAGCATTTTGATCGGCTCGAGGCCCAGAGCCTGCGCCCGCGCGACCAGTGAGCCATCGGCAAAGGCTCCAGCGGCATCGGTGGGTCCGTCGGTGCCATCAGTGCCAGCTGACAGCAACGCAACCCGGCCCACGCCTTCCAACGCCAATGCGGCGACCAGAGCGAACTCCTGATTGCGTCCGCCCTTTCCGTCGCCGGTCACATGCAGGGTGGTTTCGCCCGCCGACATAAACAGGGCGGGCCGTCGCGCGGCGGGACACCTGCGCAAAGCCTCGGCCATCGACCGGGCCTGAACATGCGTATGGCCGGTCATGTTGGGGTTCACGACATGGAAGCGCAGGCCCGCATCCCGAGCGGCCTGCCGCACCGCGGCGAGCGCGCTGCCGCTGTCTCCCAGCAGCACGACATCGGCCCTGCCGCCTTCACGAGGGGGAACGGACGCTTGCGGCTTTGCGAGCAGGGCGCGCACGGCTGAAGGGATGTGATCGAGCAAGCCATAATGGGCGATGATCTCCAGCGGGTCGTGACCTCCAGAGGATGAGCGGCCGGATGACGGGCGAATGGTCGGCCCGGACCCTATCGACCCATGGTCCCCACTCGGCACGTCCGACAACAGCAGCGTAAGGCAGGCGGCAGGCGCGATATGGTCCAGCAACAGCCCGCCCTTCACCCGCGACAGCCGCTTCCGCACGCAATTGATCTCTTCGATCGACGCGCCCGATCGAAGCAGAAGGTCGGTGGTCGCCGACTTTTCCGATAAAGTGATGCCCGGCGCGGGCGCGACAAGCAGGGCGGACGCGCCGCCGGAAAGGAGAACGATAACGCTGTCCCTCCGGGTCAGGCCGTTCACCGCCCTCAGCAATTCCGCGGTGGCCGCGACGCCTGCCTCGTCCGGCAGGGGGTGCCCGGCCTCCAGTTGCCGGATGCGGCGCAAGGGGCCGCGATGATCGCGCTTCACGATGATGCAGCCATCATCGATCCTGTCGCCGAACAGGGTTTCGATGCCCTGAGCCATCGCGGCCGCGGCCTTGCCCGCGCCAATCACGATCAGGCGGCCCCGGGGGTCGATGGGCCAATCGATCGCCTGCCCGTCTTTCCTAATGAACCACCCGGTTTCAGTGGGAGGACCCAGGCATTCGACCAGATGATCTCCTCTCACCGCCTCCAGCGCTTTGCCGAACAGCGACGTCAGAAGGTTTCGTGCTTCCTGCACCGTATCGATCGTCACTGGCATCAGGGGACAAGCATCGTAAAAGGATAGATATAGGCCTGCAGCATCACGAATAGACCTATCAGCGACCCCGGCACCAGACTGTGCACGAAGACATAGCGCAGGATGCGTCCCTCCTGCCCGAACCATTGAGTAGCGGTCGAAGCGACGACGATGCTCTGCGCATCGATCATCTTGCCCATGACGCCACCTGCACTGTTCGCGCCCGCCATCAGCACCGGCGACAGGTCCAACTGCTCCGCCGTAACCTTCTGGAGACCGCCGAACAGGACATTGGACGCCGTGTCCGATCCGGTCACCGCAACCCCCAACCAACCCAGCATCGTGCCGAAGAACGGGTAAAGCGTTCCCGTTGCTGCGAATGCGAGGCCCATCGATGCATCGATCCCGCCGAAACGCGTCAGATAGCCCAGGGCCAGCATCGCGGCGATCGTCAGCAGGGATGGCAGGACCATGACCCAGGTGCGGGCATAGATGACGGCCAGTCGGCGGGGCGAGATGCGCAGCAACGCTGCACTGAGCAGCGCCGCCGCCAATATGGCCGTTCCCGTGGCGGACAACAGGTTCAGATTGTAGACGGCTTTTTCGAATTCAGGATGCGTGACGACCGGGGGCAGCCGCTGGATCATGCCGTCCAGCCCGGCAAAGGACAGATGGAGCGCGAAGACGCCGTCGAGCCAGTTTTTCATGAATGGCAGACCCCATATGAAAACGCAGGCGGTCAGGATTATCCAGGGCATCCAGGCCCGCTTGACGGCCGCGGCCTCATAGCTTGCCGACGGCGCGCGGACGTTGTCGGCCGTGGCGGCTGTATCGCGCTCATCACCAGCCGCGAGCGGCGCTTCGTTCACCGCCATGATTCGCGTGGGCCGCCATATCTTGAGGAAGAGAATGAGCGCGACGATGGAGACGAGTGCCGCGCCGATCGAAGTCAGCCAGGGACCGTGAAGATTTGATATGGCAAGTTGCACGGCGGCAAAGCTGATCCCCGCCACCAGCAAGGCAGGCATCACCTCCCTCGTCCGGCGCCATCCGCAATAGGCGACGAGCAGCCAGATCGGCACGATAAGGGCGAAAGGCGTCATCTGCCGCCCGACCATATGCGCGCGGACATGAAACAGGCCGATCGCCCCAAGAAGGACGATGACAGGCACCGCGGCAACCAGTGCCGACAGCCAGCCACTGCCCAGCGGATCGTAATTTTGCGACCAGATCATCCCGGAACCTTATGCGCTATCCTGTTTCGGTCCTGAGGCCGCAAGCGGGACGGAGCCGATCACTGCTCCGCCCCGCCGCCCCCTTTGGACCAATTCAGAAGCCCGGCGCCAAATCCATCAGCACGATGCCCTGCCCCACACCCGCGTCGATGACGTCGGCGGAGCCCACCTGCGCTGCGATCATGCGGCCATCGGGCCGAACCACGGGGTTGCCGTATTTCCAGCCGCCATATTGGACGATGTCGGTCATGCGCGTGTAGCGGGGCTTCCTGGGATCGAGATCGAGAATGCACAGGTCCATACCCTTTGCGCGATCCTGGGCACATTCGACCAGCGCACGGCGCCCGTCCGGGAAAATCCCCTCAACCTCGCCATAGAGAGTGGCGGGTGTCGGATAGCGGGTGATCTCCTTCGTATCGAAATCAACGGAAATCACCTGCGTCTCAACGCCTGTAGGTCCCTTACCATACCCATAACAGGGCATCAGCAGCCCCTTGTCGCCCGGCAGGAAATCCTGTGCTTCCACAAAACAGTCCGTGGTCGTGACGATTTCCTGCTTGTCTTCGAGCTTGGCCGTGCCGTCCTGCACCGCGATGCGGCCGGTATAGACCGTCGTCGCTGCGGGCTTTCCCGCCGCCGCAGGACGCATCTCGCTCCAGGCAATCAGGTTGCTGCGCGGGCTGGTCGCAATCCCTTCAAATATGGTGACACCCAATGGTACCGGCGCGCGTGTGGTCGAAGGGTCCATCCAGAACAGTTCGATCCGGCTGAAACGGGTTTCCTCGCGCGTCTTGCCCGGAATGCGGGGCCCCAGCAGCGCGAAGCTGCCGTCCGCCATATAATGAACCCGCAGAAAACCCTCGCTGGGCGCGTGGCCGGTCAGCTTGCGGATCTGTCCGGTCGCCATGTCATATTCGAAGGCGTCGCCGTAGGATTTGCCGATAAAGGCCAGCTTGTCTCCCTTTGGGGAGAAAACCGGACGCTCGCCGAAAGCCGAGATCAGGCGTTGCCCGGGCGGCATGTCCAGAATCGGATTGCCGGGCTTGTTGCCGAGGGGAAGGGTCGCCGGCACCGGCTCGCCGCGCGTGAATGTTTGCGCCGACAATGCCGACGACAGCAGCATCGGCACGGCCATCGCCGCCAGAACCCGGCTCACCTTCATAGTCATCCTCCCTGTTTCCGTCCCGTTCCAGCGCGGCAGCCCTCGACAGTCAAGCGATCGCAGCCGTCATCCCACCATGCGGCAAGCCATTTCCCGCATGGTGGTATGGCTGATTGTGAGGACGCGGCCTTGGCCTAGTGGGAAGGTAGTGACGTTATCGACAGGGAGAGATCATGCCAGTGAGCCGCCGCGCCGCTGACGCTGAGCGGCGGAGCGTTTCCCTCCCGTCTCGATCTGGCCGTGGGCGCGCGCGCAAGCCATGATGCGGCGCCGGACTGGGCGACGGAACCGATGCGCTGGTTCCCGCCCGCCTTCACAGAAGATGACGTCGGCCGTTTCGATCCCAAATTCCGGACCGATCATTTCAGCGACATCCATGCCGGCAGTGCCTTCCCGCGGTTCGCCCTCCCCGCTATCATCCGCCTTGATGGAAAGGATCATCACGGCACCGAGCTTGGGCCTGACCCCACGCATTGTGATCGTGGAGAATGACGTTTAACCCACGCGCCGGTTAACCGGTTAGTCAGTGGGGATGAGGGGTTGGGATTTTTCGATTTCCGGCTGCACTGTCCCGAAAAGGGCAGGAAATCTGGAGCGGGCGAAGGGATTCGAACCCTCGACCCCAACCTTGGCAAGGTTGTGCTCTACCCCTGAGCTACGCCCGCTCTGGCGGCCGGAGGAAGTGTCCCTCTCGGCGGGTGGGGGGCAACTAGCAGCGGCTTTCCACCTCGGCAAGCGGGAAATTGCGCAAAGTGATTTTTTTCTGTTCAGGCCGCTTTTGTCCTCCATTGTGAGCGGACTGCCTTATCTGTTGGCCTGTGGCAGCCATCTGCTACTGTGCCGGGCAGTCAACCGGTGGAATGATGGATATTTCTGCCGCCCGCTTCGTATCACATGTCTGAGGAGGAGAGCCGCATGACAGCCGAACAATGGACGCGCCGCCATATCCTCCAGGGCAGCGCGGCAGCAGCCGCCGCCCTGCCGGTTTCGATGGAAGCGCAGGCCGCGCCTCCCGGCCGGTCCCCACTCCGTCAGGAAGGAGCGCATATGACCGCTGTAGAACTGACTGTGAACGGTCGCGAAGTGCATCTTCAGCTTGATCCGCGTACGACCCTGCTCGACGCCCTGCGCGAGCATCTGCACCTGACCGGCACGAAAAAGGGTTGCGACCATGGCCAGTGCGGTGCCTGCACGGTCATGGTCGAGGGGCGACGGATCAACAGCTGCCTGACGCTCGCCGTCATGCATGACGGCGAGACCGTCACCACCATCGAAGGGCTGGGCACGCCCGACCGGCTTCATCCCATGCAGCGGGCCTTCATCACGCATGACGGCTATCAATGCGGCTATTGCACGCCGGGCCAGATCTGTTCGGCGGTGGCGGTGCTGGAGGAGATAGAGGCGGGCATTCCCAGCCATGCAACCGGCGATCTCGACCATGTCGCCTTTTCCGATGCGGAAGTGCGCGAGAGAATGAGCGGCAATATCTGCCGCTGCGCCGCCTATCCCAACATCATCGCCGCGATTCGCGAAGTGGCCGGGGAGAAGAAGGCATGAAGCCCTTTACCTACAGCCGCGCTGCCAGCGTCGCGGAAGCGGCCAAAGCCGCCGCCAGCGTGCAGGGCGCGCGTTTCATCGCGGGCGGCACCAATTTGCTGGACCTGATGAAGCTCCAGATCGAAACGCCCACCCATCTGATCGACGTCAATCATCTGGGACTCGACCGGATCGAAAAGACGGAAGATGGTGGGCTGCGGATCGGCGCGCTGGTGCGCAATACCGATCTTGCCGCGGACAAGGCCGTGCGCCGGGACTATGCGGTGCTGAGCCGCGCGCTGCTCGCGGGCGCATCCGGGCAGCTTCGCAACAAGGCGACGACCGGCGGCAACCTGCTCCAGCGCACACGCTGTCCTTATTTTTACGACACCCGCATGCCATGCAACAAGCGCAAGCCGGGCAGCGGCTGCGGCGCGATCAAGGGGATCAGCCGCAGCCTGGCCATATTGGGCACCAGCGACGCCTGCATCGCCCAGCATCCTTCCGACATGGCGGTCGCGCTGCGCCTGCTCGACGCCAGTGTGGAGACGATGGGCGCCGACGGCAACCGCCGTGCGATTCCGATTGCGGACTTCCATCTGGCGCCCGGCGACAGCCCCCATGTCGAACATGCGTTGCAGCCCGGCGAGCTCATCACCGCCGTCACCCTGCCCCGGCCGCTGGGCGGCACCCATGTCTATCGCAAGGTGCGCGACCGCGCTTCCTATGCCTTCGCGCTGGTGTCGGTGGCGGCGGTTTTCGGGAAGGATGGCAAGGCGCGCTTCGCCTTTGGCGGCATCGCGACCAAACCCTGGCGCGTCGCGGAGGCGGAGGCCGCGGCCTCCGGAGGCGCGAAGGCCGTGGCCGAAGCTGCCTTGGCCGGCGCCACTCCCACCGCCCAGAATGCTTTCAAACAGCAGCTTGCCGCCCAGACGCTCGCGGCGATCTACCGGCAGAAGGAGGCTTGATCCATGAAGTTCGATAGCCCCGCCACCACCAATCCGATCGACCGCGGCCGCGTCGTCGGCATTGCCCATGACCGGATCGACGGCGCTGCCAAGGTGACCGGCACCGCCCCCTATGCCTATGAGCGTCACGATGCCGCGCCCAATGCCGCTTATGGCTGGATCGTCGGCTCCGCTATTGCGAAAGGCCGGATCAGCGCCATGGACCTGCGCGCGGCGGAGGCTGCCCCCGGCGTTATGGGTATCGTCACCCATCAGAATGCCGGACCGCTGGCGAAGGGGAATATGAACACCGCCCATCTGCTGGGCGGCCCGGCCATCGAACATTATGAGCAGGCGGTGGCGCTGGTGATCGCGGACACGCTGGAAAATGCCCGGGACGCGGCCCGGCTGGTCCGGATCGATTATGCGCCCGAAAAGGGCCGCTTCGATCTCGCGGCGGAGCGCGACAGGGCGGTCCCGCCGACAGGCGGCTTTGGTGGTCCCGCGGACACCAAGGCGGGCGATTTCGACGGCGCGTTCGCCAGGGCGGCGGTGAAGCTCGACCGGAGCTACACCACGCCGGACCAGAGCCACGCCATGCTGGAACCGCACGCCACCACCGCGGCATGGAACGGGGACAAGCTTACCCTCTGGACGGCCAACCAGATGGTCGCCTGGAGTGTCGGCGACATGGCCCGGACGCTCAAAATCCCCAAGGAGAATGTCCGGATCGTCGCGCCCTATATCGGCGGCGGCTTCGGCGCGAAGCTGTTCCTGCGCGCCGACGCCCTGTTGGCGGCGCTGGGCGCCCGGCAGGTGGGCCGCCCCGTCAAGGTCGCCATCGCCCGCCCGCAAATTCCCAACAACACCACCCATCGTCCCGCCACCATCCAGCGTATACGCATCGGCGCGAACAGGGACGGGGTGATCGACGCCATCGCCCATGAGGTCTGGTCGGGCGACCTGCCCGGCGGCGCGGCCGAAACGGCGGCGGCGCAGACGCGCCTGCTTTATGGCGGCGCCAACCGGCTGACCGCGCATCGACTGGCGACGCTGGATCTGCCCGAAGGCAATGCGATGCGCGCGCCGGGCGAAGCGGTCGGCCTGCTGGCGCTGGAAGTCGCCATGGACGAACTGGCCGAAGCCTGCGGCGTGGATCCGGTCGAACTGCGCATCCGCAACGATGTGCAATATGATCCCGAAGCCGGACCGCAGCGGCCCTTTTCCAGCCGCAAATTCGTGGAATGCCTGCGACAGGGAGCGGAACGTTTCGGCTGGAGCCGCCGCAATCCCAGGCCCGGGCAGGTGCGGGAAGGGCGCTGGCAGATCGGCATGGGAGTCGCGTCGGCCTTTCGCAACAATCTGGTCGGCAAATCGGGCGCGCGGATCGGCGTGGACGCGAAGGGCCATGTCATCGTCGAGACCGACATGACCGACATCGGCACCGGCAGCTACACGATCATCGCCCAGACGGCGGCGGAAATGATGGGCGTGCCGCTGGAGGCTGTGACGGTGCGGCTGGGCGACAGCCGCTTTCCGGTGTCGGCCGGCTCGGGTGGTCAATGGGGGGCCAACAGCTCCACCGCGGGCGTCTATGCCGCTGCCGTCGCATTGCGGACGAAGCTGGCGGAAAAGGCCGGCTTTCCCGCCGATCGGGCGCTGTTCGAGGATGGGCTGGTGCGGTTTGGCAACCAATCGCAACCGCTGGCGCAACTGGCCGGGCGAGAGGGGCTGTGGGCAGAGGACAGCATGGACTATGGCGACCTCGACAAGCGGTATGCGCAGGCGACCTTCGGTGCGCATTTCTGCGAAGTCGGCGTCGACATCGATACCGCGGAGGTGCGCATCCGCCGCATGGGCGGCGCTTTTGCCGCGGGCCGCATCCTCAACCCCAAATCGGCCCGCAGTCAGGTGATCGGCGCAATGACCATGGGCGTGGGCGCCGCGCTGATGGAGGAACTGACCGTGGACACCCGGTTCGGCTTTTTCGTCAATCACGACATGGCCGAATATCTGGTGCCGGTGCATGCCGACATTCCCGATCAGGATGTGCTGTTTCTGGATGAGCTGGACGATAAAAGCTCGCCGATGAAGGCCAAGGGCGTCGGTGAGCTGGGCATTTGCGGGGCGGGTGCGGCGGTCGCCAATGCGATTTACAATGCCACCGGCATCCGCCTGCGCGATTATCCCCTGACGATCGACAAGATCCTTGGCGCGTCAACCGGCCATAGGGTCGCTTGACAGTAGTCCGACGGCGCCTCTAGTCCCCGGCTGAAGAGAGGAAAAGGGGCGCCATGTAATATCTTCCGCTG
>NZ_JBHIWJ010000129.1:0-10421 GCF_041987595.1 Sphingobium sp. | reverse complement strand
CGGCTCGATCAAGCGTCTGAAGACCCTCGAAGAGAAGCTGTCGGGCGACACCCACGGCTTCACCAAGAAGGAAGTCCTTCAGATGACCCGCGAGCGCGAGAAGCTCGAACTGTCGCTGGGCGGCATCCGCGACATGAACGGCATCCCCGATGTCATGTTCGTGATCGACGCCAACAAGGAAGAGCTGGCGATCAAGGAAGCCAACACGCTGGGTATCCCGGTCGTCGCGATCCTCGATTCGAACGTCTCGCCCGATGGCATCGCTTTTCCGGTCCCGGCGAACGATGACGCCAGCCGCGCGATCCGCCTCTACTGCGACGCCGTCGCCGCCGCGGCCACCAAGGGCAACCGTGGTGCGCAGCAGGCCGCTGGCGTCGATCTGGGCGCTCTGGACGAGCCGGAAGCCGAAGAGGCTGTCGCCGCTCAGGCCTGAGACGCGGTCTTCGAACTGCAAGATTGACAGGCTAGGGCGCGCTCCGATGGAACGCGCCCTAGCGCTTATTTGAACCCCTTAGACCATTTAGGAGCCGAAACATGGCCGAGATTACCGCTGCCGCCGTCAAGGAACTGCGCGACCGTTCGGGCGCGGGCATGATGGATTGCAAGAAGGCGCTCACCGAAGCCAATGGCGACATCGAAGCGGCAACCGACTGGCTGCGCGCCAAGGGCCTGGCTGCCGCTCAGAAGAAGTCGAGCCGCACTGCCGCTGAAGGTCTGGTCGGCGTTGCCGTCGCCGGCACCCGGGGCGTCGCCGTCGAAGTGAACAGCGAAACCGACTTCGTCGCCAAGAACGACCAGTTCCAGGATTTCGTCCGCACCGTGTCGACCATTGCGCTTGAGAGCGGCGTTGCCGACGCAGACGCGCTGTCGACCGCGGCTTATCCTTCGGGCGGCACCGTTGCCGAGAAGCTGGTCGCCAACATCGCCACCATCGGCGAAAACCAGACCCTGCGCCGCGTCGGCCAGGTCGAAGTGAGCCAGGGCGTGGTCGTTCCCTACGTCCACAATGCGGCCGCTCCGGGCCTTGGCAAGATCGGCGTCCTTGTCGCCCTCGAAGGCGACGCGCCGGCTGACGTTCTGGAGCCGCTGGGCAAGCAGATCGCGATGCACATCGCCGCTGCCTTCCCGCTGGCCCTGTCGGCTGCCGACATCGACCCGGCCCTGCTGGAGCGTGAGCGTGCCATCGCCGCCGAAAAGGCTGCCGAATCGGGCAAGCCTGCTGAAATCGTCGCCAAGATGGTCGACGGCGCGGTCGCCAAGTTCGCCAAGGAGCAGGCGCTCCTGTCGCAGCTGTTCGTGATGGACAACAAGACCCCGGTCGCTGACGTCGTCGCCAAGGCGGCCAAGGACGCCGGCGCGTCGATCACGCTGAAAAACTATGTCCGCTTCCAGCTCGGTGAAGGCATCGAGAAGGAAACGAGCGACTTCGCCGCTGAAGTGGCTGCTGCAGCCGGCGTCTGATCCGACAGATCGCTCGCTTCGGGCGGTCGGGAGGCGAAGGCTTCTCGACAAGTCCGGAGGGAGCGTTAAGGAAGTCCGGGACTTAAAAGCCCGCTTCACAATATGGCGCGCACTGCCTAAGGTGCGCGCCATTTCCTTGCCCGCTCATAAATGGAACATTGCCCGGCATGACCCGACCCGCTTTCAAGCGCATCCTTTTGAAACTCTCGGGCGAAGTGCTGATGGGGCAGGGGCAGTTCGGCATCGAGCCGGAAACCGTGAACCGGGTCGCCGGCGAGATCGCGGCCGCCAAGGATGCGGGCTTCGAACTTTGCGTCGTCGTCGGCGGCGGCAACATCTTCCGGGGCCTGGCGGGCGCCGCCAAGGGTTTCGACCGGGCAAGCGCCGACTATATGGGCATGCTCGCCACCGTCATGAACGCACTGGCTGTGCAGAACGCGCTGGAGAAGCTGGGCTATGACACCCGCGTCCAGTCGGCCATTCCGATGGCGTCGGTCTGCGAACCCTATATCCGTCGCAAGGCGGTGCGGCACATGGAGAAGGGCCGGATCGTCATCTTTGCGGCCGGCACCGGCAGCCCCTTCTTCACCACCGACACCACGGCGGCTTTGCGCGCGGCTGAGATGGACTGCGATGCGCTGTTCAAGGGTACCAGCGTCGACGGTATCTACAACGCCGACCCCAAGAAGGTGCCGGACGCTGCGCGCTATGAGGAAATCAGCTTCGACCGCGTGCTGAACGATAATCTGAAGGTTATGGACGCGAGCGCCATTGCGCTTTGCCGCGAAAACAATATCCCCATCGTCGTGTTCAACATCCGCGAAACCGGCAATCTGGCTAAGGTGCTGGCCGGCGATGGTGTGGCGACGATCGTGCAAAATCAGGAGCGCTGAAACAAAATGGCTCAATATGACAAGGCCGACCTCGAACGCCGCATGCACGGTGCCGTCGAATCGCTGAAAGGCGATCTCTCCGGCCTGCGCACCGGCCGCGCCAACATCCAGCTGCTCGATCCGGTGACGGTAGAGGTTTATGGCGCGCATATGCCGCTCAATCAGGTCGCGACCGTCTCCGCACCCGAACCGCGCATGCTGTCGGTGCAGGTATGGGACAAGAGCAATGTCGGTCCGGTCGACAAGGCGATCCGGTCGGCGGGCCTCGGCCTTAACCCGATCGTCGACGGCCAGACGCTGCGCCTGCCCATCCCGGACCTGACCGAGGAACGTCGCAAGGAGCTGGCCAAGCTTGCCAGCAAATATGCCGAAGGGGCCCGCATCGCCGTCCGTAACGTTCGCCGCGACGGCATGGACAGCCTCAAGGCCGACGAAAAGAAGGGCGAGATCAGCGAGGACGAGCGCAAGCGGTTGGAAACCGAAGTCCAGAAGCTGACCGACAGCACCATCGCCGACATCGATGCGGTAGCGGGGGCGAAGGAGAAGGAAATTCTCGGCCAGTGAGCCGGGGTTTTCCTTTCGCGGCCAAAGCACGCATCGCCCTCTGATGGCCAGTCAAGCCAAGCCCGATCTGACCAGCGGTGCGCCAGCCGACGGCGCCCGTCACGTCGACGGCATCCGCGCAGGGGCCCCCGGACCCCGCCACGTCGCCATCATCATGGACGGCAACGGCCGTTGGGCGAAGAAGCGTTTTCTGCCGCGCATCGCCGGACATCGGGCCGGGGTGGAGGCGGTGCGCCGCGTTGCCCGCGCGGCACGGGAGCTGGGCCTTGAATGTCTGACGCTCTACGCCTTTTCCTCCGAAAACTGGAAGCGTCCGGCCAGCGAGGTCGCGGACCTGATGGGGTTGTTGCGGCACTTCATCCAGTCCGACATTGACGAGTTTCACGCCAATGGCGTGCGGCTCAGGGTCATCGGCAACTATCAGGCGCTCGATCCGTCGCTGGTCGACCTGATCGAAGGCGCGATGGCGCGGACGGCGGCGAACACCGGCCCGATCGTGGCGATCGCGCTGAACTATGGTGCCCAGGATGAACTGGTGCGCATGGCCCAGGCGCTGGCCCGCCGGGTGCAGGCCGGAGAGATGAAGCCGGACGAGATCGGCCTTCACGATATCGAGGGCGCGCTTTACACCGCCGATCTTCCGCCTCTGGACCTGATGATCCGGACCTCGGGCGAACAGCGGCTCAGCAATTTCATGCTGTGGCAGGCTGCCTATGCGGAGTTGTATTTCACCGACATGCTTTGGCCGGATTTCGATGCGCGCGCTCTTGCCGCCGCGCTCGACGCCTTTCGCCTGAGGGACCGCCGGTTCGGCGGGCTGTGATCCATGTCGAATGAGCTTCGCACCCGCGCGGTCGTTGGCGTCGTCCTGATCTGCGTCGCTTTGGGCGCGCTGTTCGCAGGCGGTTTTCCCTTCTGGCTGCTGCTGGTGATTGCCGGCGTGCTGATGCAGGGCGAATGGGCCGATCTGATCGGCGTGTCCCAGGAAAACCGCAAGCTCGCCATGTATGCGGTTTCTGTGCCGCTGGCCATACTCTGCCCCTATGCGGCGGGCGTGTCCTGGCTGGCGTTCGGGCTGGCGGCGGCGGCTTTCTTCTTCATCGCGCTGGTCGGCCGTTCGATGAAGCTGGCGCTGGGCGTGCCCTATATCTGCGTTCCGGTCATGGCGCTGCTGTTCCTGCGGGCGCAGACGCCCAATGCCTATGGCCTGCTGTTGGCGCTTTGGGCCATGGGGCTGGTCTGGGCGACGGATATCGGGGCCTATTTTGCCGGGCGATCGATCGGCGGTCCCAAGCTGGCCCCCCGCGTCAGCCCCTCCAAGACATGGTCGGGTCTGGGCGGCGGCGTCCTGGCTGCGCTGGTGGTGGGGTTCCTGCTTTATCGTTTCGCCGGACTGCCGATCCAGCTGGCGGCAGCCAGCGGTCTGCTGGCGGTCGCGGCTCAGCTGGGCGATCTGCTGGAAAGCTGGATGAAGCGCCGCGCCGGGGTCAAGGACAGCGGCACGCTGCTGCCCGGCCATGGCGGTGTGATGGACCGGCTGGATGGCGTGGTCGCCGCAGCGCCGCTGGCCGCGCTCTGCTATCTTCTGCTAGTGTTGCCCTGATGCGGAAAATTTCGATCTTTGGCGCCACCGGCTCGGTCGGCATGTCGACGCTGGACCTGATCCAGCGCGAACCTGACGCATTTGAGGTGGTCGCGCTCACCGCCAACAGCGATGCCGCAGGGCTTGCGGCTGCCGCCCGGCAGAGCAATGCCCGGCTGGCGGTCATTGGCGACGAGACGCGCTATGCGGCCCTGAAAGAGGCTCTGCGCGGATCGGGCATCGACGCGGCTGCGGGCGAGGGAGCGCTGGTCGAAGCGGCGCAGGCCGGCGCGGACTGGAGCATGGCGGCGATCGTCGGCTGTGCGGGTTTGCGCCCGACAATGGCGGCGCTCAAGGCGGGCGGCACTGTGGCCCTCGCCAACAAGGAGTCGCTGGTCTCGGCTGGCGCCCTGATGATGGACGCGGTGACGGCGTCGGGCGCCACGCTGCTTCCGGTCGACAGTGAGCATAATGCCATATTCCAGTGCCTTGCAGGCAGCCGAATGGAAGATGTGGCAAGGATCACCCTGACGGCGAGCGGCGGACCGTTCCGCACGCGCAGCCGGGAGGAGATGCAGGGCATCACCCCGGCGCAGGCCGTGGCCCATCCCAACTGGTCGATGGGCGCGAAGATCAGCGTCGACAGCGCCACGATGATGAACAAAGGCCTTGAGCTGATCGAGGCGGCGCATCTCTTCCCCGTTGGTCTCGATCGGATCGAGATCCTCGTCCATCCGCAGTCGGTCATTCATTCGATGGTCGAGTTTCGTGACCGTTCCACCCTGGCCCAGCTCGGCTCGCCTGACATGCGCATCCCCATCGCCCATGCGCTGGCCTGGCCTGATCGGATGGCGACGCCCTGCCAGCCGCTGGACCTGGCGCGGATCGGGCGCCTCGACTTCGAAGCCCCGGACGATGAGCGCTTCCCGGCGCTGCGTCTTGCGCGGCAGGCGGCGCGGGCAGGCGGGGCGACGCCTGCCATATTGAATGCGGCCAATGAGGTCGCTGTCGCGGCTTTCCTTGCTGGCGCCATAGGCTTCCTTGATATCGCCATGATTGTGGAGGATGTCCTGAACCGCTATAGCGCTGCTGTGCCCCGCCAGATCGACGATGTGCTGGAAGCGGACGCGCAGGCGCGCAAGATGGCTGGCCATGTGATGGAAAGATTGACCGCTTGATCCAGAATCCCGGTTTCCTGCTGACTGTAATCGCTTTTGTGGCAGTCATCGGACCGCTCGTCTTCGTGCATGAGCTGGGCCATTATCTGGTGGGCCGCTGGTGCGGGGTGAAGGTGGAGGCCTTCTCGATCGGCTTCGGCCCTGAAATTGCGGCCTGGGTGGACAGGCGCGGCACCCGCTGGCGCATCGGCGCGCTCCCCTTGGGCGGATATGTTCGCTTCAAGGGCGACATGAACGCCGCCAGCCAGATCGATCCGCGCTGGCTGGAAATGCCCGCGGCCGAGCGGGCCCAGAGCTTCCCGGCCAAGCCGCTCTGGCAGCGCGCCGCCATCGTTGCGGCGGGGCCGGCGATCAATTTCCTCTTCGCCATCCTGATCCTGGCCACCTTCGCCTTCGTCCATGGCGAGAGCCGCACGCCGGCCATTGCCGGGCAGGTGCAGGCCGGCAGCGCCGCCGCCGCAGCGGGCATCGTCGCCGGGGATCGCATCGTTTCGCTCAACGGGCGGGAAATGGTGACCTTCGACGATATCCGCCTGTTTGCTCAGATCCGGCCCGGCGAGCCGGTCGCCATCGTCATCGAGCGCAAGGGCCGCCTGATCGAGAAGCGGGGTCAGGTTGGCGCGGTTGAGGAAGATGACGGCTTTGGCAACAGGTTCCGCATCGGCCGTCTGGGCATTGCGCCGGGCGAACCGGTGATCGAGCCGGTCAGCCTGGCCCGTGCCCCCGTCGTCGCGATCCAGCGCACCGGCCAGATCATTCGCACCATGGTCGAAACGCTGGGTCAGATCGTGGGCGGCGGCCGGTCCGTGAGGGAACTGGGCGGGCCGCTCAAGATCGCGGAGGTCTCGGGTCAGGCGGCGACGCTGGGGCTGGAGAGCTTCGTCTTCTTCATGGCGCTTATTTCGATTAATTTGGGGTTCATCAATCTCTTGCCAATCCCGATGCTGGATGGAGGCCATCTGCTATTCTACGGGGTGGAGGCGATACAGCGGCGGCCGGTCAGCCCGCAGGTGCAGGAATGGGCCTATCGTTCCGGTCTTGCCGTCCTGCTGGCGATGATGGTGCTGGTAACATTCAACGATTTATCCTCTTTCGGTCTCTGGGAGCGCCTGTCCGGCTTGATCGGCTGAGCCGTATCGGGCAGGGAGACGCGATTTGACGCCGTCTTTCCGGATGTGAACGGATTTGGCGCGGCGTGAACGATATATTGCTTTTTTGTAGAAGGTGGAGCGGGTGACAGCGATGATGAGCAGCAACAGGCAGCGCCCGGCCGTCGTGGCCCTGTTGGCGACGACGATGATCGCCGGCATGGCTGCTGTCCCGGCGCAGGCGCAGATCGCGCCCCAGCCAGCCGCTCCGGCGCCGATCCCGGCCGCGCAGCCGACGGCCGGAACCATCCGCAGCATCGCGGTGACAGGCATCCAGCGCCTGGAACCGGACACGGTGCTGTCCTACACCAAGCTGCGCATCGGCCAGACCTTCACCCAGGAATCGCTCGATCAGGCGCTTCGCGACCTTTACGAAACCGAACTTTTCGCCGACGTCCAGATCCGCAACGACAATGGCGCGCTGACCGTCGAGGTGAAGGAGAACCCGGTCATCAACCGCATCGTCCTTGAAGGTAACAAGCGCCTCAAGGAAGACAAGATCCGTCCTGAAATAAAACTGGCTCCGCGCCAGATCTATACCCGTTCGAAGGTGCGCGCCGACGTCGCCCGCATCATCGAACTGTATCGCCGTCAGGGCCGCTTCGCTGCGACGGTCGAGCCGAAGATGGTCCAGCTCGACCAGAATCGCGTCGATATCGTCTTCGAAATCTCGGAAGGACCCAAATCCAAGGTCCGTCAGATCAACATCATCGGCAACGAGAAGTTCAAGGACGGCGAACTGCGCGGCCAGATGGTGACCAAGCAGTCGCGCTGGTTCCGCATCTTCTCGTCGGGCACCAGCTACGATCCGGATCGCCTGGCCTATGACCAGCAGAAACTGCGCCAATTCTACCTGACCAACGGCTATGCCGACTTCCGCGTGATCTCGGCGGTGGCCGAACTGACGCCGGACAAGCAGGACTTCATCATCACCTATGTGGTCGAGGAAGGGCAGCGCTACAAATTCGGCGACGTGAAGGTCAACAGCGACATTCGCGACCTGTCCGGCGACTCGCTGACAAAGATGCTGCCGATGAAGAAGGGGCAGTGGTATAACGCCAAGCAGGTCGAGGACACGGTCGACACGCTGAGCGAGACGGCGGGCCTGTTCGGCTACGCCTTCGCCGACGTCCAGCCGGACTTCAACCGCGACAAGGACACGCTGACGATGGGGATTGATTTCCGCATCGCCAACGCGCCGCGCGTCTATGTCGAGCGGGTCGACATCAACGGCAACACGCTGACGCAGGACAAGGTTGTGCGCCGCGAATTCCGCCTGGCCGAAGGGGACGCGTTCAACAGCTTCCTGGTCAAGCGCTCGAAAGATCGCATCAACTCGCTCGGCTTCTTCCAGGAAAAGCTGGATATCGAGCAGAAGCCCGGTTCCGCGCCCGACCGCATCGTGCTGGAAACCAACGTACAGGAAAAATCGACCGGCGAACTGTCGCTGTCGGCCGGTTTCTCGTCGCTGGAGCGGTTCATCGTCTCGGCCTCGATCACCCAGCGCAACTTCCGCGGCAAGGGGCAGGAACTGCGCACCAGCGTCAATTATTCGGCCTATTCCAAGTCGATCGAACTGGGTTTCACCGAACCCTATTTCATGGACAAGAATATCGCGCTGGGTGGCGACATCTATCGCCGCGACCTCAACAGCTTCCGCTATCTGGACAGCAATACGCGCGATACGACCTATGAACAGACCACGACCGGCTTCCAGCTTCGCGCGGGGGTTCCGATCACCGAATATATGTCGCTGGCGCTGCGCTACACGCTGAACTTCGACGACGTGACGCTCGACAAGGATACTTATTATTCGCTCAACGATGACGGCGTGTTGGCATGCGATCCGATCCTGGCGGGCCGCTATCTTTGCGACGCGATCGGCAAGCGGACGACCTCTTCGGTCGGCTATTCGCTGATCTATGACAATCGCGACAACCGCATCCGGCCGACGCGCGGCAACAATGTCGTGCTCAGCCAGGATTTTGCAGGGCTGGGCGGCAGCGTCAAATATGTCCGCACGCGGCTGAACGGCGCCAAATATTGGCCTGTGGGCGGCGGCTTCATCTTCTCGATTTCGGGCGAAGGCGGCTATATCCACAGTCTGGAGGGCGATCGCAGGGATGCTACGGGCGCTCTGGTCGATCCCATCCGCCTCACCGACCGTTTCTTCCTGGGCAATCCGCAGATTCGCGGCTTCGACATTCGCGGCATCGGGCCTCGCGTCATTCGCCGCTATTATACCGCGACCCAGAACGGCACTTCTTTTACGGGCGTGGAGAACACCGGCAACAACAACCGGACCGACGACTCCCTGGGCGGGCGCATTTACTATCTGGCCCATGCGGAGATGGAAATTCCGCTGGGCTCGGGTGCGCGTGAAATGGGTCTGCGCCCATCGATCTTCGTGGATGCGGGTGCGGTCGGCGGCCTGAAGAATCCCGGCCTCGTCAACGGCTCCGGCAGCTTTCCGGGCTATTGCTCCTCGACCAGCAATACCGCTTTGCCGGTCGTCAAGGCCGGAGGCACCGCCACGGCACCGACCTGCGATACGGCCGCCGGTTACAATACCGTTTCCAGTGGATTTGTGGAACAATATTATGGCGATACGCTCAAACCGCGTGTCGCCGTGGGCTTCGGCGTCAACTGGAACTCGCCTTTCGGGCCGTTCCGCATCGACATCGCCAAGGCACTGCTGAAAGAACCAGGGGACGACACCAAGCTCATTAGCTTCAACGTAGGGACTCAATTCTGATGAAGACGATTTTCAAGGCTGCGGCGCTGGTTCTCGCGCCGATGACCGCCATGGCGCTGACCAGCGTTCCGGCTGCCGCCCAGTCGAAGACCGGCATCGCCGTCGTCGACCTGCAACGCGCCGTTGCCACCAGCGCCGCCTACACCACGGCCCGCAGCCAGATCCAGACCACCTACAAGGCTCAGATCGACGGCTTCACGGCGCGCAAGAACGCCATCGATGCGGACCTGAAGGCAAAGGGTTCGGCTCTGGAAGCCGCGATGAAGGCTGCCGGCGGCAAGCCGACCCCGGCGATCCAGACCCAGTATGAAGCCTATCAGAAGGCCGGTCAGGACGGTCAGGCCGAATTGCAGCGTCTGGGCCAGCCGATCGCGCTCGCCAACGCCTATGTCGAGGAACAGATTTCGGCCAAGCTGTCGGACGCGCTCAAGTCCGCCATGACCAAGGCGAAGGTCGACCTGATTCTGGCGCCTGATGCGACCGTGTCCTATCAGCCGACCGTCGACATCACCCAGTCGGTCGTCACCGAGCTGAACGCGCTGGTGCCCAGCGTCGGCATCACCCCGCCGGCCGGCTGGCAGCCGGGCCGTCAGGGTCAGGGCGCTGCCGCTCCCGCCGCTGCGCCTGCCAACCCGTCGCAGCAGCCGACCTCGCGCTGATCCTTCCATGACGGATCAGGTTGATACTGCGGCCGCCGCCATCGGTCCCATCGATATTCGTGGGATCATGACGGCGCTGCCGCACCGTTATCCGATGCTGCTGGTCGACCGCGTGATTTCGCTCGTGCCCAACGAGACGATCCACGCGGTCAAGGCGGTGACGATGAACGAGCCTTTTTTC
>NZ_JBHIWJ010000128.1:0-10849 GCF_041987595.1 Sphingobium sp. | reverse complement strand
TCCGCCTGCGAGCGGGAGCCTGCTGATCCAGCCCTTGCCGCCGAGCATCTGCATGGCACGGACCGCGATGCCGGTGCCGAAGCGATACAGCGCCGGGCGGCGAGCGACGAAGGCCCAGAGGCCAAGGCCCCAGCGCATCGAGGTCGGCTCCAGCCCCTCGCGCCAGCTTTTCTCGCGCCAGCCGCGCAGCAGCGTGGGAAGGGGGATGCGGACCGGGCAGACCTCCTGGCATCTGCCGTTGAGGGTGCAGGCGTTGGGAAGGTCGCGGCTTTGCTTCAGGCCGTCGAGCGCGGGCGTCAGCACCGATCCCATCGGTCCCGGATAGGTGCCGCCATAGGCATGGCCGCCGATCTGGCGGAAGACGACGCAATGGTTCATGCAGGCGCCGCAACGGATGCAGCGGAGCATTTCGGCCAGCCCCTCCTCGCGCATCTTCGTGCGGCCATTGTCGACGAGCACGATATGCATCTCTTCCGGCCCGTCGCGGTCGCCGGGGCGTTTGGGGCCGGTATAGAAGGTCGTATATTGCGTCAGCGCCGCGCCGGTGGCCGATCGCGCCAGCATGCGCAGCATATGGATGGCGTGGGGCATGCCGGGCACGATCTTTTCGATCCCCGCCGTCACGATATGGACGCGGGGCGGCACGAGCGAGAGTTCGGCATTGCCTTCATTGGTGACGGTGCAGATCGCGCCCGTATCCGCGATCAGGAAGTTGGCGCCGGAAATGCCGACATCCGCGCCCAGCATCCGGGATCGCAGCTCCCGCCGGGCGCTTTCGGCCATGGCGGCGATCGTCTCTTCCTCATGCGGGGCGCGGTGCTTCGCCCTGAAAAGCGCGGACACCTGTTCCCGCGTCTTGTGCATGGCGGGCCAGATGATGTGCGAGGGACGCTCGTCCGCCAGCTGGATGATATGTTCGGCAAGGTCGGTTTCGACCCGCCCGATCCCGGCTTCGGCCAGCGCATGGGGCAGGCCGATTTCCTCGCCCAGCATGGATTTGGAGCGGGCGACGGTCTTCGCATTCGCCGCCTTGCAAAGGTCGATGACGATCTTGCAGGCTTCTTCGGCGGTGCTGGCCCAGTGGACCTTGGCCCCGGCGGCGACGGCGTTGGCTTCGAACTGTTCGAGATAGGCCCCCAGATGGGCGATCACATGATCCTTGATCGCGGCGGCGCGGTCGCGCGCGGCTTCGAAATCGGGAAAGGCCTGAACCGCGATGCCGCGCTTGGCTTCGGCCGTGCCTGCGGTGCGCTCGACCGCGACTTTCAGGATGGGGTCGGCCAGCGCCGCGTCGGCGCGCTGCTGGAAAGTCGTTGGGTCGGCCTTGGCGGTCATGCCTCTTCCCCGATGGCGGGGCCGTCGCCCATGCCCGCGATCAGTTCTATGGCGTGATAGGCACGGACCTTGCTGCCTTTCCGGTTCAGCTTGCCCGCCATGTTCATGAGGCAGCCTAGATCGCCCGCCAGCAGCAGATCGGCGCCGGTGGCGTCGATGGCGTCGGTCTTTTCTGCGACGATGGCGTTGGAGATGGCCGGATATTTGACGCAGAAGGTGCCGCCGAAGCCGCAGCAGGTTTCCTCGCCCTGAAGCGGCGCGAAGGAAAGCCCGCCGATGCCTTTCAGCAGGCGGCGGGGCTGGGCCTTGATGCCCAGTTCGCGAAGCCCGGAACAGCTGTCATGATAGGTGGCCGTCGCATTGATGCGCACCCCTTCGGGTTTCCAGCCCAGCACTTCATCAAGATAGGCCATGATCTCGAACGTTTTGGCCGCCACCGCCTGCGCGCGCGGCAGCCATTCGGGGTCATGTTCGAACATCTCGGGATAATGGCAGCGGATCGTCCCCGCGCAGGAGCCGGAGGGGACCACCACCGCCTCATAAGGTTCCAGCGCTGCGATCGTCTGCTTCGCCAGCGCCGCCGCATGGTCGCGGTCCCCGCTGTTGAGCGCGGGCTGGCCGCAGCAGGTCTGCCCTTCCGGCACGACCACCTCGCAGCCCGCCGCTTCCAGTGCGCGGATGGCGGCAAAGCCGATGCGCGGACGCATCAGGTCCACGAGGCAGGTGACGAACAGGGCGACCCGCTTTACCATTGCTGCAGGTCCATTATTGCAGGTTCACGAACATGCCGCCGTCGACCAGCAGCGCCGCGCCGGTGACGTAAGCCGCCATGTCCGACGCAAGGAACACGATCGGCCCGGCCAGATCCTCCGGCTGGCCGAGACGGCCGAGCGGGGTGCGGGCTTCCATATATTTCCGCTTCTCGACATCGGCGAGATCATCCTTGTTGATCTCGGTCAGGATGGTGCCGGGCAGGACGCTGTTGCAACGGATGCCATGCTTGCCGAGCGCGATGGCGGTCGACTGCATCAGCGAATGAACGCCCGCCTTGGTCGGGGTATAATGGGTCTGGAACTCGCCGCCGACCAGCGCGGAGATGGACGACACCGCGACGATCGAGCCGCCATGGCCCTGTTTCACCATCTGCTGGGCGGCGGCCTGCACCATGAAATAGGCGCCGTGCAGGTTCACCCTGAAGGTGCGCTCGACCACGTCGACCGGCATGTCGAGAAAGGCGTGGAAGGGGCAGATGCCTGCATTGCTGACCATCACGTCGACCTTGCCGAAGGCATCCACGGCCTTCGCCACGAAATCCTGCGCCGTCTGCGGATCGGCGACGTCGCCCTTCACCGCGATGGCGCGCTGGCCCAGCGCTTCGATGGCCTCGACGCAGCTCTGGGCCGGGCCGTCGCTGCTGGCATAGTTGATGACGACGTCGGCGCCATGCCGGGCGGCGCCGATGGCGGCGGCGCGGCCGATGCCGGTCGATGCGCCGGTGACGAGGACGGTCTTGCCTTCAAGCAGCTTCATGAGAAATTCCTTGCTTTGAGGCCGCTTTGCGGCTGAGCGTTGAGGACTAGCGCCGCACCGGGCGGCGGGGTGGTTTGACGCCGGGGGTCCAGCCCAGATCGGCGCTGATTTTCCGGGCGGTGCCGACGACGTCCTGACTGAGCGTCTGCATGCGCGCATCGTCCATATATTGCGCGGCGCTCGACAGGCTGATGGCGGCGATGATCGTGCCCGACGCGTCGCGCACGGGGGCGGCGACGCAGCGTATCTGGTCCTCATTCTCCTCCAGATCGAAGGATCGGCCCTCCGCCGCATAGTCGCGCATTCGCTCCAGCCATGTGTCGTAGCCGATGGGATGGGTGCCCGCCGCCTGATCGGCGTCGAACAGCCGGTGCCAGTTCGCTTCCGAATCGTCGAGCAGCAGCGCCTTGCCCAGCCCCGTCGAGGTCAGCGGCTGGCGATCGCCGATCCGGCTGGAGATTTCCACGCGGCGGCGACCGGGAATCTTGTCGAGATACAGCGCCTGTTCGCCATCCAGCCGGCCCAGATGCACGACATCCTCGCTGCTGGCGGCGAGCGCTTCGAGATGCGGCCGGGCGATCTGCACCACGTCCGCCTGACTTTGCGCCAGGAAGCCCAGTTGCAGCAGCTTCGGCCCCAGCTGATATCCCTCGCGCGGGAGAAAGGTCAGGAAGCCGCGATCCACCAGCGCATTGGCGAGGCGGTGGGTGGTCGAACGGGTCAGGCCCATGCGTTCGGACAGCTCGGCCAGCTTCACCGGCCCGTCGATCACCTGATCGAGCAGGTCCAGCCCGCGTTGGAGCGTCTGCGATCCCGAAGCCTTGACCCCTTCCGCCTTCGCATTTTCCGAAACCTTCGACATTTCCTCTTGCTCGGCTGATTCTGGATTTGACGAAATTTGTCTCATCTACTAATACTCTATCCCACAAAATGAGAAATACAAGGGTGAAGGGGCGGCTGACCTGATTCTCTTTCGATCACGCCAGTCCCTGCGCTCACCCGGTATCCATGGCTTTGGCCATATATTGGAATTTTTTGCCGTCGGTTCCCATATTTCGGGCGGCGGTGATGCGAAATGGGAGTTTCTCGCGTGCCGATCGTGACGTTGCCGAAGATCAAGCATGTCCGCGCCTTCACCGTGCGCGGCGGCGGTGCCGACTATCATGACCAGGGCGAAGGCCACTGGATCGACGATCACATCGCGACGCCGATGTCCCGCTATCCCGAATATCGCCAGTCGCGACAGAGCTTCGGGATCAACGTGCTGGGCACGCTGGTCGTGGAGATCGAGGCGGAAGACGGCACCGTGGGCTTCGCGGTCACCACCGGCGGCGAACCGGCCGCCTATATCGTCGAGAAGCATCTCGCCCGCTTCCTCGAAGGGCGCTCGCCCACCGATTATGAGAAGATCTGGGACCAGATGTATTTCTCGACCCAATATTATGGGCGCAAGGGTCTGGTCGTGAACGCCATTTCGGGCGTCGACCTGGCGCTGTGGGATCTGCTCGGCAAGCTGCGGCAGGAGCCGGTCTATCATCTGCTGGGCGGCGCGGTGCGCGACGAGCTGCAATTCTACGCCACCGGCGCGCGCCCGGACAAGGCGAAGGAATTCGGCTTCATCGGCGGCAAGCTGCCGCTGCACCATGGACCGGCGGAGGGCATTGAAGGCCTCAAGAAGAATATCGCCGAACTGGCCGACATGCGGTCCAAGGTCGGCGATGATTTCTGGCTGATGTGGGACTGCTGGATGGCGCTGGACGTCGACTATGCGACCCGCCTCGCCATCGCGGCGCATGACCTTGGCCTCAAATGGATCGAGGAGGCGATCAGCCCGGACGATTATTGGGGCTATCAGCAGCTCAAGCGCAACGTGCCCAAGGGGATGCTGGTGACGACCGGCGAGCATGAGGCGACCCGCTGGGGCTTTCGCATGCTGATGGAAATGGACTGCTGCGACATCATCCAGCCCGATGTCGGCTGGTGCGGCGGCGTGACCGAACTGCTCAAGATCAGCGCGCTGGCCGACGCCCATGGCAAGATGGTCGTTCCGCACGGCTCGTCGGTCTACAGCTATCATTTCGTCATCACGCGGCACAATTCGCCCTTCGCCGAATTCTTGATGATGCATCCGGGACCGACGGAGGTGGTGCCGATGTTCCACCCGCAGCTGATCGGCGAGCCGGTGCCGGAAAATGGCCGCCTCAAGGTCACGGCGCTCGATGCGCCGGGCTTCGGCGTCGAGCTTAATCGCGATATCGCGATGCACCGCCCCTACACCCATTGATCGCCCAGAAGAGAGAAGAGACATGAAATTCTGCCGTTTTGGCCAGCGTGGCCAGGAAAAGCCCGGTGTCATCGACAGCGAAGGCAAGATTCGCGACCTGTCGGGCGTCGTGTCCGACATCACGATCGCTGACCTGCCCGCCGCCCGTTCCGCCGACATCGATTCGTTGCCGGTCGTCGAGGGCGACCCGCGCTATGGCGTGCCGGTGAAGGGTATCGGCAAGATCGTCGCCATCGGCCTCAACTATGAGGATCATGCGATCGAATCCAACCTGCCGATCCCGACCGAGCCGGTCATGTTCATGAAGGCGCTGTCGGCGCTCAACGGTCCCAATGACGAGGTGATGCTGCCCAGGGGTTCGACCCATGGCGACTGGGAAGTCGAGCTGGGCGTCATCATCGGCGAGACCTGCCGCTATGTGTCCGAGGAAGAGGCGCTGTCGAAGGTGGCGGGCTATGTCCTCGCCAATGACGTGTCGGAACGCTTCAACCAGAAGAGCCGCGGCACCCAGTGGAGCAAGGGCAAGGGTCACGATACATTCTGCCCGGTCGGCCCCTGGCTGGTGACGGCGGACGAGATCGGCGATCCGCAGGACCTGGACATGTACCTCGACGTCAATGGCGAGCGGATGCAGACCGGCAACACCAAGACGATGATCTTCACCGTTGCCCAGCTCATCTCCTATGTCAGCGAATATGTCACGCTCCAGCCGGGCGACCTGATGATCACGGGCACGCCTCCGGGCGTGGGCGAGGGCAAGAAGCCCAACGCCATCTACCTCAAGGCCGGCGACGTCATGGAACTGGGGATCGCCAAGCTCGGCACCCAGAAGCAGCAGGTCGTCGAGTGGCGCCTGCTGGGTGATGAGATCCCCGCATGAGCATCTATGCCGGACGCTATGCCGGACGTTGCGCGATCGTAACCGGCGGGGCTTCGGGTCTGGGAAAGCTCGTTGCCAAGCGCATCATCGAGGAGGGCGGCAAGGCCGTCCTCTGGGATCTGAACCCCGAAACGCTGGCCGCCGCCAAGGATGAAGTCGGCGCCGTCCACACCGTCGCGCTGGACGTGTCCGATCCGGCGGCCGTCGCGGCCGCGGCGAAGGAGAGCGCCGACGCGCTGGGCAAGATCGATATCCTGATCTGCTCGGCGGGGATCACCGGCGCCACCGTGCCGGTGCATGAATTCCCGATCGACAGCTGGCAGCGGACGATCGACATCAACCTCAACGGCCTGTTCTACTGCAACCGGGAAGTCGTGCCCTTCATGCTGGCGAACGGCTATGGCCGCATCGTCAACGTGTCGTCGGTGGCGGGCAAGGAAGGCAATCCCAACGCCTCGGCCTACAGCGCCAGCAAGGCGGGCGTGATCGGCTTCACCAAGTCGCTGGGCAAGGAACTGGCGGGCAAGGGCGTGATCGCCAACGCGCTGACGCCTGCGACCTTCGAAAGCCCGATCCTGGACCAGCTGCCGCAGAGCCAGGTCGATTACATGCGCTCGAAGATTCCGATGGGCCGTCTGGGCTATGTCGAGGAATCGGTGGCGATCATCGGCTTCATGGCGTCCGAAGAATGCAGCTTCACCACGGCGTCGACCTTCGACACGTCGGGCGGCCGCACCACCTTCTGACAGATCCCGCGCGGCGCGACCGGCCATCCAAGAGCCGGCGCGCCGCCCGTTATCCCGGGAGAGTTCCTTGCCTGAACTGCCTTTTGTCGATGCGCACATCCATCTCTGGGATCTGGCGCATATCCGTTATGACTGGCTCAGCCCGCCCTTCTCCGACGAGGGGCCGAACGGCAGCGTCGAATCCATCGCGCACGACTATCGCGTGGCCGACTATCGCGCCGATCTGGCCCGCTGGAACGTCGTGGGCGCGGTGCATGTCGATGCCGGGGCCGCGGCGGAAAGCGCGTTGCGCGAAACGCAGTGGCTGGACGGACTGGCCGCGGTCGAGGGGCTGCCGACCGGCTTCGTCGCCTTTGCGGCGCTGAACGACCCCGATGCCGATGCGCTGCTGGCGGCGCAGGCTGCGCATCCCCGCGTCAAGGGCATCCGCCACATCGTCAACTGGCATCCCAGCCCCCGGCGCACCTATGGCCCGATCGACCTCACCGTCGATCCGCAATGGCAGGCGGGCTATGCGCTGCTGGCCAAATACGGCCTGTCCTTCGACCTGCAATGCTATCCGGGACAGATGCCGGGCCTCGTTTCGTTGTTCGATCGGCATCCCGACATTCCGGTCATCATCAACCATATGGGCATGCCGGTGCTGACCGATTCCGACGGCGTTGAAGACTGGCGCAAGGGGCTGAAGGCCCTTGCCGCGCTGCCCCATGTCGCGATCAAGCTGTCCGGCATGGGCTTCATTCGCCGCGACTGGACGAAGCAGACTATCGAGCCGCTCGTCCGCGAGGCGATCGAGATTTTCGGGACGAAACGCTGCGCCTTCGCCAGCGACACGCCCACCGACAAGCTGTTCGGCTCCATCGACCGTTACATGGAATCCTATCACGCCATCGTTGCGGACTTTCCTGAGGAAGACCGCCGCGCCCTGTTCGGCGGCAACGCCAACCGCCTCTATCGTCTGGGACTTGACCTATGACCCCCAATCCTCTGATCGGTGTTCTCTTCCACTGGCTGGGCGGTCTCGCCTCGGCCAGCTTCTATGTCCCCTATCATGGCGTGAAGCGCTGGAACTGGGAGATTTTCTGGCTGACCGGGGGGATATTCTCCTGGGTGCTGGCGCCCTGGTTCTTCGCCTATGTGCAGACGCAGGACCTGTTCGGCGTCATGGCGCAGGTGCCCTCCTCCATCGTCGGGCTGTGCGTCTTCTTCGGCTTTCTGTGGGGCTTTGGCGGGCTGACCTATGGGCTTACCATGCGCTATCTCGGCCTGTCGCTGGGCATGGCGGTGGTGCTGGGCCTTTGCACCGTGTTCGGCACCTTGATCCCGCCGATCGTCGACGGCAGCTTCATGACCGAGATCGTCGGCACGCTGCACGGGCAGGTCGTGCTGCTTGGGCTGGCGGTCACGATATTGGGCATCATCGTCGTCGCCATGGCGGGCGCGCGCAAGGACGCGGCGCTCTCGCCCGAACAGAAGGCCGCGGCCGTTGCCGAGTTCAATTTCAAAAAGGGCATCGCCGTCGCCATTTTTTCCGGCATCATGTCCTCCTGCTTCGCCTTCGGGCTGGCGGCGGGGCAGCCGGTCAATGCACTGAGCAAGGCGGCGGGCACCGGCCCGCTCTGGGTCGGTCTGCCGACGCTGTGTATCGTCATGTTCGGCGGCCTCATCACCAACGCCCTGTGGTGCGGCTGGCTGATCTTCCGCAACCGTTCGGCCGGGCAATGGTTCGGGGCGGCGGACGATCAAGGCCACAGGCCGCCGATGCTGCCCAATTTCCTGCTCTGCGCGCTGGCGGGGACGGCCTGGTATTTCCAGTTCTTCTTCTACACCATGGGGGAGAGCCAGATGGGCCGGTTCGGCTTTTCCAGCTGGACGCTGCACATGGCGTCGATCATCATCTTCGGCACCTGCTGGGGCTTTGCCTTCAAGGAATGGAAGGACGCCGCGCCTGCCGTGCGCCGCATGGTGTGGAGCGGGGTCGGCCTGCTGATCTTCGCGACCCTTATAATCGGTTACGGCAACCGGCTGGCGGCCTGATAGTTTCTGCCCGCGTTGGCGGCGTCGCGATCGCCGCCAACAGGCCATGAACCGCTTTGTCAGCGCTGGGCGAGCCGGGTGGCCGGCTTGCGGGTGACGGTCAGTCCGGCGTCGGCCCATCCATCGACGGTGCGGCAGATGACGCGGGGATTGAGGGAGCCGGGCACGGTCTGCTTCAGGCAATATTTCCCGGTCTTTTCGTTGAGGGTCATTTTCGCCCCGCCGAAACTGCCTTCGACCCGCGCCAGAGCGGGGGTAGCGATCGTGGCGGCGGCGACGGCGGCGATAAAGACGATGTTTTTCATGATGCTGGTTCCTTCCCTGAATTGTTGAACGGTCTCGTGTCGACCGTGCCCAAGACATTGCAGGAGCCGTGCCAAATGAGAAAAAGCCCGATAATCGGGTCCTTTTCAGAGGTTTAAGTCAATTTTTCCTGCGTAAAATCCTGTAAGTTGGGGTGATTTTCGAACTAACGGGATTTTTTCCAGATGAAATGATAAGAAAAGCCCGCCGGTCATGCGACCGGCGGGCCTGAAGCATTGGTGCGACCCGATGGCTTCAACAAAGCGTCAATATTGGACGGTCACCGTCACGGCGCGGCGGTTCTGCGCCCAGGCGGTCTCGTCCGAACCCAGCGCAGCCGGGCGTTCCTTGCCATAGCTGACGGTGGAAATCCGGCTGGGATCGATGCCCAGCGAGGCGAGGTAATTTTTCGCGGCATTGGCCCGGCGTTCACCCAGGGCGATGTTATAGTCGCGGGTGCCGCGCTCGTCGCAATGGCCTTCGATCGTCACGCGGACATTGGGATTCTGCTGCAACCAGGCCGCCTGGCTCTGCAGGATCTGCTGGTCCTGCGCGTCGACATCATATTGGTCGAGCGCGAACAGGATGCGATCCGACGTGACCGAGGCCACGAAATCTTCCTGGCTGCCCTTGACCGGGCCGGAGGGGGTGGCGGGGCCGCCGGTCTGGGCCGAAGTGTCGGCGGGCGGCGGCGGCAGCTCCTTGGGCGCCTTTTTGCCGCAGGCCGCGAGCGCCAGCACGGACACGGCGATCAACAGGGGGCGGGACAGTTTCATCGGGTTGCTCCTCAACATATCTTCTGAAAAGTCGTTACGCAGTCAGGACGGATCGGTTCCGTTACGATGGAAATCAGGGCAGCAATGGACCCCAGGCCGGATCGGAACCGCTGAGCGGCGTCGGAATCCGCCGCTCATTCACGCCGGTCAGATCGACCTGCCACACCTGGCTGTTGCCGTCGCGGCCCGGCGTGGTGCGGAAGAATTGCAGCACGCGGCCGTTGGGCGACCAGCTGGGCTGCTCGTCCTGCCAGCCATTGGTCAGGATGCGCTCATTGTCGCCGGTGGGCGTCATCACCGCGATCTTGAAGTCGCCCGAAATCTTGGTGAAGGCGATGAGGTCGCCGCGCGGACTCCATTCGGGCGTGGCATAGCGGCCGCCGCCATGGCTGATCCGGCGCTGGCTCGATCCGTCGGCGTTCATCACATAGATTTGCTGACTGCCCGAGCGGTCGCTTTCGAATACGATCTGGCGGCCGTCAGGCGAATAGCTGCCGCCGACATCGATGCCCGGCGCATTGGTGAGGCGCACCGGCTGACCGCCCTGCGCCGAAACGCGGTAAATGTCGGTGTTCCCGGCAATCGCCATCGAGAAGAGGATGTTGCGCCCGTCGGGCGACCAGCGCGGCGCGAAGGTCGGGTTGGTGCTTTCCGTCACCAGCCGCTGCCGCCCCGTGCCGATGTCGTAAATGTAGATGCGCACCCGGTTGTTGAGGTAGCTCACATAGACGATCGACTTGTAATCGGGCGAGAAGCGGGGGGTCAGCGCGATCGACTGGCCATTGGTGATGAAGCGGTGGTTGGCGCCGTCCGAATCCATGATGGCGAGACGCTTGGTGCGGTTCCCCTTCGGGCCGCTCTCGGCGATATAGGCGATGCGGCTGTCGAAGAAGGGGCTTTCGCCCGACAGGCGGGCATAGATGGCGTCGGCGCATTTATGCGCGGCGCGGCGCCAGTC
>NZ_JBHIWJ010000127.1:0-10903 GCF_041987595.1 Sphingobium sp. | reverse complement strand
GCGGCGCCGAAGGCGTGGCTGATCGCGCGCGCAATGCCAGAATGACCAGCATTGTCGACAAGGAACGCCTGTCACGCGTGCAATCGATGCTCAAGGACAACGGCATTGAGATGACCAAGCGGCAGATAGCGATGGATCAAAATGGTGATTTCAGCCTCAACCTGACACCGGCGACGGCGGCCCAGATGTGGAAGGCTGGACTTCTCAACGAGAGTCAGCTTGGCGCTGTCGCCAATGGCGGCCATGCACGCTTCAGTCTCGCGCATAATGATCTTCTCGTCTCCAGCAGCGCAGGGTTCGAGAAATCGGCACGGAACGACAGCAGCACGAGGTTCGAGGCCGGCAAACAGGCCGGCCCCGACACGATCGAACATTTCATGGGCGGCGGCGACGAGGGCAAGGCGGCGATGGCCAACTGGCTGCGCGGCGGGTTCGAGATGGACCGCAAGGGCAACTGGCGCCTGAAACCCCAGGTGGCGGACACACTTCAGCGAGATGTGCAAGCTGTTATGGCTCAGACTGGGTGGGAACGTGCAATCGCAAGGACAGCGCAGGATCAGAACGCATTTCAAATATCTGTGAACGGAGAAGTGTCAGGAGGGACAAGTGCAAAAGCAGGCCGGACCAACAGGTCGAGACAAGGTGGAGCAGCGTTCGGTCAAGCTGGCGGGTCGCTGGGTATTTCGAGTCAGGAGGCAGGATCGACTAGCGAAATCGCAAGTGCCCAGCTCAACGTTGTGAACTTTGACGTACGACAAGCTCTGGCGAATGCCGAGCGATCAGCCGCCAGATCAGCTAATCCAGCTGAAGCATTCTCCCACCGCCTGGCGACAGAAATCCTTGGGCCGAATGGGCTGCGGAACAGGTATCTCGGCGACGCGGACAGCGCTCGGGGAACAGCCGATTTAATGGCTCCTGTAACGTCTAATGAGCAAAGCTCACTTCTCAACAGCGGCAGGTTCTCGACCGATCTGATGAATGGCCCCTTCGACGGAAATCCGTCATTCAAGAAGAATGACGGGGCCGAATAACATAAAATGGGTGCGACGGATTCAACGGACTCCCAATCCAGTTAGAGCCTGAGGCGGGGTCTAGCGGATCGAACTCACGCAGCATGCCAGAAGGGCTATTGCGCATTGGACTACGTTCCCAATACTCTTCTGTTTCATCATCCATTTCAAAATGTCCTGCCGCCAGCCATGCTTTAAAAAAGCCGTACGACAGAACTATAGCTACGATCGGCGGGAAGAAAAAAACATTAATGAATCCCGCGAGAGCCGAACCGTAAAAATCAGCAAGGAATTCTACGCGCGAGGACGCAAATAAACCGCCCCAGTACAGCGGGACCGCACTCCACCAAAAGCGCGCATACATCGGGCGCCACAGCCATTCACGAATTTTCAGTTGGCGGGCCATCACGCTTGTTCATCTCGATTTCGATGCTATTCAATTTCATTGGCAATAGTACCATCTTCTGCAGACACGGAAAAACATATAAACGCAGTCCACTCTCACTTTCTCGCCTTTCAGATATCCCCCCTTCCTCGTTCAAGACTTTAGTTCCTCGCTGGTTAAATATCGGCTCTGAAACGAACCCCGCGTAACGTCTTACATACAGCGTTACCCAATGGGTCACCGCTAGAGCCGAAATCCCGGCAACGCCCCCCCCCCGCGACAACCTTCTCTTCATAGCACCTTCAATCGTTGCACTGCCTTCCGACAGGGGGGAGGCAGCTTCGACGTCAAGGCACAGAGGAAAGTCAAAGTATCACCTCGCCACCCGAAAGGCATCGACGCTCCCGCCTGCTCAATCACTCCCCCAAACTTAGAAACATCACTTTATCAAGTTGATCGACAGCATGCGCGCATTCGCCATATGCTCCTCCTTCGCGCACCACGGTGGTGCCACTCCGCATCATTAAATGCCAAGCGAAGTGAGGCATCTACCACAACAGTTCAACGTTCGACGGCAGGGTCAAATTAACCAAGACCTACTAAACTATCCGAAATCCTTCTTGTAGGTCGCCGAATAGCGTTCGCGCATATGCCCTTCCACCGTGATCGGGGCATATTGGGGCGCTCCGCCGGCGGGCAGGCAGGATGGGATGCACGCGATCCGATGTTCGGGGTTGCCGGAAAAGAAGAAGGGCACCGAATAGCGTTCCCGGCCGGACCGGTTGATGACGCGGTGGATGGTGGAGCGATAGCGGCCGTTGGTCCAGCGCGCCATCATGTCGCCCAGGTTGATGATGAAGGATCCGTCCAGCGGCCGGGCCGCCAGCCAGCGCGCGCCGTCATGGTCCCACACTTCCAGCCCGCCGACCCCGTCCTGCATCAGCACCGTGATGGCGCCGAAATCGGTATGCGCGCCGCAGCCCTTTTCATCGGGATGCGGATTGGCTTCCTGCGCGGGATAATGGAGCAGCCGCAGCGTCGCGATGGGTGAGGTCTGGAAATCCGCGAAATAGTCCGCATCCAGCCCCAGCGACAGCGCCAGCCCTTCCAGCAGCACCGCTATCAGGCTGCGCATCGCCGCATAATATTCCTCCATCGTGGCGCGGAAGTCGGGCAGGTCTTCGGGCCAGACATTGGGGCCGGTGTTGAAGAATTTCTGCGCCCGTTCATCGTCCGCCGCCACTTCCGCGCCGATATAATAGCCTTCCTTGAGGTCGGGCGGCGAATCCGGTTCCAGCGTCTGGCCGCGCAGCGGCTCATAGCCGCGATTGGCCTTCGAAAGCGCCATCGCCCGTTCCATCTTGCGGTCCATCGGCTGGGCAAAGAAGGCCGCGCTCTGCGCGAAGACCCGCGCCAGCAGCGCCGGGTCGATGCCATGGCCGACGCAATAGAAGAAGCCCTTGTCCAAACAGGCGGTGCGGATCGCCTGTACCACGGCGGCGCGGGCGCCTTCGTCCGAACCGGGCAGGCTGGAAATATCGACCGTCGGCAGGGTCAGCGCATCGCCCCGTTCAATCGTATCCCCTGTTGCTGTCAGCGTCATTTCATATCCTCGCTCGGCCTCTATATCGGCGCCCATTCTTCCTGTCTGCCCGCTCGAAAAAAAGCATCGATTATAGCCCACCCCGATGCCGAAAAGAGGACGTTGACCGAATCGGGATTATGGCCCAGGAGCGGCTATGTCCAACCGCGCCCACCGTTTCCATGCCCCCATGATCGTCTATTTCGACGCCATCCGCCGGGCGGGTTCGGTGCGGGAGGCGGCACGGCGGCTGAACGTCGCATCCTCCGCCGTGAACCGGCAATTGCTGAAGCTGGAGGAGGAACTGGGCACGCCGCTGTTCGACCGGTTGCCCGGCGGGCTGAAGCTGACCCATGCCGGGGCGACATTCGCCCGCCATGCGATAGAGGTGTTGCAGGACGCCGAACGGGTGCGGTCGGAGCTGGAGGCGATGCAGGGCCTGCGGTCGGGCCATGTCGAGATCGCGGCGGTGGAGGCGCTGACGTCGGGCCTGCTGCCCGATGTGCTGGCGCAACTGCGCGAACGCCACCCCCGCATCACCGTGGGCGTCAGCGTGCTGGGATCGGCCGCCATTTCCGCCGCGGTCATCGGCGGCGACGCGGACATGGGCATCGCCTTCGGTGTCGAGCGGACGTCCGACCTGCGCCAGCTGTCCCACAGCCGCCATCCGCTGGGCGCGACGATGCGGCCCGACCATCCGCTGGCGCGCAGCAGCAGCCTGACGCTGGCGACCTGCCTGTCCCATTCGCTGATCCTGCCCAAGGCGGATCTGTCCATCCGCCAGCAATTGCAGCGCGCGCTTGGCAAGCTGCCCCAGGGCGCGGTAGAGACCAGCTCGGTCGAACTGGCCAAGCAGCTGACGATGCGCGGGCTGGGCATTTCCTTTCAGACGCGGATCGGCATAGAGGATGAGATCGAGCGGGGCGAACTGGTCCATATTCCCATCGCCGGGCCCACCTATCTTCAGGCCGACCTGGGCATCTATGTCCGGTCCGCGCGCAATCCCGCCATTGCGGTCCATGCGCTGGTAGAGTTGCTGAACGCAGCGCTCGCCCGTTGCGCGAACGCCGCGAGCGAGGCCGAACCGGCCGCACCCCCATCATCCACCTGAAGGCCCATCATGACGCAGACGCAAGATATCCAGTTTTCCGAAATGTCCTATGACCAGTTTCTGGCCGATGTCGAAACCATCGCCAGCGCGGTCGAACAGGATCCGTGGGTGCCCGACTATATCGTCGGCATCGGCCGGGGCGGGCTGGTCCCCGCGACATTCCTGTCGCACCGCATGGGCATTGCCATGCTGTCCATCGACCATAGTTCGAAGGTGCATGCCTTTTCGGATTCGCTGCTGGTGCATCTGGCCGCCTGCACCCAGCTGGGCGAAAAATATCTGTTCGTCGACGATATCAACGACAGCGGCAAGACCATCGCCCGCTTCCGGTCGCTGCTGATCGACAATGGCGGGTTGGCCGCCAATGTGCGTTTTGCCGTGCTGATCAACAATGTCAGTTCGCGCGAGACGGTGGACCATGCGTCGCGCAATATCGACCGGCAGGTCGACAAGCGATGGTTCATCTTCCCCTGGGGGTCGGTGGCGACCCGCGCCATGCAGGAACAGGATGCGCGCGAGGATCCAGAGCGGCTGAGCCTGTAGGGCGGGCCGTGCGCGATTGGGCGGCTATGCGCCGGCCAGTGTCCCCTGCGCGGTGTCGGATGCGGCATAGCGGCGGGCCAGCACGGCGCAGACCATCAGCTGGATCTGGTGGAAGAACATCAGCGGCAGGATGATCGCGCCCACCTGCGACGCGGAAAACAGCACGCCAGCCATCGGCACGCCCGACGCCAGGCTCTTTTTCGAGCCGCAAAACTGCAGCACGATACTGTCTTCCCGATTGAAGCCCAGCCATTTGCCCAGCGCATGGCTGAGCAGCAGCACGACCGACAGCAACAGCACGGAAAGCCCCGCAATCCGGGCAAGATCGTCCGGCGTGACGCGGTTCCACAGCCCCTCCACCACCGCCGCGCTGAAGGCGGTATAGACCACCAGCAGGATCGATCCGCGATCCACCATGGTCAGCAGCTTCTTTTGCCGGGCGATCCAGGCGCCGATCCACGGCCGCAGGAAATGGCCCGCCAGAAAGGGCAGCAGCAACTGGACCGCGATGGTCACGACCGCGTCGCCGGAAAAGCCGCCCTGCCGCCCGGTGATGAGGAAGGCGACCAGCAGCGGGGTGATGAAAATGCCCGCCAGGTTGGAAAAGGAGGCGCTGCACACCGCCGCCGCGACATTGCCCCGCGCCATGGCGGTGAAGGCGATGGACGATTGCACGGTGGAGGGCAGCAGGGTGAGGAACAGCATACCCGTGCCCAGCGCGGGATCGATGCCGGGGATCGCCCGGACGGCCAGGCCCAGCAGCGGGAACACCGCAAAGGTCATCAGCGCCACCGTCAGGTGCAGCCGCCAGTGGCGCGCGCCGTCGATCACCGCCTGCCGCGACAGGCGCGCGCCATGCATGAAGAAGAGGATGACGATGCCGATGTCGGCGCAGCCCCCCGCGACCGTCGCCGCCATCCCGCGCACCGGCAGGAAGGACGCCAGCAGCACCATGCCGACCAGCAGCAGGATATAGCTGTCGATGTTCAGCCGTGCCAGCAGCGCCTTCACGAGGCGCTGCCTTCGATGGAGACATGGGCGGACACGATCTTCCACCCGTCGGGGAAGCGGATCCAGGTCTGGCTCTGGCGGCCGCGCCGGTCGGACCCTTCGCGGAAAAATTCGATATTGGCGGTGGCGGCGTCGGGGCCGAAGGCAGCGACCGCGATCCGGCCGACGCGGCGCTGGGGGGAACCGCCGCGCCCTTTGCGAAAGTCGCGAATTTCTTCCATGCCGTACAGCACCTCGCCCACGCCATAGCGCACGGTGGTCGGCGCGTCGTGGAACAGCGCGTCCATCTCTGCCAGATCGTCCGCCATCAGCGCGCGTTCATAGCGTTCCAGCTGCGCCGTCACTTCGGCCACAACCCCTGCATCGTTCACGGTCATCGTCCTTCCCCTTTTGCCGCTATCAGGCCCCTGCCCTCCAGCATGGTCGCATAATCGATCAGGGCGCTGTCGCGACCCTTCGCCGCGATCAGCTGCACCCCCATGGGCAGCCCCGCCACCGGCAGGGGTGCGGCCACCACGGGCAGGCCCAGAAAGCTGATCGGCTGGGTGTAGAGGCCCAGATTGGCGCGGGCCGGTTGCGGCGCGCCATCGATGGGGATGGTGGGATCGTCGATGCGCGGCGCCGGGCCGAAGGTGGCCGGCGCGATCAGCACGTCATGGTCGGCCAGCGCGCGCTCCACATGGGCGGCAAAGACGCTGCGAAAGGCCATGGCCTGCGCATATATGGCATCCGGCAGCGCCGCTCCCGCGATCAGCCGGTCGCGGGTCGCCGGATCGTAGGACAGCGGATCGGCCGCCAGCGCGTCGCGATGCAGCCGCCCGCCCTCATAGGCGGTGAGCAGAAAGGCGGCCGATCGCGCCCTCGCCACATCGGGCAGGTCGACCACCGGCAGCCCGCCCAGCCCGGCGGAAAGGCGGTCCAGCGCCGCCGCCATGTCCGGCGCCAGATTGGCCGCGAACCAGCCGCCCAGCAAAGCGGGCCGGCCGAGCGGCGCGGCTTCGCCCGCGCCGCCGCGCAGCACCGCGTCGACCAGCGCCAGATCGCCGGCGCTGCGCGTGAAGGCGCCGATATCGTCCAGCGTGTGGACAAAGGGATAGGTCCCCGCCAGCGGCAGCGAGCCATGGGTCGGCTTCGTCCCGTAAATGCCGCAAAGGCTGGCCGGAATGCGGATCGATCCATTGGTGTCGGACCCAAGGGCAAAGGGCAGCATGCCCGCCGCCACCGCCGCCGCCGACCCTCCCGACGATCCACCCGCGAACCGCGCCGGATCGTGCGGGTTGCGGGTGATGCCCCAATGCGCATTGTCGGTGACGAAGCCATAGGCGAACTCGTCCATGTTGAGCGTCGCCACCAGCACCGCGCCCGCCGCGCGCAGTCGCGCGATCGCTTCGGCGTCGGCGGTCGCGGGCGGCGCATCCTTCAGCCGTGCGGCGCCCGCCGTGGTCGGCAGGCCGGCGACGTCGAACAGGTCCTTGACGCCATAGGGCACGCCGGCGAGCGGGCCGGGATCCTGCCCGGCGGCCAGTTGCGCATCGACCGCTGCCGCCTGCGCCAGCGCCCGGTCGCGCAGGGTGCGCGTCACCGCGACGATCGCCGGGTTGCGGGCGGCGATGCGGTCCAGCGCCGCCGTCGCCAGCGCCACCGCCGACAGCCGCCCGGACCGGACCGCATCGGCGCAAGCGACGACGCCCCATGTCGACAGGTCGGTCATGCCTGTCCCCCGCGCAGCAGGTCGGCATGGCGTTGCAACAGGCGGGCATTGGCCGCCACGCCCGCCACGCAGGCATCAGGCAGGTCCATGCCGATCCGCGCTGCGATTTCGGCGGCCAGATCCGCGTCGGCCGTTTGCGTGAAGAGGGGGACGAAGAGGGGGGTGTCAGCTTCCATGGGCCTTCAGCTTCCGCGATAGGTGGAATAGGAAAAGGGCGAGGCGAGCAGCGGGACATGATAATGGCCCCCTTCGCCCATGCCGAAATCGATGGGCACGATGTCAAGGAAGGGCGGCTGCGGCAGGTCGACGCCCAGCCAGCGGAAATAATCCGCCACCGCAAAGGTCAGCCGGTAGTTTCCGGCCGCCAGTTCCAGATCGCGCAGCGCCGGGCAGCGGCCGTCCGCATCGGTCAGCCCTGCGAACAGCAGCCGGTCGCCCGACAGCAGGCGGATCGCCATGCCAGCGGCGGGGCGGCCGTGCATGGTGTCGAGGACATGGGTGGACAGGCTCATGCCGCGGCCTCCGTCGGCGTGGCGCGGGGCGTGGGCAGCTGCGCGGAAAATTCAGGTTCGGCATAGGCGAAATAATCGGCCAGTATCGCCCCCTGATCGTCCAGAAACAGCTGGTCCGCGACCCCCTGCACCAGCCGGGGCAGCGCATGTTTCAGTCCCGAAATCGCCGATGCCGACAGACCGAAATTGATGAGGCCCGAATAGTTGAAGGCGAACAGCCCGTGCAGCGCGTCTTCATCCTGCGGCGTGCGCGGCAGCAGCTGGAACCCCGTGCCCAGATAGGGGTGCGCATCCAGCACCGCGTCGCGATCCTGCGGTGCGAAGCGGTCCGACCAGCGGGCGATGCCCGCCGCGACCGGGCGCAGTTCGGGGCGCAGCGCGGGATCGGTGGCAAGGCCGGTGGACAGGATCAGGAAATCGAAGCGCTGCCGCCCCTGCGGCGTGATGACATCCACCCCGTCGCCTGCTTCCGCCACATCCAGCCAGGGCGATCCCAGATGCAGATGGAAGCCCGGATGGCTGGCCGCACGCGCGAATGTGTCGTTGGTGGGCGGCTGGTTGCGTTCGAAAAAATTCTTCATCATCCGATATTTGGCCTCATCCGCCAAAGCGGGGAAGCGCGGGATGACGCCGTTCGCCTCCAGAAAACGGATCGGGTTAACGGTGGGCAATTGCTGGCGGCGGACAAAGACATGCACCTCCCCCGCGCCCAGCGACAGCGCATGTTGCGCATTGTCGAAGGCCGACGCGCCGCCGCCCAATATCGCGATCCGCCTGCCCGCCAGCGCATCGAAATCGATGGCCTGAGAGGTGTGGGCATAAAGATGGCCGGGCAGCTTCGTCACCATGGCGGGCATCTGCCACTGGCCGCCGCCCTGTATGCCGGTGGCCATGACGACCTTGCGCGCCAGCAGCGTTTCGCCATCGGCCAGCGACAGGCGGAACAGGCCGCGCCGCACCGGTTCCACCAGCGTGACCCGGCTGTCGTTGCGCACCGGCAGGCGCAGCACGCGGCGATACCAGCGCAGATAGTCCATCCAGTCGCGCCGGGGGATCTTGTCAATGGCGGCCCAGCCCTGCGGCCCGTGCATCGCCTCCCAATAAGCGCGGAAGGTGAGCGCGGGGATGCCATAGTCGATGGCGGTCAGATGCTTGGGCGTGCGCAGCGTCATCATCCGCGCATAGCTGTCCCACGGCCCTTCCTGCCCCGCCGGATTTTCGTCGAGCACAAGGATGTTGGAAATCCGTTCGCGCAGCAGGCCGAAGGCCGCGCCCAGCCCGCTCTGCCCGCCGCCGACGATCACCACGTCGTGGATGTGCTGGTCATCTGGCGCATCGGTGCGGGTCCAGTCCGCCCCGCCAAAGCCGAGACAGTCCAGATCATGCGCCAGCCGGGCCTCATGCTGTGCCAATGTCATGCCAGATCCTCCAGACGCAGGGCCACGATCCTGCCGATTTCGGCAAGGGCGGTGGCGATTTCGCTTTGTTCGTCATGGGCCAGCCGCTGTCCCATGGCCGCCAATATGCCCGCCTTGTTCGTCAGCCGGACGCAGATGATGAAGGGAAAACCGAAACGCGCGCCATAGCGGGCGTTCAGGTCGTGAAAGGCGCGATATTCCTCGGGCGACAGCCGGTCCAGCCCGGCCGATGCCTGTTCGGCGGCAGATGCATCGGTCAGCGACCCGTCGATGGCGGCCTTCCCCGCCAGTTCGGGATGGGCGCGAATCAGCGCCAGTTGTTCGTCCCGGGTGGCGTCGTGCACCGTCTGCATCAGCCCGGCATGCAGATCGTCGAAGGGCAGGCGTTCGGCGGCGCGCTCCACCACCCAAGGGGAATGTTCGAACAATGCGCCATAGCGGGCGATGAAATCGGCTTTTTCTTCAGTCATGGGGGTGCAGCTCCAGCCAGTGGCGGGCAATGTCGATGCGGCGGGCGACCCAGGCATCGTCATGGGCCAGGACATGATCCAGGAAACGGGCAAGCGCATGGGCGCGGGCGGGCCGTCCGGCGATGCGGCCATGCAGACCAACCGACATCATCCGCCCGCCTTCCGCCCGCAGCTGGTCGAACGTGTCGCGCAGATAGCGGAAGAACTGGTCCCCCTCCGTAAAGCCGTTCAGCGCCACCATCTTCATATCGTTGGCGTCCAGCGCATAGGGCACGATCAGCTGCGCCCGGCCGAAACGCCGGTCATAATAGGGCAGGTCGTCGGCGTAGGAATCCGCGTCGTAAAGAAACCCTCCCTCCTGCGCGACCAGCCGGGCGGTGTTGGGCGAGGTGCGGCCCTGATACCAGCCGAGCGGCCTTTGCCCGGTCAGGCGGGTGTGGACCTCTATGGCGCGGGCGATATGTTCCGCCTCCCGATCCGCCAGCATATGCTGATAATCGATCCAGCGATAGCCGTGGCTGGCCACTTCCCAGTCCGCCTTCAGCATCGCGTCGACGGCGGCGGGGTTGGCGGCCATCGCGGCGGCCACGCCAAAAACGGTGACGGGCAGGCCGCGATCCGTGAACAGCCGGTGCAGGCGCCAGAAACCGGCGCGGCTGCCATATTCATACAGGCTTTCCATCGCCATCGCCCGGTCGGCATGGCTGACCGCGCCGACCATGTCGGACAGAAAGGCTTCGGATCCCCGGTCGCCGTTCAGGACGCTGTTTTCCGCGCCTTCCTCATAATTGATGACGAACTGCACCGCGATCCGCGCGCCGCCGGGCCAGTGCGCGGCGGGCGGGGTCTGGCCATAGCCGATCAGGTCGCGCGCGCTCATCGTGCGTTCCATGCGCTGAGCGCGGCGTCGACCGCCTCGCCCGGGGGACAGCCATGCCCCTCCGCCCGCAGCACCGCCTCCAGCGCGCCCAATGTTATCAGTATCTTGTGCTTGCGCGCATTATATCCCATCGCGCCGAACCGCCACACCTTGCCCGCCAGCGGGCCGAAGGCGGTGCCGATCTCTATTTCGAAATCCTCGCGCATGCGGCGGCGCACCCGCTCTCCATCCACGCCTTCGGGAATACAGGCCGCGGTAACATTGGTCATG
>NZ_JBHIWJ010000126.1:0-10964 GCF_041987595.1 Sphingobium sp. | reverse complement strand
ATCGATCTCGGGCGCGTCTTCCAGCATCTCGAGCGCGACCGTGCCCTGACCGGCCATGACATCGGGTTCGTCGAAGGGGTGCACAAACGTAAGCCCCTGCTCCACCTCCAGCTTGCGCGCATGAGCATAGGCGTCGTCGAACTTCTCGCCAAATTGGACGACCGTGGCGCCATGACCCTGCGTCTGCGTCACCTTCACCGTGGGGGTGGTGGTGGGCATGACGATAGTGACGGGGACGCCCAGACGCTTGCCATGATAGGCAAGGCCTTGTGCGTGATTGCCCGCGGACGCGCCGATCACGCCCTTTTTCTTCGCCTCCTCGTCCAGTTGCAGCAGGCGGTTGAGCGCCCCCCGCTCCTTATAGGCAGCGGTGAACTGGAGATTTTCGAACTTCAGATAGACTTTGCAGCCGAACATGTTCGACAGCGTCTGGCTGACCAACGTGGGCGTATGCACGACCGCGCCCGAAATTCGCACCCGCGCAGCCAATATGTCATCGACGGAAATGGGCAGCGGCGTGGCGCTTTCGATCTTGGTCAAGGTGTTCATGCCGGGCGCCCTACCTTAAAATTGCGGTCGAAGAAACTGGCACTGACTGAAAACTGTGCCTATGGCTTGGGCCAGCGCATTTAAATGCATGAGGCATATGGCACATATCGCTTTTATCGGCCTGGGCGTCATGGGCGGCCCGATTGCAGGACATCTGGCCAAGGCCGGGCATCAGATGACGGTCTACAACCGCTCCATCGGCAAGGCGAAGAGCTGGGCAGAGACCTATGGCGGCGCGGTCGCGGTCAGCCCGGCCAAGGCCGCCGAATATGCCGATATCGTGATCAGCTGCGTGGGGACGGACGATGATCTGGCGCAGGTCACGCTGGGCCGCGACGGCGCCTTTCGGGCGATGAAGCCGGGCGGTCTTTATATCGATCACACCACGGTTTCCGCCCGGATCGCCCGGCAACTCTATGTCGAGGGCGAAAGCCGGGGCCTCTATTTCGTGGACGCCCCCGTCACGGGCGGTCAGGCGGGCGCGGAGAAGGGCACGCTGGCCGTCATGTGCGGCGGCAGCCAGCCCGCCGTCGATGCCGCGAAGATCGTGATGCAGGCCTACACGACGCGCATCGTCCATGTCGGGAAGGCGGGCGCAGGACAGACCGCCAAGATGGTGAACCAGATCTGCATCGGCGGCGTGGTGCAGGGACTGGCCGAAGCGCTCCGCTTCGCGCAGGCCGCGGAACTCAATCTGGACAAGGTGTTCGAGGCGATCTCCGGCGGCGCGGCGCAAAGCTGGCAGATGGACAATTATTGGAGGACCATGGCCGCCGACAGCTTCGATTTCGGCTTTGCGGTGGACTGGATGCGGAAAGATCTGGGGCTGGCGCTGGAGGAAGCGCGGGCCAATGGCGCGACCCTGCCGGTGACGGCATTGATCGATCAATTCTACGCCGATGTGCAGGCGATGGGCGGCCACCGGCAGGACACCAGCGCCCTGGTGCGGCGGATCACGCGGGCATGAAAGCTGTATGGTTGGCGGCGATCGCCGCAATGGCCCTGCCGGCTCCGGCGTTCGCTTCGGGCGTGATCGACAATGTGAACGGCCTCGCGCTCGATGCCAATGGGCGGATCGTGCGGTTCAAGGCGCTCGCCATCGACGATGAGGGCAAGGTCGAGGCGTTGCTGCCCGATCGCTATCGGGAACCGGAACAACCGCGCGCCCGGAAGCGCAGGAGGAATGAGCCGGAACCGCCCCAGCCCAAAAGGCTGGCCTTCAAGCTGGATGCGGGCGGCAAGACGCTGATCCCCGGCCTGATCGACGCGCATGGGCATGTCATGGGCTATGGCCTGTCTCTGATCACGCTGGACCTGTCGGACACCAAGTCGCTGGCCGAGGCGCAGGCGAAGATCCGGGCCTATGCCGCCGCCAGTCCAGGACGAAAATGGATCATCGGGACGGGCTGGAATCAGGAAGTCTGGGGCCTTGGCCGCTTTCCGACCGCCGCTGAACTGGATGCGGCGGTCAGCGATATTCCGGTCTGGCTGGAGCGGGTCGACGGCCATGCGGGCTGGGCCAATTCGCTGGCGATCAAGGCAGCCAATATCAGTGCCGCGACCAAGGCCCCCGCGGGCGGCCGGATCGAAATGGCGGCTGGCAAGCCGGCGGGCGTGTTCGTCGACAGGGCGATGGATCTGGTGACGAAGGTGGTGCCGCCGCCTGCCCCCAAGGATCGCGACATCGCGCTGGAGAAGGCGCAGCAGGCGCTGCTGCGGCAAGGTATTACCGGCATTGCCGACATGGGAACAAGCATCGAGGACTGGCAGGCCTTTCGGCGATCGGCGGATCGCGGAGCGCTAAGGGTCCGGATCATCTCCTACGCCCTTGGTCTCGACAATATGGTGCTTATCGCCGGCCCGGAGCCGACACCCTGGCTTTATGAAGACCATCTGCGCATGGGCGGGATCAAGCTGATCCTCGACGGCGCGCTAGGATCGCGAGGGGCTTGGCTGAAGGCGGATTATGCCGATGCGCCAGGGCAGCGCGGACTGCCGATGATCCCCTCAACCCAGCTCAGGAACATCATGAGCCGGGCGGCAATGGACAATTTCCAGATCGCCGTGCACGCCATTGGCGATGCGGCGAACAGCGAAATACTGGATGCGATTCAGGAGCTTTCGGATACCTATAAGGGCGACCGGCGCTGGCGCATCGAGCATGCGCAGATCGTCGATCCCGTCGAACTGCCGCGCTTCGGGCAATTCGGCATCGTCGCCTCAATGCAGCCGGTGCATCAGACGTCCGACTGGCGCATGGCGACGGCGCGGCTGGGCGAAGCCAGACTGAAGGGCGCCTATGCGTGGAAAGCGATGCTGGATAATCGCGTTCCCCTCGCCTTCGGGTCGGACGTGCCGGTAGAAAGCCCCAATCCTTTTCCCGGAATCGCAGTTGCGATGAGCCGCGAGGAAATGCCGGAGCAGCGGGTGAACTTCGAAGCGGCGCTGGACGGTTTCACGCGACAGGCGGCCTATGCGGGCTTCGCCGAAAAGCGCTTCGGCAGCCTCATTCCCGGCCAGAGGGCAGATTTCCTGCTGATCGACCGGGACATTTCCGCGTCCAGCCCCGATGACATCCGCGCGACGCAGGTGCTGGAAACTTGGATTGGCGGCAAGCGGGTATATGTGAAGGGGCAGTAGCGCCCCTTACAGCACGTCGCCCGCTGCGTTGAAGGCATCTTCCTCCGTTTCGGGCAGCGGCGGCTGCACCGGCCTGTCGCAGCCCTCTTCCTTCATATGCGCGCGCAGTGAATCCATGCGGCCGAGATTCCAGCGCGCCAACGGCACGCCCAGCGGACGGAATTCGGCGCGGTCGAACAGTTCCACCACATAATTTTTGCAGAGGTTATCGACCTGATCGAGCGTCAGCATGCCCAGATTCATCACCATGGGCCTGCCCGGCACGCCATTGCGTCCCCTGACCAGATCGGTGACGTAGAGGCCTCCCCTAGGATCGACGAGCACGACATCGGCTTTTGAAGCGTCAATCATCCGATGGCTGGCGGCATAGGGCGCGACGAAAGCATGGGTTCGCCAGACAAGATAAGCGCTGGTGAAGAGGGTGATGAAAAAGCCGATAAACACCGGCCGCATCGCCCCAGGACGGAATCGCGCCCAGCCCAGCCCCGCAAGCAGGCAAAACGGCCCGATAAAGCCGTGGGCGTAGCGATAGCCCCAGCCATAACCCTGCGCGAGCGCCAGCGCGCACCCTGCAAAACAGCCCAGCGCCAGCGGCAGAGCGATTTCCTGCCCGCGCACCGCCCTGCGCGCCCGCATCGCCAACACCCCCAGCGTCGCCAACGGCACCATCAGGATATTGTTCCACGCAGCGAAGCGGCTCAGATTGACCAGCGGCTGCCAACGGTCGCCCAGCCGCTCGAACAGGCTGCCTACCTTGTCCGCCACCCCTGCTGAGGGTCGGACATCGGTGGGTTGGCCCAACACATGAGTCAGGAAGGCAGGCCAGAGCTTGGCCCAGACGATGACGATGGCGACCAGCACCAGAACATGAAAGATCGCCACTTTCCAGCGTCGCCCCAACAGCATCCAGAGGATGAAGGGAGCGATGAAGATGGGTGGAAAATGCCATTGATGCAGCCCCGCCGCCGCCAGCGCGACCACGGCCGCGCTCAGATGTCCGACCAGCCCGCCGCGCAGCACCAGCGCCAGCCAGACCATGTTGAGCGCGAAATGCCCGGTCATGGCATAGGGCGTCATCGCCGTGACCCAGAGCTGCGCCGACGACAGCGCCAGCAGCATCGTCACCCACACGGCGTCGGGCCGTCCGGGGAAAAGATGCAGTGCCACCCGCCACAAGGCGAACAGCCCCGCCATCAACAGTACCGGCCCCGCAAGATTGGGGTCGCCCACCTGCCAGAAGAGCGCCTGAATCGCGCTGTTAACCGGCAGATAGGCCGCCGTCCAATAATCCGCCGCGCCAAAGGGGGAAAAGAATTCGGGCATGATCGCCCGGCGATAGCCTTCCCATTCCAGCGGGATAGGCCGGGCCAGAAACCCCTCCCGCATATAGGCGGCGGCAAAGCGCGCCACCTCCTCATCGCGGGAGATCGAATAATCCTGAAACAGCCAGTAATGCCCGGCCCAGGCGATCAGGCCGAGCAGCAGGACAAGGGGTACCATCACCCGCGCGCGGGGAATGGGGAGCCGCCATCCCAACCCTTCGGCGAAGGGGGCGGCCAGCGTTAGCAGCAGCAGGCCCCCCAGCAGTGCAGGGAAATCCTGATCCAGAAACAGGATGACGGCCAGACTGATGCCTTGCCGATAGGTCACATGCCACAGGAACGTCGCGCCAAGCCAGAGCGCCAGCCCGATCGCCCCCGCCAGAAACAGGCGCTGTGCACTGATCCAGCGCGTGTTGGCGGAGCGCGTCCCGGCGTCCATCAACGGTCCCGCGGCAACCGCGCCTGATTGACGAAAATGCCGTCCATTTCGACAAGCAGCGGGAAATGCCCTTTGTTGTTCGCGAAAAAGGCCGATGGCACAAAGCCGCGCTCACCCAGCCAGTCGATCATGGCGCGATAGCTGGTGCCGCCTTCGTAGATCGGTCGCACGCCAAGTTCGGTCTGCACGCCCAGCATTTCGTTCAGAGCCAACGCCGCCCCTTCACAAACCGACAGGTCGTGGCCCTGCGTATCCATCTTGAGGAACGGCCGGGCAAAGCCATGGGCCGTCTTCAGTTCCGGCAACAGGCTTTCCAGACGGCGGCACTGCATGTCGACCGTGCGCGTTACCTTGTTGCGCTCGGCGAATATTGCGTCCTGCTCGCCCGATGGTGTCTTGAGCGAACTGAACTGATCGGCCGCCATGATGTTGAAGATCGCCGTGCCGTCGAAATCGGACAGCGCCATGTTGAACACATGCCATTTCGCATCAGATGCCGCCCGTCTGCCCAGTTCCGCGAAAATGTCCGGATTGGGTTCGAAGGACAGGATCGTTCCCGCAAAGCCAGCATCCTTGCGGAGCATCGTCGCATATTGGCCGCGATTGGCGCCGACGTCGAACACGCAATCCACAGCAAAGGCGCTCAGAAACCGGCGGAGTGCCTGAATTTCCGGATATTGATGGACCCGCCCGGCCAGAGCCAGACGCGCCGCCAGCGCCCGGTCGCGCAGTTCACGCACGTAACGGCTCATGTCCCGACCGCCATCACGCTGCGATAGATGGCGATGGTGGCCAGAGCCATGTCCTTCCAATTCCCCATTGAATCTCCATAAGTGCGCGCCCGCGCCCCCAAAGCCTGCCTGATGGCCGCGCTTTCTACGAGGGGCAAGAGGACTTGCGCAAGCGCCGGTGCATTTCCCGCTGGCGCCCTGACGACAACCTCTTGCGGCAGACCGGCGAACATGCCCGCGTCGGAGGTGACCATCGCCTTGCCATGGTGCAACGCCGACAGGAAAGCGCCGCTGCTGTCGATATGGCGATAGGGAAAGACCAAAATATCGGCCTTCGCCATATGGGCGTCGAGCCGCTGTTCGGTAAGGAAACCGAGATCGGTGATCAGCCGCTGGCCAAAGCCTGCTGCCCGCACGCTGTCAATCAGCGGCGCGATGTCCATGAAGGGCTTGCCCGCCAGCACCAGTTCGAAGCGGTGCCCCGCCCGCCAGAGCGACAGGCATGCCTCCACCAGCAGGTCGACGCCCTTATAGGGACGGATCGTGCCGAAGAAGAGCAGGCGCGGCAGGGCGGCATCGGCCACCTGCGCCAGATCGTCCGGCCCGGCGGCGGCCAGCCGCATCGGCGGGTGCGGCGTCAGATGGATGCGCGTGGGATCGACTCCCTGGCGCTCCAGCGCCGCGCAGGTCGTCTCACCATGGACGATCAGCGCGTCGAACATATCAAGCAGGTCGCGATAGCCCCTGCCCTGCACCCCGGCATCGGCGTGATAGGCGTCGGCATTATGGACGGTATGGATCAGCTTCACCTGGCCCTTCAGCCGCTTCAGCATCAGCCGATCCGCAGGTGCGAGCGGGAGCCACTGCATGTGCGCGACGTCAGCGCTGACGACAGCGCCCAGATCGCCCATGGCGCAGCTCACCCCATATTCGGCGGCCTTGAGCAGGCGGAAGGCCCGCCCCTCCCCGATCCGCTGGCGAAGCGCTTCGCTGCGGCGGAAGAAGCGCGCATCATAGCGATAGCCCTGCGGCACGATCGCATCGGTCGGGCGCATCGGTCGGCCCAGAAGGGTAACCTCCACGCCCTCCGCCGCCATCGCCGAGCACAGGCTGTCGTCATAGCGCCCGGTGAAGAGCGAGGGATCGCAGATCGCGATCTTCATGCGCGCTTGCCCATCAGTTGGCGCAGTGAAAGCCCGTGGATCGTCGCGGCCACGAACAGGGTCAGCGTGTAGAGGATCAGGAACAGCAGATCGAACCGCTCCGGCGCGAAGCTGCGCGCCAGCGGCACGCTGAGCAGCGAGCCTGCGAGAAAGGGCAGCGACCGCCCCAGCAGCAGCGTAAAGCGCCCCAGCGCGCCCTGCACATAGACCGACACGCAGATCACCGCGAGCGCCAGCAGCGCCCCGTCGATCAGCAGCAGGTCGACGCGATCGATCGTTGACCGGCCATCGAACAGCTTGGCGAACAGCCATTCTCCCAGCAGCAGCAGCGCGCCCGAAGCGCCCAGCGCGAAGAAGAGCGCCACGCCCAGCGCCCGTCCCATCAACTGGCGCAGCCGTGCCCTGTCACCCGCATGGAAGGCTCGCGTGATCCGGGGCAGCGCGGCCTCCACCGTGGCGCGGACGAGCATGGAAAGCGAGCGCGACATCTTGAAGAAAAAATCGAAGATCAGCATCGGCCGTGCATCATGGGTCGCGGCGGCGATGGTGAAATAGGGCGCGTTATAGGCCAGGATTTCGGAAACGGTGAACGCCGCCGACGCGCCGATATCGCGCAGATAATGGGTCCGGACATGACCTCCCCCTATGCGGAAGGACAGCCAGTGCCGCGCCTCCATGCCCAGCCTCTTGTGGACCAGCGCGATGGCATGGCCGATCACGGCGATGCTTACGCAGAGTTGGAGGGCGACGGAAATGCGCGGGTCCAGTCCCTGCAAGATGAACAGCAGCAGCGTGATGGTCATCACCCGGCGCAGGCAATCGAGCGCTTCCCAGAGGAAATTGCCGTCCACCGCCGCCAGCGCCCTTTTCGCCAATAAGGCGGGCAGGTTGATGCAGGCGGAAAGAAAGAAGAGCAGGAACAGCAGCGGCATGCCGGTGTGCAGTCCGCCCAACGCCAGCGCAACAGCCAGGATCGCAAAGCCGCCGACGATCAGCAGGCCAAGGAACAGGAACAGCACGCCCATTTCCTCCAGCCGGAATCCGCCTGCATCCTCTTTACCCGGACCCAGCCCCAGATTTCCCAGCCAATACCGCCGCAGCCGCGCATAGATGATGCTGGTCAGGCCAAACTCAGCGGAAATGGTGAAATTGCCGAATGCGACGAGCAGCAGGAAGGACTGGAACTCACGCAGCGGCAGGGCGCGCACGAACACATAGGTAACGGCGAAGCCCCAGATCAGCGTCAGCCCGACATTGGCGAGCTTGACAAGGGCAAGGATGCGGGCCGAAGCCTCCATCCGGGCAAGCGCCCTGCCGAGCGGTTCGCTCACCGGGCAGAGATTCCGGCAGGCTTGCGGGCGCGGAACAGCCGGTCGTCCAGCGCATAATAATGCCGTGTGTCGGCATCGATGCCGCTCGCGTCGATCTCTTCCAGCTCAAAGCCCGCCGCCCGGATGCGGTCGGCGAAATCCGGGCCATATTGGCGCACATGGTCCCACTGACCGAACCGGCGTTCCCTTTCGCGGGGCGGGATGTCGAAGCTGCCGTCCTCGGTCGGCTTCTCCCAGAGCGGGACGATCAGCCAGGCCTCTCCGCCCGGCTTCAGGGCGCGGTGGATGTTGCGCAGCACCGCGTGATCGTCGGGCACATGCTCCATCACATGACTGGCGTAGAACAGGTCGTAACGCTCGCTGTCATCGAGCGCCATCAGGTCGACGCGCTGCATGTTGGGCACATGATAGCGGCCCGGATCGAGATCGGCGGGGATATAGTCGGCAGCGGTCGAAAAGCGGCGCACGAGGCTGCCTTCATTGGGCGCCATGTGCAGCACCGCGCCCTGCTGCGGCACGGTCAGCACATTTCCGGCGATCAGATGGTTCATCAGCCGCTCTCGCGGCGACGCGCCGCAGCTGGGGCAACCCCATTCGGCATTGTCGCCATAACGGAAGAAGCCGACGACCGGCTGCCCACAGGCAGGGCAAGCGCGGTTCGCCTTCGCACCCAGCGCCTTGCGCACGGCCAGCATGGTCCGGGTCAGATGCTTGCCGGCAGCCTTTGCCACCCGCTGGAAAGTAATCACGCCTTGGCTCCAAACAGCAGTTGGCACCGGCCTATACAATATGCCGCCGCTTTGGCGAGAGGGATCAGCGCGATGTGGCCGGATTCCAGACGGTGACGGTGCGCCCCGTCATCGCCTTGAACACGCCCTGCAAGGTCGCGACATAGGCAATGATGATATCCACCACGGCCGCGAACGGCCCACCCTTTGAACGCAAACCGCGCCAGAGGATGAAGACGCCGGTCAGTCCGCCGATCATGTAAAGCGTCGGCGAAATCCGCATCGCCAGCGTCCCCGCTGCAATGATGCCGGTCAGGATGAAGATGCCGCCAAACCAGCGCACGATCTTGCGCGAGGCATATTTGAAGCGATCCATGCCGGTCATGCGCCGCAATTGCGGCCGCAAATGACTATGCGTGTGCCAGGCGCGGGCGGCAATGCGGACCTTGCGGCGATATTCGTCGCCCCGCGCCGCCACCAGCCGCTCTCGGGCGATGACGTCCTTCGCCTTGACCAGCCGCTTGCCTGCGAAGACCACCGCCATGGAGACGGTCAGGTCGTCAAGCACGCTGTCGGGAAATTGGGGATAAAGCGCCCGCCGGATCGAGAATATCGAACCATCCGCGCCGAGCACATTGCCGGTGCGCGATTCCTCGTCCTTCAGCTTTTCCTCGATCCGCCAGTAGAGCGAACCGACCGAGGCCGTGGCGCTTTCTTCATCGCCCACATAGTGGAGAGACCCCAGCACACCGCCAATCTCCGGATCGGCATAACGCGCCAGCAGATTGCCGATGGCGTCGACATCCAGCACGACATTGGCGTCAGTGAAGATCAGCACATCTCCGGTCGCCCGTGCAGCGAGCAGCTTCATGCCGTGCGCCTTGCCGCTCCGCCCTGGCCCGCGCAGCAGCGTCACCAGATCGCCCTGCGCTTCGATCAGCGCGGCCGTTTCGTCCGAGGAGCCGTCGTCGAAGGCCAGGATTTCAAGGTCCGGATAGCGGCTTTTGAGCATCGCCAGATTGGCGAGCTTTTCCGGCATCGCGGTCGCTTCATTATAGGCGCAGAACAGCAGCGAGGCTGACGGGGCCGGGCCGGTCAACGGCTGTTCGGGACGCGTCGGCAGCATCCGCAGGATCAGCGGGTAGAAGAGAAACGGCCATGCCACTGCCAGGAGCGAGAGCAGCAGCACCAACGCCGCGATCAGGTTAACAGCGTCCATCAATAAGCCTTATGATGCACCAGCACGCCGATGGTCGCGACGATGATGCGCAGGTCGCGCCAGATCGACCATTCGGTGACATATTCAAGGTCCGACTGGAGCCGGTCGATCAGGTCCTGATGATGGTCGGTCGATCCGCGATGACCGCGCACCTGCGCGAGACCCGTCATTCCCGGCTTGATGCAATGCCGCTCCCAATAGCGATCATCGACTTCCCAATAGAGGCTGTCTCCGGCCTTGGCGGCGGCGGCGTGCGGGCGCGGGCCGACGATGCTCATATCGCCACGCAACACGTTGAAAAGCTGCGGCAGTTCATCGATGCTGGTCTTGCGCAGGAAACGGCCGACGGCCGTTACCCGGTCGTCGTCGCGGGCGGTCAGCCTGTCGGCCTTGCGATCGCTCGCCTCGGCGCGCATCGACCGGAACTTGTAGATGTTGAAAGGCGCGGCATCACGGCCGATCCGCGGCTGACGGAAGATCACCGGGCCGGGGCTGGTCAGCCTGATCGCCAGTGCAGCCACGATCAGCACCGGCGACAGGGCGATGGTCGCCGTCGTTGCGACGATGATGTCGAAGAGGCGCTTGATGATCCGGTCCCGGAACTGAAATGGGCCACCCGCAACGATGATGGTCGGCTGGCCATCGAACTCGTCGACACGCGCCGGGGCAAAGCGCAGCAGCTCGGGCACCACGATCTCACCCCTTGCGGAAAGGGATTTCAACGCCACGGACCAGTCATCCATCCGTTCCATCGGACAGGCGACGATCACGCGCTCCGCCATGCCGACGGCCGCCGCGAGCCGCGCAGCCATGTCCGCATCATGCCCCTTGGGACGCAAACC
>NZ_JBHIWJ010000125.1:0-11099 GCF_041987595.1 Sphingobium sp. | reverse complement strand
TTAGGATTTTCTCGATGTTGGCCGTCGACGGGGAGATCGTGGGTTGGGTTTTCCGCGCTAGCTCAACTGAGCAGTGTCCGAGGATATGCTGGATCGTGGACTGCTCAGCGGCTCTCAATCACGATCTGTTTTTCGTTCGAACGAGCGCTGAGGTCCATGCTTAGGGCGATGGCCTGAGCAAAGCCCTGCGGATCGGTTGCCGAGAAAAGGCCCGTCACATGCCTTTTGCCGATGCCCTCGCCGGCGAGGATGATGGCGGTGCGATTATAGCGGTTGAACTCAGCGACAGCGTTCGCGAGCGTCTCGCTTTCGAAGCTCAGGCGTCCCTCCCGCCATAGAAGGTCGCGCTGGACATTGTCCGGGGTGATGGCAACGGGAGCAATGCGATCAGCGTCGTCTCCGATCCTCGCTTCCATATTCGCGGCCATCCTGACGGCTTGATTGGCGCGTGCAGGCTTCCCGACTTCGACGATCCCTTCTTGGACACGCACATCCACGGCACGGCCGGGCAGTGTTCGGACGGTAAATGCAGTGCCGACCGCACGGACTTGCGCGCCCATGGCAGTGACGATGAAAGGTCGCGCCTTGTCCTTGGCGACTTCGAAATAGCCTTCTCCGCGTATCAGGCGCACCAGGCGCTTTTCCCGGGTAAATAGGACTTCCATCTCGCTCTGCGTATTGAGCGTTGCGATCGATCCGTCATCGAGCGGGATCAATCGGACTTCGCCTGTTTCGGTGCGATAGACCTGCGATCTAGGCCAGAACAGGAATGCGCCGAACGATGCTGCGAGGAGGCCGCCTGATCCGGCAAGAACATTGCGGCGGGACAAGTGCAGGCGCGGCGCTTGCGGCGTGAAATCCGGGCCCAGGGCTTGGGCTGCGTCCATGCGCAGCAAGGCAGCGCGGGCGCGCATGAAGGCGCCCGGACAGCGTGTGTCGCTCGCCAGCCAGGCGTCAAGCTCCGCCTGTTTATGGGGCTCCAGAGGTGCGCGATCAATGCGCGAAGCCCATCGCGCTGCTGCGTCGCCAATATGTGCGCTACTGTCTCTTTTCATGGCGCCGGCTGTCTCGTTTACGTGCCCTTGATGCACGAGCGCTCCATTTTCCGCTATGCGCGAAGAAATCCAATAATTTGCCAATACCGTTGGCGACATGCTTTTCAACCGTGCTTTCCGACAGGCCAAGACGGTTGGCTACATCGCGCTGGGACAAGCCCTGCACTTTGCGCAGCATGAAGACCTCGCGGCAGCGATGGGGCAGTGCTTCAATGGCAGCTGCCACCTGCTCGAGTTCCATGCGTTCGTCGACCAACTGGTCGGGGAGGGGCTCGGACGCCTCCAGTTCGAGCGCGCCAATCTCGTGGATCGAGCCGATCGGCACGATCCGGGATCGCCGCAAATCCTGGAGGATGATCGAGTGGGCAGTCTGGAACAGATAGGCACGCGGATTGGTGATCTGGCTCACCGTCTCGAGCATGACGAGCCGGGAATAGGCTTCCTGGATCACATCATCGATGTCGAAGCCGATATGGACACGCCGGCTTAGCCAGGCGCGCAGGCTACCCTCATGCGGCAGGATCTGCCGTGACAGCCAGAAGGCGCGATCGTCGGAAAAATCGGTCATGTTCGGCAAGCCCCATGACGAGCGAACCGCGCAGACACGCCATGCATGCATCCAAAAAATGCCATGTCCGATCGCAATGTCAAAAAAGTGCAATCCGACACTGGGGGAAAAATCGCGCTCGTGCATCTAGGGCGCAAAACCCCGGGGGAACGGGAACAGGGAGGATGCGAAAACCGGTCTGAAAGGCCCGATCCATTCGCCGCGTCCGGGGAGCGGCTGGGGGCCAGACAATGAACCGTTCGATGACGATCAAGAGCCTGTTAATCGGTGCCAGCCTAACCACGGCTATCGTAGCCAGCAGCGCGCAGGCGCAGGACCGCAAGTTCAATGTGCCTGCCGGCAATATCAACATGACGCTGCCGATGTTCGCCCGGCAGAGCGGCATCCAGATCATCGCGCCGGCCGATCAGCTCGCCGGTGTCCGGTCGCCAGCCATCATGGGTGTCTTTGATACCCGGGTGGCACTGCGCCGCCTGATTGCCGACGCTAACCTCGAAATCGTTGCCGATAATGGGGCGGCCATCACTTTGAAGCCGCGCGCCCGTGCCGTCACGACGCCGGTCGCCTTGCGCTCCCTCCGATCGGCCCGCGCAACCAGCAGCTGGACCGCGCCTCGCGCCTTTCAGGCGGCCGATGCATCGACAGCCCAGGCAGAGCCCGGCACCGGAGGCGAAATCATCGTGACCGCCACCAAGACGGCAACCACTCTCAACCGTGTGCCGATCAGCATGCAGGCGATGCCGCAGGAGCAGCTCGATCGTCGCAGCATCCGCAGCGTGTCCGATATCGTCCGCACGGTTCCAGCGCTCTCGATGCAGACGTCGACCACGGCCGATCGCGTGCCGAGCATCTCGATCCGCGGCGTGGCGTCTTCAACCGGCGCGCAGACGACCGGCGTTTATCTCGATGATGCCCCGCTCCAGAAACGCAACGCGATCGGCATTTCGGGCAGTGGCACGCCGGTTCCGGCGCTGTTCGATCTGGAACGGGTCGAAGTGCTGCGCGGCCCGCAGGGCACGCTTTATGGCGGATCGTCGCTCGGCGGGACGATCCGCTTCATCACGCCTGAACCCAGCCTCGAGAAAATGTCTGCCTATGCCCGTGCGGAAGTCGGTTTCGTCCAGGATGGCGGCGTCAATCATGATCTGGGCATTGCGCTCGGTGGCCCGCTGATCGAGGACCGGCTTGGTATCCGCGTCAGCATGTGGCAACGCCGCACGGCGGGCTATATCGATCATGTCGATCGCTTCACCGGCGACACGCTTGCAAAGGACACGAACAGTTCGGACGACTGGGCGCTGCGCGGCGCGCTGCTCTTCAAGCCGACCGAGAATTTCAGCCTGACGCCTTCGGTCTATTATGCGCTGAGTGAGCAGCATGATGCCGATACAGCCTGGCAGACCGTGCCGGAAACCACGCTCAATGGTTTCACATATCCCGCTGCCGTCTATGGCGATTATCAGACGGGCGCCAACTGCAATGTGGGTGATAATTATGCCGCCAGCACGCCGCGCTGTGTCGCCAGGCAGCCGCGCACCTCGCGCATCTTCCTGCCGTCGCTCAAGGCAGAGCTGGACATCGGCAGCACCACGCTGACCTCGGTCTCCAGCTATATCAGCGACCGCACCCATGGCCGGTCCGACTATAGCTATATCGAGCCGGGCAATTTCCAGGGCGGTTTTCCCCTCGTCGCCGATATCGAAAGCTATCGCTCGACCCCGATCTACGAGAACAAGCGCACCGGTTTCACCCAGGAAGTCCGCTTCGCCAATGACGGCAATAGCCGCTTCAACTGGGTGGTGGGCGGCTTCTTCGCCACCTACAAGAATAATTCCAACTATCATATCGTCGCCAATCTGGACGATCTGACCCAGGCCGTGTTTGGCGCCCCGGCGCAGGCCATTTTCGGCGTGCCGGTCGAGCCCGGCAATATCACCTATCATCGCGATCAGGACCTGAAGGAAAAGTCGCTGGCGGTCTTTGGCGAGGCCAATTTCGCGATCACCGACAAATTGAAGCTGATCGGCGGCGCGCGCGTCAGTCGGGAAAAATTCAGCTATCATCAGGTCACGGCCGGAACCTTTGCCGGCTTCCTGACCCCGACCACCGCCAATGGCGGCCTCACTGACGGCAAGGTCAAGGAAACGCCCGTCACCCCCAAATTCGGTCTGCAATATCAGCTGGACAGCGCCAACATGCTCTATGCGACGGCAGCCAAGGGATTCCGCGTGGGCGGCGTCAACCAGCCACCGCCGGCCTCGCGCTGCGGGGCGGATCTTACGGCGTTGGGTATCACATCGACGCCGGGGACCTACAAGGCAGACTCGCTGTGGAGCTATGAAGTCGGTGCGAAGCTGCGCTCGTCCGATCGCAAGCTCAGCCTCAACTCCAGCGCTTTCTACATCGACTGGAGCAATATCCAGGCAAGCTATGGCCTGCCGACCTGCGGCTTTGGCTATGTCGTCAACGGCGGCAAGGCCGTATCCAAGGGCTTTGACCTGGAAGCCTCGGTGGAGCCGATCTATGGCTTCACGCTGAGCGGCCTCGTCGCCTATACCGATGCGCAATATACGCAGGCTGTCGTTGGCCCGGCCCCTTCGTCCACCCTCTATATCCGCGATGGCGATCGCCTGCCGGTACCCAAATGGGCCTTCAACATCGCGGGCGAATATCGGTTCGATATCGGCAGCTATGGCGCCTATCTGCGGGCAGACTGGCAACATGCCTCCCGCTACCAGAACAGCTTTGGTCCCGGCACGGGCAGCTTCACGCCCGATACCTATATGTCGGAGGCGACTGACTATATGACGGCGCGGATCGGCCTGCGCCGCTATGGCTGGGAATTCTCGATCTTCGCCGACAATCTGCTCAACTCCAAGGATGTGCTGGGCAATGAGGGTGGCCGGACCGGCTGCGCCACGGGTGAGGGCGCGGCCTGCACCACCTACGAGAATTACACGCTGCCCTATCAATATGTGACCTTCCGCCCGCGCACGATCGGCGCGACGCTGACCCTGCGCAAATGAGGCTCCCCACCATGAAGGCTTTTGTATCGATGCTGGCGCTGGGCGCCGCGATGGCGCTTGTCGTCGAGGGACCGGTGGCGCGCGCCAGTGAGCCACCGGCCGAGGGGCAGAAAGAGGTGGGACCGAGGGAGGAACTGGCCAGCCGCGATCACAAGATGGTGATCAACGGCAAGACCATTGCCTACAACGCGAGCGCCGGCACGCTGATCATCACCGATGATGATGGCGTGCCGCGCGGCAGGATCTTCTACACCGCGTATACCGCCCAGGGGACGAGTGCGGGCAAGCCCCGGCCATTGACCTTCTTCAACAATGGCGGTCCCGGCTCGGCCAGCCTCTGGCTCAATGTAGGCGGGTTCGGGCCAAAGCGCCCACCGACGCTGACCCCCAAGGCGACCCTGCCGGCCCCCTATGTGGTGCAGGACAATCCCTATTCGCTGCTCGACAAGTCCGATCTCATCTTCATCGATGCGATCGGGACCGGTTATTCCCGGCCGATTGGCGATACCAAGGGCAAGACCTTCTGGGGCGTCGACGCGGACATCGATTCCTTCGCTCGCGCCATCAACCGCTACATCACCAAGAACGACCGGTGGAACAGCCCGCGCTACCTGTTCGGGGAATCCTATGGCACCACCCGGTCGGCGGGGCTTGTCTACAAGCTCCAGAATCAGGGGATGGATTTCAACGGCGTCGTGCTGATGTCGACCATCCTCAATTCGGGCACCGGCCTTCCCGGCGTCGACCTGGAGGATATCGGGCGAGTACCCTCCTTCGCGGCGACGGCCTGGTATCATGGCAAATCGGCGACCCACCCGGCCGACCTGATGGCCTATCTCGACGAGGTCCGCGCCTTCGCCCTTGGCCCCTATGCCTCCGCGCTGCTCAAGGGGGACCGGCTGTCGGCCGAGGAAATGGACGCCGTGGCTCGCACGCTCAGCGGCTATATCGGCCTGTCGGTCGACTTCCTCAAGAAGAACAAGCTGCGCGTCGGCATGGAACAATATCGCGGCGCGCTGATGGCTGATCAGGGATTGATCATCGGCCGGTTCGATACCCGCTTCACCGCGCCGGCCTCCTATGTGAGCGGCGACGGCTCCTATGACCCGGCGACCAATGACGCCGCGACTGCAGGCGTCAACAGTGCCCATCTTTCCACCTTCCAGGATCATCTGGCGCGTGACATCGGTTACAAGCCGGACCTGCAATATCGGCCACTTTATAATGGCGTGATCGCGCCGGCCTGGGACAATCATCACAAGGCGCCAGGGATCGATGAGCCCATTCCGGTTCCCAACACCGCGCTTGACCTCGCCGGCGCCATGCAGCGCAACCCCAATCTCAATGTGATGGTGATTGCGGGGCTCTATGATCTGGCAACGCCGTTTGCCGGCGCGGAATTCGATGTCTCGCATCTCTATCTGACGCCCAATCTGCGCCAGAATATCAGCTTCTCCTATTATGAGTCCGGCCATATGACCTATGTGGATGAGGCCGCATCGCGAAAGCTCAAGGTCGATCTCGACCGCTTCTATGATGCGACGACCCGCTGATGCGTAGCCTGCTTAGCGCGTCCATCGCGGCAATCACACTCGCGTCGCCCACGGCTTCGCTCTGCGCCGCCGACAAACCGGCGCAGACACAAGCGTCAGAACCGGCTGCAGAAAAGCGGGTGATCACCAACCATATCCTGACAACGGCCAACGGGGCGAAGCTGCCTTACACCGCGACCGCAGGCACCTTGCTGCTCAAGGACAAGCAGGGAAAGCCGGGGGCGAGCCTTTTCTATGTCTCCTACACGGTCGCGCCAAAGGCAGGGGAGCGGCGACCCGTCACCTTCTTTTACAATGGCGGCCCTGGATCCTCCAGCATCTGGCTACACATGGCCTCCTTCGCGCCGGTGCGGGTGCCGGTCGATGTCGAGGCGCAGGGCAGGGAAGGGGGCGGCCGCATGCCGCGCCTCGCGCCCAATCCCGACAGCCTGCTGGATACTACCGACATGGTTTTCCTCGACGCCGTGGGTACGGGCTATTCGCGCGGGCTCGATCCACAGGGAGGGAAGCTTTACTGGGGCAATGACCAGGATGCTGCTGCCTTCACACAGGCGATCCGGCGCTATGTCGAGATCAACAATCGCTGGCTTTCGCCCAAATATCTGTTTGGCGAATCCTATGGCACCACCCGGTCGGCGATGGTTTCCTACCGGCTGATCGACAGCGGCATGCCGGTAGATGGTGTGATCCTCATGTCCTCCATCCTCAATTTTGCCCAGCGCGCGCCCGGCCTCGACCGGATGGATATCAATTATCTGCCGAGCTATGCCGCCACCGCCTGGTATCATGGCAAGGTAGATCGGGGCACAGGGCTGGAGGCGCATGTCGCCCGTGCGCGCCAGTTCGCGCAAGGCCCTTATGCGGCAGCACTGGCCAAAGGGCAGGATATCGGTGCGCAGGAGCACGAAAGCGTGATTGCGCAGATGGCGTCGCTGACGGGCCTCAGCCCCGATTATCTGCGCGAGGCCGACCTGCATGTGTCGCCCGACCGCTTCCGCAAAGAACTGCTGCGGGATCGCGGGGCCGTTACGGGCGGGTTCGACACTCGCTTTACCGGCAGCGAAGGGGACAATGCGGCAGATATGGCGCAGAGCGATCCGGCCGACGATGCAATCTCAGGCGCGATCATCGCCAATTTCTCCGCCTACCTCGCCCATGACCTGGGCTATGCGCCGGACGGCGACTATGTGGTGAACACGCCTACGCTCTTTCCGGTCTGGGACTGGAGCCATATGCCGCCGGGCGGCCCGCGCCAAAATGCGATGGCCAATGTCGCCATCGATCTGGGCGCTGCCATGCGTCGCGCACCGCAGATGCGGGTCCTGTCGCTGAGCGGCTACTACGACCTGTCTACGCCCTTTTTCGCGACCGAATTTGATCTCGCCCATCTTTACCTGCCGCCCGCACTCAGGCCGAACCTCATTAGCCGCCATTATGCTTCGGGCCATATGTTGTATCTCGACGGCAAGACCTTCAATGATGTGACGCGCGATGTCCGTGGCTTCATTCAGGCAAAGTCGGATTAGGCGGGGTAATACCGACCCTTCTCAGTCGTTCAGCGCTTGTTCTTGCCTTCCGAAATGCCGACCGTCGGCTTATCGCTCAACAGTCGAGGATGGGCGGCTAGGGTGTGCGCCGGCTAAGCAATGAGCGACGTTCGTCAGAAGCCTTGCTGAAGGCGGCTACCAAATTTTGCTTGGGATCAAGATCCTGTGGTACTTTCCGGGGTAGCCCATCTGCCAGGCGAAGCCGGACGGACTTGAGCTGCGCACAACAGGGAGCCGTCGATGCAAAACATGCCCCCGCATGCATATGGACATCACGACAAGGACGATCATGACCATCATGGCCAGAAGGCAATGGTTCACGATCCCGTCTGCGGGATGGAAGTCGACCCCGAACTGACGCCCCATCGCGCTGAACATGATGGTCATCGATATTATTTCTGCAGCAACGGCTGTCGCGCCAAGTTCGTCGCTGACCCCGTGCTTTACCTCTCCGCGCGGGAGCAGCCCGCTATCGTCTCCGGGACTGTCTGGACCTGCCCCATGCATCCTGAGATCCAGCAGGATCATCCAGGACCTTGCCCGATATGTGGCATGGCGCTCGAGCCCGAAGTGGCGAGCGCGCAGAGCGGACCAAGCGCCGAGCTGCTCGACATGACGTGGCGCCTTAAGGTGGGGTTCCTGCTCGCCTTGCCCGTCTTCGTTCTGGAAATGGGCGGGCATCTCGTTCCCGCTCTGCATCATCTGGTGCCGGCGAGATTGTCGATCTGGATCCAGATCGCTCTCGCCACGCCGGTCGTACTCTGGGCGGGCTGGCCATTCTTCGTGCGCGGATGGCGTTCGCTCGCGACACGCCACCTCAACATGTTCACGCTGATCGCGATGGGCACGGGCGTTTCCTGGGCTTACAGCATGATCGCGGCGCTCGCTCCCGGCCTCTTTCCGCCAGCCTTTCGTAATGCCGATGGCAGCGTCGCGGTCTATTTCGAAGCGGCAGCCGTTATCACCGTGCTGGTGCTTCTGGGACAGGTCCTCGAGTTGCGTGCGCGCGAGCAGACGTCGGGCGCAATCAAGGCGCTGCTCGACCTGTCGCCAAAGACCGCGCGTCGGCTCTTGTTGAATGGCGATGAGGAGGAGGTCAGCCTCGACTTGATCGGCGTCGGCGACCAGTTGCGCGTTCGCCCCGGTGAGAAGGTGCCGGTGGACGGCACCGTAATAGACGGCGGATCGTCGGTCGATGAATCCATGGTTACCGGCGAATCCATGCCGGTGACCAAAAAGATTGATGGCACGGTCATTGGCGGCACGCTCAACCAGACCGGTGCGCTTGTCATCGCGGCGACCAAAGTGGGGCGAGACACGATGCTCGCCCGGATCGTCCAGATGGTGGCGCAGGCCCAGCGCTCGCGCGCGCCCATTCAGCGCATGGCCGATCGTGTCGCTGGCTGGTTCGTGCCCGCCGTGATCCTTGTTGCGATATTGGCCTTTGTCGGATGGAGTCTATGGGGACCGGAGCCGCGCTTCGCTCATGGCCTGATCGCCGCTGTCGCGGTCCTCATCATCGCATGTCCCTGCGCACTTGGTCTCGCCACGCCCATGTCCATCATGGTGGGCGTGGGCCGTGGTGCAAGGCTTGGCGTCCTGATCAAGAATGCCGAGGCGCTCGAGCAGATGGAGAAGGTAGATACGCTGGTCGTCGACAAGACCGGCACGCTGACACTGGGCCATCCGGCGGTTACCGCCATCATACCGGCGTCCGGCCACACCGAAGCGGAGGTCCTCCGTCTCGCCGCCGCCGTCGAGCAGGCATCCGAGCATCCCCTGGCGCTCGCAATCGTCGACATGGCCAGGTCCCGCGATCTCGTGCTGCCACCGGTATCCCAGTTCGATTCCCCAACGGGACGCGGTGCGGTGGGAACAGTCGAGGGCAAGCGCGTTGTCCTTGGTAATGCACCATTCCTCCTCGATCAGGGCATAGACAGTATCGAAGTGGCGCCCGCTGCCGACGACCTGCGCCGCGATGGCGCCACCGCGATTTTCGTGGGCCTGGACGGTCAGGTCGGAGGGATCATCGCGATTGCCGATCCGATCAAAGCAACCACGGCAGAGGCCCTTGGCGCCTTGCGGCAAGAGGGGGTCCGCATCGTGATGCTGACGGGCGACAACCGCAAGACGGCGCAAGCCATTGCCGACAAGCTTGGCATCGACGAGGTCGAAGCCGAAGTCCTGCCTGATCAGAAGAGCGCAGTGGTCAACCGCCTTATTGCCGCAGGCCGCGTCGTTGCGATGGCGGGTGACGGGGTCAATGATGCGCCTGCGCTGGCCGCCGCCAATGTGGGTATTGCCATGGGTTCAGGCACCGACGTTGCCATGGAAAGCGCGGGCGTAACGTTGCTGCGGGGCGATTTGAACGGCATCGTGAGCGCGCGGCGGCTCAGCCAGGCGACGATGTCCAATATCCGCCAGAACCTCCTTTTTGCCTTCATCTACAATGCGGCGGGCGTCCCAGTGGCCGCAGGGCTGCTCTATCCGCTGTTCGGCATTCTGCTGTCTCCGATGCTGGCCGCCGCGGCGATGGCATTGTCATCCGTCAGCGTCGTGACAAATGCCCTTCGGCTGAGGACACGAACCCTGTGAGCTATTCCGCCTGCGTCGCCCAGACGTCTCTACTCTCGCATCCGATTACATTGCCTCCCGCGTCAGACGGGCTATGTTCGGTACATGCAAGATCGACAGGACCAATTCGCCTACTGTGTTCAGCTGCTTGGTGGAACGACAGCATTTGCTCGGCGTCTCAGGATCGATGAGCGGGCTATCCGGCGGTTCATCAATGGCGAGCGCCCCATCAGTGACAACCTATTGCAAGACACCGCGAAGGCATTGCGCGACCTCGCTGCGGACGCCAACGCGGCTGCAGGTACGATTTCTGACAATCTGACCACTGAACCCAGCGACTTCTAATCGGTCAAATCCGACCCATCCAAGACACTCAGCGGCAAATTTTTGATCCCCAGGTGCGGACGGGCAGCTTTCCGGAAGCTGTCGACCAATCCTGACCGTTCGTCCACCCGTGCCGCAATGGCCGCTTGTTGACAGAAGCGACCATTGTGGCTCGCCGTTGTGACGAGGCCGTCGGGGATGGTTCCGCCATGGGAAGTTACGTTAATGGCGACTGGCCCGGTGGCCTGGGCCACACATCCCAATTGAACGGAAGTCTCGAATGGACCGCTCAGATCGGCCAGGCCTCACGCCGGTAGGCGGAATCCCAGAACATCCATTCGTATCGCGTGGCGTTGCGGAAGGCGGTCGCCATGGCGGCGCGGGTTGCCGGCGTGGCGTTGTCGGCGGCCTCGTCCACCAGTGCGCGAACACGATCGGTTGCCTCGCCGAAG
>NZ_JBHIWJ010000124.1:330-11118 GCF_041987595.1 Sphingobium sp. | reverse complement strand
CCTCCGATACCGCATTGCGGAACACGCGGCCGGTATTGCGGAAGGCACGGAAAATGAGTTTGGTGTCCCGCTCGCTGCCAGCCGAGATGGCATTCTTGATGGCTGGGTGGATCGGCGCTTCCTTTGTCAGCATGAAGCGGGTGCCCATGTTGACGCCTTCGGCCCCCAGCATCAATGCGGCGGCCATGCCGCGTCCGTCGGCAAAACCACCCGACGCTAGCACCGGTATCTTCAGCGCCCGCGCAGCCGCCGGGATCAGGACTAGCCCCGGCACATCATCCTCGCCCGGATGACCAGCCGCTTCAAACCCGTCGATACTTATGGCATCTACGCCAGCCCGCTCGGCCGACAGCGCATGGCGCACCGAAGTGCATTTATGGATGATCTTCACCCCCGCGGCCTTAAATCGCGCGATGAATCCGGCCGGGCTGCGTCCCGCCGTCTCCACCACCTTCACGCCGCTTCCGACGATTACGTCCGCATATTCGGCATAGGGCGGCGGCGTGGTGGTCGGCAGGATCGTCAGGTTCACGCCAAAGGGCTTGGTCGTCATCGCCCGGCAACGCGCAATCTCTTCCTGCAGCGCATCGGGGGTCGGTTGCGTCAGCGCCGTCAATATTCCCAAACCACCCGCGTTCGAAACAGCACTCGCCAGTTCCGCGCGGCCAACCCACTGCATCCCGCCCTGAACGATCGGATAGCGGGTCCCGGTCAAATCGGTGATTCTCGTCTGCATGTTCATCTTTCGCTGCGCTCTAATTTGCCAGCTGGAAGCTGCCGTCGGCTCCCACCTGTGTCCGCGTGGTCCGCGCCACTTCCCAGATATGGCCGTCAGGATCACTGAAATAACCGGACTCGGGCTTTCCCGGATGGCCCTCCGCCGCCTTCAAGATGATGCCGCCGCTCGCTTCCGCCAGTTGGAGGATGGAAGTCACATCCTCCTCCGGCCGGACGACATAGACGAGTATCACCGCCGCCTCGGCCAGCTGTTCTTCCGGAGTTGCGGTGACGGGGGCAACCCTGCCAGATACGCGACGCCGCACGATGTTCAGCACGATTCCGTTGGCGTTGAACAAAAGGGCATCGTCCCGGCTCAGCCGTGATTTCTGCCATCCCATAGCCGAATAGAAACGCTCGGCCCGAGCAATGCCAGTCACCCGCAACGCAATGGTGCTAAGACGCTGTTCCATGAGATCCCTTTGCGATGAATATCCTGTATGATCCTGCCGCCTCATGGCTGGTGCTGTCCCACCGGACCGGCCACCGGACGCTGTCTGCTGACCGGCAGATAAGATCGGCCAAGCAGGAAAGCGCCGCCCGTCAGGGCGAGCCCGGCAAGGACGAAGAAGGCGCTTTCAATGCCCATCAGCCTGGTCAGCGGCCACATGACGAGCGGGTTAAGCAGCGGACCGAGATGCAGAGTGGCGAACAATATGCCCATGGCCCTGGCGCGTGTGGCCGGCGGAATACGATCCAGCACATAGGCGACGAGCGAGGGTTCCAGCAAAGCAACCGGCGCGGCCGATATCATGACACCGACGCCGAGCATCAACAATGACCCTGCCGCACCTTCAACTGCCGTTCCCACCGCGAACACAAACAGCGCGCCACCCAGCAGCGGCAACGGCGCGATCCTTTTGCGCAGGGCGATAAAGGCAAAGGAAAACAGGACGGAAATGAAGCCGGGCAAAAAATACAGGGAGGCGAAGGTACGTGGATCGGGATAACCCTTGGCGCGTAACAGGAACGGCACCTGGATCAGCAGATTGTAGATGAATACAGCCAGCAGGATGTTGCCGATTGCGCAGGCGATAAACCAGGGTTGCAGCAGGGGGGTATAGCCATCGTCCGCTCCCCTTTCCGTTAGCCTTTCGCTACGGGGCGGTGTGGGCACGAACAGCGCCAGCATGATCACGCCAACGCCGATGCCATAGAGGACAAAGGGCGCCGACCAGCCATAGGCATGCACCAGCAAGCCCGAAATGACCACCACAAGCTTGGTGGTAATGCTCATCAGCCCCTGGCGCAGGCCGATCAACTTACTGCGATCATGCCCGTCGAAATATTCCCCGATCATAGCCCCCGAAACCGGGACAAGGCCCGATACGCCGAGACCGATCAGGCACCGCAGGACCAGAAGCGGCTCAAAGTCGGAAACCGCGAGGCACGCCAAGCCCGCTACCGTCGTGATTGCGGCGCAGATCACCAGGACCAGGCGAGCCCCGGCGCGATCCGCAAGCCAGCCAAAAAGGGGCGCGCCCACCAGCATGGCCGTGCTGGGCGCGCCCATGACGAGTTGAGCAAGAGCTTGCCCCTTGGGGCCGCCGCCAAGCTCGTCCGCAAGCACGGGCAGACCGGGGGAAAAGGCGCCCGTGACGAGTGTGGCCGGAAGCGTAGCGAAGAGCAGGAGGCTGATAACCGGCCATCCGGCCCCGCCAACCATGGAACAGGTCTTCGTCATGCCACGCTCTCCCAGATCCACATCCGTCTCGATGGCCTACCGCTCCGAACCGAAGCGCAGGCGCAATTGCACGCCATACATGCGTGGCTCGCTGTACAGATAGCGCGCAAAGCCCTGCCCCCAGCTGCCGCCATTCTTGCCGATGTTGCTCTGCAACTGCACAGGGAAGGCCTTGTTGGCGACATTGGTGGCAAAAATCGCGAGATCGACCGGCGTGCCGCCAATATCCCGCCAGTCCAGCCGCATGTTCAGCAGGTTGCTCGCCGGCAACCAGCCATAGGGTTCCGTACCGCCGGGTTGACCGACAGGGATTGTTATCTGCGTATAGTAGCGATCGACATGAGCAAAGCTGACCGATGGAATGATTGTGCCCGTCTTGCCAAGATCAACTGTGTAGCTCGCCGACAGCGAAAATTGATTTTTGGGCGCGAACTGAAAAGGAACCGAGCTGCGGTCATCCGCGACAATGATGCCGCTCTGGAGATAATAGAATTTGAAATCGTCATATTTCGCGTCGGTATAGGAATAGCTGCCGGCCAGCACGAGACCGGAAACGGGGGAGATGGAACCTTCCACCTCCAACCCCTGAATATGGGCCTTGCCCGCATTCACGGTTGCTGATCCGGTCGAGATGCCGCCGTCCGGACGCACCAGCGTGGTCGGACCAACCCGCTGGATATCGCGATAATCCGAATAATAGGCGGCCGAATTCAGGCGCACCGGCATGCCGCCAAGCCTGAACTGGGTCTTGAGGCCCGCTTCATAGGTCGTAACCTCTTCAGGGCCGAAAGTCAGCGCGATGGGGTTGGTGCCGTTGAAGTTGAAACCACCGCCCTTGTATCCGCGGCTGGCCTTAACGAAGGCCAGGACATCGCGGCTGACATGATAGTCGAGGCCAATGGTCCAGGTTGGGGCGCTGTTGCGGGTCTTGGCCGAGACCAGGCATTCTGGCAAAGTGGCGATACTGAGAAGGCAGCGCCCGTTGACCGTCCATTTGTAGAAGTCGTCGCGGCGATCCCACGTATAACGGCCGCCCATGGTCAGCCGCAGCGGCTCCAGCGCGGGCGTCAATATTCCAAGGCCGATAGCGGTTTGCGCATAGACGCCGGTCGACTGACGCGTGCTGCCCTGGATGATGTTGTTCAGATTGCCCATGCGGGGAACCAGATTGCCGCGAAATTCCGTGCCAAGCGGCTTCACATCCTCATGATAGACCCCCGCGACATAGGTTATTTGGTCGCCGCTGGCCGATCCCTGGAGTTGAAATTCTTCCGTCCACTGGCGGGCATTGGTCGAATTGTCATTGCCCGAACTGGTTTGCAAGGCATCGAGCCGCGATCCGTCCAGATCCGCATCGGTACTGGTCTTGAAGCGGGCGTAGCTCGCAACATTGCGCAGCTTCAGTTCCGGCGAAAGCGAAACCTCCAATATATCGGTCAGCATCCACATGCTGCGCTTGTCATAGGGATCGCCGTTAAGCTGGACCCTGCGGGGACTTCTGGCCTGCTGTTCCGCCAACACCTGCCGCAACAGCGGTTCGCCATAATAGCGTGCGACGGAGCTGACATAATTGCCCGCCGCATCCTTCTGCAGATTGAAATCCTGGATGACGTTGCCCGTGCCGTTCGTGCTCGATCGGAAGGCCGTGAACATGAGGTAGTTTTGAATGTCGTCGGTTGGACGCCAGGTGAGCGCACTGCGCAACGCCCAATAATGCCGGTCGTCATAATCCTTGCCCGTGACGACATCGCGGGTGTAGCCATCGCGGTCGACGAACCGCCCGGCTACCCGCAACATCAGCCTGTCATCCTGCAACGGCAGGTTGACGGCTGCTTCAACCTCACGGTCGGAATAATTGCCCGCCTGCAGCTGGAGATAGCCGCCAAGGGCATTTTCCGGCCGCTTGGGCTCCAGCAATACCGCGCCGCCCGTCGTGTTTCGGCCGAACAAGGTGCCCTGCGGCCCCTTGAGGACCTGCACATTTTGAAGATCGAAGAACAAGGTATCGGTGCCAAGCTGCGCCACGGTGTCGCTCGCCTGGGGCAATGGCACTTCCGCGAAATAGGCTGCTACGCCGGGGCCGCCACCATAAGTCGATCCCTGCCCGCGCAGGTTGAAGCTCTGGGTGTTCCTCTGCCCGGACGACTGCCCCACGACGAGCGAGGGAACCTTGCCGGCCAAATCCTGATTGGAAGTAATGTTTTCCCGGCGCAGCGCATCGGATGTCAGCACGGACACCGTGACCGGCACATCTTGCAACGGTTCCGCACGGCGGTTGGCGGTGACGACAATGTCTTCCAGTTCGCCTGCGGTCGTTCCGCCCGCAGGCTGGCCGTGCGCCGGCAAGGCCATGACCGCCGTCAGGCTGGTCGCGCAGGACAGGGACGCCAGTCCCGCTTTCCAAAATGGCATGATTACACTCCTCCCCTGGAGCGGGTATGTCCCGCACATATCTCTGCACCAGCCGTCATGACGCGGCTGTTCGATCATCGGCATCCATGCCGATTTCATGATGTCCATTGTCGGCGCCGTGCGGACGCCGCTGGCTGGAACGCGCCTTTCCGGCGCGCTCCGCAAGGTTATTCGGCCGCAACCGGCGGAATCTGCTCGCCCATCATCTTCTTCCGGGCCAGGGCGGTTTCCTGCATCTTGGTCTGACCGCCTTCCATGATATGATCCGATTGCCTGCGCGTCTCGGCCAGATCGGGGTCCACCGCCCCCCGGATTTCCAGCGCCTCCCGCGCTTCATCGAGCGGGTAGTGAATATAATCTTCGATGCGCTTCAGGAACCACGGGCCGGACTGACGACCAATCTCCACACCACGCGTCATATGATCCCAAATATAGGGAAAACCCATCGGGTAATGAATAGATGCTCTACACAGATGCGGAAAAGTGTTGATCGAATTTTTTACAAGAGTTTCTTTGGCCAGTTCCGGATCAAAATACTTGTAGAACGAGCCATAGTTTACCATATTCACGAGAAATTCGCCGATATAGTCAAAACCAGCTCCGCTAAGGACATGCATGAAGTCATGAATTTCTGTCCGGCGGCGATGAAAATACTGGAAGTCATTGTCGCACGGAAAAGCGGTGCTGCTCATCACATTTTCCAGGCCATATTCATCGAAATGTTCGAATACCGTGTGGCCGAGCGTGCCCGGAGCGCATTCCGCCAGGTCGGCCTTCTTCCATCGGGAAAGATAGCGTTCGGATAACCATTGATCGAGTTCGGGCCAGCTGCGGCGAGCCTCGACGAACAGGAAATTGATCCGCTCCTGATCCTGCGCCGCTTCGACGGCGGCGGCCATGACCGGATAGTTCCAGGTCGGCGGCAGGTCCGTGCCGTTGCGGCGAAGCGTTTGCCGGGCCACATGTTCAACCAGGATCGGATCATTCAGATAGGGTGACGTGCTGAGCGGCAGGCTAGTGAAGCCCAGCGGCTTCTTGTAACCGTCATTCATATAACGTTTGTACGTGTCGAGCGCGGTTCCTGCGCCTGCATTGGCGTCATCCATCGCCATTACTCTCCTGTTTGTTGTGATGCAGGAAGATGGGCTCGTGCACGCAGCCTTGTCCAATACCGTTTTGCCAACGGGACCGTTCGCAAATCGGCAACACCCGGGAGCAGTATCAAACCGTTCATTTATGTAGCGCGACGACTTCCTTCGTGTAGACTGCCCGGAAAATGGTTTGGAGAGGCGCGCGTCATCCTGACGCACATGCCCGCATGTCAGCGAGGCTTTCCGCGATGGATTTCCGCAAACTACGTTATTTCGAAGCGGTGGCGACCGAACGCAATTTGCGCAAGGGCGCGGAACGCCTGCACGTCGCGCAATCCGCCCTTTCACGGCGGATCGCGGAACTGGAGCAGGAATTGGGGGTGCCGCTGTTCGACAGACTGCCTCGCGGCCTTAGGCTACGTCCGAGTGGCGAAGTGCTCCTCGCCCATGCCCGGCGCATCATTGCTGACGTCGAGCAGGCGCGCTCGGCAGTAGAGGCTTCCGCCAATATGATTCCGCGGACGATCAGGATTGGATTGGTGTCACGTGTGGGACAGATGGAATTTATTACCCGGGCATTTCGGGATATGTCCGCGGCGTTCCCGTCGCTGTCCACGGAAATGCCTATATACTCGCATTCAACGGCGGTGTTGGACCGGCTGTCGAGCGGGGATCTTGATATCGGACTAATGTATCGGCCGGTGCCGGACGATGACCATTGCCGGTCCATCATCCTCAGGGAATTTCAGCCCATGGTGGTCCTGCCGAACTCCCATCCCCTGACGCAGAAGGAACTGCTGACCCCAGACGACATCAATGGCGAAGAGTTCCTGCTTTTCCCCCGACGCATTGATCCGTCGTATCACACGACCCTCGTCAACGCCTTCCATGCCGCCGGGGCGACCTTGACGGTCAGTCAGGAGATCGAGATGGAAGAGGTGCGCCTTGGCCTTGTCGCTGCCGGGATGGGTTTGAGTGTAGCCAGCAGCTCGCTGTTGGAGCGTCCTCATCCGGCTGGCATTGTCCTGCGCCCGCTCGCCGATATGAAGTTCCGGACAAATCTCGTCGCAGCTTGGCGCCCGCAGGTAGAAAGCCTCGTGATGGACACATTCCTCGCGCATTGCAGAACCAAGGAAAAAGATGATGCAATCTGTCTGGATGAGCTAGCGAAGCGGCCCAACTGAGCGACCCAAAGTGATCGTTCAGAGGCTGATTTTCGATTCTCAGATCTGAACCGCCCCAGGATTGTCGGAGGCCCCAACTCCTGAGAGGAAGGGTTCACGATGAGCAATTTGCACCTGCGGTTCGAGGGCGCCCGGTCCGCATGGTGCTGAAGCACGAACGCGACCCGCCGTCGCGCCGGGCGGCGATCACCTCCATTGCCGAGAAGATCGGAATGGGCCGAGACGCCCGGCAAGGGCGGCTCAGGGAAACGAAGCGAAATAGTGCAGGGTCGCGCCACCAGCGCGAAACGCTGACGATAGCCGTGAATGGGACTTTCCGCTCGGTCAGCTTTGGACCGACGCAAGCGGGACAAAAGACTTCCCAACTCAGAAGCGCCGTGTCCGCTTTGCGCTCCAACTTCGGTCGTTCAAGCCCATAGGACGAGTCCCCGTAGCGGCCTTTCGAGCGCAAGCTCTTCTGCCATCACCGTTTACGCGGGCCCGTTGCCACCCGCCGCCGACGTATCAGCCTTCCAACTTTGACCTGGAACAACCACCGCATTGGTGAGGGCTTAGGACGGTCACAGGATGTCGTGCTTCATGGTACCGAACCGCTAGCTTGGACCAAAACCAGAAGTAGCCCGTTATGGCGTCCAGTGTCGCCTCCGGTCGCGGTCGGGAGCGCGCATCTTCCCGACCGAACCAGACATTTCAGCGATCGCCAATCACTTCCATTCGCATCACCTCGACGCCGCCTTCAGCCAGCGCCGGAAGTTTGGCGAACCAGTCCTTGACGTAGGGCATGGCGTTGTGCGCCTCGAAGTCTTCCAGGCTGGCGAACACCTCATAGAAGATGAAGTGGCCCGGTCTGGCCCGGTCTTCCTGCAAGAAATAGACGAGGTTCTTGGGGTCGCCTCGCACCAATGGGATCAGCGGCAGGGTCGCTTCGCGCAACTCGTCTTCCTTGCCGGGCCTGGCGCGAACCTGGGCGACGATCGAATAGGCGCCAGCGGGAATGTCGGCATAAGCGACGCCTGCCGCTTCCCGGGCGGCGACTGGCGTCGCGAGGGGACCCGCGGCCGTGAGCACGGCGACGAGCGGGATCAATCTGGTCAACATCGAACTTCTCCTTTGTCTGGTTGCGATCAGCGGGCATCGCCGAGCAAGCGCTGACGCTTGGCGAGCGTGTCGGCGAACCGGCGCTTCACGGGGCCGAGCGCTTTCACGAATTCGAGCTGCTCGCCCTCCGGGCCCTTGCAATAGATGAGCTCCCAGCCATCCGAAGGCGCTTCGGTCACCTTGTTGGTGTTGGTGCTCTGCGGTGCAGACTTGCGCTCGGCCTCGGTGCGAACCCGGACGATGCGGTTCGCCCGCACCTGGGTCATGCCGCGGCGAGCGGATTCGGCTTCGAGATCGGCGATGAACTTGTTGAAGTCGACATCGTCGCGGACATGGAAACAGATGTGCATCATGCGTGGAAATGCCGGGCTCATATTGGCGAGCGGCGGCGCGAAGCTGTTCGGGCCACCCATCGGCTCGCTCGCATTACGGTATTGCAGCAGCTCGATCACAACATTGTCGAACTGAATGAAGCGCACATCGAGCCGCTGGTCGCCGCTGCGCAGATCGGGCACGCCGATCGTTTGCGGATCAACGTTCAACTCGCCCGCACGGATTTCCTGGTCCGCAAGCAGCGTGTTCTGGACAGGATCGCCCTGGAAGTCGCCGTGACGAAACACCTCGGTCCCGCCAAGAACCTGCGTGTAGAACTCATAGGCGCGTTCCATATCCTGCACAGTCAGCCCGAAATGTTGGACCCCCTGCAGCCGGGCGCCGAGCGGGCCGCTGTCATGTGCTGCAGCCGTGAGACTGCCGGAGGGGCCGGCGGCAAATGCCGGGGCTGCGACAGCGGTGCCGGTCACCAAAGCGGCGCCAGCGGTTAGCAGCATGTCGCGGCGCGCAATGCCTGATGCCGGTGGTTTACGATCTTGCACGGTCATTCTCCTTCTTGGTTGATGCGCCGATTTTGGGCGCAAGGGTCCCTCCGACCGTGGCAACTGCCGCGGCCGGGGAGTTCGGTGTTGCTGCCGGTCAGGTCAGCGGGCTGGTGTGAGCGAGGCCGGGGGGATGACGCGATCCTCGGTCGGGATCAGCGTCCAGCTCGGCTTGATCTTCCAGCCCTGGCTGGAGACCTGGCCCGCGAAGGCCTGCACGCCCCAGGGCTGCCGGGCAGCCGGCATGAAGCGCGCGACGCCCGGATCGCGTGTACGCCGCTCAGATAGGGACTGCCGGCCGTAACGGCGGCTTCGCGAACGCTTTCAGCAACGGTCATCTCAAGCTCCTTTCGGAATGTAACCATTGGTAACTTTGAGTCGATCTACGCGTCAAAGTTACCGTTGTCAACATAAGTTTCTGCTGGTAACTTCGGCGGCATGAACGACGAACCGAAACGCTATCATCATGGAGATTTGCGCCGGGCCCTGCTCGACACTGCGCTGGAGATGCTGAGCCGGGACGATGGCTGGCAGTTCACCCTGCGCGAGGTCGCGCGGCGCGCTGGGGTCAGCCATACTGCGGCTTACAAGCACTTCTCCGACAAGGCCGACCTGCTCGCTGAACTGGCGCTGGTCGGGTTCGAGCGGCTGCGCGAGGCACTGATCGCGGCACGGCCCGCGGAGCCAGAGTCGCTGCGGGTCGCGTATCTCGAGATGTCGGCGGCCTATGTGCAGTTCGGCACCGCCAACCCCAACCTTTACCGGCTGACCTTCAGCAACGAGGCAAGGATTTCCGCCAATCCCCGGCTCAAGCAACGCGCCGACGCGGCGCTGCAGGTGCTCATCGATCTCTTCGTCGGCGGCCAGCGCGCGGGCTGGCTGCGTGAGCGCGACGCTCGCGCCCAGGCCAACGCGGCCTGGGCGCAGCTGCACGGGCTGGTGCTGCTCATGATCGACGGCCTGCTCGACGAACCGATCGCTGCCGCATCACTTGCCATCATGTTGGAAGGACTGGAAGCCTAGGGCGCAAACTATCGCCGGTTCTGCGTCGCTTTTGCAGACGTCCGGCTGTTTTTCGCGGCTTGCCGAAAGGAACGTTTGAACGCGGCCCGGCACCTGCCTCCAGCGCCGAACATGCCAGGCTTGTTCCATGGCGTGGCGCATAAGCGTCGGATACCATGACCCCGGTGATGCTGCCGTGCCGTCAGCGCGTGCAATCGCGTGTCACGGGAGCTTTACTGTGGTCGAACCCGCTGAGGCAAGCTCGCCGATCACCCTTCCAACCAGTGACCGCAACCAGAGGTGTGCCGGGTCGTGACGATAGCGGACATGCCAGGCAATCTCTACGGGAAAGCTGCCGAGATCGACCGGCGCGGGCAGGATGCGCAGCCGCGGATCATTCGCCAGCCGCCGGCAGATCAGTCGCGGCAACGTCGCGACGTAATCGGTCACCGCGATCATCTCGGCGACAGCGAAGAAGTTGGTGACCGACAGCGCTACATCTCTTTTCAGGTTCTGCTGCGCCAGCGCCTGGAACAGCCCGGCGCGCATCCGCCCCGGCGGGACCACGTTGACATGACGCATGCCTTCGAACTGCTCGCGAGTGATCACCTCGCCAATGTCCGGATGGCCGGCACGCACGACGCACTCGAGGCCCTCGTCCATCA
>NZ_JBHIWJ010000124.1:0-320 GCF_041987595.1 Sphingobium sp. | reverse complement strand
CAGGTGCTGGCCCACGAGATTGTCGGGCGGATCCGTGATGCGGCCGAGCACCATCGCGGTCGTGCCCGAGACCACTCCTGTTTCAGTGAGGTCATTGCCATAGGGGGTAAGCCGCAGCTTGATGCCGGGCGCCACCTCGGCAAGCTTTGCTACCAGGGCAGGCACGATCACGAACTCGACATAGCCATTGGGCGCAATCATAAACAGCCGCTCAGCGGAGGCGGGATCGAAGTCCTGCTGCCCGAGCACTGCGTCGTCCAGGCTCGCCAGCGCGTCCGCGATCCCCGGCGCCAGCTCGAGCGCGATCGGGGTTGGCTGGA
>NZ_JBHIWJ010000123.1:0-11119 GCF_041987595.1 Sphingobium sp. | reverse complement strand
TGTCCTCTCAAATATATGCCACTGCATTGCCGTTGGGAGGAGCATTGGCAACCTGTCAAACGGCAGGTTCGGGATGCACCTCGACATAGAGGCGCGTGAGCTTGAGCGCAGCGATTTTCCACTGTCCGTCCTGACGCACATAGCGTTCGGTATAATGGCCGAAACCGGTGATCGACTGACCGCCGGGGATCGGACATTTGCCCGGCGCCCAGACCACCCGGTCCTGCATCGCCGTGATCATGTCCGCCTCATCGCCGCGCAGGTCGATTTCCGACGAGTGGATCTGATGCGCCGAGCATGCGTCGATGACCGCGGAACGCACCTGCTCCAATATGGCGGCGTGCCCGCTCATCGGGGGATTGCCGGTGTCCTCCTCCACATCCAACACCGCATCGGGCGTGAACAGAGAGAGGAAGCCATCCCAGTCCTTGGTGTCGAGAAAGCGGCAATAGCGCGCCTTCACATTGCGGATCGCCTCATAGTCGAGAAGTCTGGCCAGTTCGTCGCTCATTGGTTCCCCCCTCACCAGATGATGCGCGTGTGCGCGCGGAGCGTGCGTTCGCGAAGCGCTTCGGCGCGCGCGTCCGGTGTCACCAGTACAGTGTCGGCGGGCAGATGGCTGCGCACGTCGGCGAGCTTGACCTTCTTCATCGTCGGCGTGGGCCGCTCGTCGGTGTTGAACCAGCGCCCCTGCACAGCGCCGCTGGCATAGCCCGATGTGTCAAGCCAGTTGTGAACGCCCGGATCGTGCGCGGAAATGACCGCGCGAAAATAACCGTCGCCATCGACCACGGCCTGCGCCGCATTGAGGCTGGACTGATTATGATACCAGTCGGTCGTCTCATAGAGTTCGTTGGTCAGGATCAGCGACCAATAGTCGACTTCCCTGGGGATCTGCACCTCAGTTATCAGCGCCTCGTCATCGGCCAGATCATAGGCGCCCTCATAATAGGACTGCCGGGCAAGGCCCGTCATCTGCGAGAAGTCGACGACCTTCAGCGTGTTGATCAGCCCCTCGTCGCGCAGTTTCTGCACCTTGTCGGGAAAGGCCAGCGCACAGACCGTCGCCGTGGCGGGAATCTCGGCAAAACGATGCGCCAGTTGCGCCAGCGTCGGGCGTCCCTTGGCGGCGTGATCGGCATCCAGACGCACGATGCCGAAGCGCGGCTCGCGCTCGACACCCCAGTCGCAGGCGACGATCCGGACCATCAGCTTCTCGGTCGCGGGTTTTAGTTCCCACCAGTCGCCATCATAGCCGGCGGGACGCGTCGGCGAGAGGATGACATCGAAGGCCCCATCGGCACCGATATGCAGATCATTGAAATCATTGGCGTCCTGTGCGGGATGATGCTGGCCGGTGCGCAGCGTGTCCGGGCCAAGCTGAGCCAGGATCATCATCCGCGTCGTGCCGCGATCGCCCCGGATGCGATAGGTCCCGCCCTTTTCGATCAGCGCCGCCTTGTAGATCGTATCCGCATTAGGCTGAAAGATATTCTGGCAGATATTGAGTTCGGGCACGAAAATCGGGTGACTGCGATCATGCATGATCGCGTCGTTGGTCGTCCGCAGCACGCCCGACAGCAGCAGGCGCATCGATTCCTGCATAAGCTGTGGATCGCCGCGCAGCCTTTCCGGGATACGGTCGCGCATCAACTGGCCCAGGGGGCGAAGCTGGTCGAGCAAGTCTTCCCATTCGAAAATGCCGTTGTCGCTCATCTCATTCTCCACCATCTTCTTCCGGTTGACGGCCGACGCCCCGGCAACCCTGCCCGGCAGCAGAAGCCCGGCCAGGGTGGCGGACACGCCCGCGCAGATTTCCCGCCTAGTCTGTGGCAAGCAATTGTCTCAGCGCCGCTCGCCGCCCCGCGTCGACACCTGCCGCCTCGAAATAGCCTTCGATCCCGCCCCAGCGCGTCACGACCATATCGAGCGCCCGCGTGAGGAAATCATCCTGCACACCGATCAACACCGCCACCATGTCGTCGGGCGGAACGAAGCCGAAGGTCTTTTGCAGATCGCGCTTGAGATGACCCGACACGCGCAGATTCTGGCCGAATATATCGGACTTGCGATAATCCTCGACAATCACGGGACGCGACACTGCGAGCAGGTCTAGGAACAGGGCGACGACGACACCGGTGCGATCCTTGCCTGCAGTGCAATGGACCAGCATCGGCGTGTCATGAGCCAGCAGCGCGTCGACCATCAGCGGCAGATGGGGCAGAAAGGCCTGCGGCATCAGGCCGTAATTATGCGCCATCACCTCGGCGGCGCGCGCGGCGGTCGGCTCGTGACCGAGCGACATCCACATATCTTCCCCCTGCGCGCGCAGGTCCGTATTCATGTCGAGGTCGAGCATCCGGCAATCCGGGCCGCACCAGTCATGAGGCGCCGCATCCCTCTCGATCGTCGATCGGAGATCCGCCACCGAGCGAAAGCCCAGGTCCGACAGTTCCGCATGATGATCCTCGAAAAAACTGGCCGGGCCTTCGGACCGGAACAGGATGCCGGACCGGACCTGCCCTCCGCCCGCGGTCGGCAGGCCGCCAATGTCGCGGAAATTGAGGCGGGACAGGGCGATGGTCATGCAATCAGTCCTTTACTGGCGGATAGGTGGGGACGACGGCGCGCATCTGCGCCAGAAGGTCGGGCGCCATCCAGACATGCTCGACATAATGGCCCAGCGTCGCGCGCTCGTCGGTATAGATATATCGCAGCACGTCGCCTAATGCGCCCTCGAACACAACCGGGTGCCGCGCCAGGTCGAGCGAGGCGACATGCGCCTCCCAGTGGGCAAGCGGTCCGTCGATCCGGGTCGCGACATGATGAAAGCGAATGGCCAGGTCATCGCCCTCGGGCAGAAAATCGCTGAACAAGGGGGCCGTGTCGCCCACCGGTTCGATCAGTTCGACCTCCACGCCGCCGACCACCGCCAGCGCGATCTTCAGCACCGGCTTGCCGGTCGGGTCTTCGCCGGGCTGGATGTTCGACAACTCGAAGAAGCCGGGCGTGCCATAAGCGTCCTTGAGCGCGGCCATCGCCGCGTCGAGATCGTTGGTGACATAGGCGACCTGGCAATGCTGGCTGTTGGGCCGGGCGAACATGCATATCTCCTGCTATTATCGACAGTCCGTCGGTCAGTTGGCGGACATCTTCCCCCCGTCCACGACCAGCGTGTCGCCAGTGTGATAGGCCGCCATGTCGCTCGCCAGATAGACGACCGCGCCTTCCAGATCGGCCGGCTTGCCCGCTCGCCCGAGCGGCGCCTTCGCGGCGACCACGTCCGCAATCATCTTGCCAACCTCCGGGTCTGCAAATGTCATCTCGGTTTCGATGAAACCCGGTGCGATGACATTGCAGCGCACGCCGATCGGACCGAGTTCGGCCGCCAGCGCCTTGGCGAGGGCATTGAGCGCGCCCTTGGCAATGCCATAATGGGCCATGGTCGGCACGCCCTGGAAGATCGAACCGCTGCCGCAGATGATCAGCGAGCCCCCCGGATCGCCCGCCTCGGCGCGCGCCTTCATATGCCGCGCGCCCTCCCGCAGGGTGAAGACCGCGCCATCGAGATTGACGTCGATCAGCTTGCGATAGGTGGCGACGTCCATGTCCGTGAACGGCACCCGGCTGGCGATACCGGCATTGGCGACCACCGTGTCGACCCGGCCCATGGCATCGAGCGCGCGGGCGAAGCCGGCAACGATCGCGGGTTCGCTGGCGACATCGACCACGTCAGCGAACACCCGCACCCCATGCGCGCGCAACGCCGCTGCCGCCTCCTCATTCCTGTCGGCGCGCCGCCCCCAGAGGATGACGTCACTGCCCGCGCGGGCGAGGCCGCGGGCAAAGCCGAACCCCAGCCCCGAATTGGCGCCCGTGATCAGCGCCACCTTGCCGCTCAGATCGAACAGGTTTTCCGGCACGTCCAATTCTCCCGTTGGCCGCTCGAACATAGGCGGCGCTTTGGCGCAACATTGCTGGCGACCGCGCCGATGGACAAGGGGGGCCAGTTTCGCGATCGCGCCAATGCCATCGCGAAACGGCCCTGCCTTCAATGCATCATGCCTTCACGAAACTGCCGGGGCGTCAGGCCGGTCGCCTTGCGGAAGGCGGCTGAAAAGGCGGCCGCGCTGTCGAAGCCGCAATCCCAGGCGATGACCTTGATCGCCGGGCCGGCCTGGCGCAACAATTGCTTTGCCCTGTCGATCTTGCGGTCGGCGACATAGCGGGTGAGCGTCTGCCCCGTAGCAACCTTGAACTGGCGGAAGAAATGACGGGTGGAAAGGCCGCATTCCGCCGCCAACTCGGCGACGGATGGGGGCTTACCCGGCTGCTCGATGCGATCGCCGATGCGTTGAAGCTGGGCCCGGGACATACCGCTCCCCCGTATTTCGGTATCGCTGCCCGAAACGCGCAGATAGCGCTGCAACTCGATCGCGGCCTGAAGCCATATCGCCTGTGTCAGCATCTCGCTGCAAAAGCCGGGCTGCGCAATTTCGCCTGCAATGCGCCGCAGCGCCTCACGCACAGCGGGGCTGCGAACGTCGAGCGATGCCTGCAAGGCGTCGTTCGACAGATCCGGCTCGTCATGATCGAAACCCATCCCGTCGAAGCCGCAGCATATCGATGTCTGCTCACCCTCGCCCCACTCGGTATGAAGTTCGCTTCGGGCCGGGACGAACAGCACGTCACCCAGGGCGCTGGCTCTGCCCTCTCCGATCCCGCCATAGCCGCCACAGGGACGACCGGGGCGAGGAGACAGCGCGAGATCCAGAAAGCTGCGGGGCGACGAAAATATCCCGCCCTGCAGGCCACGGAAGCGATAATGGTGCAATTCCATCACCACGCCGGGCAGCGCGATCCGGCCCCGAACCGTACACTCCATGGCCGGTGTGACGGGCAGATCATAGACCTGGGAAACAGCGTTCATCTAAACTCTCCGAACAGTTTCGCGTGCCGCGATGCCATCCTGCGCAGCATGGCGCTTTTGCGGAGCATTTGGCGCAGTGGCGATGGCTGCGCACCTTGCGGAAGAAAGGGTCCGTGCTTTTAGATGGCGCATCGATAAAAGGAGAGCGACATGGGCAGTCCCGCGCAGGAAGAGGCCGCGCGCCGTAACATCATTGACATTACCGACCTGCATCACCCCGTGCTGACCGATGTCCAGATGCAGGTGATGGCCGGGGCCGAAGCGGCGGCCGATCAGATCGTCCTCCAGCCGGAGGTCATTTTGACTGCGGCGCAGGCGCAGACCGGGCTGTCGGATTTCGGCGCGGACGATTTTCGCGAACGGCTGGCCGTATGGTGCCAGGCCGTGGACGAGGATGCCAACGCCTCGGCGGTCACGCGCGCCAATCTGTTCCAGATGATGATCCGCTTTGCCGCGACCCGCCTGCGGATCGAGGACATAGTGAAGCGCCACCCGGAGATATTGGACATCCAGATCGTCCGGCCGATCATCGTCGCGGGCCTTCCCCGATCGGGCACGACGCATCTCCTCGGTCTGCTGTCGGCCGACCGCCGGTTCCGCTCCCTGCCCTGGTGGGAAGCGATCGCGCCGGTTCCCGCCCCTGACGAAACCCCGACACCTGAGGATAGCAATCCCCGCTGGACCAAGGCGGAACAGGGCTGGCGGATGATGGAATCCATCCTGCCCCATATGGCGATCATGCACGAATTTTCGCCCGATCATATCAGCGAGGATATCGAGCTTCAGGCGGTCGACTTCTCCTCCTATCTGATCGAGTGGCTCGCGCATGTGCCGCGCTGGCGCGATTATTATCTCAGCCACGACCAGTCGGGCACCTATGCCTATCTGAAGAAGGGCCTTCAGGTCCTGACATATCTGAATGGCTCGAACCGCTGGGTCATCAAATGCCCGCAGCATATGGAGCAGTTACCCGCCCTCTATAAGACCTTTCCCGACGCCACCTTCGTCCTGACCCATCGCGATCCGGTCGGATCGATCCGGTCGCAGCTCACCATGTATAGCTATGCGGCGCGCATGTTCCGCAAGACGGTCGATATTCAGGAACCGCTTGGCTACTGGCCCGACCGTTATGAGAAGCTGCTCCGCGCCTGCGTGCGGGATCGCGACATCCTGCCCCCCGACCGGACGATCGATGTCTATTTCCACGACTGGATCAGAAATCCCGACCCGATCCTGAAGGAAATCTATCGTATTGCCGACATCCCCCTGACCGATCAGGCGCTGGCCGATCTGCACAGCTATCTGGCCGAGCATGGCGAGCAGACAAAGGGCAAGATCGTCTATGATCTGGAACGCGATTTTCATGTGACCGGCGAGGAATTGCGCCGCCCCTTCGCTTTCTATTTCGATCGTTTCCCGGTCCAGGTCGAGGTGAAATAGCCAATCTCACAACCTGCCTTTCGACAGGAGGGAAATCAGTGCGCCCTGATTAGGAGGGGGCATCGATTCCGATTCCAGCAGAGGAATGCCATGCCCGAATTGAATGTCATTACCCGTGACGGCGCCCAGCAGACGATCAAGGCATCCGCCGATACGTCAGTGATGGAAGCCATCCGTGATTCCGGTTTCGATGAGTTGCTGGCGCTATGTGGCGGCTGTTGCTCCTGCGCGACGTGCCATGTCTATGTCGACCCGGCCTTCGCTCAGTCCCTGCCCCCGGTATCGGACGATGAAAGCGATCTGCTGGATGGATCGCCGCATCGCAACGACTATTCGCGCCTGTCCTGTCAGGTCATGATGTCGGAAGCGCTTTCGGGCCTTACGATCACCATCGCGCCTGAAGACTGAGCATAACGCACCACCCCTGAATGAATGAGAGAGGACTATCATGGCCTGGAAAGAAGATATTCGTGAACAGCTCGACGTGTCGGATTCGACCGTACTGACCGACAAGCAGAAGCAGATGGTCAAGCATTGGACCGACCTGCAGGAAACCCTGAATGCCGGCGACTTTGACGGCATGGATCGATTTTTCCATCCCGAATTTCGCTACGGCAACCCCAACCGGCCGGATCTGGGCACCTATGAGCAGTGGAAGACCTCGCCGGTCGCGCTCTACAAGACCTTCTTCCCCGCCGCCTACAAGACCATCGACGCGGTCGGCAAAGGCGACGATGAAATCTGGATCTACGCGACCCATTATTGCAAGCATGTCGGCGGCCCCTATATGGGCGTGCAGCCGACCGGCAACGAGTTTCAGGTCAACTGGTTCTCGATCGTCAAGTTCAAGGACGACAAGATCATCAGCATCTTCAGCATTTCCGACGTGCTGACCATGCTGAAGGACATCGGCGTGGTCGAAGTCCCCCAGCCTGTCGATCCCTATAAGTAAACAGATGTGCCACTGCCCTTCTTCCGCGTCGGTCAGGCGACCGGAGGAAGGAGGGCGGCGAGCAGGAAGGCGGCCAGGCGATCGGCATGCTCGGCCGCATGCATATCATCCACTTCCTGCCCGGCCCCCAGCCGCTGCTGCATCGGCACGGCACAGAAATAATAGCCGACCCCCTGCACCAGCAGCGCCATCAACGCCGCCGTCGACAGGCCGTGAACCGGCCGCTGCAACCGCACCGCGTCGAGCAGACCATCGAGCCGCCGCTGGAACGGCAGCACAAAATGTTCGACGATATGGTCAAGCCGCCAGGTCGAACGGCAGCCTTCCACATTGGTCAGCGACACGATGTCGCCATTGCTCGTCGCCCACAGGCAGAAACGCTGGATCAGATGGCGCAGCCGCACTTCCGGATCGGCCGGCTCGTCAAAAGCGGCTTCGACGAAGGGCGAGGCCTGCGCCATGCGCCAGTCGACCGCGCGTATCCACAGATCCTCCTTCCGGCCGAACCGGACATTCAGGAGATTGTGGCTGACCCCAAGCCGCTTCGACAGATCGCGCAGCGTCGTTCCCTCATAACCGCGCTCCGCGAAGGTTGAGAAAGCCAGGCCCAACAGCTTGTCCTCATCCACGGCCTGGGCGGCATTGAGGGCGGGACGGCCGCGGGTGCGCTGGGGACGATCGAGCATCTGCAGATCCATAGTGAAAAGACGTTGACATATAAATTGTCATCCGTCAATTTAATCGAAAGGAGAGTGGATAGCGCTATGAGTCTCGATTCTGATCTTTGGTGGGCTGTCGCACGGTCCGAGGAAGTGACCTCCGAAAAGCCGCTGTCCGTCGATATCGGTGATCAGCCGGTCGTGCTGTGGCGCGACAATCACGGTATCGCCCGCGCGCTGGAGGATCGCTGTCCCCATCGTCGCGCCCCGCTATCGCTGGGCTGCATCCGCGACAATGGCTGGATCCAGTGCGGCTACCATGGCTGGAGCTATGACGGCGAGTCGGGACGCCTGAAGGAAATCCCGAACATGAAGGACCAGCAGAAATTCCCGCCGATCTACAAGGCCAATGCCTTTGGCGTCAGCGAGCAGGCGGGCTTCGTGCGGGTCTGCCTCAATCCCAAGGCGGAAGCGCCGCTCAGCGCCGATCCCAAATACACCTATGTCGGTACGGTCAACGTCAGTTGCAGCCATCAGGAATATCTGAATGCGCTTTATGACGATCCGAGCCTCGTCATCGCGATCCGCGGTGTCCGCTTCAGCCCCTATCTGATGTCGGAACTGCATGAGGAAGGCGGGATGCTGGTGATGGAGCGCAATTGCCAGTGGCACCCGCTGCATTGGCCGTCGCATTTCGTGGCCGAATTTCCGCTTACCCTGCTGACGCGCACCCATCCGCTGACTGGCGAGACGCAGTTGACGCTGCGCGACGACCAATTCAACGATCTGCTCCACGCCGTTCTTTCGCCCGTCCCCTCGGCGCGGGGGGTGACAGCCGTCCGCTGGCGGGCCGAACTGGGCGTTCGCCATCCGGGCGTGCGCGGCGCGGTGCTGCGCGGGATCAACCCGCTGTCGGTGCTCGCATCGGTCGACGGATCGAAACTGCGTGCCACCAAGCCCACCGTCTCGCTGCATGGCGAGGATCTGCGCAAGGCAATGCTGGAAAGCGCCCCCGCGACCCATGATCAGACCGTAGCGGCCTGAAGGAGGATTTGAAGATGCTCGAAACCGCCGATCGTCCCGTTTCGCACGACGACAATTCCGCCGCGCCATCAGGTGGCAACCCGATCGCCCTGAACGCCATCAACCGCTGGGTGCCGCATAATCTCGTGATGCGCGACAGCTGGTTTCCGGTGGCGCATGATTATTCCGTGACGGGGAAGCCCGTCCGCCGCGCCATCTATTCGCACCCCATCTTCCTGTGGCGCGACAATGGCGTCGCCGTCGCCAGCGAATTCCATCCCAATGAGCGGATCGCACGCGACAAGAGCGAATTTACCGACGCACGCGGCCGGTATCCGGTGATGGAACATTATGGCGTGGTCTGGGTGTGGTTCGGCAACCCGCTGGCGGCAGACCCGGCCCATCTCCCCAGCCTGCCCTTCCTCCCTCCCAAGGGTGGCCTGCCGCGGCACATGACCGCGACCGTCCGCTTTGAGAGCGCCGCGCCGATCAGCCTGGAAAATCTGATCGACCTTACCCATGCCGACTTCCTGCATGCCGACGTCGTCGGCGACGAACGGTCGGACAGCGAAACCGTGGAAACCTTCTACGACAGCGAGACCGTCACCATGGTCCGCACCTGCGTCAACAAGTCGGTCGCCCCGGTGATGAAATTCTTCAGCGGCATCAAGCAGCCGACCCAGAATGTGCGGCAGGTGATCCGCATCTATCTGCGCTCGCACTGCGCCATCGCCTATGGCCGGTTCAGCCCCGGTGACGATGTGCCGCTGTTCCACCCCTGCACGCCCGAAACGCGGGACCGCACGCGGATGGAAATGGTCATGAACACCTCCAACGCGGGCCTGATGTTCCGCCATGTCATGCCCAAGGCGGGTTACAAGGTGTCGCGGCAGGACAGCTACATGACCTCGCCGCAAAGCCCGCGCTATATGCGCCATACCGACCGCAAGGACCTGCACAGCAAGTTCGACCAGGCCGGGCAGCGCTATCGCATGGCGATGATGGAACTTGCCGACCGGCAGGCGAAGGGCGACTTCGCCTATCGCGACAATGTCAGTGCCGATTGCAGCGACATCATCGGCCTGCGCAAGGAACTGTTCCAGTTCTGATCTGATCTCTCCCCATGGGCGGACGGCAGCGTCCGCTCCTTTTTTCCTTTTTCGGAGTCGCCATGTCCAAGCTCGTCAATGCCGTCGGCGGCGAACGCCGCTGGTGGGCCGTCATGCCCACCCTGCCCGCCCCCGCCATGGCAGGTATCGGCCAGCAGATGGAACAGGCGGGTTTCGAGGGCTGCTTTTCGCTGCAAATTTACGGCCCGCCCTTCGTTCCGATGGCTGCCACCGCCGCGCTGACGAACAGCCTGAAGGTCGGCACCGGCGTCGCTATTGCAGGAACGCGCAGTCCGGTGGAAACCGCCTACGCGGCGATGGACGTCGATCGCATTTCCAATGGCCGCTTCGTGCTGGGGCTGGGCTCCAGCATCAAGAGCTGCGTCACGGGCATGTATGGCGAACCCGAACGCAAGCTGCTGTCCCACCTGCGCGAAAGCGTCAAGGTGATCCGCTATGTCATCGCCAACGCGCATAAGGGGCTCGATCCGATCGAGGGGGAATATTTCTCCGCCGATTTTGAGGAAATGATGCTGACCGCGCCCCCGGTGCGGGAGGAGATTCCGATCTGGATCGCGGCGCTACAGGACAAGATGACTGCGCTTGCGCTGGAAATCGGCGACGGCCTGATGGTCCATGCCCTCTGGTCCGCGGCCTATACCAAGAGCCGAATGCCTTTCATCAACGATAAGCTGGCCCAATATGGCCGCAGGCGCGAAGATATCGAAATCAACGCCTGGCCTTGGATCGCGGTCAATGATGACAAGCAGAAGGCGATCGACGACAGCCGCGCCACCGTCGCGGCCTATTCCGGATACAAGGAATATGAGCCCTTCTTCGAGGCGATCGGCTTTGGCGATCAGGCGCGCGCCTGCCAGTTGAGCCTGGGTGAGCATGGCGACATCGCCAAGGTCATCGGCAATGTGTCCGATGCGATGGTCGAAGCCTTCGTGACCTGCGGGCCGGTGGACGAAGTTCTCGAAAAGATCGAGCCGTTCTGGGATGT
>NZ_JBHIWJ010000122.1:0-11476 GCF_041987595.1 Sphingobium sp. | reverse complement strand
ATTTTCGTCCCTGCACATCATTGGCAGGCGGCGCGGCCGCTGGGTGGATGGACTTTGGTGAGTTGCACCGTTGTGCCGGGCTTTGAATTTTCCGGCTTTTCGCTGGCGCCCCCAAATTGGTCGCCACAGGATTCTCTTCCCTGATCCGGGGGGCAAAAAAATATCCACACTTATCCACAGCTTTAGGGTTGAGCCGTCATCGGAGCGTCAGATTTCGCTTTGAACGACTCGCTTTTGGTGAGACGATCTCCTTATCGAAAAGGACGGGAGACAGAGAAATCTGGATGCCAAAGTCAGAGAGAAATCAATGACTTGAAGAACTTTTCGATCGTCGGGAAAGAAGCATGGACCGGAAGGAAAATGTGGAAAACCGATGGTCCTTTCATGGACGATGCTGTGCACGCGCGAAAGTGAACGTCGGGCATCGAATAGAGAGGGCGGCTGCGGGAGAACGGCCGGCCGGCCGGGCAAACGGAGCCAACACGATATGGAAGTCTTTCAGGCGGAAATATCGCGCGCCGAGTCCGATGATCGCATCTTGAAAGAGAAGCGGATCGAGAGACACGACGGAAGTGGGGACCGGCAGAAATGCCGGCCCCCATTTTGCGTTGGCCTGCCTGACTGCGTCAGCTGAAAGGGCAGGCTGAGCCAGAACATGAGGATGCGTGTCATCGCCATTCTGCTCGTCGGGCGCTGGGGCATGAGTGATGCCCGGGATCGGAAATCGGCCATGAGTGCAGGCGGTATCAATGGGATTGCCAGAGCTATTCCCAGCGGCACGATGATGAGGTCAATCGGACTAAGCGCGAAGGCTGCGACGCTGGCAGCGACGATTTTGGCTAACATCGGCGTTCGGCGATCGCGGGCGGCGAGTCATAAGGCGATGACTTCGAGCTTCAGCCCGCGTGCCCGGCGTTTCAGCCGTTCAAGTGCCATTGGGCGATTTTAGGCCAAAATGCCCAACCCGCAACGGCTTGGTTGAATGGTGCCGGATGAGGGGATCGAACCCCCGACCTTCGGTTTACAAAACCGCTGCACTACCGCTGTGCTAATCCGGCGCGCCCGTTTCGGACGGGGAGCGCCTTACTATCAGATGATACCGAACGTCCAGCCCTCCGTTGCAGCGATTTTTGCATCGAGCAATGGCGGCGTCCACAGACTGGGACGGGCAGCCGCGCGGCGAAGCCAGGCGGCGGTGAGAATGGCATCGGCGCCATGATCGTCGGGAGCCAGGCCTTCATGCGGCTGTGATTCGATCGCCAGCAGGGCGTCGTTGAGTGCGGTGAGGTCGCGCATCTTGGTCTGCCCCTTGGGCCGGCCGGCGGCGCGGGCCGCTATGCTGGTGTAGATTTCGACGACCAGCGAACCGGTCGGGGGCGGCGGATCGAAAGGCCAGACCGGAACATGGGCGTGGACATGATGCAACAGGCGCATGCCGGCAAAGCTTGCCTTGGCGACCTGCGCGGCGCCGATGGCGTCATAGACGGTGGAGGGCTTTCCGCCGCCCTGGGCGTTGTAATGCGCTTCGCACAGGCGGTTGTGCATATAGTCCGCCTTGGTGCCGTCGGCCTTCCCGAAGTAGAAATGGCGGCGGTGGGTCCGCTCCAGCAGGCTGGCGGCGCCAAGATCCTCATCATCGCAGACATGATCGACATAGGCCCAGAAGGCCGGGCCGGTGACCGGCACCGCATCTCCCGGCAGATAGCCGCCGCGCGCCACGAAGGGCGGAGCGAAGCTGAAATCGAAGCCGAACAGGGTGGGGGCTTCGCCCGCCTTTACGATCAGCCACTCGACGACCGCGCGGCGCGACCAGAATCCGCCGTCCGAAGGATATTGCAGCCTCGGAGCGGCGTCTCCGGCTTCGCAAAGTGCGATGGCGATCCCCTTGTGGCGCGAACCCTTGGCGCCCGACCAGTCGATGACGGCGTAGCGGGCGAAGCGTGAGGTCATGACTGGCGGCGTTCGGTCCGCAAGCGGTTCCAATAGGAGATGCGTTCGGCGATGCGCGCTTCGAAGCCCCGGTCGGTGGGGGCGTAGAATGTCTGCGGCTGCATTTCTTCCGGCCAATAATTGTCGCCGGAAAAGCCATCGGCCGCCTCATGATCATATTGATAGCCCTTGCCATAGCCAATGGCTTTCATAAGCTTGGTGGGCGCGTTCAGGATGTTCTGCGGCGGCGTCAGCGATCCGGTGTCGCGGGCGGACTTCCACGCTGACTTCATTGCGGCATAGGCGGCGTTGGATTTGGGCGCGGTGGCGCAATAGAGGCAGGCCTGCACGATGGCGAGTTCGCCTTCGGGGGAGCCGAGAAATTCATATGTGTCCTTGGCGGCGAGGCACTGGACCATCGCCTGCGGGTCAGCGAGGCCGATATCCTCCGTAGCGAAGCGGACGAGGCGGCGCAGGACGTAAAGCGGTTCCTCGCCAGCGGTCAGCATGCGGGCGAGATAATAGAGCGCGGCCTGCGGGTCGGAGCCGCGCAGGCTTTTGTGAAGAGCGGAGATGAGGTTGTAATGCCCCTCCCGATCCTTGTCATAAACCGCGACGCGGCGATGGAGCAGGGCGGAAAGCCCGGCCCGGTCGAGCGGTTCCGGAATGTCGATCGAATAGAGGGTTTCGACCTGATTGAGCAGGAAGCGGCCGTCGCCATCCGCGCTGGCGAGCAGGGCTTCGCGGGCAAAAGGATCGAGCGGGAGGGGGCGTCCGGTCAGGGCTTCGGCGCCGGATCCATGACGCAGCGTTCCAGCGCGCCGGCGTCGAGGCGGCGCAGGATCAGCACCTGCGCTCTGGAAAGGAGCGCGGCATTGAGTTCGAAGCTGGGATTTTCCGTCGTGGCGCCGACCAGCGTGACGGTGCCGTCCTCCACGAATGGCAGGAAGCTGTCCTGTTGAGCACGGTTGAAGCGGTGGATCTCGTCCACGAAGAGCAGGGTCTTTTCGCCGCACCGGGCATGTTCTTTGGCGGCGGCAAAGACCTTCTTGAGGTCAGCAACGCCGGAAAAGACGGCGGAGATCGGCTCGAAGCGCATCCCCACGGCGTCGGCGAGCAGGCGGGAAATGGTGGTCTTGCCCGTGCCCGGCGGTCCCCAGAATATGATCGAGGACAGGCGTCCCGCCGCCACCATGCGGCCGATCGCGCCATCCGGCCCGGTCAGATGATCCTGTCCCACAACATCGGCCAGCGTGCGGGGACGCAGTTTGTCCGCCAGCGGGGCATCGGCCGGGGTGGTGGTCGGTGTGTCTTCGGGAGCGAAAAGGTCAGCCATCGCCTTCGATATAGGAAGGCTTTGGCTTTCAGGGAACAGGACTTGAACGGACGAACGCGCCATGTTCGCGCTGGCGGATGATGCGGAGATAAGTGTCGACCAGCGCCTGATTTACCTGATCCCAGCCATAGCGTTCCGCCTCCTGCATTGCGGCGGCACCAGCGGCGGCGCGGGCGGCGGGATCGGTGCAATAAGCGGTCAGCGCATCGGCAAAGGCGGTGATGGCGCCGGGGCGGATCAGGCGGCCGGTCACGCCTTCCGTAACCAGGCTCTCGCTGCCCGTGGCGCGTGCGGCGACGGTGGGAAGGCCGCAGGCCATGGCTTCAAGCGTCACGTTGCCGAAGGTTTCGGTAACGCTGGGATTGAACAGCATGTCCATGCTGGCAACCGCACGGCCCAGATCGGCGCCTTTCTGGAAGCCGGTGAAGACGGCGTTCGGCAGACGATTTTCGAACCATTCGCGTGCGGGGCCTTCGCCGACCACCAGCACCTTGTGGCGGACATTCTTGGCTGTCAGATGGTCGATCGTGTCGGAAAAGACGTCGAGGCCCTTTTCCATCACCAGCCGGCCGATAAAGCCGATGACGGCTTCGTCGTCCGCGATACCAAGCGACAGGCGCCAGCCTGCGTCCCTGCGGCTGGAATTGAAGATTTCCCTGTCGATGCCGCGGGTCCAGATACCGACATCATAGCTCATGCGCTGTTCGCGAAGCAGTTGGGCCATGGATTCGGACGGCGCCACGATGGCGTCGCAGCGGCGGTAGAAGCGGCGGAGCAGCGATTCGATCGCGGGTTCCAGAAAGGCGAGGCCATAATAGCGCGGATAGGTTTCGAACCGCGTGTGCACCGAAGCGACAGCGGGCAGACCATGATTGCGCGCCCATGCGACGGCGCGATGGCCCAGCGGATCGGGACTGGAGACATGGATCAGATTGGGTCGGAAGGCCGCAAGGTCGCGGCGGACGGCGCCCGACATACGGTAGGGAATCCGATATTCGCGGCGACCGGGGACCGGGACGGACGGGGCACTCACCAGATCGCCGGTCGGCTCGAAAGCGGGGCTGTCAGTGGTGGCGGAATAAACGCGCACCGCAGCCCCCTGCCGCAGCAGATGGCCGACGAAGCGATTGAGCGCCTGGTTCGCGCCATCGCGGACATAATTGTAATTGCCGCTGAAGAGAGCGACGCGAAGCCCCTTAACATCCATGTGGCGCCCCTTAACGCACACGATCGAAAAACCCAAGGGAACCCTAAACGCAATCGGGAATTTTGCAGGCGGCGGCATGGAAAATCGGCCGACGCGGTTGCCCCTTCAGGAGAGAATGTCGAAATGACCGAACGCTTTCGCAAAGGAGTGAGGGTCAAGTGGAATTGGGGGCAGGGCGTCGGCCGCGGAAGGATTGCGGAGAGGTTCGAACGGCACGTTGAGCGCCACATCGAGGGCGTGCTCATCCGGCGTAACGGATCAAGTCGCAACCCGGCCTATCTGGTGACGACCGACAGCGGCAGCGAGGTGCTGAAGCTGGGATCTGAACTGAGTCCGGCTTAAGGCCGCCTTCGTTCGACTGGCGTTGGCCAACTGCCTGCTTTCATGGCAGGACGAAGGCATGAGCCAGAACTCCATGACGATCGAAGCCCTGTTGACGGGGAAGCCGGTGCCTTTCCGGGATGGCGATTACAGCGCCATTGCCAAGCGGCCGGTCGATGGATCGGTGCGGATCGGCTGGCTTGGCCTTGAAGGCGATGCCGTGGCGGATACGGTCCATCATGGCGGCTGGGACAAGGCGATCCATCTTTATCCGCAGGACCATTATGGCTGGTGGCAGGATCGCAAGCCGGGGCACGCCCTGCTGGATGCGCCGGGCGCCTTTGGCGAGAATATCGCTTCCCGTGGGATGACGGAGGAAGAGATTTGCCTGGGGGATCGCTTTTCCCTGGGCAGCGCCGTGGTGGAGGTGAGCCATGGGCGGCAGCCCTGCTGGAAGCTGGATCACCGGTTCGGCGAGCGGGACGTGATGGCGACGATCGTGAAGACGGCGCGCTGCGGCATTTATTTCCGCGTGATCCGGGAGGGCGAGGCGGAAGCTGGCACGCGCATGGAACTGCTGGAGCGGCCTTTGCCGGATTGGCCGATTGCGCGGGTGTTCCGCCTGCTGATCGGAGGCGGGCACAAGAATGAACCCGAAGCGGTGCGCGCGCTGGCCGGGATGCCGGCGCTGGCAGAAGCCTGGCGGGAGCGGGCGCTCAGACTGGCTTAGGTGCGCTGTGAATATATCCTGTCGTGCGCCTGGAGGTTCGATTCACGCTGCGCAACGATTGGGCTGGGCTGTCGGCGCTTGGACTTTCCCAACGCCACTCTCCAAACTCGACGATAATTTGCGCCAAGCGGACTGTCGCAAAACCAGCCATCGCGGTCAGTTACCGAACAGGTGCCTCGATCCGGTCGCCGTGGCTTTTGGGGGTGGAGTTGACCAATATCTCCACCGGAGCGTTGCTGCGGTTCTGCGCCTGATGCGGCATGCGTGGCGGGATTTCCATACCCTGACCCGCGGTCAGACGGGTTGTGCTGCCGCCCGCTTCCATCGTCAGTTCGCCAGAGAGAACGTAGAAGAATTGGCGGGCCTTGCGGTGATAATGGCGCACTTCCGCGGCGCCGGGAGCGAGCCGTTCCTCGATGACGGACATGCCGTCATGTCTGACCATATGCCAACCGTCATTCTTCCCGCCCCAGATATAATGTTCGGCGCGTTGCCGATCGATCATGCGGGCCGGGGGTGGCGGCGCGGTGGTGGCTGCGCAGGCGGCGAGAGGAAGAAGGAGGAGAAGGAGCGGGCTTTTCATGCCCCTCCGCAACGATTTGCCATCCCGCTTCCGCTATGGGGCACTGGCGCTGGGTGGCGGCTCTCCCTATAGCTGGACCATGGCATCGACCGAAAAGCAGAAAAAATCCGCCTCCTCCCGAACCAGGACGCAGCCCGCCGGCTTTCCGACGCGCGAACAGGTGATGGATTTCATCACCTCGTCCGACCAGCCAGCGGGCAAAAGGGAAATTGCGAAGGCTTTCGGCCTGAAGGGCGCAGAGAAGATCGCGCTCAAGGCACTGCTCAAGGACATGGCGGATGAGGGGCTGATCGATATCGGCCCCGCACGGGCCTTTCACAAGATGGGCGGGGTGCCCAAGGTCACGGTGCTGCGGATCGTCGATGTCGATGACGCCACGCTGATCGCCACGCCGGAACGCTGGGAGGCGGAGGGGCAGCCTGCGCCCCGGCTGCGCGTTGTAGAGCGCGGCAAGCGGGGCGCCCTGACCATCGGCGACCGGATTCTCGCGCGGACCGAGGAGGCCGGGCGCGGCTGGGTCGCGCATCCGATGAAGAAGCTTGCCAAAGCCAGCGAGGAATTGCTGGGCGTGGTCGAGGAAGGTCAAGACGGCAAGCTGTGGCTGCGGCCCGTCGACAAGCGGATCAGGCGGGACACGCCGATTTCGGACGCGGGGACGGCGAAGAAGGGTGATCTGGTGCTGGCGGAGCCGGTGGGGCGACCGCCGCGCATCACGGCGCGGGTGACGGACATTCTCGGCGATCCCTTCGCGCCGCGCAGTTTCAGCCTGATCGCCATTCACAAACATGGCATTCCGCATGTCTTTTCCGAGCGAGTGGAGGAGGAGGCGGTATCCGCGTCCAACCTCGCACTGCATGAGGATAAGCGGGAGGATCTGCGGCATCTGCCGATCGTCGCCATAGATCCGGTCGATGCGCGGGACCATGACGATGCGGTCTGGGCAGCGCCGGACGACGATCCCGCCAATGCGGGTGGTTACAAGGCGATCGTCGCGATCGCGGACGTCAGCTACTATGTGCGGCCCGGAAGCGCGCTGGACCGGGAGGCGAGGAAGCGCGGCAACAGTGTCTATTTCCCCGATCTGGTCGTGCCGATGCTGCCGCATCAGCTGTCGTCCGACATGTGTTCGTTGCGCGCCGGGCAGGACCGGGCAGCGATGGCCTGTCACCTCGTTCTTGACGCTTCGGGCAAGGTGAAGAACTGGCGCTTTTCCCGCGCGGTGATCCGGGTCGCGGCGGTGTTGGCCTATGAAGATGCGCAGGCGGCCATTGACGGCACGCGGGAGGAGCCGCTGCTGGACGAGGCGCTGAAGCCGCTCTGGGATTGCTGGGCGCTGCTGCGCAAGGCGCGGGACAGGCGCGAGCCGCTGGCGCTCGACCTGCCGGAACGGCGGGTGGTGCTGGACGAATATGGCAAGATCGTCAGCGTGGCAGTGCGAGAACGGCTCGACGCGCATATGCTGATCGAGGATTATATGATCGCCGCGAACGTGGCGGCGGCCAAGGCGCTGGAGCAGAAGAAGGCGCCGGTCATGTATCGCGTCCATGAACCGCCCAGCCGCGACAAGCTGGTCGCGCTGAAGGATTATCTGGCGACCTTCGAAATCGAATTCGCGTTGGGACAGGTGATAAAGCCGGCCACCTTCAACCGTCTCATCGAGCGGGTGGGAGAGGCCGAGGAAAAGCCCCAGATCATGGAGCAGATCCTGCGCAGCCAGACCCAGGCCTACTATACGCCGCAAAATGAGGGGCATTTCGGGCTGGCGCTCGGGTCCTACGCGCATTTCACATCACCTATCCGGCGCTATTCGGACCTGCTGGTGCATCGGGCACTGGTGGGCGCCTATGAGCTGGAACTGCCCGCGCCCAAGGGAAACGTGATCCCAGACCGCACTTCGCTGAGTGGCGAGGATATGGAAAATATGGGGCGCGTCGGGGAAATGATAAGCGGCCATGAGCGGCGGGCGATGGAGGCCGAACGCGAGACGATCGATCGCTATGTCGCGGCCTTTCTGGCGGCGCATGTCGGTGATCTGGTCGATGCACGGATTACCGGGGTGCAAAATTTCGGCTTCTTCGCGACGGTGGAGGGGCTGGGCGGGGATGGCTTGGTCCCCGTGTCGACTCTCGGCGATGAGCGCTTCTATTATGATGAAGCCGCGCGTGCGCTGGAGGGTGTGGAGAGCGGCGATCGCTATACGGTGGGGCAGCGGCTGCAACTGCGGCTGGCGGAGGCCGACCCGATCAATGGGGCGCTACGTTTCGAACTGCCCGATGCGCTGCCGCAGCGGCCGAGTTTCAGGAAGGATCGGGCAAGGCCCGGAGCCAAGCGCGGAAGGCCCGCCAATATCCGGCATATCGGATCGAAACGGGGGAAGCACAGGCGGTGACCTGATCTCGGCGACCCGGCATCGCTGGATGACGGATTGAGGCGGGGTTCAGCTCAGCCGATCGATCGCTTCTGCATCGAGTCCGCCGGGGATGATCATGATAGGGCAGGGCAGTTTGCCTGCGTCCGCGCCCGCAAAATGCGAGACGAGCACACCCGGCGGGCCGCTGGCAGCGGCGCCCAGCACCAGAGCAGCGACATCGTCCATCTCCTCCAGCGTGCGGCGGACGACCGTTACCGGCTCGCCCTGACGCACGGTGATGCTCGGACGGATGCCGGATTCGTCGGTCAAGGTGCCTGCCGCGCTCGTCACCAGCGCTTCGGCGCGCTGCAGCGCCTCATCCTCCATCGTGGCCTGAACGCCGCCCCACTGGACGAATTCGGCAGGCGGAATGAGCGCGAGAATGCGGACAGCGCCTGCCGTCTTGGCGGCGCGGCGGGCGGCGAAGCGAAGCGCGGTTTCCGCCTCGGCCGATTCGTCGACGACAACCAGATATGTCCGCATTGCTTGCCCAATCCGAAGTCCAAAAGCCCCCTTTACCGGGGCGTCAGGCTGGTTTTTAGAACCTATATGGTTAGCTGTGAACCAGTCTGGTGAAATGTGCCGGATAATTGAGGCTGGCGCAAGGGATGGCCTTGACCGTTCTGGCCAAAGCGCCGAAACGGCTTCTCATTGCCACATGCTTCATAAGATGAGAGGCCATCCACCCATGAGCAAAACGATCCAGATGCCAGCCCTGTCCCCGACCATGGAAGAGGGGACTCTGGCGAAGTGGCTCGTGAAGGAAGGCGACACCGTTTCATCCGGTGATCTGCTGGCTGAGATCGAGACGGACAAGGCGACGATGGAATTCGAAGCCGTCGATGAGGGCGTCGTCGCCAGGATTCTGGTGTCCGAAGGGACCGAAGGCGTTAAGGTCGGCACCGTGATTGCCATCATCGCCGAGGAAGGGGAGGATGCAGCCGCGGTAGCCGCCGGCAACGCTTCTGCGCCCAAGCCGGAGGCTGCGCCCAAGGCCGACCCGGTTCCCGCAAGCGCTGAGGCTGCCGTGCCCACCGCGGCGCCGAAAGCTGAGACCGTGCCCGCCAAGGCGGCTTCTTCGGACGGCCGCGTCAAGGCCAGCCCGCTGGCGCGCCGTCTGGCCGAGGCGAAGGGCATCGATCTGGGTGCCGTCACCGGTTCCGGCCCGAGCGGTCGGGTCGTGAAGGCGGATCTTGAAGGCGCTGCCCCCGCCGCGAAGGCGTCGGCACCGGCACCGGCCGCCGCGGCCGCTGGTGCTTCGGTTCCCATGGCGGTCGCTGCGCAGGACTTCGGCATCCCGCACGAGGTCATCAAGCTCAACGGCATGCGCAAGACCATTGCGCGCCGCCTGACGGAATCCAAGCAGCAGGTGCCGCACATCTACCTGACCGTCGATGTTCAGCTCGACAGGCTGTTGAAGCTGCGGGGCGAACTCAATGCCGGTCTGGCGAGCCGCAACGTCAAGCTGTCGGTTAACGACCTGCTGATCAAGGCGCTGGGCGTGGCGCTGATTCAGGTGCCGGAATGCAATGTCCAGTTTGCCGGCGACCAGATGCTGCAATTCAAGCGCGCCGATATTTCGGTGGCCGTGTCGATCCCCGGCGGTCTGATCACTCCGATCGTGATCGGTGCGGACGGCAAGGGCGTGGCGGCGATTTCGACCGAGATGAAGGATCTGGCAACCCGTGCCAAGGACGGCAAGCTGAAGCCGGAGGAATATCAGGGCGGCACCGCCTCGCTGTCGAACATGGGCATGTTCGGCATCAAGCAGTTTGAAGCCGTCATCAACCCGCCGCAGGGCATGATCATGGCGATCGGCGCGGGCGAAAAGCGGCCCTTCGTCATTGACGACTCGCTTCAGATCGCGACGGTTATGTCGGCTACCGGCAGTTTCGACCATCGCGCGATCGACGGCGCTGACGGCGCGCGCCTGATGCAGGTCTTCAAGGAGCTGGTCGAAAATCCGATCGGCATGCTGGCCTGATGGCTGGACTGGACGAGCAGCCGCCGCAGGACAGCCCGGCGGTGCGCGTCATCGCCATGCCGGCCGATACTAACCCCTATGGGGATATTTTCGGCGGCTGGCTGATGAGCCTGATGGACTCTGCGGCCGGATCGGTCGCGGCCCGGCACAGCCATGGGCGTGCTGTCACCATCGCGGTCGAAGGGATGAGCTTTCTTCGGCCCGTCGTGGTCGGCGACGAGGTGTCGGTCTTTGCAACTCTGAAATCCGTTGGGCGCACGTCGATGAAGATCGATGTAGAAGCCTGGCGCCGTGCCCGGCATGACGACCGATCCTATCGCGTGACCAAGGCGACTTTCACCTTCGTTGCGATCGGGGAGGACCGTCAGCCCCGTTCCGTGCCGCCCTTTGCGCCTCCGGCGGCCTGATCTTCCTGCACAAGAAGAAAGACATAATATGGCTGAGAATTACGATGTCATCGTTCTGGGTTCCGGCCCCGGCGGCTATGTGGCCGCGATCCGCTGCGCCCAGTTGGGCCTGAAGACGGCCATTGTCGAGCGTGAAAATCTGGGCGGCATCTGTCTGAACTGGGGCTGCATTCCGACCAAGGCTCTGCTGCGTTCGGCGGAAATCTATCATTATATGAGCCACGCCAAGGATTATGGTCTGGCTGCCGAGAAGATCAGCGCCGACATCGAAGCGGGGGTGAAGCGGTCGCGCGGCGTCGCCAAGCAGCTCAATCAGGGCGTCACGCACCTGATGAAGAAGAACAAGATCACTGTCCATATGGGCGACGGCAAGCTGGTCGCGAAAGGCAAGCTCAGTGTCACCAAGGATGGCAAGACCGAGGAACTGACGGCCAAGAACATCATCGTCGCCACCGGCGCCCGCGCCCGCGACCTGCCCTTCGCCCCGGCGGACGGCAAGCGGGTGTGGACCTATCGCCATGCCATGACCCCGCCGGAAATGCCGAGCAAGCTGCTGGTCATCGGTTCGG
>NZ_JBHIWJ010000121.1:0-11608 GCF_041987595.1 Sphingobium sp. | reverse complement strand
TCGTGCGCGGCCGCCTCGTTCTGGGCGGCTGGGTGATGGATGGTCAGAAAATCAGGGAGCCTTCCGGCGTCATCCGGGCGTTCGATGCCGTCACGGGCGCTTTTTCCTGGGCCTTCGACATCGGTCGCCCCGACGATCACGGGCTGCCGCCGCGCGGCGGCGTCTTTACGCCGGGCACGCCCAATAGCTGGGCGCCCATGAGCTCGGACGAAGCGCTGGGCCTCGTCTATGTGCCGACAGGGAATGCAACGCCCGATTATTTCGGCGGGCATCGCACCGTCAATGATGACCTCTATTCCAGTGCCGTGCTGGCGCTGGATGCGGAGAGCGGGGCGGTGCGCTGGTCCTTCCAGACGACCCATCATGACCTGTGGGACTATGATGTGCCCGCCCAGCCGACGCTGGTCGATCTTCCCGGCGGCGTGCGCGGCCTGCTCCAGCCGACCAAGCGCGGGGAGATATTCTTCCTCGACCGGGCGACCGGCAAGCCCCTGTTGCCGGTCGAGGAACACCCCGTCCCGCAGGGCGTCGTTCCCGGCGAACGCCTGTCGAAGACCCAGCCTTATTCGGTCGGCATGCCCAGTTTCGGCGGGCCGCGTCCGACAGAAAAGGGCATGTGGGGCCTCACGCCGATCGATCAGGCGATGTGCCGCATCCGCTTCCGCCAGGCCCGCTTCGACGGGGACATGACGCCGCTGTCGACCGAGCATCCCACTCTCACCTGGCCCGGCTATCTCGGCGGGATCGACTGGGGCGGAGTATCGGTCGATCCCCGGCGCGGGTTGATGATCGTGAACAACAACCAGGTCGGCAACTATAACCGCCTGATCCCCAGAGCCGTTGCGGACCGGCAGGGCATCAGACCGATGAACGCCGCCCATATGAGCGATGTCGGTGGCCCGGTCGCCCAGAGGGGCGTGGCCTATGCCGCCCATATCGCCCCCTTCCTCTCCCCGCTTGCGATTCCGTGCCAGCAGCCCCCCTATGGCCGCATCAACGCGGTGGACCTCAAAACCGGCAAACTGGTGTGGAGCAGGATATTCGGCACCTCGCGCGACAGCGGCCCTCTGGCCCTGCCAACCTTCGTGCCGATTCCCATGGGTGTGCCCAATATCGGCGGGTCGGTGGCGACCGCGAGCGGCGTCACCTTCATCGGCGCGACGCAGGAGCATATGTTCCGCGCCTATGAGACGACGACCGGCCGGCTGCTCTGGAAGGCGCGACTGCCCGCCGGCGGCAATGCCTCTCCCACCACCTACTGGTCGAACGCGAGCGGGCGCCAGTTCGTGGTGATCGCGGCGGGCGGGCACGGCGCGATGCTGTCGGGCGCGAGCGACCAGCTGATCGCCTATACCCTGCCCGAACGGAAATAGAAGCGGACCCGTTAGCGGTTGCGCCTGTCGGGGTCATAAATCGCCGGAAGATGACAGTCGATCCTATCCTTTGGCGGGCAAGTTTAGCCGTCGCCTCTTTATGTTTTCAGCCGAAACTAGGGGAGGATGAACATGCCCGCACATGGCAGTCTGGTGAGACGCTTGCCCGTCGGCGCCGATGATGAACGTGCGATCGAACATGTGTTGCTGCGCTACGCCACCGGCATCGACACGCGTGACTGGCCGCTGTTCCGGACCTGCTTCGCGCAGGATTGCGAGGCCGATTACGGCAGTTTCGGGCATTGGCGCGGCCCGCGCGAAATCGCCGAATATATGGCCGACGCCCACCGCCATATGGGGCCGACGCTGCACCGGATCACCAATATCGTGATAGAGAAGCGCAACGATGAGGTGCACGCGCGCAGCTATGTCGATGCGCTCCTGCCGGAGGCGACCCAGGGCGGCGTGACCCATCGCGCGGCGGGCTATTATGAGGATTGCCTGGTCCGCACCTCGGACGGCTGGAAGATTTCCCGCCGGAAATTCACCATGGTCAAGGCGGGGCTGGATGGCTGATCTCAACCGCCAGGTTCTGTTGACCTCCCGCCCGTCGGGAATCGCGCAGGCGGAAAATTTCGCGATCCGGCACGCGCCGGTCGAACAGCCTGCGCCGGGTCAGATTCTGGTGCGCAATCACTATCTTTCGATCGAACCGGCGATGCGCGGCTGGATCGCCGATGCGGGCAACTATGCCGCGCCCGTCGCCATCGGTTCGGTCATGCGCAGCCTTGCCGTGGGCGAGGTCGTGGCCTCCGCACATCCCGACTATGCGGTGGGAGAGCATGTGTCCGGCTGGTTCGGCTGGCAGGACTATGCCTGCGTCGCAGCCGATCAGGTCGTCCAGCGCACCACCGCACCGGAGATGCGGGCATCGCTCGGCATTCTGGGCATCAACGGCATGACGGCCTATCTGGCCCTTACCCTGATCGGCCAGCCGCGCGCGGGCGAGACCATCGCGGTATCCACGGCGGCCGGCGCGGTCGGTTCGGCCGTCGGCCAGATCGCCCGCATCCTTGGCTGCCGCACGATCGGCATCGCGGGCGGGCCGGTCAAGGCGCGACGCTGCGTGGATGAGTATGGCTATGACTGCGCCATCGATTATCGCGCCGGGAACATAAGCGCGGCGATCGCCGAGCATGCGCCCAAGGGTATCGACATTTATTTCGACAATGTCGCGGGCGCGATCAGCGACTCGGTTCTGCCGCATCTGGCACAGCGCGGGCGCGTCATCGTGTGCGGAACGGCATCGATCGACCGCTGGGAGCCATGGCCCACCGGGCCGCGCGTCGAACGCCATCTGCTGGTCAAACGCGCCCGTATGGAAGGCTTCGTCATCTTCGACCATGCCGATCGCTATGCCGAAGCGACAGCGCAATTGCGGACATGGATCGCGCAGGGCCGGCTCACATGGCGCGAGGATATATTGGACGGCATCGAATCCTGCCCCGACGCGCTCGCTGGTCTCTATCGCGGCGAAAATGACGGCAAGAGGCTGATCCGTCTTATCTGATCTGGAAAGAGGAAGTCACGTCATGGATCATCTGGAAGGGCAGATTGCCATCGTCACCGGCGCATCGTCGGGCATCGGCGCGGCCAGCGCCCGCGCGCTTGCGGCAGCGGGCGCGACCCTGGTGCTGGTCGCCCGCCGCGCCGACCGCCTCACCGAACTGGCAGAGGAACTGGGCCGCGGCAGCACGGCCTTTGCCGCCGACATGGCGGACCCGGACGCGCCGCAAAGGCTGCACGATTTCGTCCTCGACCGCTTCGGCCGGGCCGACATATTGGTCAACAATGCCGGCATGTTGCACGCCGCGCCGATCGACGCGTTCGACCTCGATCAGTTGCGCCCGATGATCGCGATCAACTATGAAGCGGTGGTGCGCGCCAGCACCCTTTTCGCGCGGACGATGAAGGCGGCCGGCAGGGGCCAGATCATCAACATATCCAGCATCGGCGCGAACATCACCGCCCCCGGTGTGGGTGTCTATGGCGGCCTCAAGCGCGCGCTGGAAGCGTTTACCGACTGCCTGCGGGTCGAACTCGCCGGGTCGGGCGTCAAGGTCGGCATTGTCGCGCCCGGCACGACCAGCACCGAGATTTTCGAGGATATGAAGGCCAGGGGGCAACCGTCCTGGGACAGCTTCATCCCGCCGATGCTGCCCAGCGACATCGCCGACGCCGTCGCGGTCATCGCGCAGCAGTCCGAACGCACCAACATCGCCCGCATCCAGGTCTATGCCGCAGCGGACAGCCATTAACGCCCCGGCCGGAGCCGGAGTGTCCGGCGATCAGTCCAGCGTGGCGTAGGCGTCCAGCCGGAACGGATTGACGTCGCCGCCATTGCGCATCTTGGCCACCCATTGGGCATCCATCAGCAGCGCGCGGCCGACCGCGATCAGGTCGAATTCGCCGCGCGCCATCCTGTCGGCCACCAGCGCCAGATTGTCGGTCATGACGGTCGGCTGCGCGAAGGAGGATTGCAAATCCTTGCTGAGGCCCACGCCGCCGACCGCGATGGTCGGTTTGCCGGTCAGCTTCCTGACCCAACCCGCCAGCCCCATGTCGGAGCCTTCGAAGGCCGGTGCCGTGAAGATGCGTGTGCTCGCGTCGAATATGTCGATCCCCGCCTCGACCAAGGGAGCCAGCATCGCTTCCAGTTCGCCGGGCGTTTCCACATTGCGCGCCTCATAATCCTGAAGCTTCCACTGGGAGAAGCGGAAGATGACCGGAAAATCGGGCGCGGTCGCGGCCCGGATCGCCCGCACCAGCTCGACCGCGAAGCGCGCCCGCTCGGCAATCCCGCCGCCCCAGCGATCTTCCCGCATATTGGTGTGGCGCCACAGAAAACTGTCGATCAGATAGCCATGCGCCCCATGCAGGGCCACGCCGTCGAAACCCACCGCCTTCGCATTGGCCGCGCTGCGGGCGAAGGCGGCGATCAGGTCGCCGATTTCGCTGTCGGTCAGCGGCGCGGTGGGCGCGCGCACCTGTTCCAGATAATCGGGCGGCACGATCGCTTTGTCGGTCGGGCCCCAGATGCCGGACGGACGGGCTGACGGCGCATCGGGATGATAGCCCGTGCCCGGCACGCGAATGACGCCCTGATGCCATAGCTGGGGGATGATGAGGCCGCCCGCGTCATGCACGCCGGCCACGATGTCGCGCCAGCGCGCCAGCGCTTCCTCGCCATGCAGGACGGGCGAAGCGCCGCCGCCCATGGTTTCGCGTCCCACTGCGGCGGGATGATCGACCCCCACCCCTTCGGTGATGATCAGCCCCACATCGGCTTCGGCACGCCGCCGATAATAGCCGGCCACCCCTTCCGAGGGGATGCCGCCCGGCGAGAAATTCCGCGTCATCGGCGCCATCACGAACCGATTGCGCAGGTGAAGCGAGCCGATCGTGAACGGTGTATATAAAATCTCGGCCTGCCCCATCAACGCGATCCTCTCATCTGCCTGTCAAACGACCGTGCCGCAGGGAACGAGCGCCAAAAACCTATCGAGCGACAGGATATCCGCCCCCCCGGACCCGCGCATGGTCACGCCGACTTCAGACTTCTTCGATGGCAAGGGCGGACTGCGGACAGGCTTCGGCCCCTTCCCGGGCCAGTTCCTCCAGTCCTTCGGGGACGATCTCGTCGTCCACATACACGATACCATTGGCGTCGAGCTTGTAAATTTGGGGGCATATCTCGGCGCAAACGCCATAGCCGCAACAGGCCGCCTTATCGATCACAACTTTCAGTTTCTGGCTCATCCAGCCTCTCCTTCCTATTAAAGACACATTACACCTTGAACAGATTTAGTTCAATATGTATAACACGACTCAATCAAGGAAATCCTCCAGGAGAGCAAGATGCTGCACAATGCCGGGCTGACGCTGAGCGACGGAACGACGCTTGACGACCTCATCGACCGCGACATGAACGAAGTGTCGTTGCGGGTGATGAACGACAAGGAACTCTATGAGCTGGAGATGGAGCGCATCTTCGCGCGCACCTGGCTGCTCCTTGGCCATGAGTCGGAAATTCCCAAGGCGGGCGACTATGTCATGCGCGACATGGCGGAAGATAATGTGATCGTCTCGCGCGACCGCAGCGGCGAAATCCACGTCATGCTGAACGTCTGCCCCCATCGCGGCATGAAGGTCTGCACGGCGGAAGCGGGTAATGCCCACGCCCATCGCTGCATCTATCATGGCTGGGCCTTCCGCGCGGACGGCAGCTTCATCGGCGCGCCGATCGAAAAGGAGCAGATGCACGGCAACAAGCGTTCGAAGGACGAGCTGGGCCTCAAAAAGGCCCGCGTCCATCTCTATGGCGGCCTGATCTTCGCCACCTGGAACAAAGATCTGTCGTTCGAGGATTATCTGGGCGACGCCAAATTCTACCTCGATCAGCTTTTCTGCCGCACCGACAATGGCCTTGAGATGCTTGGCCCCCCCCAGCGCTTCGTGCTGCCGTGCAACTGGAAGATCCCCGGCGAACAATCCGGCTCGGACGGCTTCCACACCCTGACGCTGCACCGTTCGCTGATGGAAGGCGGGATCATGGGCGGCACCGCGGAGTCGATCTACGACACCGCGCCGGGCATGTATGGCGTCGACCTTTCTGTGCCGCAGGGCCACACGCTGCGTTGCCTGGAAGCGGCGCAGACCTTCAAGATGTTCGCAGACGTCAGCTTCGAGGGAAAAACCACGGAAGAACGGCTGCATCTGCTGCCGCCGCCCGGCATCACCAAGGAATTGATCCCTCAGCTGTTCGAGAATCTGTCGGAAGATCAGGTCAAGCAGCTGGCGAACATCCCGCCCCAGGTCGGCGGCATGTTCCCCAACATACTGATCGCCTTCATCTTCGCGCCCCGCACGGATGGCGGCGCTTCGGGCGCCCTGTCGCTGCACACCTATGTCCCCAAGGGGCCGGACAAGGTGGAGTTCGTGAACTTCATCTTCGCGGAAAAGGACGCGCCGGAAGATGTGAAGCGCGACATGCTCCAGAACGCCATCTGGTCGACCGGCACGTCGGGTACGATCGAGCAGGACGACGCCGACACCTGGCCGCAGATCATGCGCAATTCGCGTGGCCATATGAGCAAGACCATCACGCTCAAATATCAGGCGCTGCACGGCCATGAGCGTCCCGAAGGCTGGGTCGGCGGCGGCGATCTCTATCCCGGCTTCACCAAGGACGACACGCAATGGGCCTGGTGGATGGCCTATTATAATCTGATGGCCGAAGCCTGAGCCGCGGCGACGAGAGAGGACAGATATCATGGTGAACTACGCGACCGCCGCCATCGACAAGACCAGCGTCCTGCGCGGTCTTGTCTCCACCAAGCGAGTGCCGCTCGGGTCGGAAGTCTATAACCGCCTGCTCGAAACCCTCTATGACGAAGCCGCCGCGCTCGACGAACGCCGGTTCGACGACTGGGTGGCTTATCTGGAACAGGATTTGAGCTACACCGCTCCCCTCCGCCTCACCCGCAACGGTCCGAACAAGGACCGGGACGTGGTGCGCACGATGAAGCATTTCGACGAGAATTACGGCTCGATCCTGATGCGGACCGGCCGTCTGGCGAAGAGCGCCTGGGCCGAAGATCCGCCGTCGCGCACGCGCCGCTTCGTCACCAATGTCCGCATCGCCGAAAGCGAAACGACCGGCGAATATGAGGTTGTGAGCTACCTCTATGTCGAGCGCAGCCGCATGGACAATCCGGAGAATGAGACGATCAGCGCCGAACGCCGCGACATCTGGCGGCTGGTCGACGGCGCGTACAAGCTGGCGAGCCGCGAAATCATCGTCGACCAGTCGACGCTCGGCATGTCCAACTTCGCCATCTTCCTCTGACCGGAGCGGCTTCGGTGACGGAAACCCCGCATATCGTGGTCGTCGGCAGCGGCCTTGCCGGCTATGGCGTCCTGCGTGAGCTTCGCAAGCTTGCGCCGGACGCCCGGCTGACGCTGGTCACGCAGGATGACGGGCATTTCTATTCCAAGCCCGCTTTGTCGACCGCGCTCGCCAAGGGCAAGGTTGCCGATACGCTGATCACCACGCCGGCGGAAAAGATGGTCGCGCAGCTGAAGCTCGACCTGCGGGCCGGCCGTATCGTCGAAGCGATCGACCGGCAGGACAAGGCCGTTCTGACCACCGGCGGGCCGATCTTCTACGACCGGCTGGTGCTGGCGATGGGCGCCGATCCGGTCCGGCCGCCGATCGACGGGGACGCCGCGCACCGCGCGCTCGCGGTCAACAATCTCGACAATTATCGCGACTTTCGGGAGGCCTTGCCAGATGGCGCCCGCGTGCTCGTCATGGGCGGGGGCCTTGTCGGCACCGAATTCGCCAACGACCTTTCCGCAAGCGGCTATCAGCCGGTGGTCGTCGACATGCTCGGCCATCCCCTGGCCCAGCTCGTGCCGCCAGGCGTCGGCCAGATGATCCGCGACGCGCTGTCCGAAAAGGGCGTGGAATGGCATCTGGGCCGCAAGGTTCTGGCCATCCATAAGGGCGAAAGCGGGATCAGGGCCGAACTGGACGACGGCTTGGTGATCGAGGCGGCGGCGGTTCTTTCCGCCGTCGGGCTGCGTCCGCATATCCAGCTCGCACAGGAGGCAGGGCTGGAGGTCGCGCGCGGCATCAAGGTCGATCAGACGGGCTGCACCAGCGATCCCGCCATCTATGCGATCGGCGATTGCGCCGAATATCCGCAGGGACTGGCGGCCTATGTGACCCCGATCATGGCCGCCGCCCGCGCCATCGCGCCCAGCGCGCTCGGCACGCCGACGGATATCCGCTTCCCGCCGCTGTCCGTACAGGTCAAGACCACCGCCTATCCCGTCGTCCTGCTGCCCGCGCCCATGGGCGTGGAAGGACAGTGGCAGGAAATCGCCAATGACGAGCGCGGCATCAAATATCATTATCACGACGCGGACGGGGCGATCCGCGGCTATGTTTTCACAAAAGACTATTGCCAGGAACGCATGGACATGGACCGTGCCCTGAGCGAGCAGATGACAGGAGCGGTAGCGTGACGGGATTGGTGAAGGACAAGGTCGCAATCGTCACCGGCGGCGCCAAGGGGCTGGGCTACGGCATTTCCCGCTGCCTTGCAGAGGCAGGCGCGCATCTGCTGATCACCGGCCGGGACGGGGCCGCCGCTGAAACCGTCGCGGCGGAAATCACGCAAAGCTTCGGCGTCCGCGCCGTCGGCATGTCGGCCGACATGGGCGTCAAGACCGAAGTGGAGGCGATGATCGATCGCGCCGTCAGCGAATTTGGCGGGCTGGACATATTGGTCAACAATGCGTCGCAGCTTTCGCCCAATGTGCTGCTGGAGCAGAAAACGGACGAGATGCTTCAGCGGACACTGGAGATCGGCACCTGGGGGAGCTGGTGGGCCATGCGCGCCGCCTTCCCGCATATGAAGGCGCGCGGCGGCGGCTCGATCATCAATTTCTATTCGATCGACGCCCAGACCGGCGCATGGCTTCACGCCGACTATAATATGAACAAGGGCGCGATTCTCGGGCTTACCCGGACCGCGGCGGTCGAATGGGGCCGGTTCAACATCCGCACCAACGCCATCGCGCCGACCGGCATGGGGCAGGTGTTTGCGGACCTAGCCGAAAACGTCCCCGGCTTTCTTGAGATGGCGACCGCCAGCAACCCGCTCAAGCGCGCGGGCGACCCGGAAAAGGATATCGGCCCGGTCGTCCTGTTCCTCGCGTCGGAAATGTCGCGCTTTGTGAATGGCGAGTTGATCAATGTGGATGGCGGTCAGCATCTGCCGGGCTATGTGAGCGTTCCGCACAATCTGGCAGAGATGGAAGCCCAGACATGAAACTGATGCCGCACGCCGACTGGAACGAAATCGTCGCCACCGATCAATCGGGCAGCGTCCAGAAGATCATGGACGGCACGTTGCGCGCGATCAACTCTATTGGCGCGCGCCGCCTGTCGATGAGCGACATCAGCGAGAGCAGCGGCGTCTCGCGCGGCACGCTCTACCGCTATTTCGCCTCCAAGGAGGAAGTGCTGGCGGCCTTCAGCGAATATATCTGCAGCAGCTTCGAAAAGGGCATTGTGGAATCGGGCGAAAGCATTGTTGAGCCGATCGAGCGCTTCCGCGCGGTGATGCGTTTTTACGGCCGCTTCACGATCGAACGCTCGCCCGAAGGCATTTTCGAGGTCGAACCGGCCTTCCATCTCAATTTCCTGCGCAGCCATTTCGGTCGCCATAAGGCCGCGGTCCAGCGTGCGCTGGATCCGGTACTCGACTATTTCGACATGCTCATCGACAGCCGGATCAACCGGGACGCGTTCTGCGACACGATGGTCCGCCTGCAACTGAGCACTCTCATCATTCCCGCCACTCCGGAGTGGCTGGCGATCTGGAACAGCGCGCCCGATCGGTTGTGCGAATGGGCATTGCAGATCGCCGGGCACCATAGCGAACATAAGAAAGGATGAACTGATGGCTACTGCCCCCAAGGTGGATAATGAAATCCAGTGCGGCTTTGCCGAAAAGGCTGTCGCTGACGCGATGGTGGAAAAAGCGCGCGGCTTTCGCGCCTTCCTGCAAAGCGAGGCGCCCGAGGGCGAGAAGCGGCGCAATCCTACCCCCGCCGTGGACAAGATGCTGAAGGAAGAAGGATTCCTGCGTATGCTCCTGCCGCAGCGGCTGGGCGGCATGGGCCTCTCCCCCACGGATTTCTGCCGGGTGCAGATGGAAATCGCCAAGGGCGATCCCGCTATCAGCTGGGTGATCCAGATCGTCAACGGAACGAGCTGGATCACCAGCCTCGCGCCCGATGGCGTGCAGGACGCGGTGTTCGGCGGCAGTCCGCAGTCGGTCTGCGGCGCCTACAACCCTCCCGGCAAGGCGCGCAAGGTCGACGGCGGCTGGATCATCAACGGCAAATGGCCCTATATGTCCGGTTCGCGGCAGTCGAACTGGGCGCAGCAGGGCGTGGTGCTGGAAGGATATGACGGTCCCGTCGTTCCCGGCATCAGCATGTGCTATCTGCCGATGGACAGCATGACCATCGAAGACACATGGTTCGTTTCCGGCATGCAGGGCACCGGGTCCGACACGGCGGTCGCCAAGGATGTTTTCATCCCCGACGCCCAGATGGTGCTCATGGATGAGCGCGCCGGACAGATCGACCGGACGAAGCGCCATTTCGGCGCCCCCTCCGATCTGCTGCCCGCCGTGCCCGTCGTCCGCACCACCGGCATCGCCCAGCTGATCGGCGCGGTTGAGGCCATGCTGGAAATCGTCACCGCCGAGGCCCCCAAGAAGCCGGTGCTGACGACCATCATCGGCCCGCGCACCAGTTCGGGCGCCTATATGCGCGATCTGGGCGAAGCGGCAGCGATGATCGATACCGCCAAGCTGATCCTGTTCGACCTGACCGCCAAGCTGGACCGCGTCGGTCTGGGCGAGGAATTCACCCTTGCGGAGAAGGCGAGGCAGCGTGCAGGCGGCGCGCAGATGATCGAACTGGTTCATGGCGCCAGCGAATCGCTGATGTTCCAGGCCGGGTCCTCTGGCTTTGCGCTGGACAAGCCGATCAACCGCTACTGGCGCGACATTTCGATGGCGCTGCGGCATATCCAGAATATCCCGACCATCGGCTATGAAATCTATGGCCGCAACCTGACCGGCGCCGATCCGATCTCGCCGCCGGGCGCCTATTGAGGTCGATAAGCCATCGAAAGGAGGGTTGCCCGGTCGAAAGAATGGGCAACCCTCCTTCCTCCGCGGCCCGGCCGCATCCATCACGACCATAGGGGAACGCCATGCGGACCGCCCTGATCGACAGCGATGGCGGCTTCGCGCTGGCCGATCATCCCGAGCCAGCCGCCCAGCCCGGCTGTCGCGTCATAGAGGTTGCGGCGGCCGGAATCGGCCCCACCGACCTCATGCGCGCGAAGGGCTTTTTCGGCCCCGTCAGCGCGCCCTATGTGCCGGGCGGCGAGGGTGTCGGGCGCCTGGATGACGGCAGGCGCGTCTATTTCGGCCATAGCAGAGCGCCCTTCGGTGCCATCGCGGAACGCACGCTCGTGGCCGAAGAGGAAATCTGGCCTGCCCCCGACGGCCTTTCGGACGACCAGTTGATCGCCCTCGCCATCTCCGGCACCGGCGCACTGATCCCGCTGGAAGAGGCGCGGA
>NZ_JBHIWJ010000120.1:0-11647 GCF_041987595.1 Sphingobium sp. | reverse complement strand
ATTGAAGGCCCAGAGCGCGATCTGCTGACCATGGTTGGACTGGCGGTTCCAGTCGCCCGACAGGGTCAGATCCCAGCCATTGCCCTCATATTTGAGCTTGCCGCGAACGAACTTGCTGTTGTTGTCGGAAAAGTCGCGCTTGGTGAGAAGATTGTCGCCATAGCCGTCCCGGTCGTTGATCGCCCCGCTCAGACGAATCGCCAGGCCTTCCGCAAGCGGCACATTGATATTGGCCTGCGCCCCCAGCGTACTGTAATTGCCAAATTCTGCCTTGAACGCACCGCTGAGCTGGTCGTTCGGATCGTTGGTAACGATGTTGATGGCACCACCAGTCGTGTTACGGCCGAACAGGGTACCCTGCGGTCCGCGCAGCACTTCCAGCCGCTTGACGTCCTGAATATCGGTCATGCCCGTCGATGGACGGGGAATGTAAATACCGTCAATGTACGTGGCGACGGCAGGATCGTTGGCGAGGATCGGCTGGAGATTGCCCTGACCGCGAATGGCGACGAAGACGATACCGTCGCCGCCTGCCGAACCACGACCGATGACAAGGCCCGGAGCGGTGCGCTGAAGATCGACGACATTTTCGACCTTGGCGGTCGTCAGCGCTTCGGGCGTAAGCGCGGTGACAGCGATAGGCGTGGTCTGAAGACTTTCCTCGGTACGGCGCGCGGTGACCACGATATCCTGAATGCCTTCGCTGGCACCCGATTGCGGCTGCTGCGCATAGGCAGGCTGTGCCATTGCGGCAATCAGCGCGCCTGTGGCGATCGCACCCAAAGTAGCGGTCTTGCTCATTTTTTCCCTCCCCATCATTTTATTCGGCTTCGATTTGTAAACGCAGAGTGCGTCTAGCTTGGAGATAATGCGCTCCATAGTGGTAGGCTCCTGTTTGACTGTGCGGCGACAGAATTTGGCCGCCGATCGATATTTTCTTACTTGCCGGGTCAATGGACCTGCGGCGGCTGGCAGCGGAAATCCTTGGGCGTCTGGCCCGTCGCGGCGCGAAAGGCAGCGGAAAAGGCCGAAGTGCTGCTAAAGCCGCAGCGCCAGCTGATTTCCTTGATCCGCGCGCCGTCGTTCCGCAGCAGTTCCTTGGCCAAAGCGATGCGGCTGCGCGCGACAAATTCACCCAGACTGACGCCGGTTCCGTCCCTGAACACGCGGGCGACATGGCGCACACTCATGTTGCAGTCGCGCGCAATATCCGCGACGCCAAGGGGAGCGGACAGATTGTCCATCACATAGTCGATGATATTGCGCACCTGCCGCGCACCGCGTGATGTCGTGCTGCCCAATTCCCGTGGACACATGTGCCGGACGAGTTCGACCGCCAGCCCCATGAGCATCGATTCGACAAGAGTCTGGCTCGCAAAGCCGGGCGCCCGCAATTCCGCCGCCAGTCCGGCAAAAAGGCGGCGCATGGAAATATTCTGGACATCGGCGCAGGGGTCCACCCTCTTCAGCGGCTGCTCGCCGTCGAACAGTTCTTCCAGAAATTCGTCCCCCAGCGCGACACACACCAGATGCCGTTCCTGAAGCGCGGGTTCGCCGACATATTGGCGATGCGGCGGCATGTAGAGAATGTCACCCGAAGCGACACGCCGATCGGGTCGGCCCATGCTGACCATGCTGCGTCGCGGTTGACCGTCGAGCGAATAATCCAGATAATGTTTCTCAGGGCTGAAGACGCCACTGCTGGGCAAAACCCAATCGAAATGACGCAAATCCACACGGGCATCGCGAACGGTCGCCACCGCTTCGATGTAGAAATTCTTGACCCCGAACCTGTCCTGGCCGGTCCAATCGCTCTCCGGACGAAACATCGCCACCTCTGCCTGTTTCTCTTCTCTCTGTGCATCAGATAGGCGCAGCACCCACTTTTACTTCTATCTTCGGATAGGTGGTCAAGACGCCCAAGGGCGGCACATCCATAAACCGTACTCGACACAATCTGGCCGAGGGCGGCATGGGGAACATATGCTATGCGTTTCTCACGCACCTCAGCCTGATATCCAAACACAGGAGGCGCTCAATGTCCATCGCACCGCTCTTGCAGCAGCGGGCGCCATGAGAGCGCTGTCGGAAAAACCCGCCGCCGTCAGCCATTATCCCTGGTATGTGCTGGGCATATTGACGCTGGCGCAGACCTGCCATGGCATCGATCGCGCCATCATCGGGCTGGTGCTGGCGCCGGTCGGGCATGAATTTGCCCTGTCGGATGGACAACTCGGGATATTGGCGGGCTTTGCCTATGGCATATTTTTCGCTCTGGCCGCCCTGCCCTTCGGCGTAGCGGTCGACAACTGGAACCGTCGCAACCTGATGGCTGCGGCACTCACGCTGTGGAGCGGCGCGACCGCTTTGTGCAGCCTGGCGACCGGATTCTGGACATTGCTTGTAGGCCGTGCCGCGGTAGGGACGGCCGAAGCGGGCGGTTCACCGACCGGCATGTCGTTGCTGAGCGACTATTTCGGGGAGGACCGACGCGCAACCGCTATCGGCATCTGGTATCTGAGTTCGGGTATCGGCCTTGCCATCGCCTTCATCGTGGGCGGTGCGATCGTGCAGAACGCCGGATGGCGCTGGGCATTTGTGGCCGCCGGCGTACCGGGACTGGTGCTGGCGCCCCTGCTGCTGCTCACCGTCCGGGAACCATTGCGCGGCGCGCATGACGGGCCGGCCCCGCTGCAAGGAGAGACGCTGAGGCTGGTGCAGCGTATCCGCCTGCTCGCGGCGCGACCGGGACTGCTTTACTGCATCTTCGCCATCGTCCTGATCGCGGCGGGGATTTACGGCATGAGCACATGGCTCACCACTTTCCTGATCCGGGTCCACGGCATGCCCATTGCGCGGGCGGGTTTCCTCATCGCCATTGCCTATGGCGGCCTCGGCTCCCTGGGCGGATTTCTCGCGGGTTGGGTGATCGACCTCATCAACCGGCGCCGTGGCGGCTTCGATCCGGCAAGGACATCCCTGTTCGGCGCGGTGATCCCCTTGCTGACGGCAGTGACCGGCGTCGGCACCGTGCTGTTCCGGGACCTTGATCTGATGCTGGCGCTGCTGATGGCCTGCGGTTTCCTCAGCGCTTCCTATAACGGCCCGATCTACGCCGTCATCGTGACCATCGCCGGGCCGCGCCTGCGGGGCCTTGCGGTATCTCTGGTGCAATTGGGGGCAAACCTGATCGGCGTGGGCGCCGGCACTTATCTGATCGGCGCCGTCAGTGACTTTGTCGGGGGGACGGCGGGTGTCGCCTGGGGGATCGGCACCGCCATGCTGTTCACCTTTGCCGGGGGATTATTGCTGCTGCTGGCGTCCCGCGCGATCCGCCGTGCCCAAAATAGCGGCGAAGCATAAGAAAAGGGCGGCCTGGTTCTTCGACCAGACCGCCCTTTGTCATGCACGCCCTGTCATTTGGACGCGGCGTCGCGCTCCTTGCGCCGTGCCTTGGCGGCTTCGATCCCCCGGAACACGGTGGTCGTGTTGCCCGCCCCGGCATAGAACAGTATGAAGAGCGGCAGGAAGTCCAACTCCTCATCGGTGAATTCGTTATTGATGAGGGCGCCGTTCATCTGGATCTCGACCAGATCGGCGCGTCCCAGCATGGCGGTCGCGCCCAGCACCAGCAGGCGCTTCTCCCGCATCGAGAAGATATCGCTCGCCCACAGATTGGCGAACTGGTTGCCGACGATTTCCTGATTGAAGGAAGAGTCGCGATACGGACGGGTCATGTCCGACGATCCCGGTCCGTAGACCTTGTCGAACACTTCAAGTCCCTTCTGCCACTGCGCTTCGTCGATGCTCATGCCTTTTCTCCCATTACATTTTCAAGGCCGACGACCGCCTGATCGGTCCGGCGTGTCAGTTCGACCAAGGGCAACGCGATGCCATAGCTGCGCGCCAGATCGATGGCCGCATCCAGATCCTTGACCATCAGCCCGCGCGTATATTCGCGCACTGCCGCTTCCTGTTCGCTGGACGACGGATCGTCGCGTACCGCCAGCATCAACGGTCCGCCCACGCTGTCGGAGCTGGCGTCGATCACTTGCGCAAGTTGGCGGACATCCACCCCAGCATTGCGACACAATACGGATGCCTCATAGCCGGCGCGCAGGCAGCCAAAGACGATGACGTTACGCGCGATCTTCGCCGCCATGCCCGCGCCGGGGCCGCCCATATGCGCCACCAGCTTGGCAAAGCCGTCCAGCACCGGGCGCACATTCGCAATGGTCTCATCCGTGCCGCCGACCAGGCAGACGAGGCCGTGTTCGCGGGATTTTGGGCCACCGGTCACGCCGCAATCGACCAGTTCCACGCCCGCCGCGTCGGTCAGGGCGCGCACGGCGTCCAGATCCTCGATCGAGACGGTCGCCACCAACACCACGACCATGCCCGGCCGCGCGCGCGACAAAACCCCGTCGGGGCCTGACAGTACGTCAATCGTCTGCTTTGCGTTGACGACGGCGATGATGACGACGTCGGACTGCGCGGCCAGTTCCGCCGGACTGGCGACGACGGGCGGCACCCCTTCCAACGTGTCGGCAGCATCGGCACGAATGTCATAGACCGCCGCCAATTGATTTGTCCGCGCGAGGCATATGGCGACACCCGCGCCGATCTGCCCCAAGCCGATAACTCCTGCTCTTCCCATCCTCATTATCCTTTCCGCCGCCTGTACGCGGTCCTGTAATCGACAGGCCGGGAGGGTGGCATAGCCAAGACCGACGCGTCATCCCGTTCAGGGCCGCTTGGCCGAACCTCGACAGCTTTCCCGTCCTTCACGACGCATTTGCCTCCAGCGGTAGATTTTTTGCGGCGAGAAGATAGTGGAGAACCGCGATCAAAAGCACGGATGCGGATAGCTGCATGCTCAGTTGCAGACCGCTTGCCGCAGCCGAGAGACAGGCCGCCGGCGGTGGCCCCCTCCCCGCAGCGAGACAGTCCGCGGCATAATTCCCCTCGTAGAGAAACACGGCCAAACGATCGCTGAGATAGCCCAGCACCACCGATCCCAATCCCAGCCCGGCCACGGTCTGGCCGAAGGAGTGGAGCGCGGCGGCGGATGCCCGCATGCGCGGTTCGACCAGCGATTGTGTAATGGTCATGATGGCGGGGGTGAAGGCGTAGAGTAAGGTGGTGGCGACGAAGAGAAAGGCGACCAGCCATCGCCAGTCCGACTGATGAATCGCGAGCAGATAGAAGGGCAGCGCCAGCCCCACCGCGATCGCGGGCGCCCATCCGCCCCAGCGTATATCACGCCGGATCAGGCGTCCGATCAGATAGCCGCCGCTGACCTGCCCGACCATTGTCGCCAGACTGAACGAAAGCGCAAACATAAGACCTGCGTGGGCAAGCGGCAGATCGAAGCGGCGGACCAGCAAAGGGATCAGGAACAGGTTGGTCCCGAACCCGACCAGCCCTACGAAACCGCTGCCGAAGGTCAGGTGCAGGAAGGCGGGCGAATGGGCGAGCCGCCGCAACACCATGGCGAAGGGCGGCGTATCCACGCTTTGCCCCGCATCTTTCCGCTCGGGCTCGGGAATCGTCGCGATCAGCAGAAGCGCCAGCAGCAGACCGGGTGCGCCGACCACCACGAGCGCGAGCCGCCAACCGAATGTCTGCGCGACCGCGCCACCAGCGATCGCCGCTATGGCGCCGCCCAGAGGTACCCCTATCGCTATCAGCGAAAAGACGACCGCGCGGCGACCGGCATCGAACCGGTCGGAAATCATCGAGACGAGCGCCGGTGTGAAGCCCGCTTCTCCGATGCCTACGCCCATGCGGCACAGCAAGAGCTGGACATAACTTCCCGCTGCGCCGGAGAGCGCGGTCATCAGCGACCAGAGCATTGTCACCACAGCGATGATCCGTACCCGGCTGTAGCGTTCGGCCAGCCGCGCCAGCGGAATGCCCAGCACGGCATAGAAGAGCGAGAAGGCCAGCCCGCCGAGCATGCCGAGTTGAAGATCGCTCAGCCGCAGATCGTGGCGAATCGCCTCGCCGACCACGGCGATGATCGTGCGATCGATGAAGTTGAACATGTAAATCGCGCCCAGAAGCAGCAGAAACCATTGGTCGCGTGCGCCTGACCCGCCCCTGCCCTTCATCGCCTCTCCGATTGCCATCCGGCTGCTTTTTTCATGCATGTAAGACAGATAGAACAGATTCTTTTCGATGTGTATTGGTTTTCTCTTGAAACGATCCTTCGACTGCGCCAACAGGTCGCCATCTTCGACAAAGGATTTCAGCATATGAAGACCATCATCATCGCGCTCACGGCTCTGGGCCTGGCCGCGCCCGCCTTTGCCCAGGCGCCTGCGGTGGATCGCAACGAGGCGATCTACTCCGCCGATGGAACCAAGATCGGCAAGGTCGATCGCGTGCTGACCGCCGGCGACGGCGCCGTGAGCGCGGTGCGCGTCATCTATCGCGGAAAGTTCATCACCATCCCCGCAACCACGCTGAGCGCGGGTGAGAAGGGCGTGACGACCAGCCTGTCGAATGCCGAGCTGAAGAAACTGTGATTTTTTGCCCCACGGTCTTGCAGGACCGTGGGGCATGGACCCGTGCCGCGCCTCGGCTTAAAGCGAAGGCATGAGGGCAAACCAACAACCGCTTGCACGGCTTCCCCGGCGCGGCCGACCGCCGCAATCCGAAGGGCCTGCGCTCGACCGCAGCCGGCTGGTCGCGACCTTGCTGGACATGGCCCGGTCGGGCGGAATCGAATCGCTCAATATCCGTCCGGTGGCGCAGCGTCTGGGCGTGTCCCCGCGTCTGCTCTACCATCATGTCCGCGACAAGGAGGAGATGCTCGGCCTGCTGACCGACGAGATTCTGCGCGGCCGGATGCCCGACCTGTCGGCGCCGGATTGGGAAAGCCGCCTCCGCAGCATCGCCCGCGCGGTCCATCTGGCCTATCGCGATTTTCCGGGGTCCGCCGCCTTCATCCTGTCACGCAGCGCCAACCGGCTGGAGCAACCCAATGCGCTGGCGATCCGCCGCGCGATCTTCGAGGCGCTGGCCGAGGCAGGGCTGACACGGCCGCAAAGCGAAGAGATGCTGGTGATTTTTTCCGTCATCGTGCTGGGCAATGTCGTCGTGTCGGAAAGCCTGACCGACAATGACGAACGGCTGGCGATGCAGCGCGATGTGGTGGAAGCCGCCTTCACCCGCGCGACGGACATGCTGCTAACCGCGATCCGCGCCATCGCGGGCGCGGCCTGAGCCTAAGGCAAGGTCGGCGATGGATCGGACGGGGCGGCTGATCCCGTCCCACGCGCGATGGGCGGCGTGCATCCGGTCGAGCGACGCTTCCATCGCAGGCGAAAGCTCCATCAGTTCGACATAGCCGCCATTGCCTGCGCGGGTATCGAACAGCGCGAACCTTTCACCCGACGGCATCATTCCGCTGAACGCCATGGCATAGCCTTCGCCGGACAGCCGCTCCACCCCCTCGTCATAGGGAATGCGCAGCATGACATGATGATAGCCGTCGCCATGACGGTCGAGCATTTCGGTGAAGACCGAAGGCCCCTCATTCGTCTGCTGGAGCAGTTCGATCAGCAGTCCGCCGGAAAAGCCGAACGCGACCTTCATCGCCACCTGCGTCGGCGCGCCACGATAGATCTGGCCCGGCAGCACGGGCACGTCGAAAACGAAAAACGGTCCCGCCCCCATGACCCGCGTCCAGTGAGCCAATGCGCGCTCCATGTCGCGCACCACCTGACACAGTTCCAGTATCGAGCCCTTGGGCTGCATCATGCGTCTCCCCAGATTGCGGCATGGGTTCGCAGGCCATGCTGGCGCGCGCGATCGCGCAACTGCTGTTCTCGCAGGGCGAGATCGACCCGGGGAACGCCTGCGTCCACTTCGCGGTCGATGGCCGCCAGATCGACGACACGCACGTCGCGAATGAAGCGGGCGGGGTCGGCGCCTTCGGACACGCCCTGCCAGCGCAGCAGCACCCAGCCTTCTTCGAGGCCCGTCGTATCGATCCAGTTGGCGATGCCCGGATCGACGCCCGCCACCACATAGCTGACCGTGCAGTCTACGGCGGGCGTGACCTGCCCACTGTTGAGGCTGACCATGCGAAGCATCGGATCTGGCGAGATCGTCCACGGGTCGGCGATCTGGATGCCGGTATAATAGCTGCCCGCCGGATCGATGGTCACTAGCAACCCCTGCCCTTCCCCCAGTGCAAAGCGCCCACCGGCCAGATAGCCCCAACCCCCGTCGCGGCCATTGGGTCCGATCAGCCGATTGGGTTCGGGATGGCCGAGAAAATCATTTTTGAAACCCGACCAGAAGGCGACCCAGGCAGGCAGGTCGGCGATGATGGTCCGGGCAATCTCGCTCTCGCTGCGCGGGCGCCGGTCCGATGGCGGGTCGAGGCGACGGACGCTGACCTGTGCCGGCACCTGCCGCCAGTCGCGCTGACTGTCACGGGTATAGACCTGAATCCGCGCGCCCGGCTCGGTCCGCAAATGGGTCGCACCGCCTTCCTGCGGGCCGACGGTCACCGTCACCTGCCCATCGGCATCGCAGAAGGGCAGAAGTTGCTGAAGCGTCAGCGCGCCCAGATTACGGCCAAGTCCCGCATGATGCTCCGGCTCGACCTCGGCAACAATGCTGAACTGTGGCGGATCGGCGGAAAAGCAAATGTCGACGGCATAGTGCCCATCGCCATCGACCGGAATTTCACGATTGAAATTGTCAGGATTGTCGATCGCCACCGCCGCACCCGGATAGATGTGGCCGAACCAGCGCCGCGGGGCGTTGCTGATATTCCAGACGACCTTGGGATCGGCGGGATCACCATTGGCTTCGCGCATGGCGAGCCCCAGCACCCACTGATCGAGCGCACGATCCAGCCCCAGCCGTCCGTCGAGCGTAGCCGCCAGCGGATCGGCCAATAAGAGGAGGCGCGCCTCCTCGCGCGCGGCGCGGATGTCGGCCCGTTCGATCAGGCGTAGCGCCAGCCGTTCCGCCGCCGCCTGATCTTCGGTCCAGAGGGGGTTGGCGGTCATGAAATGGTCCCCACCCGGCCGCCTTCGGTGAAGATGGTGCTGCCGGTCGTGTAGCTGGAGCCGTCCCCCGCCAGCAATATGGCTGCGCCTACCGCCTCGTCCGCCGCGCCGAAGCGCTTGATCGCGTTGCGCTCGGCCAGGCCCAGCCCCTTGTGAATATCGGCCTCTTGTCCGTCCGGACTCATCGATCCGACGCACAGGCAGTTGATCCGCGTGTGCGGCGCCTGCGTCTTGGCCAGCTCGCGCACCAGAAAGAGCAGCGCCGCCTTAGACACGCCATAGGCGACGGCGGGCGGGATTGGCGTGAAGCCGCCGCAGCTCTGGACTGAAATGATGCTGCCCTTGCCATGCGCCTTCATATCGGCCTCGGTCAGTTCGGTCAGACGCCAGGTCGCCATGACATTGACGTCCATCGCCGTTTTCCAGACGTCGTCCGTGTTCGCCCAAAGCCCGCCATCAGCGGCATAGACCACGCCGGCCGCGGCATTGTTGAAAACGATATGGATCGGCCCAAAAGCCTCACGGGCGCCCGCCACCAGCCGTTCGAGATCGGCCTTCTCGCCTGCATCGGCGGCGATGGCGATCGCCCTGCCGCCGTCGGCCGCGTTGATCTCTGCGGCAATCCGGTCGAGCCGGCCCTGCGAGCGGGCGGAGAGGACCACATTGGCGCCCAATTCGGCATAGGCCTTGGCGACATGTTCTCCCACGCCCGGCCCTACGCCGGTCAGGATGGCGGTGCGCCCGTCGAGGCGGAAACGGTCGAGAACGCTCATGCTCATACTCCAGACATCAGGGTCGCGCGCGGTCGAACAGATGGCCGTAGCGCGCATAATAGCCGGCAAGCCGCTCATGCACCTCGCCCGGATCGATGCCGAACTGTTCCGGACTATGCTTGTGCTTGCCAAGGCGGCTGGCGGCCGGATTATCTGCCAGAAAAGCGGTGATGCGGTCGCGATGCTCGTCGGTGAAGGACAGAGCGAAGCGGTCGTAGATGCGCTGCATCGCCGCCATCGGATCGGCAACGATATCGCGATGGGCGAGGTCGAGAATGCGGCCCTCGATCGCCGGATCATTCGCCCGCGCCTCGGTCGCGCGGGCCATCGCCGCGCACCAGGTGTCGACCACCGACCGGCCGATCGCCTTCAGGTCGTCTGCGCCGCCCACGGCAGCGAGGAACCCCGCGATCATGCTCGACAACGAAGAGAAGGTCAGCACCGGATCGCGATGCGTCCACACCAGCATCGCGCCGGGATAGGCCTCCACCAGACCGGGCAGGTCCATCAGATGCTGCGGTGATTTCAGCGTCCAGCGGCCCTTGGGTCCTTTCCACTGATATTGCTGGAGCATCCGCTTGTGGGTGCGATATTGCCCTTCCGGCACGGTATCCTGCAACCAGCGGGCGAAATCGGGAACCCCCAGTTCGGCCGGAAAATTGGTGCTGGCGAAATGCAGCATCATGCCATGATTGCACTCTCCCGGCTGCGTGCAGTCCATCCGCTGGATATCGGCCAGTTGCGGCGCGTGTTTCAGCCAGTTTTCATAAATGGCCTGCACCTGCGCGATGCGCGGATCGCTGTCGAAACTCGCTTCTTCCGGGGCAGGCCAGGGGATATACCATTCCCATTCGCGGGGCGCGCGAGCGGCCGGATCAAGGCAGAGCAGGTCATAGGTGATCGTCGTCCCGGTGCGCGGCAGGCCGCAGACGATCAGCGGGTCCCCCACGTCCTGCGCGACAATGTCCGGATGCTGCCTTTCGTCTTCGGCGAAGCGCAACCGGGTCGCGAGCAAACCGACAATCTTGTGATGCGCGGTCTCGCGCAGCTGGGCAGGCGGGTCCATCGCCTCGACCGCTTCGACCAGCCGGCGAAAGCCCGTCATGAAGGACAGGTCCGGTCCGAAATCGGACAGTCCGGTCGCGGCGCCCGCCTCCGCGATCAGCGCATCGACGTCGAGAGGCGAGCGCTCCGCGACAGCTCCGTTCATGAATGCCCCTCGTCCGACCGCTGCCTCATGACTCGCCTCTCCACTATTATTCCACACTGTGTATTTAATAGAAGAGGCCGTGGTCAAGCAGGCAATTCACTTATGCCCGCAGCGAGCCGCGTCAGGCCGCCTTGTCTTCCACCGGCGTCAGATTCTTCATGAAGGCCACGAAATCCGGTCCCAGTTCGGGGATGGGCAGCCCCAGCTTTTCGGCCAGGTAAAGGGTCATGAAATTGTCGTTGAGCGATTTGTTCGTCGCAGAGATGTTGCCGATGCCGACCTGCCGGTCGAAGGCGCCCACGGCGACCAGCGCCATACGGAGCGCCGCAACGATGTCATAATAATCGAGATGCCCGGCCTTCTGGCCGCTTGCCGCTTCCCAGATGGCGATCGTCTCGTCCTTGGTCGGCAGGCCTTCCAGCCGGGTGATGCCGAAGCGACGGCCGAACAGATCGTCGAAATAGAGCCACCAGGCGAGGTCAAGCTCGGCAGGTCCCAGCGCCGCGAGTTCCCAGTCGATCAGCGCGTTGACCTGACCATCGGCGGAAAACATCACGTTCGATGGTGTGGGATCGCCCCACAGCACATTCACCCCCGCATCGGCCGGCATGTTGGCGCGCACATAGGCCATG
>NZ_JBHIWJ010000119.1:0-11722 GCF_041987595.1 Sphingobium sp. | reverse complement strand
CCGAAGCCGATTTCATTGCGACGGATGCCGCCCCGGTCGAGCCACAGGGTCTGGCGCGTCAGCCGCGTCAGGAAAGCGCGGTCGTGGCTGATGACGATGAAAGCGCCATTATAGCGGCTGAGCCAGCCCTCCAGCCAGTCGATCGCGTCGATGTCGAGATGATTGGTCGGCTCGTCGAGCAGCAGCAGATCGGGTTCGCTTGCCAAAGCCCGGGCAATGGCCGCCCGGCGGCGCTCGCCCCCGGAGGCAGTGACCGCTTCGCGATTGAGGTCGGTGCCGAGCTGGCTGGCGATCGCCTCCACCTCATGCGCGGGCGGCGCGAACTGGCCCGCAAGCGCGAAGTCGCGCAGCGTCGCAAAGCTGCTGACGTCCGGGTCCTGCTCCAGCATGATGACCCGTGCGCCGGGGCGAACCGAACGATTGCCTTCATCCGGCTCGATCTGTCCGGCGATGAGCTTCAGCAGCGTCGTCTTGCCTGCCCCGTTGCGGCCGATCAGCGCCAGACGGTCCCGCTCCCCGACGAAGATGTCGAGGTTGCGGAACAGCCAATGGGTGCCTTGCGAAAGGCCGAGATTTTCGAAGGAGAGAATGGGAGCCGCCATGGGCGTGCAGCTAGAGCATTTTCAGGCCAGGTGGAACCACCTGACGGATCAGAAAATGCAGAAAACAAAACTGCTTTACGGGATGCCGGAGCGCGAGGGGGAACCGGAAGCTGTCTGACGGCTTTCAACGCGTGTCAGCGTCCATTCATCGCAAACGTCACAAAAGACCTGCATCGCTTTTTGAGGAGAAAACCCCGTGAAATCAACGCTCGCCCTGCTGGCTCTCGGCGCCGCCCTTCCTACCGCCGCCCTGGCCCAGACCAGCGTCACCATTGCTGAAACGGCGCCCATCATCACGCTGAACGTTACGGAAACCGTCGAAGCCGCGCCCGACATCGCCACGGTCGGCACCGGCGTCCAGACCCGCGCCCAGACCGCCGCGCAGGCCATGCGCGACAATGCGGTGCAGATGGACAGGCTGATCGCGACGCTGGTGAAGGCGGGAATCGCGAAAAAGGACATCCAGACCAGCGGCATCAACCTGTCGGCGCAATATGATTACAGCAATCGCGACGGCCAGCCTGCCGGGCCGCGCTTCATCGGCTATGAAGCCTCGAACCAGCTATCGGTGAAGCTGCGGGATGTCAGGAAGGTGGGATCCCTGCTCGATACCATGGTCGAGGCGGGCGCGACCAATGTGAACGGACCGACCTTTTCGATCGACGATCCGCGCCCGATGTTGATGCAGGCGCGCACCGCCGCGCTCAAGAGCGCCAAGGCTCAGGCCGACTTTTACGCGCAAGCGGCGGGCTATCGCGCGGCGCGGCTCGTTTCGCTTTCCGAAAGCAACAGCGGCGGCCAGCCGCCCATGCCGATGATGGTCAGGGCGCAATTCAAGGCTGATTCCGCGCCCGCGACGCCGGTCGAGCCGGGCCAGGTCGGTTCTTCCGTGACGCTGACCGTCCAATATGCGCTGGAGAAATAGCCCCAAGGGTCGCTTCGTCCAATGTCCGGCACCATTCACCACCTGTTCAATGGTGCCGGGCTATGCCATGTCTCATGATGATGATGCGCAGAAAGCTGATCCTGGGTCTCCCGACCATTGCAGTCTTTTCTCTTCTGATTCCCGGCGCTTATCCGGTGGTGCATGCCGCCGGCCAGCGAGAGGAGCAGGATGCAGCGCGCCGGGCCATGCTGGACGGGCAGGTCATGCCCTTCTCTCTCATCAAGCGGCGGGTGGATGCCGCCATGGGCGGCGCCACCTATCTGGGCAGCGAATTCAACCCCTCCTCCAATCGCTATCGCCTGAAATATGTGAAGGACGGCAAGGTGGTATGGGTTGATGCGGACGGTCGCACGGGCGATATAATCGGCTGGGCGCGCTGAACGCGCCACAAGAGCAACAATCAAGAAACGGGGCCATATGCGTCTGCTGATCGTCGAAGATGAACCGAGCCTCGGGCAACAGCTCCGCAATACGCTGGAAGGCGCGGGCTATGCCGTGGACCTGGCGACCGATGGCGAGGACGGGCATTTTCTGGGCACGACCGAAAGCTATGACGCGGTGGTGCTGGACCTCGGCTTGCCCACTATCGACGGGCTGACCGTGTTGGACCGTTGGCGCAAGGAAGGCCGCAGCTTCCCGGTGCTGGTGCTGACGGCCCGCGACAGCTGGTCCGACAAGGTGGCGGGGCTCGACGCGGGTGCCGACGATTATCTGGCCAAGCCGTTCCAGAGCGAGGAGCTTATCGCACGGCTGCGGGCGCTCATCCGGCGTGCCTCGGGTAATGCGTCGAGCGAACTGACGGCGGGCGACGTGCGGCTGGACACCCGGTCGGGCAAGGTCACGCTGAAGGGCGAGCCGGTCAAACTGACGGCGCAGGAATATAAGCTGCTCTCCTACCTGCTTCATCACAAGGGCAAGGTGGTAAGCCGCACCGAGCTGATCGAGCATATCTACGATCAGGATTTCGACCGCGATTCCAACACGATCGAAGTGTTCGTGACGCGAATCCGCAAGAAGCTGGGCGCGGACGTGATCACGACGATTCGCGGACTCGGCTACAGCCTTGACGAACCAGGGCGGTAAACTTCCGCTTTCCGTCCGTCCTGGACGGAAATGGAGGCGCTGACCGCCCCGATGACCGATCCCCAATCCTCTTCGCAGGTCCGCTCGACCGGTTCCCTGAGCCGCCGCATGATCGGTATTGCTGCGCTGTGGATCAGCCTGTTGCTGCTGGGCGGCGGGCTGGCCCTCGACCGGGTGCTGTCGGACGCGATCACGCGCAATTTCGACGACGGGATGAATTATGTCCTGACCGCGATGATTGCTTCGGCGGAGATCGGACCGGATGGCGAAGTGCTGTTCAACCGCGAACCGGCCGACCAGCGCTTTCTGGAACCAAACAGCGGCATTTACTACCAGATCAGCGGCAAGGGGCATGAGGATTGGCGCTCCCGCTCGCTCTGGGACCGGGCGCTGAAGACCAATCCCGACCATCATGACGACGCGCCGCACATCTATGACAGCAAGCAGTTTCCGGGCGAGGATCTGCGCATCATGGAACGCAGCATCATTCTGCCCGGCTCCAATACCCGCTGGATGTTCATGATCGCGCAGGCCCGCGAAGGCTTGGACGGGCAGATCAAGACATTGCGCTCCACCCTGTTCGAGAGCTTCGCCCTGCTGGCGCTGGGACTGATCGTGCTGGCGACGCTTCAGACGCTCTATGGTCTCCGGCCCTTGCGCAAGGTGCGGCATGAGATCGTGCGGATGAGGGCGGGGGAGAAGAATCGCGTGACCGAACCCATGCCGGCCGAGGTCCTGCCGATGGTTGAGGAACTGAACGCGCTGCTCGCCCATAATGAGCGGCAGGCGGAAGAAGCGCGGACCCATGCGGGCAACCTCGCCCATGCGCTCAAGACGCCGCTGACCGTCATCATGAACGCTGCGACCGCGCAGGCGCCCGATCTGGGCGACACGGTGATCCGGGAAGCGACCACGATGCGGAGGCAGGTCGACCATCATCTCGCCCGCGCCCGTGCCGTCGGGCGCCGTGGGGCGGCGCAGAGCCGGGCAGAGGTGTGGGCCAGCCTGGATGCGGTCGAACGTGCGGTGCAGCGGCTCTATCCGGACGTCCGGATCGACATGGACGGGGATAAGGAAGCCGCCGTCCGCGTCGAACGGCAGGACCTTGATGAAATGCTCGGCAATCTGGTCGAAAATGCAGCCAAATATGGCGGCGGCAGTGTCTTTGCCACCGTAGGGCGCATCGGCGGGATGATCGAGATACTGGTCGAGGACGACGGTCTGGGCATCCCCCCGGCGGAACGCACGCGTATCTTCGATCGCGGCGTACGGCTTGATTCGGGCAAGCCGGGAACGGGTCTGGGCCTGGCCATCGTGCGGGATGTCGCGGAAATCTACGGCGGGTCCGTCAGGCTCGATGAGAGCGAGGATCTCGGCGGGTTGCTGGTGCGGCTGCGACTGCCCGCCGCCTGATGAAGCGCGGCTTTTATCTTGGCTGCGGCTTTCTGTCGCTTGCCTTGGGGGCAATCGGGGCGTTCCTTCCGCTGCTGCCCACGGTGCCCTTCATGATATTGGCTGCCTTCTGCTTCGCCCGTTCGAGTCCGGCGCTGGAGGCGCGATTGCTGGAGCATCGCCATTTCGGACAGCATATCCGCAACTGGCGGGAAAAAGGCGCGGTCAGCCGGAAGGGCAAGAAAGCGGCGCTGGCGGCCTTTGCCTTCAGCGTCGTGCTGGCGCTCGCTTTCTCTCCCCTGCCCTGGTGCCTGATCCCGGTTGCCGCCGCGCTGGTCGGCGGCACATGGATATGGACCCGGCCGGAAGCGTGAGCGATCAGTTCATGGCAAGGATCATGTTCCGCACCTGCGGATAGACCTGCTTTTCCCATTTGCTGCCGGAAAAGACGCCATAATGGCCGACGCCCGGCTGAAGATGATGACGCTTGAGATGCGGACGCAGGCCGGTGCACAATGTGTGGGCGGCGGCGGTCTGGCCTACCGCGCAAACATCGTCCTTTTCGCCTTCCACCGTCAGCAGCGCCGTGTGGCGGATCGCTCCCGGATTGACCTTCCGCCCCCGATAGGTGAGTTCGCCCTTCGCCAGCAGGGTGCGCTGAAACACCTTGTCGACGGTCTCGATGTAAAATTCCTCGGTCATGTCGAGGACCGCGAAATATTCCTCGTAGAAATTCTTGATCCGGTCGGCCTCCACCTCCTTGCCGTCGGCCAGCATCTGGTAAAGTTCGCGATGGGCCGCGCCATGGCGCTCCAGATTCATCGACATGAAGGCGGAAAGCTGAAGAAAGCCGGGATAGACGCGGCGGCCACGCCCCGCATAGCGCATCGGCACCATGCTGATGAGGTTCTTTTCGAACCATTCCAGCGACTGTTCATTGGCCAGTTCGTTCACGACGGTCGGCGCTGCGCGCGGATCGATCGGGCCGCCCATCAGCGTCATCGAGCGGGGCGTGGCCGGATCCTTGTCTTCCGACATGAGCGCGACCGCCGCCATGGCAGGCACGCACGGCTGACAGACCGAAACCAGATGCGATCCCGGCCCCAATTCCTTCAGGAAGGTCATGATATAGTCGACATAATCGTCGAAACCGAAGCGCCCGGCGCTGAGCGGCACGTCCCGGGCGTTTTTCCAGTCGGTGATATACACGTCATGGTCGCGCAGCATGGTGTTCACCGTGCTGCGCAGCAAGGTTGCGAAATGGCCGGACATGGGGGCCACTACCAGTACCTTGGGCTGGGCGGTTTCGACATCATCCTTGGCGAAGTGGAGCAGATTGCCGAAAGGCAGATCCATGGCCACCTCTTCGCGCACCGGAACGAGGGCATTGCCGCTCTCCACCTGTCGAATCGCGTAGGCAGGGCGCTGGTGCGTCAGCTTGGCTCCCTGGAATACATCCATCAGCGCAAACATCCGACGGGGCATGGCCCAATCGGCCATCGGCCCGATTTTATCCTTGAAAGACAAGGCGATCTGGGCCCCAAGCCGCGCCGGGGCCAGCATGTCGTTCCAGACCTGATAACCGCTGTACAACATCATCATCTCGTTCAAACGCGCCCCAAGGATATTTGGTGCCGATTCGGTGGCATATGTTCGTTTATACAGGTTTCATATTGCACTGCATCATGATTGATGGGAAAGTAAGGCGAAGCGGGAGGATATGCCATGGCTGTCGCGGAACTGACCATTTCCAGTAAGACTTATTCCTCCTGGTCTCTGCGCGGGTGGCTGCTTTGCCGCATGGCCGGATTGCAGGTGAGCGAGAAGATGATCGCTCTGGACGATCCTGAAAACAGGGCGGAGTTGCTGCTGCTGTCGCCATCCGTTCTGGTTCCCCGGCTGACCCATGAAGGGGCGAGCGTGTGGGACACACTGGCCATCGCGGAATATCTGAACGAACTCTACCCGCATATTGGACTTTATCCCGAAGACCGCATCACGCGTGCCCACTGTCGATCGGTTTCGGGGGAAATCCATTCGGGCTTCATCAATCTGCGCTCCGCCCTGCCGATGAACCTGAAGGTCAGACATGAGAAATTCCCGGTCTTTTCCGGCGCGAAACCCGATATCGAGCGCATCGAGGAAATCTGGACCGAATGTCTGGACGCCTATGGCGGCCCGTGGCTGTTTGGGGAGAAGCCGACGGTGGCCGACGCCATGTTCGCGCCGGTGGCGCAGCGCTTTCTCACCTATGCGGTGCCGCTGTCGGCGAAGTCGGCCGCCTATTGCAACTGGAGCAACGACTGGAGCCTGATGCGCGAGTGGATCGATGCGGCGCGCAAGGAAAAGGACGAAGTCGAGGAGCTGGAAATCGAGTTCTGACGCCGTTTGCGCGCTGCCGCCGCCATTCCAGCGACGGCAGAAGGCGTCAGGCGTCAGGCGTCCAGACCGGCCAGCCACTCTCCAATCATGGCGCGCCCCGCCGCGACGGCGTCGGGGCCGTGGTCGGCATGGTCCTGCCGCAAGGCGATGCCGCATTGCTTTGCAATGTCGAGATCGGCCCAGAAATGGGTGAGCCAGTCCTCGAAACGCGGATCTTCCCCCATTTCGGCGTGAAATTGCAGCGCCAGCAAATTGCGGCCGCGACGGAAGGCCTGATGGGCATAGGCCTGCGTCGACGCCAGCAGGTCGACTCCGGCAGGCAGTTCAAAAGTATCGCTATGCCAGTGCAGTACCGGCACGCCGTCCAGATGACGAAGGGGCGAGTCCGCCCCTGCCCCGTTCAGCGTGACCGGCGCGAAACCCAATTCCATGACCCCACCGGGATAAACCCGCGCGCCAAGCGCAGCCGCGATCATCTGACTGCCCAGACACACGCCGAGCGTCGGCAGGTCCTGCTCCAGCCGGGCGGCGAGCTTTTCGATCTGGTGGGGAATCCAGGGGTGGATATCCTGTTCATAGACACCCATCGGCCCGCCCATCATGATCAGCAGGTCGGGCGTGCAAAGGTCGGCGTCCAGAAAGTCCGGACTGGCGACGTCGATCCGCTCGATCTCGAAGCCTGCGGCCTCGATCGGCTGGAGATACCCCGCCGCTCCTTCGCGCGGCACATGTCGGACGATCAGCGCTTTTTTCATCTCTATCGCGTTGCTAGCCAAGACAGAGGGCCGCCGCTACCCCAGCCTTTCTTGAGGCGGCGATATTCCTCCTATCGGCCCGGCCGGGCGATGCGGAGGAGCGCCACCGCGCCGATGCACAACCAGATGATGTTGAGCACCATCGACGGGATGGCTCCGTGCCACCAGGTGTTGAGGATGAACAGCGCCGATCCCAGGGCGTTCATCCATTGGAACAGCGCCGATTTGCCCGAAACATGCCCGCTCGACACAAGCAGATAAGCGCCCAGCACCAAAAGCGCGCCCATCCATCCGGCGATTTCGACCAGGATCGGCAATCCATCCCCCTACGCAACGATGATGGTGCAGCTCGCGAAGATCAAAGTCCCAAGTGAAGCTGAGGTCGAGAACGGACCTTCCCCTCCAGACCATACCTCTCCCAGCTCCTTCACAAAACGGGAGGGGTGCAAAACCTGCTGCGCTGAAAGCGCAACCCGATCGCAGCGGGACAGGCATGGCGCCCTGTCGGCAACCGACCAAAGCCATTTGGCTTTGCGGACGCCATGAAACCCGGAATGAAAAAAGAGGCTCCCGCTGCGGCGGAAGCCCCTTTTCCCTAGCTCAGCATGTCAGCTGATCAAGCGGCCAGCTTGCGCAGCACATATTGCAGAATGCCGCCGTTCAGGAAGTAATCCAGTTCGTTGACGGTATCGATGCGGCAAAGCGCGGCGAAGGTGAAGGTCGAACCATCGGCGCGCTTCACGATCACGTCTACGTCCTGACGGGGCTTGAGGCCCGAGACATTCTGGATGGTGAAGGTTTCGTCGCCCGTCAGGCCCAGCGTGTCCTTGTTCTGGCCGTCCTTGAACTGGAGCGGCAGCACACCCATGCCGACCAGGTTCGAGCGGTGGATACGCTCGAAGCTCTCAACGATCACGGCACGCACGCCGAGCAGGTTGGTGCCCTTCGCCGCCCAGTCGCGCGACGAGCCGGTGCCATATTCCTTGCCGCCGATGACGACCAGCGAGGTGCCGTCCGCCTTGTGCTTCATCGCCGCGTCGTAGATCGGCATGACTTCGCCTTCATAGCGGGTCATGCCGCCTTCGACTCCGTCCAGCATCAGGTTCTTGATGCGGATATTGGCGAAGGTGCCGCGCATCATGACTTCGTGATGGCCGCGGCGCGCGCCGTAGCTGTTGAAGTCGGCCTGAGCCACCTGATGCTCGCTCAGCCACTTGCCCGCGGGCGAAGTCGCCTTGATCGAACCAGCCGGCGAGATGTGGTCGGTGGTAATCGAGTCGCCGAAGATCGCGAGCGGCTTGGCTTCGATGATGTCCGTGACCGGCTTCGGGGTCATGGTCAGCCCCTCGAAATAGGGCGGGTTGGCAACATAGGTCGAACCGGCGCGCCAGCTGTAGGTGTCCGAACCGGTGACCTCGATCGCCTGCCAGTGCGCATCACCCTTGTAGACATTGGCGTAGCGGGCCTGGAACATCTGGCGATCCATGCAACCGGCCATGGTCGAGGCGACCTCGTCATTGGTCGGCCAGATGTCCTTCAGATAGACGTCCTGACCATCCTTGCCCTGACCGATCGGGGTGGTGATGAAGTCCTCGATCACCGTGCCCTTCAGGGCATAGGCAACCACCAGCGGCGGGCTGGCGAGGAAGTTGGCGCGGACGTCGGGCGACACGCGGCCTTCGAAGTTGCGGTTGCCGGAGATCACGGCGGCGGCGACCAGGCCGTTTTCGTTGATCGCCTTGCTGATCGGCTCGGCCAGCGGGCCGGAGTTGCCGATGCAGGTCGTGCAGCCATAGCCGACGAGGTTGAAGCCGACAGCATCCAGATGCGACTGGAGACCAGCCTTTTCGAGGTAATCGGTGACGACCTGCGAACCCGGCGCGAGCGAGGTCTTGACCCAGGGCTTGGGCTTCAGGCCCAGTTCGTTCGCCTTCTTGGCGACGAGGCCGGCGGCAACCAGAACGCCGGGGTTCGACGTGTTGGTGCAGCTGGTGATCGCGGCGATGGTGACGTCGCCGTCGCCAATGTCGAAATCCTTGCCCTCGACCGCAACGCGCTGCTGCGCCTTCTTGTAGACGTTCGCCATGTCGGCGTTGAACACGTCATCGACTTCCGGCAGCGCAACGCGGTCCTGCGGGCGCTTCGGGCCAGCGAGGCTGGGAACGACGGTGGCGAGGTCCAGCTCCAGCGTGTCGGTGAAGACCGGATCGACCGACGGGTCGATCCAGAAGCCCTGCTCCTTGGCATAGGCTTCGACCAGCGCGATATTCTCGTCGGTGCGGCCGGTCAGACGCATGTAATCCAGCGTCTTGTCGTCGATGCCGAAGAAGCCGCAGGTCGCACCATATTCCGGCGCCATGTTGGCGAGCGTCGCGCGGTCAGCGAGCGACAGCGAAGCGAGACCGGGGCCGAAATATTCGACGAAACGGCCAACCACGCCCTTGGCGCGCAGCATCTGCGTCGCGGTCAGCACCAGGTCGGTGGCGGTGACGCCTTCCTTCAGCTCGCCGGTCAGCTTGAAGCCGACGACTTCGGGGATGAGCATGGAGACGGGCTGACCCAGCATAGCGGCTTCGGCTTCGATGCCGCCCACGCCCCAGCCGAGCACGCCCAGGCCGTTGATCATGGTGGTGTGGCTGTCGGTGCCGACGCAGGTATCGGGATAGGCGACGGTGACGCCGTCAGGCCCTTCGCTCGACCAGACGGCCTGCGCGATATTTTCCAGGTTCACCTGATGGCAGATGCCGGTGCCCGGCGGCACGGCGTAGAAGTTGGCAAGGCTCTTGCTGCCCCACTTCAGGAAGTCGTAGCGCTCCATGTTGCGCTGATATTCGATCTCGACATTCTGCTCGAACGCCTTGGGGGTGCCGAATTCGTCGACCATGACCGAGTGGTCGATGACGAGGTGGACGGGAACCTGCGGATTGATCTTGCTGGCGTCGGCGCCCAGCGCCGTCATCGCGTCGCGCATGGCGGCCAGGTCGACGACGCAGGGAACGCCGGTGAAATCCTGCATCAGCACGCGGGCTGGGCGATACTGGATCTCGCGCTCGGCCTTGCCCTTGTCATTCTGCCAGTCGACGATCGCCTTGATGTCGTCGGTGGTGACGGTGACGCCATCTTCAAAGCGGAGCAGGTTTTCCAGCAGCACCTTCATCGAGAAGGGCAGACGGCTGACGTCGCCGAGCTTTGCGGCGGCCTTCTTCAGCGAATAATAGGCAATGTCCTTGCCGCCGACCTTCAAAAGGTCGCGCGTGCCGAGTGTGTCCTGTCCAATGGCGGTCATGAGTCGTGCGTCTCCTCGCATAGCCCCGACCATGCGAAGGCAGGATGACGCAGTTCCACCAGAAGCTCGCCGGACGGCGAAAGATACCGGACGGCAAGGTGGCGGGATGCGCCCCAACCCATGGCCGAAGCGGGTATGTCCCGATGCGCGCCGCCATAGCGTTTGCGCGCCTCAAGTCAAATGCGAAGGCGCGAAAATGGGACATCTGGGGAATCTTTCTTGTAGACGCGATCATCAGCGCCGGGATACATTGGATGGCAGCCGCGTTCTGGTTCAAGGAGCGGGCTACACAGAGATGAAAACGGGTCGCTCGCTCTGACTGTCGTCGTTGCATCACCACTGGCGCGAACAGCATGCCTTCGTTCGCGCCGATGCCGATAAAATATGTCTGAGGAGGAAGAGACGATGCGCCCTATGTCTAGCCTCGCTACCGGCAAATCTTTTGACCCGGCCTTAAGGGGTTACATCATTCATTATCATCCGGGGGAAGCCAATCATTGCCCCAGCTGCGGCCGCAGCCAGTGGATGGTCGGCCGCCTGATGGCGGAATGCGCCTATTGCGAAACCGCGCTTCCGCTTGAAAATAATCGGGGTGTGGGCGCGTGCGCCCGTTTCGTGCGCGCGCATGACGTCATGACGCCTCACGACACGCGCGACTCGTCAAACTCCTGAATTTTCCGGCCCTGAACATCATGGGCCGCCAACTGACGGCAAGTCAGGCGGCGGCCACACCTTCCACTTCGACAATGCCGTTCCCGGCATAATAGCCCTGCACCCGCACCCGTTTTTCGACATGGTCAACGGGCACGCGCAACAATATCAGCCGAAACGTTCCACCCTGGTCTCGCTGGAGCAGGAACCCGGCCTCGTCCCGTATCAAACGTCCGGTTTCATCCACTCCAGCGCCGATTTCGATCATGATGCGTCAGTCTATCGCGTTCTTGATTCCCTTTCCAGCCAGCAGTCCGAGGACGAGAAAGATCACGAACAGCGCGATCGCCAGCACGAACAGGAATTTGGCAATGCCGACAAAGGTGCCGGCGGCGCCGCCGAAGCCCAAAATGGCGAGAACGGCAGCAATCACGAGAGAAATGATGGCGAGGCGGATCATGCGACACTCCTATTGCGGAAACAGCTGACTTTCTGAACGGCTGGCGCGCCGGCCGGGTTCCTTCCCGGCACATCCTGCGAAGTTGCAACGCGGGAACTGTTTGGGTCACGCATTTGAAATAATCTGCTTCCGCCTGTCCCCTATTCGGCATCAAACGGCCGGTCA
>NZ_JBHIWJ010000118.1:0-11757 GCF_041987595.1 Sphingobium sp. | reverse complement strand
GCAGATCAAGCAGGGCCTGGACAATCACCCCAATTTGCGCGCGGCGTCCGAGATCCTTCACACCGAAGAGGTGGTGAAGGGCTACTTTGCACACCTCTGCAACGGAGTGGTCGAGCGTTTCGACCTGCCGGGCAGCAATGCACTGAACTTCCTTCTGCACGAGTCTCTGGGCGGCGGCGGCATCGCCTCGGTCCGCATCGATCCGCAAGGCAAGGGCTTCGCGCAGATGCTGCTCGACATCGAAATACCCGTGCCCGCCGATCTGGCCACGCGCGACGGGCTGCGCCCTGCCAAGAGTGCGTGAAAGGAAAAAAATGAGCATTTCCAAACTGCTTGTCGCCAACCGGGGCGAAATCGCGGCACGCGTGCTGCGCACCGCCAGGGCGCAGGGGCTGGCAACTGCCGTCCTGCGGCATACCTTCGAACAGGAGGGGCCGGCCCACCTGATTGCCGACGAGGTGGTGACGATCGAGGGGCCGACCCCGGTGGCGGCATATCTCGATATCCCGCAGATCGTCGAGGCGGCAAAGCGGATCGGCGCGGATGCGGTGCATCCCGGCTATGGGTTTCTCTCCGAGAACGCGGGCTTCGTGGCCGCGCTGGAACAGGCGGGCATCACCTTCGTCGGCCCGACGTCGCAGGTCATCGACCTGATGGGCGACAAGGTGCGCGCGCGGGCCTTCGTCGAGGAGCGCGGCTTTCCCGTCGCTGCCTCCGCCATCGAGGACGATGATCCGGCGAGTTTTGTCGAACGCGCCCGCGCCGTTGGCTATCCGCTGCTGATCAAGCCCTCGGCCGGCGGCGGTGGCAAGGGCATGCGCGTTGTGCGCGAGGACCGCACGCTGGAGACCGAGATCGAAACCGCGCGCCGCGAGGGCGAGCGCTATTTCGGCGACGGGCGGCTGTTCGTGGAACGCTACATCGAACGCCCGCGCCATATCGAGGTGCAGGTGATGGGCGACGGGCAGGGCGATGTGGTCCATTTCTGGGAACGCGAATGCTCGATCCAGCGCCGGTTCCAGAAGATCATCGAGGAAACGCCCTCTCCGGCGCTCTCAACCGAGCAACGTCTGAACATCTGCGAGACCGCCGCCGGGATTGCCCGCGCCGTCAACTATCGCGGCGCCGGTACGGTCGAGTTCATCTATGCCCCGGATGGCGCGTTCTATTTCCTGGAGATGAACACGCGTCTTCAGGTCGAACATCCCGTGACCGAGATGGTGACGGGCTTCGATCTGGTCGCCGAGCAGTTGCGCATCGCGGCGGGCGACGGGCTCAGCGTCTCGCAGGCCGACATCCCGCAGATTGGTCATTCTATCGAACTGCGTATCTGCGCCGAGGATGCGACGGCCGATTTTCGCCCCGCGATCGGCGATATCCTGCTGCTGGACGAACCCCGTGGCGAAGGCGTCCGCGTGGACAGCGGCATTCTGGACGGCGGCAAGGTCACGACCGACTTCGACCCGATGCTTTCCAAGCTTATCATATACGGCGCCGATCGGGCCGAGGCTATTGCTCGCGCGCGGCAGGCGGTGCGGAACTACGTCATCCTCGGGGTGACGACCAATACCGGCTATCTGGATGCGATCCTCGCCCATCCCCGCTTCGCCTCGGGTGACGTCTCGACAGGTTTTCTGGCCGAAGAGGCCGAGACGCTGACCACGCCGGGCGATGACGTGTCCGACCTGCTGATGGCGGCAGCGGCCCTGTCGGACGAACGGTTGGTGGCCGAAGTGATGCAGATACCGGCGATGCACCGCAAGATGGGTGGGTGGAGAAACTGATGCGCAGGATATTCCAGGTCGGCGGCGTCGAAGCCGAATGCTGGCTCATCCATGATGGGAGCCGCTTTATCCTGAACACGCCCGATGGCGCGGTTCCCTGCCAGTTGGACGCAACGGGGGAACCGGGCGGCCATGTCCTTCGGACGCGGGGCGACGTGCAAGAGCTGCGGCTCGCCGTCGGACCCGATTCGACCTTCGTGCACCTGAACGGTCGGGCGTACGAGATTGGGCGGGTCGATCCCGCTCGGCGTCTGGCCGGAAGCGATGGCGGCGCAGCAGATGACCGCATCGTGGCGCCGATGCCGGGGGTCGTCGTGTCGGTGGCGTTCAAACCCGGAGACACCGTCAAGGAAGGGCAGCCCCTGCTGGTAATCGAAAGCATGAAGCTGGAGACCACCCTGTCCGCGCCGCGCGACGGCGTGATCGCTGAGATGCCATTTGCCGCCGGCGACAGTTTCGGGCTGAAGGCCGTCCTTGCCCAGTTGGCACCGGAGGAGAAGTGACCATGCGCCGGATTGAAAGCCAGATCGACACCAACGCGGCCGACTTCAAGGCCAATTTCGCCGCGATGTCAGAGCGGTTGAAAGAGTTCCACGCCCGCCAGCACGCGGCCCGCTACGAACGCCCGCAGCGCGACATCGAGCGTCTGGCCCGGCAGAACAAGCTGGGCGTGCGCGATCGGCTGGAACTGCTGCTGGACCCCGGCACGCCGTTCCTGGAGTTTTCCACCCTGGCCGCCTGCCGAGAATACGACGGCTCGGTCCCCGGCGCCGCCGTGGTGACCGGCATCGGCATCGTACAGGGCCGCGAGGTCGCCATTCACGCCAACGATGCCAGCGTCAAAGGCGGCGCATGGTATCCCCATACGGTGAAAAAGGTCGTGCGCCTTCTGGATGTGGCGCTGGAAAACCGCCTGCCGGTCATCCATATCTGCGACAGCGCGGGCGGTTTCCTGCCCTTGCAGCACGGCGTCTTTCCCGACCGGTATCTGGGAGGGCGGGTGTTTCGCAACCAGGTCAAGCTGAGCCAGGCCAATATCCCGCAGATTGCCGTGGTCGGCGGGCACTGCACGGCTGGCGGCGCCTATGTGCCGACGCTGAGCGACTACAACATCATCATCGAAGGCACAGGGGCGATTTTCCTTGGCGGTCCGCCGCTGGTCAAGGCGGCCACCGGCGAGGAGGTCGGCGTTCAGGAACTGGGCGGCGCGGTCATGCACACCTCGGTTTCGGGCACGGGCGACTACCGCGCCGCGACCGAACAGCACGCCTTTTCACTGGCCCGCGAGATTGTCGGCCAGTGGAAGCGCATGCCGAAAACGATCATCGAAACCGCGGCCTTCGAGGAGCCTTACTACGATCCAAAGGAACTCTACGGGATCATTCCCAAGGACCGGAAAACCCAGTTCGACATGCGCGAGGTTCTGGCCCGGATCGTGGACGGTTCGCGCTTTCACGAATATCAGCCCGACTATGGCACCACGATGGTGTGCGGCTTTGCCCATATCTGGGGCTACAAGGTCGGCATTCTTGCCAACAACGGGGTGCTGTTCAACGACAGCTCGCTCAAGGCCGCGCATTTCATGCAGCTTTGCAACCAGAACCGCACGCCTCTGGTTTTTTTCCAGAACATCACCGGTTACATGGTGGGCCGCGAATACGAAGAACGCGGCATCGCCAAGGACGGCGCCAAGATGCTGATGGCGCAGGGCGGCTCGGTCGTGCCTAAATTCACCGTGATCGCCAATGCGTCTTACGGGGCCGGCAATTACGGCATGTGCGGGCGGGCCTGGGATGCGCGCACGCTGTTCATGTGGCCCCAGGCCGAGATCGGCGTGATGGGCGCGGATCAGGCTGCCAACACCATGGCGGACGTCAAGATCCGGCAGCTTCAGCGCGAAGGCAAAGAGCTGACCGAAGAGGAAATCGCCGCGATCCGCGAACCGGTGCTGGAAAAATACAAGCGCGATGTCGAGGCCTATACCTCGACCTCGGAATTGTGGGACGACGGCATCCTCGACCCGGCCGATACGCGCAATGCGTTGGGCATGTCGATCTCCGCGTCTTTGAACGCGCCGATCGACGAGCCGCATTACGGGATATTCCGGCTGTGAGGACCCGGGGCGCGGCACTGTATCGCCGCCCCGACAGAACAGGTCCCAAGCGCTTCAGTTGGGCTGGCGCCGTGCCTCCTGGATGGACACGACGTCCGAGGCCGCCATTTCGGGGCGGTTCTCTTCCACCGTTCCTAAAGGCGCGACGGGCTTTAGCCCGGCCAGGCAATCCCGCGCAAGTTGCTGGTATTCCGCGGTGCCGCGCGTCTTCCATGCCACTTCCTTTTCGGTGACCTCTCGGATCACCTTGGCCGGCGATCCGACCACCATCGAGCGCGGCGGGATCACCGTCTCGCCGCGCACAAAGGCTTGGGCGCCGACGATCGATTCCGCGCCAAGGATCACCCCGTCCATGATGACGGCATTCATGCCGACCAGAGCGTTTCGTCCGATGGTGCAGCCATGTAGGATCGCGCCGTGGCCGATATGGCCGTCCGGTTCCACCACCGCGTCGCGGCCAGGGAAGGAATGCAGGATGCAATTGTCCTGAACATTCGCGCCATCCCCGACCACGATCCGTCCGAAATCGCCGCGCAGGCTGGCTCCGGGGCCGATGTAGCAGCCGTGACCGAGGATCACGTTTCCGATCAGCACCGCCTGGGGATGAACGAAAGTGTCCTCGGGAATGACCGGAACGAAGCCTTTGAATTCGTAACAGTTCGCCATATCGTGCTCCATCGACTGCTGCGGTTATCCGTCAATGCTGGACCCGTATGCAGGAGTTCCCTCAATTGCCTCGCCAGTCTGGTTCCCCTCCAGGCTCGCGGAATTTGCAAACGCTGACAACCGGGATGCTCCTGCTTTTGACCATAAAGCACCAAACCGTATCCTTGATTGGCTCATGCGACGTTATCCAAACAGTTGTTAGAAAAATGTTCAAGCACGTCGCGCCCTAATGTAGGATATTGACACGACTTCATTCCGGCATCTAAAAATCTAACAATTGATAGAAAATGCGTGGCGCCGGTATCGCAGTGCCCGAACGAAAAGGGAGCGAGAGAAATGAAGGACAAAGCGTATGTCGCCGGCGTCGGGATGGTCCCGTTCCAGAAACCTGGGAAATCGGAAAGCTATGACGTGATGGCCGCGACTGCCACGCGCGCCGCGTTGGCCGATGCGGGGCTCGACTATGACAAGGTGCAGCAGGCCTATGTGGGCTATGTCTATGGCGACAGCACCTGCGGCCAACGGTCGCTGTATCAGGTCGGCATGACCGGAATTCCGGTCGTGAACGTGAACAACAACTGCTCGACCGGATCCTCGGCGCTGTTTCTGGCGCGCCAAGCGGTCGAGAGCGGCGCTGTGGACTGCGCCCTGGCGCTGGGTTTCGAGCAGATGCAGCCCGGCGCGATCGGCGCGATGTTCCACGACCGGGTCAGCCCCTTCGCCTCGTTCGACGAGGAAACCGACGATCTCGTGGGCAACCCGGAGATCCCGCTGGCGCTGCGCTATTTCGGCGGCGCCGGCAAGGCGCATATGGAGGAGTTCGGCACGACGCTGGAAACCTTCGCCAAGATCCGCGCCAAGGCCAGCCGCCACGCCGCCAGGAACCCGGTTGCCCTGTTCCGGCAGGAAGTGACGCCCGAAGAAGTCATGGCGGCCCAGGTCGTCTGGCCGGGCGTGATGACAAGGCTGATGGCCTGCCCGCCCACCTGTGGCGCGGCCGCGGCGATCATCTGCTCCAAGGAGTTCGCCGACAGACACGGGCTCGACAGCTCGGTGCGGATCGCGGCGCAGGCGATGACGACGGACGGCCCCGAGACCTTCAACGCCCATGACATGCGCGAGGTGGTCGGCTTCTCGATGGCCAAGCGCGCGGCCGATCAGGTCTACGAGGCGGCGGGCATCGGGCCGCAGGATATAGACGTGGTCGAGCTGCACGACTGCTTTGCCCATAACGAGCTGATCACCTACGAGGCGCTCGGCCTTTGCGGGCGCGGCGATGCGGCGAAATTCGTCGATGATGGCGACAACACCTATGGCGGCAAATACGTGACCAACCCGTCCGGCGGTCTGTTGTCCAAGGGGCATCCGCTGGGGGCGACCGGCCTTGCGCAATGCACCGAGCTTGTCCAGCAGCTGCGCGGCCAGGCCGATGCGCGCCAGGTCGACGGCGCGCGCCTGGCGCTGCAGCACAATCTGGGCCTCGGCGGGGCCTGCGTGACCACGCTTTATGAAAAAGCCTGACGAAACGGATCGGGAGGAGACGTCATGACGGGACAACTCGACGGGCGCGTGGCGCTGGTTTCGGGGGCGGGCCGGGGGATCGGCCGGGAAATCGCGCTGAAACTGGCCTCGGAAGGGGCGCGCGTGGTGATCAACGATCTGGACGCCGATCCGGCCAATGAAACCGCCGAGGCGGTGCGCGCGATGGGTGCCGAGGCCGTGGTCTGCGCCGGTAGCGTCACCGAAGGCGGGTTCGCCGAACGGTTCATCAAGACCGGCGTAGACAGCTTCGGCGGGCTCGATATCATCGTGAACAACGCAGGCTACACTTGGGACAGCGTCGTTCAGAAGATGTCCGACGAACAGTGGCAGGCGATCATCGACGTCCACCTGACGGCACCCTTCAAGATCCTGCGCGCCGCCCAGCCGGTGATCAGCGCCAAGGCCAAGGAAGAAGCCGCCGCCGGGCAGGAAGTGTTCCGCAAAGTGGTTAACATTTCGTCCATCGCGGGGACCGGCGGCAATGCCGGTCAGATCAACTATTCCGCCGCCAAGGCAGGCATTCTGGGGGTCACCCGGACGATGGCCAAGGAATGGGGGCGCTACAAGGTGAATGTGAACGCGGTGGCGTTCGGTCCGATCCGCACCCGCCTGACCGAAGGCAGTGCAAAAGGCGACAGCACGATCAAGGTCGAGGACAAGGAGATCAAGGTCGGCGTGAATCCCGATCTTCTGTCGCAGATGGAGCGGATGATTCCGCTGGGTCGTGTGGGCACGCCGCAGGAGGCCGCCGGCGCCGTCTATCTGTTCTGCTCGCCGGAATCGAACTTTATCTCGGGCCAGCACATTATTTGTGGCGGCGGGTTCGTGATCTAGAACTTCGACCCGGGCCCTGTAATCGGGTCCATTAAAGAACGTGCTCGTCCGGGCGGCCATAAGAGGTTTGCTCGGATTTTTCCAAACTCCAATCCAACACGTTCAGGACGGTTGACTCACTGGCTTCATGTGCCTAACAGTCGTTAGTTAGGTATTGAGGTAAAATGAAGACCCATGGCTGATACCACTGCGAGCAAGGTCAACGAGACATCGCGCAGCGCGGTCGGGCGGGATGGCGTGCTGGATATTGCGGCGCGGCTTTTCCGTGAACAGGGCTACGGGTCCGTATCGCTCAGAAAAATCGCCGAGGCCGCCGGGATCAAGGCGGGCAGCATATATTACCATTTCGGCTCTAAGGACGAGATCGTTGCGGCGATCCTCGATGCCGGCATCCAAGCGGTTCACGACCGGATGCGCCAGGCGGTGTCGGCGCAGCCGGCCGGCGCAAGCGCCGAGGCCGTCCTGCGCGCCGCGATCGAGGCGCATCTGCGCGCGCTTCTGGATGTCAGCGATTATTCCTCGGCCAATGTGCGCATCTTCGGGCAGGTTCCACAATCGGTCCGCGATGCCAACCTTCCCACGCGCCGCGCCTACGAGGCCGAGTGGGACAGCCTGCTGGCGCGGCTCCGCGACAAGGGAGCGCTGAAACCGGATGTAGACATCCGCCGCCTGCGCCTGATGCTGATCGGCGCTCTCAATGCCACGCTGGAATGGTTCGATCCGAAACGCGGCAGCGTCAGCGCGCTATCGCAATCCTATGCCGATGTGTTCCTGCACGGCATCCTAGACGATACCGGGGGTTGAGGGTTGGCGCGACTTGAAACCGCGGTGCTGACCGCATCCGAAGTCTTTACCCGCAACCACGCGGCGCAGCGCGCGCGGGTCCAGACCCTACGCGACCGCGTCGCCGCGGCAACGGCGGGCGGACGTCCCGATATGGTCGCGCGGCACCGCAAGCGCGGCAAGCTTCTGGTGCGGGAACGGATCGACCTGCTGGTCGATCCCGGCACCGCGTTTCTGGAACTGTCGTCGCTGGCCGCTTACGGGCAATACGGGGGCGAGGTGCCCGGCGCCGGGATCGTCACCGGCATCGGCATCGTCCACGGGTTGCCCTGCATGATGATCGCCAATGACGCCACCGTGAAGGGCGGCTCCTTCTACCACGAGACAGTCCAAAAACACATCCGCGCCCAGGAAATCGCGGCTGAAAACCGGCTGCCCTGTCTCTATCTGGTGGATTGCGGCGGGGCCTATCTGCCTGAACAGGACCGGGTCTTTCCCGATGCCCGCCATTTCGGCAATTCCTTTTATCGCCAGACCAACATGTCCGCCAGCGGCCTGCCGCAGATCTCGGCCGTGTTTGGCGGCTGCACGGCGGGCGGGGCCTATATCCCGGCGCTGTCGGACGAGGTCATCATGGTGCGCGGCAACGCGCGGATCCATCTGGGCGGGCCGTCGATCGTCAAGGTGGCGATCAACGAAGAGGTCGATGGCGAAACGCTGGGCGGAGCCGAGATGCATTCGCGCGTTTCGGGGGTGACCGACCATCTGGCCGAAGATGAGTACCACGCATTGGCACTTATGCGCGACATCGTGGCCGAACTGGGCCAGTCGCGCCCGATGCAGCCGGACCAGCCCCCCGAAGCGCCCGCCCACGATCCTGAAGAGCTGCTTGGCGTGATCAGCGCCGACCGCAAACAGCCCTATGACATGCGCGAGGTGCTGTTGCGGATGATCGACGCGGGCGAGTTCCGCGAGTTCAAGCCGGGATGGGGCGAAACGCTGGTTTGCGGCACGGCGCGCATCCACGGCTATCGCGTTGGTATCCTGGCCAACAACGGGGCGCTTTTGTCCGACAGTTCGCTAAAAGGTGCGCAATTCGTGTCGATGTGCGATCAGCGCAATATCCCGCTTCTGTTCCTGCACAACATCTCGGGTTTCATGGTCGGCACCGAGGCCGAGCGCGGCGGTATCGCCAAGGACAGCGCCAAGCTGGTCTATGCCATGTCCGTTGCCAAGGTGCCGCGCCTGTCGGTTCTGCTGGGCGGCTCTTACGGGGCCGGAAACTACGGCATGTGCGGGCGCGGTTTCGCGCCGAATCTCCTCTTTGCCTGGCCCACGGCGGAACTTGCCACCATGTCCGCCGACATCGCCACCAACGTGATGCTGGAACTGCGCCGCCAGAAGGGGGGCGAGCCGGAAAAGCTGGCGGCCGACCTTGCGAAGATCGAGGCTGAGGTGCGCGCCCAGTATGGCGAACAGTCCGATCCCTATTACGCCACTTCGCGGCTTTGGGATGACGGGCTGATCGAACCGGGCCAGACACGCGACATCCTCGGGCTTTGCCTGGCCATTGTCTCTTCGGTGCCCGAGGCCAGGCGCCATACCCCCGTGTTCAGAATGTGAGGGCCGGACGTGACCGAGAGCCATGAAACGATCCTTGTCGAAACGGATGCGCGCGGCGTCGCCACGGTAACGCTGAACCGCCCGGACAAGCACAATGCCCTGAACGGCGATCTGATCGCCGAACTTTACAGCGCAGCCGTGAAGCTGGCCGCCGATGACACGGTGCGCGTCGTGGTGCTGACCGGCAACGGCAAAAGCTTCTGTGCCGGGGGGGATTTCAACTGGTTCGCCTCCAACGTCGAAAAATCGCGCGCCGAGCGGGTGGACCAGAGCGCCACGCTGGCGCGTTTGCTGCGCCGCCTTGATACCCTGCCCAAACCGCTGATCGGAAAGATCAACGGACCGGCCTATGGCGGCGGGGTCGGCATGATTTCGGTCTGCGACTACACGATCGGTGCCGAAGGCGCGCGGTTCGGTCTGACCGAGGTCAGGCTCGGCCTGCTGCCGGCCAACATCTCGCCCTACGTCGTGGCCCGCATCGGCAAGGTGCATTCCCGCGAAACCATGCTCTCCGGGGCGCTCTTCGACAGCACACGCGCCGAACGGATCGGTCTGTTGACCGAAGTCGTGGCCGCCGATCAGTTGGATGCAGCGGTTGAGAAAGTGGTGCATGATCATCTGCAGGCCGCCCCTGGCGCCGTGGCCGATACCAAGGCGCTGGTCGCCTATGTCGCGTCCCACGATCTGGAAACCAACATGATCTACACCGCCGACCGGCTGGCCGATGCCTGGGAGACGGAGGAAGGCATCGAGGGGATCAACAGCTTTATCAACAAAGCCATCCCGTCATGGCGGGTCAAATGAGTTTCACTCGCGTCCTGATCGCCAACCGGGGCGAGATCGCCCGCCGCATCCAGCGCGGGTGCCGCAAGCTGGGGCTGGAAAGCGTGGCGGTGTTTTCGGAGGCCGACCGCGACGCGCCCTTCGTGACCGAGGCCGATCACGCCCTGTGCATTGGCGGGGCCGCGCCGTCGGAAAGCTATTTGAACGTCGATGCCATCCTGGACGCCGCCCGTGCGGCCGGGGCAGGGGCGGTGCATCCGGGCTATGGCTTTTTGTCTGAGAATGCCGGTTTCGCCGCTGCGGTCGAGGCGGCGGGCCTCGTGTTCATCGGGCCGGGACCTGACGCGATCGCCCGCATGGGATCCAAAATCGAGGCCAAGGCCGCCGCCGAAGCCGCAGGTGTGCCTGTGCTGCCGGGCTATCGCGGCGAAGGTCAGTCCGACGCGCGATTGCTGGAAGAGGCCAAGGCGCTTGGCACGCCGTTTCTGGTCAAGGCCAGCGCGGGCGGCGGCGGGCGCGGGATGCGGCTTGTCACCGACCTGGGCGACGCACCCGAGGCGATTGCATCTGCCCGGGCCGAGGCGAAAGGCGCCTTCGGCGATCCGGCGGTGTTCCTCGAACGCTATGCGCCCCGTGTCCGCCACGTCGAAGTGCAGGTGCTCGGCGATACCCACGGCACCGTGCTGCATCTGGGCGACCGCGATTGCTCGCTGCAACGCAACCACCAAAAGCTGATCGAAGAAGCCCCCGCCGCCGATCTTCCCGAGGCTGTGCGCGACGACATGCGCGCCGCGGCGGTGCGGCTGGCGCAGGCAATCGGCTACCGCTCTGCCGGCACTGTGGAATACCTCTATGATCTGGCCCGTGGCGAATACTACTTCCTCGAGATGAACACCCGCTTGCAGGTGGAACACCCCGTGACCGAGGCGATCACCGGCATCGACCTGGTCGAATGGCAGTTGCGCATCGCGCGGGGCGAGCCGCTGACACTGGCGCAATCGGATGTGCAATTCGACGGGCACGCAATTGAAATCCGCATCGCCGCCGAAAACCCGGGCGAAAATTTCCGCCCCGAAACGGGCCAGATCACCCTTTGGGCGCCGCCCTCAGGCGTGCGGCTGGATACGGGAGTAGAGTGCGGTTCGGTCGTCGGCCACCACTACGATTCCATGATTGCCAAGCTGATCGTCCACGCGCCGGACCGGGCCGGGGCGATCCGCCGGGCGATCACCGCGATCGATGCTTTTGCCGTCGGCGGCGTCGGCCTGAACCTGGCCTATCAGCGCGCGCTTCTGATCCATCCCGATTTCCGGGCGTTCCGGCATCACACGTCGGGCCTGGCCGAGATGTTCCCCGACGGCTGGACGCACCCGGCCCCCGAGGCGCAGGACATGGCGCTCGCCGCGATGGCGTTGCATCTGCATCTCGCCCCGGCGGGCGCATCGCCATGGGAAAGCCTCGGGTCATGGCGGCTCACCGCGCCCGCAGGGCGAGCCGGCGCGGTATCTTATTGGGACACAGCCAATGAAGAGCCGATCCGCATGACCGGCTCAGGGGCAGAGCTTGCCGCCGGGCTGCCGGACGGCCAAACGGTCGCTGCCGAGGCCGCCGCCTTGGCCGGGGACCGCC
>NZ_JBHIWJ010000117.1:0-11771 GCF_041987595.1 Sphingobium sp. | reverse complement strand
TCGTGTTCGAGGAGGGCTTCGGCTATGAACGCTATGCCGACTATGCGCTCGATGTGCCGATGTATTTCGTCTATCGCGACGGCAAATATATCGACGCGGCGGGCCAGAGCTTCCGCGACTTTCTGGACGGCAGGCTCCCTGCCCTGCCGGGCGAAAAGCCCACGGAAAAGGATTGGGAAGACCATCTCTCCACCGCCTTCCCCGAAGTGCGGCTCAAGAGCTTCCTCGAAATGCGCGGCGCCGATGGCGGCCCGTGGAACCGCATCTGCGCGCTGCCCGCGCTCTGGGTCGGCCTGCTCTACGATCAGGGCGCGCTCGACGCGGCATGGGATCTGGTCAAGGACTGGAGCATGGAGGAACGGCAGACCCTGCGCGATTCCGTGCCCAGACTGGCCCTCGACGCACCCCTGCCGGGCAACCGCAAGCTGCGCGACATTGCCGGTGAAGTGCTGAACATCGCCCGCAGCGGCCTCTCCGCCCGCGCCCGCCTGAACGCGTCAGGCGACAATGAAACCGGCTATCTCGCTCCGCTGGACGAGATCGTGGCGTCGGGCCAGACCCACGCCGAACGCCTGCTCGCCCGCTATCATGGCGAATGGCAGGGCGACCTCAGCAAAATCTACGCCGAAGAAAGCTTCTGACCGATATCCTTCTCCCTCGATGGGAGAAGGATATGAAGCCTTACGGGCAAAGCCCGTTAGGCGAAGTTGGATGAGGGTGCTGCGCGACGTTCATTCAGCAGGCTGCACCACCCCGTCAACCTTCCGCCCCGCCAACCACGCAAAGAAGCGCGGCACCACCCCGTTCCGCTTCATCCACGCGCTGTAGGCGACATAATCCGCATCCGTCCCCAGATGCGCTTCTTCGGTCCGGGCGCGCCAATAATAGACCGCGTTCGTCACTCCCAGCAGCGCACAGTTGCGCACTCCGTCGGTCAGGCTTCCCGACATGCTCAGGAAGGGCAGCGAGGAAAACCACCAAAAGAGATTTTTCGACAGATAGGCTGGATGCCGCGTCCAGCGATACGGCCCGTGGGTCAATATTCCCCGGTGGGTCAGATTGGAAAAGCGCAGCCCAAAAGCCACCGTCGCCCATGCATAGATGCCGGTCAGCAGGACCAGCACGCCCCCCAACATCCATTGCAGGGCCAGATGCAGGGTTCCAGGTCCCTGCGTCCAGAAATCCCATTCAGCCCCGCCCGCATGATAGTCGAGCGGCCCGCCATTCCCCATCAGCACGAACGGCGGATAGCAGATCAAGGCGGCGACCCACCCGGCCAGCAAAGGATTGGCCGTCCGGATATGCGAATCCAGCGGCTTCAGGGTCAGGATATAGCCGACCGTCGCCATGCAGACGTCGATCATGAACATGACCGCGATCAGGAAGCCCGCCAGCGCGACCGGATTGCGGAGGGCATCCCCGATCCGCCAGTCCACCACGCTGGCGAAATTGCCCGGCACGATCGACACCATGAAGGCGAGGAAAAAGCCCTTCACCGCCCAGGCGCGCGCGTGATGCGCGACCTGCGCCCTGTCCGGCACCCCCGCCGCGCCGCCGATGACCCATTGCCCGAAGGCGAAACAGGCGTCCCTTGGCTCGACCAGCCGCCGGTCCAGCCAGATCACATAAGGCACCGACGCCACCAGCAGCCAGGGCGCGGCCGCCATGAACAGATCCATGGAAAAGCGGTAATTCCCGCTCCAGTACCAGCGCGCCACGCAATAGAAGACCGCGATGAAAAGCCATGTCGCCCACAGCCCGGCGATCTTGACCAGACTGACGTCCACCACCGCCTTTGCCGGCCGCGCCGGTGCCGTCCAGTCAATCCCGGTCGACGCGTTCCGGTGCACCCTGTCGACGATCAGCGACCAAAGCACCATCGGGACGCCGCAGGCGAAGACCGCGGCAAAGCCCGCATTCGGTCCGTTCATCCCATAATGGCGCGCGACCAGCGTCCAGAGGCCAAGGCCCAGCAGCCCGGCGATGCCCACGCCGTGGCTGACGGCGGATTTGGGGCAGGGATCGGCATTCGTTACCATGCCGCATGCCCTAGCGAAAAATGGTAAGCAAGCCGTGAAGAGCCGCCTCAACTCCCGCCCAGGACGTTGATGGTGAACGCCAATATCCCCAGGTTGAACACGAATGCCGCCAGACAATGGAACAGCGCGGTCTGCCGCATGCCGCTTCGCGTCACCCCCACATCGGAGGTTTGGAACGTCATGCCCAGCGTGAAGGCGAAATAAAGGAAATCCCAATAGCCCGGCTCCTCCGTATCCGGAAAATCCAGCCCCCTGCTATCCCCGCCCCTGCCGTCGCTCAGGTAAAAGATATGGGCATAATGCATGGCGTAGACGAGGTTGGAAAACAGCCAGGCCAACCCCAGCGTCCCCAGCAGCAGGGCGATGACCGCCGCGCTCGGCCCGCCATGCTGGCTGACCGCAACCCCCACCGCGATCAGGATCACCACGGACACGATCCCGGTCAGCAGCAGCATCAACTGCCGGTTTACGTCATTGTCCGCCGCCTTGCGCCGCATCGAATCCGGGTCGGCATCCAGCAACGGCCAGACGGACAGCAGGAATGCCAGCGCCGCGACGTCGAACCCCGCCATCACCGCCTCATGCCAGGGCAGCAGCAGGCCAAAGGGCGCCATGCTGACCAACAGGGTCAGGAACATGCCGTAACGCCACGGGAAAATCTGGGACCGGCTCATGCCCGCATAGAAAGGCCAAACGCCACGCCTTACAAGCCGCTTTATATGACGGCGGCGACCAGCCCCAGCGCCTGCGCCTCGTTCGCCTCCAGATACCAGTTCTCCGGCGCCCGCTTCAGCAGCTCGTCCATCGACACCTGCGACCCCAGGATCAGATTGGCGAAGCCCTCATTCTGGATCGCGATCGACGCCTCGATCTCGTGCAGCGTTGCTTTCAGCGAGGCGATGCAGGTGGACAGCGGCCCTTCCAGATGAATGTCGCGGGTGATGATCCGCTCATGGATCATCAGCCTCGTGCCCCGCGCCAGATAGCGGTTCTCCGTCGCGAAAAAGCCCATGAAGGTCGCTCCCGCCGAGTAGACGGCCGTCTTGCCCAGAAACACCAGCCGCCGCTCGGGATAGAGATCGGAATGGAAGCGGATATCTTCGCCCATCATCCGCGCTATTTCCGGATCGCCGCCCAGCGTCGCGATCTCCACCACCACCAGCCCCTGCTGCGGTGCCGAACTCAGGCAATTGCGAAAGTGAAGATACATGCCGTGATCGACGAAGCCCGACAGCATGATGGCGGGAAATTCGAAATCCTTCTGCGTAAGCAAGGTCTGCATCCTGTTCTTTTCCTGTCCCGTTCGGCTCCACTACGCCCGGAACGACAAATGGTGCCGTTTCTCATGGTTTTTGATCGGCCATCGCTTTTGACTGGCGCCGCGCCGGAGAGGGTCCTAAGGAACAGATCATGACCAAAGGGCGGGGCGCATGATCGCGAAACTCAAGGGGCGGCTGGACAGCACGGGGCTTGACCATGCCATCATCGATGTGGGCGGCGTCGGTTATCTGGTTGGCGCCTCTTCCCGCACGCTGGCGGCGCTGGGACCGGTGGGGGAAGCGGTGACCATCCACACCGAAATGCTGGTGTCGGAGGATTCGATCCGCCTTGTCGGCTTCGCCCGCGCCGAGGAACGCGACTGGTTCCGCATGCTGACCAGCGTGCAGGGCGTGGGGTCCCGCGTGGCGCTGGCCATCCTCTCCGCGCTGGAACCGGCGGAACTGCACCGCTCCGTCGCGACCGGCGACAAGGCGATGATAGCCCGCGCCAATGGCGTCGGCCCGAAGCTCGCCCAGCGCATCGCCAATGAGCTGAAGGACAAGATCGGCGCGGTGCCTGCGCCCGCGGGCGCCGTTGGAGGGGGCTTTGCCGCGCTTCCCACCGGCGGCCACAGCGCCGATGCGATCTCCGCGCTCCAGAATCTCGGCTTCAAGCCTGCCGAAGCGAGCGGCGCCGTCGCCGCCGCCGAAGACGAATTGGGTGACGACGCCTCGCTTGACGCCCTCGTCCGTCTTGCGCTCAGGAAGGCGGCCAAATGAGCGATGACCGTCTGATTGCCTCGACCCGGCGCGTCGAGGATGCCGACGCAGCGCTGCGTCCCAAATCGCTTGCCGAATTTGTCGGCCAGCAGGCGGCGCGCGAAAATCTCCGCATCTTCATCGAAGCCGCCAGGGGACGCGGCGAGGCGCTGGACCATGTGCTGTTCTTCGGACCTCCCGGACTTGGCAAAACGACCCTCGCCCAGATCGTCGCCCGCGAAATGGGCGTCGGATTCCGCGCCACTTCCGGCCCGGTGATCGCCAAATCCGGCGACCTCGCCGCGCTGCTTACCAATCTGGACGAGGGCGACGTCCTCTTCGTCGACGAAATTCATCGCCTCAATCCCGCAGTCGAGGAAGTGCTCTACCCCGCCATGGAGGATCGCGCGCTTGACCTGATGATCGGTGAAGGCCCCTCCGCCCGATCGGTGAGGATCGACCTGCCGCCCTTCACCCTGGTCGGTGCGACGACGCGGCAGGGCCTGCTGACCACGCCGCTGCGCGACCGTTTCGGCATTCCGGTGCGGCTGCAATTCTACACCGTCGATGAGCTGGAACTGGTCGTCCGTCGCGCAGCGCGGCTGCTGGACCTTGCCATCACCTCCGACGGCGCGGTCGAGATCGCCCGCCGCTCGCGGGGCACGCCGCGCATCGCCGGTCGGCTGCTGCGCCGCGTGCGCGACTTTGCCAACGTCGCGGGTGCCGCGGCGGTGGATGCAAAGGTCGCCGATGCCGCCCTGACCCGGCTGGACGTCGATCATATGGGCCTCGACCTGATGGACCGGCGTTACCTCATGATGATCGCGGATATTTATCGCGGCGGTCCGGTGGGGGTGGAGACGCTGGCCGCGGGGCTTTCCGAAGCCCGCGACACGATCGAGGAAGTGATCGAACCCTATCTGATCCAGCTGGGCCTGATCGCCCGCACCGCGCGGGGGCGGTGTCTCAACGGGCCGGGCTGGAAACATCTGGGCCTCAATCCGCCAAGCAACATTCAGGACGGCCTGTTCGACTAGAGATTTTCGCGAAATGTCATGGCCGTTACGGCAAGGCGAGGTTATAGGAACCACCAAGGGCAATGGGGTTTCGGTGGAAGCTCTTTCCACCACAGGGGCAAGAGACGCGCAGGAGACGCGCCGCAATCAGGAGATGCCGTTTGAAGGCGATCGAACCTTTTCCCAATCTGGTGACCATGTTCTTCGCCCGTGCCAGAGCGATGGGCGACGCGCCCTTCCTTTGGCGCAAGAGAGCGGGCGAATGGCAGCCGCTGAGCTGGACGGAAGTGGCGCACGACGTCGCCTCGCTCGCCAGCGCGCTGCAGGCGCAGGGGCTGAAACCCGGCGACCCGGTGATGCTGGTCAGCGAAAACCGGCCGGAATTCTGCATTGCCGACCTTGCCATCATGGCGGCGGGTTGCGTTACCGTGCCCACCTACACCACCAACACGACGCGCGATCACCAGCATATCCTGACCGACAGCGGCGCGAGGGCGGTGATCGTCTCGACCGCGAAGCTGGCGCAGAATCTGATGCCCGCCGTGCTGCGATCGCAGGCCAGCTTCATCATCGGCATGGAGCCGTTGCGCGGCACGCAGGGCCATGTCGCCTGTCATCTCTGGAGCGACCTGATCGCCCATTATCCCACCGATATCGAGGCCTGCGCCGCCAGCCAGACCGCGAGAAGGGATGATCTGGCGTGCATTATCTATACCAGCGGCACCGGCGGGGCGCCCCGCGGGGTGATGCAGCATCACGGCTCCATCCTCTGCAACATCGAGGGCGCCGGACGGCTGGTCGAGGAGGATTTCGGATGGGACGAGGAGGTGTTCCTGTCCTTCCTTCCTCTCTCTCACGCCTATGAGCATAGCGGCGGCCAGTTCCTGCCGATCATGCTGGCGGGGCAGATCTATTATGCGGAGGGGCTGGAAAAGCTGGCCAGCAACATCGAGGAAACGCGGCCCACGATCATGGTCGTCGTTCCCCGACTGTTCGAAGTGCTGCGCACCCGGATCATCAAGTCGATCGAGAAGCAGGGCAAATTCCCGGCCTATCTGCTGGGGCAGGCGCTGCGGATCGCGGCGAAGGAACAGAACGGGCGCAAATCGCTGCTCGACCTGCCGATGAAGGCGCTGCTGGCGCGCACGCTCAGACCCAAGATCGCCGCGCGTTTCGGCGGCCGGATGAAAGCGCTCGTATCGGGCGGCGCGCCGCTCAACCCCGACGTCGGCCTGTTCTTCGAGGCGATGGGGCTGACATTGTTGCAAGGCTATGGTCAGACCGAGGCAGGCCCGGTGGTAAGCTGCAACCGTCCGCGCGCCGGCATAGCGATGGATACGGTTGGGCCGCCGCTCGACGGGGTTGAGGTCCGGATCGCCGAGGATGGCGAAATCCTCGTGCGGGGCGAACTGGTCATGCACGGCTATTGGCGCAATCCGGCGGAAACGGAAAAGGCGCTGCAGAATGGCTGGCTGCACACCGGCGACATCGGCGAGATCGATGCCAAGGGCCGCATCCGCATCACCGATCGAAAGAAGGACCTGATCGTCAATGACAAGGGCGACAATGTCTCGCCCCAGAAGGTCGAGGGGATGCTGACGCTTCAGCCCGAGATCGGGCAGGCGATGGTCTATGGCGACCGCCGCCCTCATCTGGTGGGGTTGCTGGTGCCCGACGCCGAATGGACCCGCGAATGGGCAGAGACGCAGGGGCGCGGGCTTGAGGGGATCGAAAGCGACGCATCCTATCAGGCGGCGCTGCGCGTGGCGGTCGACCGGGTGAATGACGACCTGTCCGTGATCGAGCGGGTGCGGCGGTTCATATTGGCCGACGAACCCTTCACCATCGACAATAGCGAAATGACGCCGTCGATGAAGATTCGCCGCCATGTCATCCGCGCCCGTTATCAGGAGCGGCTGGACGCGCTGTATAAAGGCTGATCGCTATTTGCCGGGCGCGCGATAGGGCGTGAAGTCGCCCAGCGCGCAATTGCCCGTCACCATTCCGGTCGTCAGGTCAGCGCTGGTCGCCATGTCGCCCCGGCAATATTGCGATCCCCAGGTCTTGATGATCAGCGTGTCGCCCCGCGACAGGCCGGAGCAACTGCCGATCAGGTCGTTGCGATAAACCAGCCGCCGGCTCACACGATAGATCAGCACGCTGCTGCTGATGGCGGTCAGATTGGCCTGGGATTCGCGATTGACACAGCTCACCTTCTCGCCCGCAACCTTTCCAGCGAGCGCCTTTTCCAGCTCGCTGGTCTGCTTTTCGGTCAGCCGGGGCGGTTCATAACTGCCCGAACAGCCTGCGAGCAGCAGGGGAGCCAGAACCGTCCCCGAGCGCAACAACCATGGGCGCATGACACCTCTCCTCATTCATTCCCGCTCATAAGACGGCCGGAAGGGGCGGAATCCGTCATGCCGCATCCTTGGCGGCGCGGCGTTCGGCCAGCTCAGCCACGTCACGCGAGCGCATGAAGATATTGGTCGCACGTTCCAGACCAATGGTCGTGGGCACGGTCGGCTCGCCGCGCCCACGCGCCGCATGGACTTCAGCCATCCGCTCGCGCAGCGCTGCATTGTCCGGCTCCACCATCAATGCGAAACGGCCATTCGTTTCAGTATATTCATGCGCGCAGAAAACGATCGTATCGTCCGGCAGCGCGGCGAAGCGTTGCATATTGGCGAACATCTGCGCGGGCGTCCCTTCGAACAGCCGACCGCAACCCATGGCGAACAGCGTGTCGCCCACGAACAGCAGATGGTCAGGCGCCAGATGATAGGCGATATGCCCGGCGGTGTGGGCGGGCACCTCCAGCACCGCGGCCTCATGGCTGCCGATGCGGACGCTGTCGCCTTCCTGCACTCCGCGATCGAGCGTGCCGATCTTCCCCGCTTCCGCCGCCGGGCCAGTGATAAGGCACCCTGTCGCGGCCTTGATCGCCGCGTTGCCGCCGACGTGATCGCCATGCCAATGGGTGTTCCAGATCTGGCTGATCGTCCAGCCCCGCGCCGCCGCAGCCTCCAGCACCGGATCGGCCAGGGCGGGATCGACGGCGACGGTCTCCCCGCTGGCCCCCTCATGCAGCAGCCAGACATAATTGTCGTTGAGGACGGGGATGCGGACGACCTCCAGCATGGCGCTTACCAGACGCCGATGTTAGGCATGGACGTCCAGGGTTCGGCGGGTTCGAGACGGCCGTTCTGCAACAGTTCGATCGAAATATTGTCGGGCGTGCGGATGAAGGCCATATGCCCGTCGCGGGGCGGACGGTTGATCGTGACGCCCGCATCCATCAGCCGCTGGCAGGTTTCGTAGATATTCTCCACCTGATAGGCGAGATGTCCGAAATTGCGCCCGCCGCCATAGACTTCCGCGGGGGAGCCATCCTCCGCGGGCCAGTTGTAGGTCAGCTCGACCTGCGCGTCCTCATCGCCCGGCGCTGCCAGGAAGATCAGCGTGAAGCGGCCCTGCTCGCTGTCGATCCGCTTCTGCTCCTCCAGGCCCAGCAGCTTGAAGAAGGCGACCGTCTGGTCGACATCGGTCACGCGGATCATCGTGTGCAGATATTTGGGCACTTCATCACTCCATTCGTCGCCATAAAGCAACAGTTCATCTCGGTCATGGCAGGAACCGTCTCAAGATAAGATGCGTTGACCCTGGAAGGAAGGGGGAGGACATCCATGACATTGACCTTTCATGACAAAGTGCTGCTGGGCTGCGCGGGCCTGCTTGCGGTCGGGATCGTCAGCGGCGGTTATCTGCTGGGCGATGGGCTCAAGCGGGCGAGGGCGGCGGATCGATCCGTCACGGTGCGCGGCCTGGCCGAAAAGGATGTGACCGCCGACCTCGCCACCTGGTCGATCAGCTATTCCGCCACCGGCTTCGACCTGCCCGCCGTCCGCGCCCAGATCGACAACAATACAAGGGAATTGCGCGCCTATTTCACCAACCTGGGCTTCAGGCCCGATGCGTTGACGGCGACCGGCGCGGGGGTCAACCAGTATATCAACAATGGCGTCAACACGATCACCATCACCCAGCGCATGCTGCTGCGGACGACCGATATCGCCCGTGCCCAGCGCGCCGTCGCGCAGCAGTTCGACCTCGTCCGGCGCGGCGTCACCCTTCAGGAAGGGACGGGCATGCGGTACAGCTTCACCCGACTGAACGACATCAAGCCGCCGATGGTGGCGTTGGCCACCAGGGATGCCCGCGCCGCCGCCGAGCAGTTCGCCCGCGACAGCGGCTCCAGCGTGGGCGGCATCAAGAGCGCTACCCAGGGTTATTTCTCCATCGAACCGCGTGACGGAGAAGCCGACGGCGCCAGCGATACGCCCTACAAGAAGGTGCGCGTCGTCACGACCGTCGATTTCTATCTGAACTGAAGGCGGCTCGACGCGGCGATCAGGGCGCGGCTTTGGACGCTGGCAAGCGCGTCAGATTGTCAGCTGCCGCCTTTCCCGCAGGCGCGTCCGGAGCCAGTTTCGCCGCACGCTGCCAGGCGTAGCGGGCCACATCCTCCTGATCGGTGAGAATGGCGATGTTCCCCTCCTCCAGCGCGACCGAGGCATCGTCCGGCGACAACTGCACCGCCCGCGCAATATGCGCCTGCGCCAGCTTCATTTCCCCCGATCGCCGGGCCAGCGTCGCCGACAGGAGCCAGGCCAGCGGGTCCTGCGGCACCTGGTCCAGCGCGACATCAAGAGACTGACGCGCACCCTTGCCGTCATTCAGCGCCACCAGAGCGCGAGCGCGGTCAAGATGAACCTCTCCCTTTTCCACGCCGTCGGGCAAGCCCCGCGCCAGCGCCGCATCGAAATCATCGCGCGCCTTGGCGGCATCACCGCTGGCCAGCGCCGCATTGCCCGCCTGCGCCCACAGACGACCGCTCTGCACCATCTCACCATTGCGCTCGGCCTCCTCCGCGCCCTGTTCGAAGGAGATGATGGCGGGCGCCCAGCGCTCCGCCCGGGCATAGGCGAAGCCCATGCAGTTGCGCGCATAGAAACTGCCGCCCTCGATCCGCCATTGCTGAGCGAAGGCGGCGCCCTTCTCCGGCGATTCAATCGCCTGATCGAGGCAGGCCTGAAATTTCGCGGCATATTTGTCCGGCACCGGAATGCGCCCATCGCTTGCCTGCGGGGACGTTGCCGGCGCGGCGGGGGCAGAAGCGGCGGCCTGCGCCTTCTCCTTGCGCTTGCGGTTCATCACCGCCTCGATCTCCGGATCATAGGCCTGTGGGGCGAGCAGCAGCAGCGGAAGAAAGAAAGGCATCAGAGGCTGTCCAAAAGGCTGGCGACCGTCCGGATCAACAGCGCAATGTCCGGGGCGCGGGAAAGACGATGATCGCCGTCCTTAATCAGCAGCGTCTGCACGTCGGATGAACGCAACATTTCCGCAAGGCGCAGCGCCGTCCGCCAGGGCACGTCCGCATCCTCCTGCCCCTGAAGCAAACGGACGGGACAATCGATCGCGATCTCGCTGTCCATCAGGCGGTGCGCCTGTCCCGATTCCCAGAAAGCAAGCGTAGTCACATAAGGGGCGTCGCCATAGGGCGTCGGCTCGGCTATCCGCCCCTCGGTCGCCAGCAGCGCCTTATCCGCGTCGGTGAAGCCCCATTCGGTAAAATCGGGCGCCGCCGCGATCCCGACCAGGCCCGCCACCCGATCCGGGCGCGCCAGCGCGATCAGCAGCGCCAGCCATCCGCCCATGGAGGAGCCGGCCAGCACCACCGGGCCCTGCGTCAATATATCGATCAGCAGCAGCGCATCGTCGCGCCAGCTCGCCAGCGTGCCATCCTCGAACCGCCCCTCGCTCGCGCCATTGCCGGCATAATCGAGGCGCAGCATGGCCCGCCCCTGCTCCCCCGCCCATATATCCAGCGCAACGGCCTTTCCGCCTTCCATGTCAGACATGTAGCCGGGCAGGAAGACAAGGGTTGGTCCCCTGCCCTGTGTATGCCGGTAGGCCAGATGCAGGCCGTCCGGGCGCGCGAGGAAAGAAGGCGGGTTAAGGCTGTTCATGGCAGTTCTCCACTGGCCGGTAGGCGCGTTCAGCCATGCCGTAAGAAGCCCTTTGCAGGGAAACCAGAAAAATAAAAAATAATGCATGGAGCGCGTTGACAGCCCTCCGGCCAGCGGCTAGTTGCGCGCTCCTACCCCGTGCCCAGATGGCGGAATTGGTAGACGCACCAGCTTCAGGTGCTGGCGATCGCAAGGTCGTGGAGGTTCGAGTCCTCTTCTGGGCACCATTTCGGTCCAAAAGCCCGAGTCCCTAGCACCGCCGCCTCTACGCCAGAGACGGCGGTGAGGGTGCGCAGCAACTCGGTGCGCGTGCCGCAGATTCGCACATCCGTCTTGCTGTGGACCTCGACCCGCTGTGCCACCGCCCGAATATGGTTTCGCGCATAGGAGCCATCGTCGTGGCGGAGCTTGCGTTTGGCGACCAGCGCGAAGGCGTGAAGGCTCTCGACCGTGATCTCCGGGCTGATCCGCTCGATGTGCGCGACCGCGCGCTCGGCATCGCCTCTGGCCTGATCGCGGAGAACAGTCAGCTCCGCGATCCGCGCCTTGAGCGATGAATCGCCCAAATCGACCAGCCCGTTCTCGATCGCCTCATAGAGCCGGGAGAGTTTGGTGTCCGCCTCCGTCGCCCGCCGTTCCATTTCGGCGACGTGCTGGCGGCGCTCTGTCACC